>NZ_JBNWDB010000011.1:0-568 GCF_053522105.1 Agrobacterium sp. 22-3639C2 | reverse complement strand
AGGTTGAGAAGATCGTCGAAATGGATATCTGCACCATAGTATGACTTCAGCCATGACGCTTGTCCCCAGCTTGTGAGAGCGAACAGATATGCATCGGCGACCGTGAAATTCTCGCCCATCAAAAAACGCTGCGATGCCAGCAAATTGTCGATCCATGCGTAGCGCTTTTCCAGCTTCGGCGTTGCTGTTTCGAGATATGCACCCGCCTGTTTCGCATAAAGAAGTGGAATGAAGCCCTTGTGGATTTCGGTCGATAGGAAACTCAGCATCTCCTGCAGCTTGTAACGCTCGAAAGTGCCGTTGGCGGGAGCGAGGCCGGATTGAGGCTTCAGATCGGCCATGTATTGGACGATGGCTGGCCCCTCGAAAAGCATCGCGCCGTTCCCCACGTCCAGGGCCGGAATGTAGCCATTGGGATTGATGTCGTAATAATCTTGGCCCCCTTCAGTCTTATGATCTTTGAAGTTCACCCTGACAAATTCGATATCCAACTCCAGTTCGTTGGCAACGATGTGTGGTGAGAGCGAGCAAGCGGCGGGCATGTAGTAGAGTTTCATTAATCGTCTCC
>NZ_JBNWDB010000010.1:2514-5014 GCF_053522105.1 Agrobacterium sp. 22-3639C2 | reverse complement strand
TATCCTACACATGCCTTGGCGAATGCCAGTGTAAAGCTATAGTAAAGGTGCACGGGGTCTTTCCGTCTGACCGCAGGAACCCCGCATCTTCACGGGGAATTCAATTTCACTGAGTCTATGTTGGAGACAGCGGGGAAGTCGTTACGCCATTCGTGCAGGTCGGAACTTACCCGACAAGGAATTTCGCTACCTTAGGACCGTTATAGTTACGGCCGCCGTTTACTGGGGCTTCAGTTCAGAGCTTGCACCCCTCCCTTTAACCTTCCAGCACCGGGCAGGCGTCAGACCCTATACGTCGTATTGCTACTTCGCAGAGCCCTGTGTTTTTGATAAACAGTCGCTACCCCCTGGTCTGTGCCACCCCATCATACTTGCGTAAAATGGGGTCACGCTTCTTCCGAAGTTACGCGTGCAATTTGCCGAGTTCCTTCAACATAGTTCTCTCAAGCGCCTTGGTATACTCTACCTGACCACCTGTGTCGGTTTCGGGTACGGTCTATACGGTGGAGCTATTTCCTGGAACCTCTTCGCCGCACATTCAATCCAGTAAGAATGTACAACACACGAGATCCGTCACTACCACCAGGCCCACGAATATTAACGTGGTTCCCATCGACTACGCGTGTCCGCCTCGTCTTAGGGGCCGGCTAACCCTGCTCAGATTAACTTTAAGCAGGAACCCTTGGTCTTTCGGCGAGGGAGTCTCTCACTCCCTTTATCGTTACTCATGTCAACATTCGCACTTCCGATATCTCCAGCAGCCCTCACGGGTCCGCCTTCACAGACTTACGGAACGCTCCGCTACCACGCAACAGTCACTACAACTGTCACATCCTCAGCTTCGGTGCATGGCTTTAGCCCCGTTACATTTTCGGCGCAAAGACCCTTATTTAGACCAGTGAGCTGTTACGCTTTCTTTAAATGATGGCTGCTTCTAAGCCAACATCCTGGTTGTTTTGGGATCCTCACATCCTTTCCCACTTAGCCATGACTTGGGGACCTTAGCTGGAGGTCAGGGTTGTTGCCCTTTTCACGACGGACGTTAGCACCCGCCGTGTGTCTGCCGACTAGTACTCCTCGGTATTCGGAGTTTGGTTAGGATCAGTAAGACGGTGAGTCCCCATAGCCCATCCAGTGCTCTACCCCCGAGGGTATTCGGTCGACGCTCTACCTAAATAGATTTCGCGGAGAACCAGCTATTTCCGAGTTTGATTGGCCTTTCACCCCTAGCCACAAGTCATCCCAATCTATTGCAACAGATACGGGTTCGGCCCTCCAGTTGGTGTTACCCAACCTTCAGCCTGCTCATGGCTAGATCACTCGGTTTCGGGTCTAATGCAACTAACTCAATCGCCCTATTCAGACTCGCTTTCGCTGCGCCTACACCTACCGGCTTAAGCTTGCTAGTTACACTAAGTCGTTGACCCATTATACAAAAGGTACGCCGTCACCCTTGCGGGCTCCGACTGTTTGTAGGCATCCGGTTTCAGGTTCTATTTCACTCCCCTCGTCGGGGTGCTTTTCACCTTTCCCTCACGGTACTTGTTCGCTATCGGTCATGCACGAGTACTTAGGCTTGGAGAGTGGTCTCCCCATGTTCAGACAGGATTTCACGTGCCCCGCCCTACTCAAGGACAATGACTGTTCTACGCGTAAGGGGCTATCACCCTCTATGGCCGACTTTTCCAAATCGTTCCGCTTTATTCATCATTGCCACTGGCCTGGTCCGCGTTCGCTCGCCACTACTTACGGAGTCTCGGTTGATGTCCTTTCCTGCAGGTACTTAGATGTTTCAGTTCCCTGCGTTCGCTTCTTACCCCTATGTATTCGAAAGTAAGATACCTTATCACAATGCTTGGAAACCCAGGCCGTTCATAAAACAGACTGGATTTTCCAAGCATTTAAGGTGGGTTGCCCCATTCGGAGATCCATGGATCAAAGCTTATTCGCAGCTCCCCACGGCTTTTCGCAGCGTATCACGTCCTTCTTCGCCTGTGCATGCCAAGGCATCCACCAAATGCCCTTAATTCACTTCTTCGTTCTCATTGTCTATGCTCATCCATAGCCGTTCCAAAGGAACGGCAATCCGGTTACCTTTTACAACCAGATCATCTCCTGATGACATCGACGTGTTCGATACAATCCTCTTTGAAGGCACGCCGGTGCACTTCGAGGTCGTATCATTAAGACCAGCTTCTCGAGATATCATCCGGTGATGCGCGGTCAGGCAACATCAATCCAGCATTCCCATCAGAGGAGCAAAAGCTCCAACAACAAAAATGCCTCGGACAAGCGATCCTTCCTACCTCCAACCCCTCCACCAATTCCGGCCGACTAAGCCATCACATGGTTTCACAAGGATTGGTCTCGGACGTTTCAGGCATAAACCCAAAACACCTGGACGCTTCCAGACATATCTTCTCTTCACAATGTATTCAGAACAGGCATCTTCCTTAGCAGAAGATGCAAACTTTTATTTCTTCAAAAGGATATTCAACTC
>NZ_JBNWDB010000009.1:0-61894 GCF_053522105.1 Agrobacterium sp. 22-3639C2 | reverse complement strand
GTACTCCGTCTCAAGACGCGGGAGAGTAGGTCGCTGCCAGGTCTGCAAAACGCAACAAATATCTTCTCAAGCAAACTCTTCGGCCCAGCCGATACAAAGCGCCGCTCAAAGCGGCCTTTTTGCATTACGGAACATGAAAACATAAGGCAAACGCAACGTGCGTCCCTTAAAGGAGACAAATCGCCTGCGGCAATTTGCTCCGGAACTATACATCACAGCGTCCCTGTGATGCAGTCGCGATAAATCCAATAGGGATTTACGCTGGTCGCGATAAATCCAATAGAGATTTACGCTGGTAACGCGGGGTGGAGCAGCCCGGTAGCTCGTCAGGCTCATAACCTGAAGGCCGCAGGTTCAAATCCTGCCCCCGCAACCAATTCAAACTTGAATGTTTAACCATTCAAATCGCTTAACAAAATGCTCCTCCGCGCAAGCGTCGAGGAGCTTTTTGCGTTTCTGATCCCTGTCCAACTCGCCGGCACGAAGCATCTCCAGATAATCGTGCTGCGTATGTGAGACGTGCACCAGACCACGCGCGAAGGCTATCCGGTTGCGAGGTTTCTCAACGTCACGGCGTTGCCCAGCTCTCACTATACGAATGGAAGAAGAGGTTTGGGGCGTCGAACGCCAAGGGCGACGAGGTGACCGAGGAGAACAGGCGGCTGAAGAAAGAACTGGCTCGCAGTAGCTGTGCCCGCAAAAACGGGTCGGTGTTCGTGGGTGGTCCTCGTCCTGAAGAGGGTAACTTTGCCATCTACACATTGGCCCGAAGAAATGGCGTTCTGGTGCTGTACTTTTGAGATGGCTGGCAGCGGGTGAACGTCGTCTCGCTTCGTACTTAAAGCATGGTGCTGCTCGCTCCAACTCGCCGCGTTCCGGAACCATCGCGCGTGTTCTTTGTTTGGGGGCAACGGAACGCAGCACGCATTGCCGGTCCGTAGATCGCGGGTGATACGGCAGGTGTGTTCTGCGTCAGTGTCGGTGTCAGCCATGAGGTGCAGCGCCATGGAAAGGTTTTTCACTCAATTAGCGAGCCGCATAGCGTCTTTTTCCGGTTCGCCGACAGCTTTTGTCGCCGCGCTTGGCACAGTCATCGTCTGGGGAATAAGCGGGCCGCTGTTCGGGTTTTCTGAGGTCTGGCAACTGGTCATCAACACAGGCACGACCATTGTCACCTTTCTCATGATTTTCCTCGTGCAGAACTCGCAGAACCGGGATTCTGCGGCGATGGAAGCAAAACTAGACGAATTGCTTCGAGCTGTGGAGGAGGCGCGGGCGGATTTCATCGGGATCGAGCATCTCACGGAAGCAGAAATTGAGGACATCCGCGCTCGGCTGGAAAAGGAAAACGGCTCTGAAGGTGAAAAGCCGCCGCCGCATCATGCCATGGCGCGATTGCTTTCCCGGCGTTAGGTCGGGCGGTTTGTCAGATGGCGGCGGCGGCCATCGCTTGTCATCGCCGTGACATCGTCACCGAAGACCACACGCGGCAAAGCCCGCTGACAGAAGGAATTATTATGTCTCTCAAGGCCCTTGCGTTGAATGCCACACTTAAGTCCTCCAAATCGGCAGAGCCGTCATCGACAGAAAGAGTTCTGGCCCTGATCCTTCAAGAGCTCGGCGATCACGATGTTCAAAGCGAAATGATTTGGCTCGCTGATCATGACATCAAGGCCGGGGTTACGTCAGACGAAGGCGAGGGGGATGCCTGGCCGGCTATCCTCGAGAAGATTCTTGCTGCCGATATTCTTTTGTTTGGCACACCGATATGGCTCGGACAGCCTTCGAGCGTGTGCAAACGAGCGCTGGAGCGCATGGATGCATTTCTGGAGGAAAAGGACGAGCAGGGGCGTATGGTTTCCTACGGCAAGGTTGCCGCGGTGGCAGTCGTCGGGAATGAGGATGGGGCTCACCACGTTTCTGCGGAACTTTTCCAGGCTCTGAATGATGTTGGCTTCACAATCCCGGCAAATGCGGTTGCCTATTGGCTAGGGGAGGCGATGGGATCGAAGAATTTCGTCGATCTCGATGAGACGCCTGATGCCGTTAAAACCATGATCAGCATCCTTGTGCGCAACACGGTGCACTTGGCGGGACTCCTGAAGAACAGCCAATATCCGGGCAGCGAGGACTGATATCCATTTTACCGGTTCGTGTCGCAGGCCTTACGCCCTCGAACGGCTACGCGGGTCGTATGCTATCGAGCCCTCCATGATCCGCTCCGAATTTTCGAAACGAGATTCTCCTCGTCGATCATTATTTTTCGGAACTCTCCGCATGTCGGTTTGTTCGGGAGATGTCCATGCCGGCCCTGAAAGGGGTTTGCCATCTCGGGGGAACGCCCGAGAGGGAGGCTGGAGAGCCATAATGCAAGCGGAGGAAAATCCCAATGAAGAAGACTGTTTTCGTTGCGTTGCTTCTGGGGAGCGGCGCGCTGTCGGCTTTCGCCCAGCAGACGCCGACCGCCAATCCCGGAGGCGATACGCCTGCTGTCGCCACGCCGGGCGCCAGTAACCCTACGGCCCCGGTGGAGGGCGCCAATAGCTTCACTGAGGCGCAGGCCAGACAGAGGATTGAAGATGCCGGTTACACCCAGGTCAAGAATCTGACGAAGGATCACAAGGGCGTGTGGATGGCATCGGGCATGAAGGGCGGCAAGACCGTCGCCATCGCGCTCGATTATCAGGGCAACGTCGTCGCCAAGTGAGGCGCGCAGGATTTGGGAGAAATGACATGAGAACCGTAACCGGACTTTTCGATGACTATGATGATGCGAGCGCTGCCGTTTCCGAACTGGAGCGAGCGGGCGTGCCGTCAAGCGATATCAGCGTTGTGGCCAGCAACGCCGACAGGCGACATGGAGAGGATTCCGATTCCAATGCTGCTGAGGGCGCCGGCGCGGGTGCTGGCATCGGCGCGCTTGTTGGCGGCGCTGGGGGTCTGCTGGCGGGACTTGGGTTGATGGCGATCCCGGGAGTGGGGCCGGTGGTTGCAGCCGGTTGGCTTGCCGCAACGGCAGTCGGAGCAGCCGGCGGCGCTGTTGCCGGCAGTGCGGCCGGCGGGCTGATCGGAGCTATGACCCGCTCGGGTGTTTCCGAAGAGGATGCCAATCTCTACGCGGAAGGGGTGCGCAGGGGCGGCACACTGGTAACCGCCCGTGTGGAAGACAATCTGGTGCCGGAGGCCGAGGCCGTGCTGAAGCGGCAAGGCTGGGTTGATCCTGCCGAACGCCGCGCCGCTTATCGCGAACAGGGCTGGACGCGTTTCGACGAGACATCGAGACCCTACGCAGCGGAAGACATTGAACAGGAACGTAGCCGCTATCGCCGCTCGGCAATTTGACGAGAACGTCCGTCCTCCAGGGGCCTGGTTCCGCCATGGTCCCTGGTCAACGCCTTGCAGGAGTTAACATGGCCAAAAAACCAGATTCCACCTCATCATCCGTTACCATCCACGACCAGAAGCTTGTTCGGGGAGAAGGAGGCGAGCTGCACCAGATTGCCACTGGCGATGAGCCCGTGCTGACGACCGCGCAGGGCGGGCCGGTTGCGGACGACCAGAATTCCCTTCGGGTCGGTCCTCGCGGGCCGCTTCTCGTGGATGATTTTCATTTCCGCGAGAAGATTTTCCATTTCGATCACGAGCGAATTCCAGAACGCGTGGTTCATGCCCGCGGTTACGGCGCGCATGGCTATTTCGAGACCTATGACTCCCTTGCCGCCCACACCAAGGCTGACCTGTTTCAGAGGGCCGGTGAAAAGACGCCCGCCTTCGTGCGGTTCTCGACAGTGGCCGGCAACAAGGGCTCGGCCGATCTCGCGCGGGATGTGCGCGGCTTTGCCGTGAAGCTCTACACCAAGGAAGGAAATTGGGATCTCGTCGGCAACAACATTCCCGTCTTCTTCATTCAGGACGCAATCAAGTTTCCGGACCTCATTCATGCCGCCAAGCAGGAGCCCGACCGCGCCTTTCCGCAGGCGCAAACGGCGCATGACACCTTCTGGGATTTCATCAGCCTGACGCCCGAAAGCATGAACATGGTCATGTGGATCATGTCGGACCGGACTATTCCGCGTTCCTTCCGGTTTATGGAGGGGTTCGGCGTACACACCTTCCGCCTCATCAATGCGAAGGGAGAATCGAGCTTCGTGAAGTTTCACTGGAAGCCGAAACTTGGATTGCAATCGGTGGCGTGGAACGAAGCGGTCAAGATCAACGGTGCCGATCCCGATTTCCATCGGCGTGATCTCTGGACTGCGATCCAGTCCGGCAATTTCCCGGAGTGGGAGTTGCAGGTGCAGCTTTTCGACCAGGACTTCGCCGACAGTTTCGATTTTGACGTCCTTGATCCCACCAAGATCATCCCCGAGGAGATATTGGCGCCCAAACCGGTCGGCCGGCTCGTCCTTGATCGTATGCCGGACAACTTTTTTGCCGAGACCGAACATGTGGCGTTCATGACGCAGAACGTTCCGCCGGGCATCGATTTCAGCAATGATCCGCTGCTGCAGGGCAGGAATTTTTCCTATCTCGATACGCAGTTGAAGCGTCTCGGCGGGCCAAACTTCACACATCTGCCGATCAATGCGCCTAAGTGTCCTTTCGCGCATTTCCAGCAGGACGGCCATATGGCGGTGCGCAACCCGGCCGGACGGGCCAATTATCAGCCGAATTCCTTCGGAGAGGGTCCAAGGGAATCGCCGATGCGTGGTTTCCAGCATTTCCCCGCTGAAGAGCAGGGACCCAAGGCGAGGCTGCGGCCGGAAAGTTTTGCCGATCATTACAGCCAGGCGCGCCAGTTCTACATTAGCCAAACGCCGCCTGAACAACGCCATATCGCATCGGCGCTCACCTTCGAACTCAGCAAGGTGGAAACGCCAGTCATTCGTGAGAGGATGGTCGCGCATCTTCTCAATATCGATGAAACGCTGGCTGCGACGGTAGCGCAGAAGCTCGGCCTGCAAGCCATGCCCAAGCCCGCGGATGCCGCCATGCCGACCCGTCAGGATCTTGAGCCTTCGCCGGCGCTCAGTATTGTTCAGCGTGGGCCCAAACGGTTCGAGGGTCGCAAGCTCGGTATTCTCATCACCGACGGTGTAGATGCAAAACTGCTGAAGGGGCTGACCAAGGCGGTAACAGCCGAAAAAGCCGTCTTCGAGTTGATCGCGCCCAAGGTTGGCGGCGTGACGGCGTCGGACGGTACCTTCATCGAGGCACATCACATGATCGATGGCGGTCCTTCAGTGCTTTTCGATGCGGTGGCGCTGCTGACATCGGCTACGGCCGTCGATGAACTGATCAAGGAAGCAACCGCGCGGGATTTCGTCGCCGACGCGTTCCAGCACTGCAAATTCATCGGTTACGACCAGTCGGCGCTGCCGCTTCTGAAAAAAGCGGGAATTGCGGACGCCATGGATGAGGGGGTGCTGCCCTTGTCAGGCGAGGAGGGACTGGCGGCCTTCGTGTCCGAACTCGGCAAATTGCGGGTGTGGGCGCGCGAGCCGTCGGTGAAACTCGGCAAGGCCTCCGATTCCGTTAATGAGCAATGACGAACATCTGATTTCCCACTCACCAACCAAAGCAACAGGAGACTAAAAATGGCTGAGAAGACATTGGAAGACCTTTTCCTCGATACGGTGAAGGACATTTATTTTGCCGAGCGCCAGATTCGCAAGGCGCTTCCGAAGATGGCGCGCGCTGCGCAATCGCCGGACTTGAAGGCGGCATTCGAAAAACACAGGGACGAGACAGAGGTCCATGTGGAGCGTTTGCAGAATGTCTTTGAACTGCTCGGCAAGCCGGCGCGCGGCAAGACCTGTGAGGCGATCCAGGGCATCATCGCGGAAGGCGAGGAAATCATGGAGGAATTCAAAGGCTCGTCCGCGCTTGATGCTGGGCTCATTTCTTCGGCGCAGGCCGTGGAGCATTACGAGATCACCCGCTACGGCACATTGAAGACGTGGGCGGTTGAACTCGGCATGAAGGAAGCGGCCAAACTGTTCGAACAGACGCTGGGCGAAGAAAGCGCGACGGACACGGCGCTCTCGTCGCTTGCCCAGGCCAGCGCAAACGTGAAGGCCAAATCCAAGGCGGCGTAAGCGGTCCGTCACCTGGGAGGTGCCGCTCAAACCGGCGGCACCTTCGATTTCGCAGTTGTCTCTTTCATGCGAGGCTGAACCATGAGGCTGTTTCGCGACAATGGATTGGCGATTGTCCTTGTCCTGACTTCCGTATTGACGATCGGTGGTATGCTGGCGACCGGTTGGGCGGTTTACAATGAGGAGCTGGCGCAACATCACGCCATGCCTCTCACGTTTTTTTCCTATGCAAAGAGCGGTCATTTTCTCTCCGCTTTGTTCGAAAACTGGGAGAGCGAATTCCTCCAGATGTCGGCTTACGTGATGCTGACCGCATTTCTTTTTCAAAGAGGCTCGTCGGAGTCCAAGGATCCTGACAAGACTGCCCCGCAGGATGAAGACCCTGCCCAAAAAGAAGATGATCCCAAGGCGCCCTGGCCGGTAAAACTTGGAGGATTTATCCGTGCCATTTATTCCTATTCCCTGGGTCTGGCGCTGTCCTTCCTTTTTATCGTCAGTTTTGTCCTGCATCTGAAATACAGTGCCGACACGGCGGCGTTGGAAGCCGCCATGCACGGCGAGCCCGAGACGACGCTGTTTGCGCATTTGGGAAGTGTAGAATTCTGGTTTGAATCGTTTCAGAACTGGCAATCGGAGTTTCTGTCGACTGCGGTCCTCGTCGTTCTTTCCATCTTCTTGCGCTTTCGCGGTTCGCCGGAATCGAAGCCGGTTGCCGCTCCTCACAGCGAGACCGGCGGGTAGGGAGGAGGCATGGTCAAATTTTCGGACGAGGGAGACTGGCGGCACCTGTGCGTCGATATGCAGCGCGTTTTCGCCGAGGATACGCCATGGCATGTCGAATGGATGGACCGCATCAGCGAGGAGGTGGAGGCCGTGGTTCGGGCGGATGCCGCCCGCTGTATCTTCACCTGTTTTATACCGCCTAAAACCGTAGAAGAGGCTCCCGGTGCGTGGCGCGCCTATTATGAAAAATGGCCGATGATGACGCAGCAGTCCCTGCCTCCCGAGCTCATCGAGGTAATCCCCTCCCTATCGCGCTATATCCCACCCGCCCGTATCTTCCGCAAAAGCGTCTATTCGCCGTGGCAACATGGGGGTCTCGGCGAAATCCTGCGGAAAGAGCATGTATCGACGATTGTGATAACAGGCGGAGAAACGGATGTCTGCGTTCTCGCCACCGTTCTGGGTGCGATAGACCAAGGTTTCCATGTCATTCTGGTAGAGGACGCGCTTTGCAGTGGAAGGGATGCGACACACGACGCAGCGTTAAAGCTGCTCTCCGGCCGTTATTCGACGCAGCTGCAGGTCTGCGATACGGCGACACTCCTCGGTACTCTTCCGTCGCAATCCGGTCGGCGGTCCGTAAGATTGTCGTGAGCCAGCGTCACTATTCATCATCACAGCAACGGAAGAAAGGGAACAAGCCTGGCCGAGCGCAGTTAGGCCACCAATCTTCCCAGCAACGGAGGTCCAGCCGTGACCCAGAGAGTCGATCACGAAACCAGCAACAGCCTGAATATCGAGGCTGCGACCCCGAAGGTCATCAAGATCATTGTGGGCGAGCGTACCGTGCTTGAGGGCGTTCTGAACACCGGCAGCGTATTGACGGTGCAGACACGAGAGGGCGCCGAGCCACAATCCATCGAACTTCTGATCGAGGACCTGGCACGGTGAAAATTGCGATTGTCGATCGGATTAACCCCTGAAATCACCCTCGTTGGTGTCCCGTTCATCGTAGTTCAAATCCCAGTCTTTTTCGGGTTTTTTGACGCCGGGCGGCAGCTTGTTGGCGGTTGCGTCGTCCGAGCCGGTGATAACCCTTGGCTTCGCGCTCGCGACGCCGTTGTTATCAGAGGTTTTTTTGCCGCGCGCAAATTGCGGCTCGCTGTCCTTATGGATCTGCTTGAGCTTGTCGTCCTTGTTCATGACATCCTCCTTGATACCTCCCTAACCATTTTCCGGCGACAGTGTTCCCTCAGGCCTTCATCACGCCGGAACATCCTTCAGGCTGCATGGTTAGAAAACTGCGGGGATAGCGGGTCCCTCATTTTGGAAACCACAAGCGGAGATGAAGCGATGAGCCTACCAGACGATGACGCCAAGCCAGAGCCCGGTACGGATGACGCCCGTGCTGGCAATAGCGATGAAAGCCGCAAAGACAGGGAACAGACGAGAGAAAACGCGGAACGCATGATTGAACAGCGGCATCGGAAACAATCACCCGGCAGTGCGAAAAGTGCCTGAAGCCACGTTGTCGGGACGCGAGCGTAGACGCGGTCCGGGTGTTCTCAATGAGACCTTTGGATCGTCGCGGATTTCGCTATTGTACGTTGGCGTACAGCAACCAAGCGTCTGCCGAGCCATTTGCCCATGGTGAAAGGATGGGAAAATGGCCAAGCACGCTGTGAGTGGAGTTTCCGGAAACACATTAAATGATTCGCAGCTGGAGGTGTTGCGTATCGGTATTGCAGATCTGGCGCCGGCCTTGACGGCTTTTGCCCGCCGCTTCGTCAGGAATGAAGAGGATGTCGACGATCTCGTTCAAGAGACGATGTTGCGAGGACTGCGGTCCCTGCACGGTTTTACGCCCGGCACGGCTTTGAAATCGTGGCTCTTCACCATTTTGCGCAACACGTTCTGTACCCGCTACAAGGTGTCTAAACGCGAATGTGTAGGCTTACCCGTTGGTATCGAGCAGACCATGTCTACCCCTGCCAGCCAGGAATGGCGTGTGCAGCATCAGGAAGTCATGCGGGCTATACGGGATCTCGACAAGGATCAGAAAAAAGCTCTTCTGCTTGTCGCCGGAGGGACGAGTTACTCCGATGCCGCGGCCATTTGCGGCTGCCGGGTGGGCACCATCAAAAGCCGGGTGAACAGGGCAAGGGAATCGCTTCGGCGCAATCTTGACTAAAGTGTAATTTCTCACACTCGAGAGCGCCTTTCCGGCGGATCGCCGGAAATCATCTTTCGGTGAGTTGAACCTCTCGCGCAAGACATTGCCGCGGCCGTTTTGTTTCTTTGCTCCTATCAGCGGTCACCGATCGCAAATTGCAGGGCATAATCGTCATACCTCGTGCCCTCGATACTGCCGTGCCGGAAAAAGGTTTCCCCCTGCACAGTCGGAAGACTGGTGAGGTTTGGCGAAAGGTTGGCGCGCATTTCCAGCCGTCCCGCGCTGAAATACCAGTCGATCGCCAGACACTGGGTTTCGCAGTCAAGGGAAACTGCCCTCTCGAAATCCGAGCACAGGAGCGGCCAGATGTACCGGCGCCGTTTCTCAAGCAATGCCTTCATCCTTTCCCTTGCCAGCTTCCCCTCGGTCGTTTCCGCCTCATCCCACTTCAGGGTCGAGATTTGCATCGTGTGCAGATCATTCGGATCCAGCACCACCTCTGGGGCCTCGGGAGGTAATTCGCCCTGGAAGCTTTCCGCCTGTTTCAGCCGATTCTTGATCTCCTGCTCCCGGTCGTTTTCAGGGTGGTCGGAAAAAAAGAAGAACGGGTTGGTCGAACCATGGTCGTCGCCCATGAACATCAGCGGCGTCTGCGGGGCGAGGAGGAGGATTGTCTCAAGCGTATCGAAAAGGGGAGGTTGTATCAGGGAACGCAGCCGCTCCCCGCGCAGGCGGTTACCGGCCTGATCGTGGTTATGCAGAAAGTTTACGAACCGGTGGGGCGGGAGATGGCCGCTGGGTTCACCGCTTCCGGCAAAATTATGAGAAGGCCGCGGGTGGCCCTGATAGACAAAGCCGGTTGCGAGCGAGCGGCGAAGACCGTCATAGGGCTGGTTGGCGAAATCCTCGTAAATGCCGCCGTCCTCATGCGTGGTGGCAACATGAATAACGTGGTGAAAGTCGTCGTTCCATTCGGCATCGACACCGACGAGGCCATCAGACGAAGGTGTCATGGGTGAGGCTGCATTTCGCGCGTCTTCCGTAACGATATGGACATGCCTGCTCGTTATCGCCCGTTTCACGTGCCCCGCCATCTCGATCAGAAAATCGACGTCTCCGTCGCCGCCGGCGAGATGGTCGGCGGCATCGATCCGCAGCCCGTCAAACCGATATGTCTCTAGCCAGTAGAGCGCGTTCTGGAGAAAGAGCGACCGCACCTCGGCGCGGTTGAAGTCCGGCGCGGGTCCCCACGGCGTCCCGCCCGGCTTGAAGAATGTGGGAGCAAACGCCTCAATTGCGTTCCCCGTGGTGCCGAAGTGGTTATAGACGACATCCAGCAGCACCATGATGCCGTGGGCGTGGGCCTTATCGATAAAGGCCTTGAGGTCTTCGGGCGTTCCATAATCTCGCTGGGGCGCGAACTGCAGAACGCCGTCATAACCCCAGCCGCGACTGCCCGAGAAGGTAGCAAGCGGCATGAGTTCGACAACCGTCACACCGATGCCTGCGAGATATTCGAGCTTCTCCCCTGCGGCCGCAAATGTTCCTTCTTTTGTAAAAGTTCCGACATGAAGCTCATAGACGACCGCTTCGAGCCACGGCCGGCCTTTCCAGTCGGGGTTTTTCCAGTGGAAGTCATGGTTGACGATAAGGGAGGGGCCGAGCGGGCCTTCGTCCTGCTGGTTGGAAGCGGGATCCGCAACCCTTGTCCCGTCATCCAGTATGAAGCCGTAGCGATCGCCGGCGGAGGTGGGTTTTGTGGCGTTATGCCAGCCGTTCCCGGCCGTTTGCATGTCGAATTCCGCGTCGTTCAGCCACAGTTTCACCGTTGCCGAGGCGGGTGCCCAGATGCTGAAATCCGTGTCGCCGGATTGATTGCGCTGCACACCCCATTTGCGATAATTCGCTGCATTCATCACCAGAGCCTCCTGTTGCCAGTGGCCTAACCTGTTGGTGATCCTGGGGTTCCCGCCTGCCGCCTGTCAGCTCTTATCTTTGCAAAAGTCTCGGGTCTGAAGTCGGCGACCGCGTTCTTTTTGCGCTTGCTGTTGCCAACAAGGCTCTCGAAAAGCGCCATATATTGTGCGGCACTCTTGTCCCAGGAAAAATTAGCCTGCATGGCCTGCCCCTGAAGCCGCCGGAAAAGTTCCCGGTCATTATAGGCGTTAATGGCGCGGTCCAGTGCTGCGCACAGATCGTCTGTATTCGCCGGCTCGAATTGAAAGCCTGTCGCCACGCCCGCTTCAATGGCCGCGTCATTGGCGTCGATAATGGTTTCCGCCAGCCCGCCCGTGCGGCTGACGATGGGCAGCGCGCCATATCGCAGCGCGTAGAGCTGCGTCAGCCCGCATGGTTCGAACCGCGAAGGCTGGATGATGAAATCCGAGCCGGCCTGGATCATGTGCGCCAGCCGTTCGTCATAGCCGATATGGGCGCAGACCAGCTCCGGATAACGCTTTGCCAGCGCCTGCAAGCTGTCTTCCAGTGTCGTATCCCCCTCTCCGTGAATGATCAGCCTGCCTTTCCTTTCAATTATAAGGGGTACGACGTGAGGGAGGAGATCGATCCCCTTTTGCCAGGTCAGGCGACTGACCACGCCGAAGACCGGGCCCTGGGTAGGGGCAAGACCAAGGGCCTGGAGCAAGGCATATTTGTTGATGCTCCGTCTCGTAGCCGTGGCAGCCGTGAAATTGGCGAGAATGTAAGGGTCCGTCGCCGGATTCCAGACGTCCTGATCGACGCCGTTGACGATGCCGCGCAGGTTCTCGCGCCGCTTAGCAAGAACGCCCTGCATTCCCATTCCCATTTCCGGTGTGAGGATTTCTCTTGCATAAGTGGGGCTTACCGTCGTCACGGCCGATGCGGTCGTCAGGCCACCCTTCAAAAACGACATGTCGCCATAATATTCGAGGCAATCCACCGTGCAGAGGTGGGGCGGCAATCCGAGAACGCCCGCCCGCTCCAGTGGATATTGTCCCTGAAACGAGAGATTGTGAAGGGTAAGGACGGAGGGCACCTGCGGCGTTGCCTCGGCGAGGTAGACGCAGCTTAAGGCCGCGTGCCAATCATGCGCGTGAACGAGATCGGGCTTCCAGCCGTCAATCGCACCGATTGCGATTTTCGCTGCAACCTTGGAAAGGACCGCAAAGCGCAGATCGTTGTCGGAAAAAGGCTCGCCTTTTATGCCATAGGGATGGCCGTCCCTGTCGAACAGGTCCGACGCTTCCAGAAGCAGCAGTTGTTGACCGTCTGAGATAACGGGATAAACCGATACCGGCTGCTCAAGAACAGTTGCACTCAGACATGGCTCCTTTCCGCGGATAAGTGGCGTGAGCCTGCGGTACAAAGGCAGCAATGTACGAACATCCGCCCCCTGTCTCGCCAGCGCCTCCGGCAGAGCACCTGCCGCATCGGCCAATCCGCCGGTTTTGACGAATGGAAACATTTCGGCCGTCACGGCAAGAATCCGCATTTGGCGCCTCCAGGAACCGCATTGATCTTAGATTGCGAGGAGCCCGGAAACAGGTTGGTGACAACCAAGCCGCCTGCCGGGAACAGGCGGGCATTACCTGTCCTGCCGGTGCCCTTGATGGGTCGAGTTAATCTTTATGTTTGCCTGCCGGCCCGTCTGGGTCGAAGCTTTCTGTTCCTGGGCAGATGAGGCGTCTTCCGTGCTCAGGCGGCCATTGTCACCGGGGCCCTGGTGGCTCCGGTTGTCTTCTGGAATAGGGAGAGTTTTCCGGGTCATTTGATAACCTCGTTCGGTATGAGTTCCTTGGAGCAACCCGAACCGTGCCTACGCAGGTTTGTTCCCGGTCCGCCGGCTGACTTTCATATCGTGATCGTGTCGTTTCACGGATCGATCGACGGTCGGAACACGGCAACGTTCTGCCCACCCGCATGGCGAGATGCAGGATAATCGGAAACCTCGGAGGTGAAAAACTAAGCTGAAATCGTGACAGGATGCCACCCGTCAGACCTGGATGTCAGCCGACACGCAATTTGGTTCGGAAATAGAGAGCGGCCAATTGCTGGAGTTTCGACGGATCGACGACGCCGCGATCATACATTTTCAGGACATAGCGGGCGACGTCTGCAGGGCATAGAGCCGGATCGCGTTCTGCAGACACGACATTTTCGTAGGCTGCCTTAACGATATTGATGTCTTCGTTCAGAAAAATTCCAGCACTCAGGTATTCGTGATTGGTTTGCATTTCACCTCCTTGAAACGCGCTCGGCGTTTCACAGCATGAGGGAAGATGCATTTATCTTATAGAGAAACGACCAAAGGTAAATGTCCGCAAGCGTACCAACGACAACTGAGAACGGCCGACGGGCCTAGCGAACGCCCTCGCTCGCAACAGCAGTCAGGTCGTCAAGCGCGGAATCAGAGCTGTATTTGCGCATAAATCGGGCGAGCATTCGATTGTTTTCCTCCTCGGGCACGCCGTAGAGATCGCCGGCATAGGTCTCAAGCATCTCGCGGTTCTTGATCGTAATTCGTCCCCTTTCGGAGCGAATGAACCCAAGGCTTTCCAGCACGTGGAGAGCGTCCGTTACGCTCGCGCGTCTGACTGCCAGCATGGTTGACAGGAATTCGTGGGTCAGTTGCAGCTGATTGCTTTCCACCCGGTCGTGGCACATCAGGAGCCAGCGGGCGAGGCGCTCCGTTACGGACTGGGTGGCGTTCGAAGATGCCGTGAATTGTATCTGTGTTCTTGAGACGTGGAGGGCGCAGACGAGAATGTCGAAGAATACCCGATATTTTGAAATAAGCGCGTCAAACGACCTGATATCCATGAAAAGTGCTTCGCCCGGAGCCTGCATGACGATCTCGGTCAGGTTCGTTTCCGCGCCAGCTACGGCTCCCGCCGGCACGAACCCCTCTTTGCCGACAACTCCCGCCTCGGTTTTGCGCCCCGATTTGGTCACGACAACGACCGAAGCTATGCCGGATAACAGAAAGAAGACACCCTCGATGGCCCCGCCGGCGGGTATCAACATGTCACCCAGTGCGAGTTTGATGGGCCTGCACGCGTCTCCAACCTCAACCCGGACGTCATCAGGTAAATGAGAAAGCAGAATATTCGCTTCGCCATGGCTATCGCGTTGCTTCAGCATGACACGTGCCTCCCTCTAATGTCTGATGTCTCTTCCTTGCGCCATCAAGGCGGAAACAATGTTTTCAATGTCTTCCGAACGCCTGGAGAGGACAAAAGGTCCCGGCTCGCTATCGATGACCGCGTCGGGCACGAAAAAAAGATAGGGAATGGCTTCACCATCCAACTGCTCTGTGAGGCGTAGCAGGACGTTCGCCTCGTAACGGATGTCGATAATCGCGGCGGTAAATTTCAGAGCGTCTTCACTCTCTATGAAACTGGCGGAATACGGTCCTTCAAGGCCAATCTGCGCGTGAAACCAGGCCATTCTGATTTCCGGCGTCACGGTATCAGTCATGCCAATGATTGCGATGGTGAGGCGTTTGACTGTCTGCATGCTCTACTCCTCGCATACCACTGCATGCGTGTGCCTTTCCGCTTACCATAACGCCTGAGCAGGATGATTTCAGCCGCCCCCAGTCGGAATTTATCAAACAAGCGCGAGAGGGCTGGCGCGGCGTTGGGCATCGCGTCCCGATGATGAAAACCTCTTGCGGCGGTTTTCCTCGCCGCCGTCCCGCTTCGGGGGCGGAACAATTGCGGATGGGCGGGGTTGGGATGCCGCGCGCCCATGAGGAGGTATCGGATGCAGGCAAGACAATGACTTGGCTGATCCGCCACGGGAAAGCATCAGGCTTGAGCAGGATATAAACCGACCGGTAAGTGAAAGGCTCGATTCAAAGTTTTCACCCATCGGCGTAGATGACGGCGATTTTCGCCGCCGCAAACGCACCTGGAAAACCATGATGGTCTATGCGCTTGTGATATTTGCGCTGGCGGCCGCCATTGCGCTCTATTTTTTAATCACGACGCATCCCGGTCGCACCGCGTGAGACGGCGCCGGCCCGTCATTTCGCCTAGACTTTACCCGCCTCCAGATTGTGACCATCAGTCGACGGTGGAACGCTGATTTCTGCGCTTCTGCGTCGCAGGGCAACATCCACCTGATGGGGCACCGCCACCATCACCTGAAGCGACCGGGACACCCGATTGGGGGCTGCGGTATCGGTCAGCGTCATATGGGTAGTTTGAGCGAAGCGTCTCGCCTCTTCGGTCCGCAGCATATCGTTCTCCAGCAGCTTTGCTGCCGCGAGCGCGAGATGTCGGCTGGGATAAACGCCTCTTATGATATCAGAGATGACGACGGCCCATCCATTTTCATGCGCCGTGATCTGGTATTCGGTGTTCTTTTTCATGGTGTTCAAGCCTCCCTGTTTGGCAGCCCCTAACCACGATTGGAAGAGCTTGTTCCAGATATTGAAGGCGGATGCGGCGGATTGCTTTCGCTAAGTCGTCCCGGCAAGAATTTCGCCTGTTCGGCCATTCCCCGATGCAGCAAGGGACCCTCCTGCAAATTCGTACGGAAACGTACTCACTGTTTTCATGCGATTTTCCGCTGTTAATATGACCGCTGCATATTGTTGTTTTCGAGCAAGGGGCGAACCGGGCGAACCGCTATGCTTGGATCTGATTTTTTTGTTTATAACCTGCTATTGAAAACCCTGGGCATGGAAGGGCTGTCACGGCTCGCGTCTCGAATGGAGCACGTCGATCTGCCGGCGGGGTATCAGCTCGTTGCGCCTGGCGTGCCTGTTTCCCATCTCTGTTTCATCGAAACCGGTCTGGCATCCACCGTCGTTCATAACGATAGCGGTAAAAGTATAGAAACCGTGCTCGTCGGCCGGGAGGGGATCACCGGCTGGCCCGCTCTTCTGGGCGCGGAAACCACGCCGGATGAAACCGTCATGGGTGTCGGCGGCCGTGGCTTTCTGATCCCCGCCGTCGAACTGCGACAGGAGATGGAGAATGACGTGCGGCTGCGGGAGCTTTTGCTGGGCTATATCAATATCTGTCTGCTTCAGGTGGGCCAGCTTGTGCTGGCAAATGGGCAGTACAGTCTGCGCGAAAGGCTCGCGCGCTGGCTGCTGATGTGTCATGACCGGCTCGATGCCGATGATCTGCCGATCACCCATGAGTTCCTCTCCACGGTTCTTGGCGTGCGGCGGCCGGGCATCACCAACGAGCTGCATGTTCTCGAAGGCATTCATGCCATCCGTGCCAGCCGAGGAAACGTCCGGATCGTCAATCGAAGCATATTGGAAGACGTCGCCGACACGACCTACGGCGTCCCGGAAAAAGAATATGAAAAACTGATAACTCGTATGCGGACGGACGTTGCAACGCCATCAGTCATTTCTGCCTAGCGCGTCGGCGAAGCGGACGACTTTCAATACTTCCTGCTGTTTATTCCGGATGATGATGCATCCTTCCGAGATGTCGCGCCCTTGCAGGACTGCCTCGCTCATCAGCGCCCGGGCATCTTGGAGCGCCTCCTCGATCGCCCGGTCGAGCGACGGCAGATCGCTGCCTTCCGGATCATCGAGGATGTTTTTGCCGCTGATCACGGTGAAGAAAAATCTTGGCATGTTGGTTCCTCAGGAAAGACATGGTCGCCGTAGGCGCACCGCGGCTTGTCCTCAGCCGAAGTGTCGCAAATATTGGGCTTGTTTCTCAAGCCGGGCGGCAAGTTCGGAAATGCTCATATTGTTCGCGCATAAATGAATAGCGCATTCCAGGAATTGCAGTGACGAGCGCCTGATAAAGTCCTGCTGCTGCTCATAAGCCATTCTGGAGATGCGATCGGATTTGCCGGATTTGTCCGTCATCGTCATGTTCCCTCGGATTGAATTTTCTCTCGCGCCTAACCGGGGCAACGCGAAATTGTTTCGAAAAAAGTTGCCCTGCTGTGTTGTTGTCTTCGCGGAACATCGTCGCCGCAAAGAGGTTGGGTGGGTTCGCAACCCAACCGGAGGCAATGATGACCAATAATTCTCCACGAGGTGGCGCTCCCGGCACCACCGACCAATCACCCCGTTGGGAGGGGCCGAAGGAAACCCGCCCCAGCGGCTACATGGAGCCCCTTGACGATCCCGAGCACGATCGGGAGGCTGTTGGGGAGAACGTCAAAAACCCACGTAAGAAGCGTGTTTCCGACGCAATGAAAACGCGCGACGAGAAGTAATGCGCGGCTCGTCCGTTGCGACCGGAGGAAGACATGTTCACTTCAACAAAAATACCGGCCAGCATCCGTCAGGGCGGGCCGGGTGCATCGCATGAAAACGCGAAGGCACCCTTGGAAATCAAGAAACCCGCCGCAGATAACGACAAGCGTTCGAAGAGCAGGGTTTCCGGAGGAGGTCGTGGGCGTGACAGTCACCATACCCATGACCCATACCGAAAATCATGATTCGCCGGGAGAGAAACAGTGAAAAAGGGGAAAAAAAGAAAAAGAAAAAGAAATGGTCGCAGAAGGTGACCAAGGAAAGCGACGCGCTCGATCTTGAGAAAGACGCCTCTCGTTGAGGAACTCTGTTTTCCTCTTGCCCGAAGCAAACGTCAGGATCGCGTCAGATCGCCGCGTAGTACGATCACCAGTTCCGCACCATCGGCACGAGATCAATGCGGTTTACCAGCGTGCGAAGCTTGTCGGCCGCCTGTACCCTCGTCTCCTCGTTGCCAAGCTGGTCGTGAAGAGCAGCGATCTCCTCATGATAAAATTTTGCCAGATTGGGATGCCGCAGGGGAGGTGGCTCCTCCGCATTGCGGATTTCGGATTACATAGAGGTTTCCGATGACCATGACACGTTTTTCCTGCAGTGAAGTCGATCTTGACGTTAGCAAGGCAAAGAAAGCCGCCCAAGCGGGATCCGTGACGATCACCCATCGCGGCAGGCCATCTCATGTGTTGATGACGTAACGCGAGTTCGAGCGCCTCATCGGAAAGCGCCGCAACCTCGCCGACGACGCACGAGCACTAACGGCTGATAGCCACCAAATCTCGTCGCCATGTTCCGCACTATGAACTGGCAAATGCTCTGGTCTACAATGCTGGCGCGCAACGCTCCCGAAACACTCCTAAACCCGCGCTTCCAGAACCATGTTGAAAGGCCCGGTGAAGGCTCGCCTGACGCTGGAAAAGCCACCCGAACGAATGACCTCTGAGAGCTTAGCTTCGCCAGCTTGAGCTCCCAATCCTTCACCCACCTCCTGGTCAAGTGACGTTGGCACGCAAATCATGGTTGATGCATTGTAGTAAAGGCGGCCGACAGGATTCATATTGTCCGCCGGGCGGTCGCCCGAGATAGGTTCAACGATCATCCAGGTGCCGTCATTTTTGAGGATACGAGACATGTGCCCCGCACACCCACGCGGATCACCCATATCATGCAGACAGTCGAAACTGGTGATGAGATCGAAATCCGTATCCTTGATGTCTTTGGCCGTCGCCGCCACGAATTTCACCCGGTCGTCCACCCCATGGCTTCGGGCATGCTTGTTGGCCTCTTCTATGGATGGCTCGTGGAAGTCATAGCCTGTGAAGCTGGCGTTGGGGTACGCCTCGGCCATAAGAATTGTCGAGAAGCCGACGCCACAGCCGACATCGGCGACCCGGGCGCCCTTCACCAGTTTGTCCTCGACGCCATGAAGGGCGGGCAGCCACGATTGGACAATATTGTTCACATATCCCGGCCGAAAGAACGCGCCCGTTGCGCAGAACAGGCAAGCTGCAGTGTCACCCCATCGCACCCCGCCGCCGGTCCGGAAGCTGTGCTCAACCTTGGGCTCTCCCTCGATCATCGCCGCGACCAGATCGAAAGCCCCTTCGAGATAGACGGGGCTGTCCTCGTTGACGAACACCATCGCCTGCTCGGGTGAGAGACTAAACATCCCGGAACCGCTGTCGTAGTCGATGTAGCCGTTTGCCGCCTGTGCCAGCGCCCACTCCCTGACGTAGCGCTCCAACAGGTTACCGGAGGCTGCCGCAAGGCCTGTGGATGTTAGCGGTCCGGCGCGGTGCAACGTATCGAACAGCCCCAGTCTCAAGCCAATCCTAACAGTTGGAACACTGAAGGCTCCGCCTAGATCGCCCAGTATTTTGCCAATAAAAGAATTCAGTTTTGTTTCGTCGAGCTGTGTCATTTCATTCCCCCCAATTAATTGGGTTGGCGGGCAAAGGCTGACCGAAAATTTACGCGTCAGTGAATGCTCGTAGGCGAAGTAATATAGCCGAATACCCTGAATTTGTCACGCAAACCAATATCGCTCTATCGGTGGTCCGCTCCTGACTGGCGTTACCCGTAAGAGTGATGGACGATAGCGCGGGGAAGTCGTAAACTGGCTTGAAGACCAGGCAACGATATACTCCCGGGAGGAAGCAATGCCTATCTTCATGGACCGGCACGAGCTTGCGGGAGTTTCAGCGGCGGATATCGCCGCGGCACATCTTAAAGATCTCAACATTCAGGAGCAGTACGGCGTCAGGTTCCTGACCTACTGGTTTGATGAAAGGCGTGGTACGGCCTTTTGCCTTATCGATGCTCCAGACGCTGAAACTGCGCAGTGCGTACATCGGGAAGCCCACGGATTTGTCGCCAGTGAAGTTGTGGAAGTCGCTCTGTCCGCTGTGGAAGCATTTCTCGGGCGAATACAGGATCCCTTGTCGCTTGCTACCATCTCGAAAGATATGGATGCCGGCCACCGTGCGATCCTGTTCACTGATATTGTCGGTTCAACCGAGATGACGGCCCGCCTTGGCGATCGTATGGCGGCGGAACTCGTCCGCGCACACGATGCCCTGGTTCGTGGTTGTCTCGGGCGACGGTCGGGGCGAGAGGTCAAGCACACCGGCGATGGCATAATGGCTGTATTCTCGTCCGTACCGTTTGCCGTGGATTGCGCCATTGATATCCAGCGCGAGTTCCATCGCTACAACAGCGGCAACGGTGAGCCAATTCACATCCGCATTGGACTGGATTGTGGTGAGCCGGTCGAGGACAGCAATGATTTCTTCGGTGCGACCGTGCAACTGGCAGCCAGGCTCTGTGCCGCGGCCGAGAGCGACCAGATCCTGATATCGGACAAGACCTTCCAGGAATATGGCAGCGCCGATGTCCTCGTCCATGGCAATCAATACAGACTGAAAGGATTTGCCGAGCCGGTCATCGCCTATCGTTGCGAGTGGCTGCACTAGCGACGTGATTTGAAATCCGATGTAGAAATGACCATCAAATGGTAATCTGCGTTGAGCCACCGTGCGGTTTGTTCGGTCGGGCAACACCGGCCTGATGTCTGGCGGGGTGTGGACACTTGCACCACCGCTGGGCGGCCGCTCTGCGAAGCCGGAAAACTCTAGCCTCAGCTGGTCCAGAAACCTGGGGCGGTTCAAAATGGGCCGGACTCAAATTTATTCTGGAGGAAAGTCTCAGTGGCAGGTCACGGTCACTTTGCAATTCAATGTCGCCTTGGTTGGGAGGATATTGATGAAAAGTGCGGCATTAGATAGAAAAACCACAGAATTCCATTTCAGGCACTGATTTCCATGGCTAATTTGGGAAATCTCTAAACGTTGCATGGCATCGGCCGCAAATAATGTACGTCGCGCCGCCAAGCGGTACGCTGCAATGGCGCTAGCAAGAGCGCGATCAAGGATCGATGGAATGGACTTGGCGTATCGCCTCCCGGAGGAATTCTTCACAGAGCGGTTTCTAGTCAGGCGGGTTCAACCATCTGATGGCGACGCAATCTTTGCTGGTTGGGCAACTGATCGTGAAGTGACGAAATATCTCACTTGGCGTCCGCACACAGACCTTTCCCAGACGCAGGAAGCTGCGGAACGCTCCTATCTGGAGTGGGAAGGTGGCTCCACGTTTCCAGCGGTCATTTGCCGACGCGAAGTGCCGAGCGAACTTGTTGGAAGGATTGACGCGCGACTGGCGGGACCGCGAGTTTCCTACGGTTGGCTTGTCCGGAAGGATCACTGGGGACAGGGCGTTGCGACTGAAGTGGTAAAATGGGCGATCGAGCATGCCCTTACCCATCCGATGATCTATCGCACCGAGGCAGCTTGTGATGTCATGAACGTGGCCTCAGCACGTGTGATGGAAAAGGCTGGTATGACCCAGGAAGCGTTGCTTCGGCGGTATCTTTTCCATCCAAATTTGTCGAACGAACCAAGGGACGCTTTCCTGTATTCCAAAGTTCGCTGAGACCGTCTCGGGTTACCAATCCGGCTGTAGCTTCCCGCATAAACCAACTGGGTCTCTCACGAGCGACTCCTATGCGAAATCCAAGGTAAAATCTGGATCATGTTCAGGATGATACGCATACAGCTCTAATCTCCCCGCGGCCTTCAGTCGCCGGACGGTGTCAACATCAGGATGCGCCCGCCCTAATCGTGGCGGTTCTTCACGAATGAATGAATCTCATGAAGCTGTTGGCTAATCGTGTGAACGAATGATATTTCGGTGAAGGGAGATTATCTGCGCGAGACGGATAAATCGTTGTTATAGCATGGTCGCAAAGAGGGGCGCCTGTTTGAACCCGCCTCAAGGCGTAGTCTTCGATTAGAATTGTTGGATAGCATCGCTAATTTCACTTCTCGCTCATGACGCCTCCGCCATCGCTGCATAGATGGCCCGACTGATATCGGTAGAAAACCGCCCGGCGCCAGACATGCCTTCAAATGCGGTATTGGTCAGGGCCACAACTGTCAGGCCGTTGCTTGGGTCAGTGAACCAGCTATGCCCGTAGGCCCCGCCCCAGCGCCAGGTGCCTGCCGGCTCGGCCACGCCTGCGGCCTGGCTGTCGCGCAGCACCGAAAAACCGAGACCATAGCCCCAGCCCGGCGATCCCTCGATGTCGATCCCGGCTATCTGGTCACGCGCCATCACGGAGGCATGATCGGCAGTCATAATATCACCGCCGCCCTGCCGTAACGCTTCTATCAGCTGCAACACATCGAACGCTGTGCCGACCATACCGGCGCCGCCTGAAGGAAAAGCCTTGGTATCAAACACCCGTGATGGATCCATCATGACGCTTGCCATACCGGGGAGCAATGGCAAGCAGTCCGGTTCGTGCATCCGGCGGGGACGTGGCGTGGCGTCCGCGTATGCAGCCGTAACCCGGGATGGATCGGAAAGCGCAAAACCGGTATCCTTAAGACGGAGCGGCTCGGTGACGAGCTTGCGGATGGATTCCGGCAAGGCGAGCCCTGTTGCCGCCTCAATCACCGCACCCACAACATCTATCCCCAACGAATAGCGGAATGCCGACCCCGGAGCGAAGGAGAGGGGGACGCCGGCAAGGCGCCGGATGTTGTCGGCAAGCGTCAGGTCGGAGCGGTCCATACCGTCCGACACGCCTGCTTGGGCGAGAGGCCCGCCTTCCGGCTCAAAAAAGCCGTAGCTGAGCCCTGCGCTGTGACTGAGTAGATGACGCAAGGTGATAAGAGCCGGTCGTCCCTCGAAGGTCGGCGTGAACGCCGGTAGCCATTCCGTGATTGGTCGATCGAGATCCAGTATCCCGCGACTGACCAGCGCTAGGGCAGCCGCAGCGGAGAAGAGTTTCGAGACGGAGGCCAGTCGGAAGATAGCGTCAGTTCGCATCTCCGTGCCGGCATCCCGGTCGGCGAGCCCTGCTGCGCGGCAATATATTGTTTTGCCGTCGAGCGCGACAAGGACGACAGCACCGACGATGCGTTCGGCTGCAATCGCGCCGTCTATCACAGCGTCCAGGCGCGATACGATCGAAGAATTTGAGGATGTCATGAGAATTTCCTTTGGATCAGGGATTGGCAGCCGGTGGGAAGGCATGATGGTGTGCAAGAAGTGTTGTGATGAATGCCGGGACGAGGAGGATAAGAATGGCTGGGGCGAAGCCGCCAACGCCACTCTGCTGCAGGATCAACCCGCCGACGATACCGCCACCGGCGATTGCCAGGTTCCAGGCGGTGACCAGCATGGATTGAGCAACATCGGCAGCATCGCCTGCGGTGTTCGAAAGAGCGGTCTGAAACAGCGTGGCGGTTCCGCCAAAAGCGAGGCCCCAGACCGCGATTGCACCGTAGACAACCGCCGGGTTCTCACCCCATAGCCCAAGCGCCAGCGCTGCAAGCCCGAACAAAGCGATGCTGGCGAGCGACAGGCTTCGCAGTTGGCGGTCAATCAGGACACCGACGATCCAGATGGCTGCCAGTGCTGTCGTGCCGAAGACCAGAAGCACAAGATCGGTCCGCGCTGCCATGCCGGCCTCGACCAAGAACGGGGCGATATAGGTGTACAGGATGTTGTGAGCGAGGACGAAGGCAATGGTGACGAACAGGACCGGGCGCACGCCGGGCAGAGTAAACACCGTGCTGAGCCCGCGGCGACGCTCCATAGGCTGGCCTTCGAAGTCCGGCACCTTCGCGATAACCCAAACAACCAGTACCAGAGTCAAGCCGCTGATGAGGCCAAAACACGCCCTCCACCCGAGGAGGGTGCCCAGAAAAGTACCGGCCGGAATGCCAAGCGACAGCGCGAGCGGCGTGCCCACCATGGCCACCGCGATAGCCCGTCCCTTTAGTGCCTCGGGCACCATGCGTGCCGCATAGCCTGCGAGCAACGCCCAGAGCAACCCGGCCGAAACGCCGGCACAAAATCGTGCGACCATCGTCAGCAGATAGCTAGAGGAGACGGCTGTAACTGTATTGGCGATTGCGAAACCGGCGATGGCAGCGAGGAGTAACCGCCGCCGTCGTATGCCTTGCGTCGCCGCCGTCAGCGGGATCGCGGCGATGAGCGATCCAATCGCGTAGATCGTCACCATCTGGCCCACCAGTGCGTCCGACACGGCAAGGCCCGCGCCGATCTGCGGCAGCAAAGCTGCGGGCAACGCCTCGGTCAGAATGGTGATGAAGCCGGCCATGGCGAGTGCGAGCAGGCCCGAGAGCGGCAGACGACGAGGTTGGGGCGGGTCGACGGGGGACGCGGCGAATAAGTGCATGTTTGTCATGCCCTGACCATAAGCCGGTCGCCGCGATTGGAGAATTATGCTAGAGTTCTCATCATATCGGACATAAATGTCCGCAATAGGGACCAGTGGATGGAACATCTCGGCGCATTGAATGCCTTCGTTCAAACGGCAGATTGCGGTAGTTTTGCGGGTGCAGCCGCGAGGCTTGGCGTTTCTGGCTCGGCCATCGGCAAGGCGGTCGCGCGGCTGGAAGAGCGGCTTGCCGTTCGCCTCTTCCATCGCTCGACGCGCTCGTTGACGCTGACTGCGGAAGGAGCTCTGTTCCTCGATCGCTGCCGCCGGATATTCAGCGAGATCGAGGCCGCTGAACTGGAGCTGTCGCAAATCCGTCAGGCGCCGCGCGGACGTCTTCGTGTCAGCCTGCCACTAATCGGCATGCTGATGATGCCCGCAGTCATGGCCTTCATGCGCGCCTATCCCGAGATCGAGCTTGACCTCGACTTCACCGACCGGCTGGTGGATGTGATCGACGAAGGTTTCGATGCCGTGGTCCGCACCGGCGAAGCCCGGGACTCGCGATTGATGATGCGTCGGGCAGGGGCATTCTCGCACCGGATCGTCGGATCGCCCGATTATCTCGCGGCGCGTGGCGTGCCTTCGACGCCCGACGATCTGCTCGGTCACGCCTGCCATCATCACAAATATCCGTCCACCGGCAAGCTGGAGCGCTGGCCGATGGTGTCGGACGGCGCGGCCCTTGAACTTGTTCTTCCCGTGACATCGGTAGCAAGCACGCTCGAGCCGCAGATCTGCCTGACCGAGGGGGGCTTCGGGCTTGCATGCCTGCCGCAATTCGCGATCCGGGAGCAGCTCCGGCGAGGTACGCTGGTCAGCGTGCTTGAGGACTATATGCAAGAGGTCGGTGCCTTCCACATCCTCTGGCCGGCAAACCGGCATCCCTCGCCGAAGGTGTCCGCCTTCGTCTCCTTTATGGCTGAAAACCTTCTGCGTGAGCAACATAGGTGATTTGTCATTCGCGCGTTCGCACCAAACCTCGTGGCCTTAGGCCTCACTGGCGGCAACTGACGTTCGCTTGAAAGGATCAGGAGATCGTCCGCGCCTACGTGGCCAGCGCAAAGGCCAAGGGGCGCGACGACATTTCCGCCCATTCCGAAAGCCGCTCGCCAGCACTCGGTCAGCCGCCTGAGGCATGGCGTTCAGCGGTCGATTCGAGGGGGGGGTCGATCTTTTCGATCACCGATGCGCTTGCATACGGCATGATCGAACGTCAATGGGGTCGCATCATCATCATCATCATCATCATCATCGGTTCATCGGGCATCGAGCGACCCATTGCCGGTTTCGCCCTGTCGAAAGCGGTTCGCGCCGCGGTCGCCGGGTGGTCGAAAACGCTGTCGACGCAGCGCGCGCCTCACTGGGTCACGGTCAACATGATCCTGCCTGGCCGGAGTGACACCGACCGCGTTCGCGTGCTGGATGATATCAGGGCTAGAAACATCGCCCTTGAGCTAGCTGCCGTGCAGGAAGCGTCGCGAACGGACATCCCCCGGGAGAGAACGAGTTCAATCATGGTCGGTCAAATATGCGTAGCTCGGGCTTGATCTCAAACTGGTAAGAACACCGATACCATGGTCAGCAACAAAAAATTCGAATCTTCCCGGTTCAAGACTAAGGGGGACATAACCGGTGTCGTTTCGTTGACTGCGGGTCGACCACTTTGGCCCAGAGTCCGTAAAGCGCTGCGACGAATTTACTACTGTGGTCGCTGGAAAAAAAAACGGCGCTGGTACTAAGCCGCTTAAGTCGATTGACCATGTCTGTGCAAGCGTCGGGGTTTGAAACCAACATGGTGACGGGCATTAATCCGAACGGATGTAGTTCTTCGAAAAACCACGTACCTCCCCGATGAGTAATAAAGTGACCGAAATGCCGAGGGTCCAACCACCTCGACCCGTTGCGTCCCCGCAGGTGCGCGGGAAAGATATGAATCAGCTCAAGGAATGCGCCTAAGGACGGTACCCGATGGCAGGTCGGCCACGTCCACTGCGCCGTTCTGCAGGGCCAAGGAAACATCGTCGGTGAAATCGTTTGTGAGCGCTTCGATGAGTCACCTTTGGACTGATGCCGTATCTTGGTCATGGTAGCGACCGCGAATAAAGAGGACCTCTTCGTTAAGGTTGTGCTCCAGCAACTCGGCGCTAACACGAGCAATTCATCGGGAACGTGCCGTGATGCTTCGGAGACGATTTCCAGCCCACGGTTGACGGCAAGCTTGTTCAAAGTCCGCTAATGTCTTACCGGTCGTGTGGCTCTGAATGCCTTCAATTTCTTCCAGCATTTCCGCCAGAACAAGCCCAACTTTTCGCTCTACCATCAAAATACTCGAACAGCCGATTGTTCGTTGTCGCGGCGAAGCATGGGATGGCGGCTATTGCGAGTGGTCACATCGACCTCTATGGCCAGCTTTTCTTCAAGGAACTGCCTAATCCCAAGTAGCTCCAGAAGCGAGAACTTTTTGGAAGGGTCTTAATCAATGAAAACGTCTAAATCGCTGGAAGAGCCGGCTCCATCCCGGGCTGTTGATCCAAATAGATAAGGGCGCGTCGCGCCAATGCCTTTTATGGCGCGAGCGGGCTTCTTTAAGCTTCGGATGGCAACGATTCGGTCCATGACCCAATTTTATATCAACCTCCGAAAACCATCTACATGCTTTACCTATTACAGACCGGGCGACATGATTGGGCCAAAGAGAGCTGCTGCGCAGCCTGCCCGGTCTGATCCTGGAGTGAATTTAGTCCATCCCGTCTTTCTCAGCCCGGTTCACGATATGGGTAAAGCGGCGGTGGATACCGATTTCCATGGCCAGCATTCGGCCGACGATGCGTTGATAACTGTCGATGTCAGTGGTTTCCACCGTCAGGAAATAATAGACGCCACCGCCACTGACTAGCAGGACACAATTTCCGCTTTGGCGCTGACAGCGCTCTAGAAGCGTTTGAAATCCACCGGCGATGGCTGGCCAGTGTTACGTTCATCAGCACCCAAACGGGCAGTTGTTCAGCCCTTGATAAGCGGGCGTGAAAACCAGTGACCACACCTTGTGCCTCAATCCGTTTCAATCGCGCCCAAGCCGGGGTGGTCGACAAACCAACGGCTACGCCGGCGTCTGTTTGGTCAGGCGTCCGTGGAGCTTCATTGCCTCGATAATGCGCAGGCCTATTACATCCAGTTTCAGTTCTTCCTCCATGGGCCGCCGCAGACAGTTGCAACATGATGTAAGCGGGGTGGCTCGAATATGTTTCCATGATGCATATCGAAACATGCTTGACTATGATTTTTACATATGAAATGTTTTTTGCATCAACATAAAACAAAAGGGCGAACTTATGTCACTGTCGAAACCGGCCTTGCGTGCATTATTTGCATCTGTGGCCCTGACTCTTCCCGGATTGGCTGTAGCCAATACGCTGAACGTGCAGATTACCGCTGATATCAGAAGCTCCCAACCGGGCATAAACCGCGATGCTGGCACGGATTCCGTCATGCTCAACGTGGTTGAAGGGCTGGTTGCTGCAGGTGAAAAGGGTGAAGTTCGCCCGATGCTGGCTAAGGAATGGACGGTATCCGACGATGGAAAAACCTATACATTTACGCTGCGTGACGGCGTGAAATTCCACAATGGCGAGACGATGACCGCTTACGATGTGCAGTGGAGCCTCGAGAAGCTCATTCGTGACCCGGAATTCAGCTGCAAGACATTTTTTGATGGGAGTCGCGACGCAAAGGTCCAGACAATCGTGGCGAAGGAAAACACGGTTATTGTTACGCTTGATCGTCCCGATGCGATGTTCCTGAACTACATGGCGCAGGCGCAGTGTGGATCCACCGGTATCGTGCACCGTGCCTCGTTCGGAGATGACGGCAAGTGGAAGGCGCCAGTCGCCACCGGTCCGTTTGAGTTCGGCGAATGGAAACGCGGGCAAGGACTGACACTGAAGAAATTCGCTGACTATTCTATGTCAGGAGAGCAGCCCGACGGTTACGGCGGACGCAAGGAAGTTCTTGTTGATGAGGTGAAATATGTTGTTGTGCCGGACACCGCAACGGCGGTGGCCGGTCTCAAAAGTGGCGCTCTTGATGTGCTGCCCTACCTGCCGCCGGGTGAGGCCGCAAAGTTGAAGGACGAAAAGGACTTCAACATTGTTGCGGCTCCTCACGGTGGCCTCGTGACCATGCTGTTCCAGACCGCCGATCCGTTGATGTCGAAGGTTGCAATGCGTCAGGCTGTCATTGCCGCGCTGGATACACCGCAGATCGTTGATTCCGTAACCTACGGGCTGGGTGTTCCCAACAATTCGCTCGTTGCGTCCGGCTCGCTTTATCATACGGCGGCACATGACAAGGGTTACAGTTATGACCCTGATGCCGTGAAGGCACTGCTGGCCAAGGCCGGTTACAAAGGCGAGAAGATCAACATTCTCACCAACCGTCGCTCGGCCATCAACTATGATACCGCAATCATCGCGCAGGCCATGTTGCAGTCTGCCGGTATCAATGCGGAAATCGAAGTTCTTGAATGGGCAAGCCAACTCGACCGCTTCAATAGCGGTAAATACCAGATCATGGCATTCAATTATTCCAACCGCACCGAGCCGGCGCTCGCCTATCAGACGGTTGTCGGTTCGAAAGCCAAGAAGGCCAATGCTGTCTGGGATGATGCTGATGTTAGCAAACTCGTCAATCAGGCGCTGCAGGAAACCGATCAGGCAAAACGTCAGGCGATCTTTGATGACCTGCATACCCGTTTTCTGGAGCAGGCACCTTTGGTCATGCTCGCCAACGGTCTCGATGTCGGCGTGTCCGGCCCGAAGGTAAAGGGATATCGCACCTGGCAGGGCTTCGCCCGCTTCTGGGGTGTTGAGAAAACCCGGTGAGAATGACTGGCGGATACTGACCATGCTGAAATTCGCCCTGAGCCGATTATTGTCGGCAGTCCCCACCCTGTTCATCGTCTCGGTGGCGGTGTTTGGCCTCATCCGCCTGATACCCGGCGACCCGGCCAGTCTGATGCTCGGCGATCTCGCCGATGCGGATGCGCTGGCCGCCGCCCGCAGGTCGATGGGATTGGATAAACCCGTGCCACTGCAATTTGTCATCTGGCTTGGCAATGCCGTGCAAGGTGACCTCGGCCACTCTGTGCTGAATGGCCAGCCGGTGCTTGATCTTGTGTTGCAGCGTTTTTCGACCAGTGCGTGGATGGTGCTGATTGCAGTTGGTCTTTCCGTTCTTATTGCCGTGCCACTCGGCATGGCGGCGGCATGGAAACAGAATGGGGGACTTGATCTTGCTATTGTTGCTATGTCCACTTTGCTGCTTTCAATCCCGACCTTCTGGTTGGGATTGATGATCCTGCTCGGCTTCGGCCTCAAACTCGGCTGGTTACCGGTACTGGGTTATGTTTCGGTCACTGACGACCCGATTGCCGGATTGATCTACCTGATCATGCCAGTGGCAACTCTGGTGCTACATGAAGTAGGCATTATCGTTCGTATGGCCCGTGCCTCGACGCTTGATGTGCTGCGGCTGGATTACATTACTCATGCCCGCGCCAAGGGGTTGGGTGAGGCGGCGGTGCTTCTGCGCCATGCGGCACGTAATGCTTTTGGCCCAACCTGGACGCTTATTGGCTTGGTTCTTGGCAACCTTCTTGGCGGTGTTGCCGTGGTGGAAACCGTGTTCACCATTCCAGGCCTCGGTAGACTGATAGTCGATTCCATTTACGCTCGTGATTACGCCGTCGTGCAGGGTTGCTTGCTGTTTGTGGCCGTCACTTACCTGCTCGTCAATCTGCTGGTTGACCTGCTCTATCCCCTGTTCGATCCGAGAGTGACTGCAGAATGAAACGCCATCAACGAAACCGTATCCTCGGCGGCGCCCTTCTCGCCTGTTTTCTCGGGGCGGCGCTTGCCGGACGCATCTGGACACCTTTCGATCCGATGCGCATCGATCTGCGCTCCAAGCTGCAGGCACCAAACGCTACTCACTGGCTTGGCACCGATGAATTCGGTCGCGACGTGTTGTCCCGGCTAATGACAGCAGCAGGAACCAGTGTCTCTATTAGCCTCGTGACGGTGTGCATTGCAGTTCTCGCCGGCGTGTCGTTTGGTGTTCTGGCGGGTTACGCTCGTGGCTGGACGGACCGCGTCATCATGGCATTGAACGATGCGCTACTGGCTTTTCCCAGCATGTTGCTGGCGCTGGCATTGCTGTCGATTACCGGTGCCAATATGTACGGCATCATTCTGGCGCTCGGCATTGCCTATACGCCCTCCATGGTGCGGGTGGTGCGCGGTTCGGTGCTGTCACTGCGTGAACGGGAATTTATAGAAGCGTCCCGCATCATGGGCAATTCGGCTGTCTATACCATGTTCCGCCACATAGTGCCGAACTGCCTTGGTCCGGTAATCGTGCTGGCAACCTCCATGTTCGGATCGGTCCTGCTGACTGAGAGTGCACTCAGCTTCCTTGGTCTTGGTGTGCCTCCGCCAGCGCCGACCTGGGGCAACATGCTGGCCAGTGGCCGTCCGCACATCGCCGAAGCTGTCTGGCTCGGCATCTTCCCGGGTCTCTGCATCTCCCTGTCACTACTTGGCATAAATCTGTTCGGAGATGCGATCCGCGATCGTTTCGACCCCCGCATGCGAGGATTGTAAGCAATGAAACAGCCTCTTATTCAGGTCGAAAATCTTAGCCTTTCCGTAAACGGTATTGATGACCACGGTATCGTAAGCGATGTTTCGTTCAGCGTTGGTGCGGGTGAAATCGTCGGTATTGTCGGCGAAAGCGGTTCGGGAAAAACCATGGTGGCACGTAGTCTCATGGGTCTCCAGCCACCCGCTATCTCCATCTCGGGCGGCGATATCCGTTTTGAAGGCCGCTCTGTACCATCAATGAAAGGTAAGGAAATCCGCGCATTGCGTGGCTCCCGGCTGGGCATGGTGTTTCAGGAACCAATGACCTCGCTCAATCCGTCGATGACCATTGGCAAGCAGCTTGAAGAGCCACTGAAACTTCACACACGGCTGGACGCCGCTGCACGGCGCGCCAAAATTCTTGAAATTTTGCGGCGGGTCGGCATTCACGATCCCGAAGGTGCGTTGCTGGCATTCCCGCATCATTTTTCAGGCGGCATGCGCCAACGCATGATGCTGGCATCTGCCATGCTGCTGCGACCATCCCTGCTGATTGCGGACGAGCCGACGACAGCGCTTGACGCGCTGGTACAGCGCGAGGTGCTGGAACTGATGCTCGAGATGGTGCGGAGTGAAAACACGGCACTGTTGATGATCAGCCACGACCTGCCCATGGTGGCGCGCTACTGCGACCGCGTCATCGTCATGCGGCAGGGGGAAATTGTCGAGCAGGGTCCGGTTGCGGACATCATTTCCAATCCACGCCATTACTACACACGCGAATTGCTGCAATCCATGCCGATGCGTGGGCCGTTGAGAGACATTGATCCGCAATCAAAGCCCGTCATGGAAGTGCGCGGCATTGAGGTCACATACAGTGCCCGTGCAGGTTTTATGGCGCCGCGAAAGACCAAAAAGGCTTTGCATGGTGTCGACCTTGTCGTGCGGCCGGGTGAAATCGTGGCGCTGGTCGGTGCCTCCGGTTCCGGCAAGACAACACTTGGCCGTTGTATTGCCGGGCTGGTGCCTGCCTCTGCCGGCCGCATTTTCTTCGCCGACGAAGAGGTGAAGCCGGATTCGCCCGTGTGGCGCAACTACCGTCTCAATTGCCAGATGATCTTCCAGGACCCGTTCGGCTCGCTCGATCCGCGCATGAAAACATGCGATATCGTGGCGGAAGCCTTGCGTCACGACACCAAATCGACGCGGGAAGAAAAGCTGTACCGCACCCGCACCATTCTGGAAGAAGTGGGGCTCGACGGGCGTTATTCTGACCGGTTCCCGCACGAGCTTTCCGGCGGCCAGCGTCAGCGCGTGGCAATTGCGCGTGCCATTGTCGGACGGCCGCAGTTCGTGATCGCTGATGAGGCGGTGTCGGCACTTGACGTTACTGTGCGTGCCAGAGTGCTGGAACTGCTGGCTGATCTTCAAAAACGATATGGTTTTTCGTGCCTGTTTATCAGCCATGACCTCGGTGTGGTCGAACAGCTCGCCGACCGGGTGGTGGTGATGCGTGATGGCGCTATCGTTGAGCAAGGCAATCGCGACGACATTTTTGATGCTCCGCAGTCGGAATATACTCGGGCCTTGCTGTCGGCCATTCCAACACTAACCCGCACCGAAACCGGCGTTTCGCTGAACTGGCGTTTCGCAGAAACGGAAAAACAGCAGGCGGACGCATTGCAATGAAATTGACAGCAGTAACTACGGATCTGCCAGGGGCAACACCCGCCTCGCGGGGCACAGACCCAGCGATAATCCTCGCCATGCTAGACGAGATCGAACGTCACGATCTCGAACTGCATAGCCTTCTCGTCTGGCAGGATGGTGCACTGATCACCAGCGCTTACTGGGCACCTTATTCACTTGCCCGCCCGCATATGATGCATTCCGTGACCAAAAGTTTTACCTCCATGGCTGTTGGTTTGGCCGTGTCGGATGGTCTGCTGTCGATCGATGATGCGGTGCTGCAATTTTTCCCTGACTATGCAGGACCGGTCGACGATAACCTGCGGGCCATGAAGGTACGGCATCTGCTGACCATGACCAGCGGTCATGGCCGCGGCATTTCTGGAGGCTCCTGGCGGCGGGTGCTTTCAAGCTGGGTGGAGGATTTCCTGCGCCAGCCCACACCCCACAATCCTGGAGAAGTTTTTGTCTACGACAGTGCTGCAAGCTACATGCTGTCAGCCATCGTGCAGCAGGTCACGGGACGGATGATCGCGGATTATCTCTCTGAGCGGATATTCCAGCCGATGGGCATGTCTACGAATATGACATGGGACACAGGCACTGACGGCGTCAACACCGGCGGCAATGGCCTCAGTTGCACCAGTGAGGACATGCTGAAGCTGGGCATACTGCACTTGCAGGGCGGTGAATGGCAGGGCCGACAGCTTCTGCCCCGGCAATGGGTGCAGGCCGCAACCGGCATGCAGATCCGGGACGTGGTACTCGGTGTTTTCACAGGAGACCACTATCTCGGCCCGGACGAAGTCGGAGATGGTCAAAAGGTTAGCCGGCGTGAAGGCTACGGATATCAATGGTGGCGTGGCCCCCATAACAGTTTTTCCGCCAATGGCCTGTTTGGCCAATATTGTATCGTCCTGCCGGAAGAAAATGCCGTCTTAGCATTTACCGGCGGGTTGGAAGACAGTGATCGCCGTGTCCATCAGCTTATTTATGACGTGCTGCGTCCAGCACTCGGCAAAGGCGGTGGCACCCCTGAGAGCGCCGAGAAACTGGACGCACGTCTGGCTGGATTGCGGCTAAAAAATTTTGCAGACATGGCGTTTTCGGCGGAAAAAGTGCCGTGCGGCACATGGATGGTCGAACCCAACGATCAAGCTATCGAAAGCATCGCTCTTGCCGCCAACAATAACGAACTGAGTGTCACTCTTCGCGATGCGGATGGTGAACATCAAGTACGGGCAGGATGCGGTTTTTACATTGAAACTGTTACCACAATACCCGGCGCAAGGCTGCACCATTCCTACCAGCCAGTCGGCGGATTGAGGGTCTTGGCCTCGGCCCGGCTTCTTGAAAATGACGGTGCCGACACGGTTCTGGAAATGGATTGGATATTCGTTGAAACGGCGTTTCGCGATACCGTTCGCTTACGCTTTACAGACGGCTCGATGATCCTTTCGAGGCGGGTAAATGTCAATTCATCCGAGCTTGAATTTCCTGACATCAAGGGGCAACTGCTGGAGCAGCATGCAAGGGAGAAACAGCATGGTTGACAATGAACCGGTTGCGATTTCTCACATGACGCATGAGACATTTGCGCAGCGTATGAAACGCCCCGCAGTCATTCTCATTCCGCTTGCTTCGCAGGAAGAGCAGGGGCCGCACGCGCCGATGGGTGATTTCATGCTGACCGAACGGCTAGCGGAAATGAGCGCCCGGGCGGGGGACGGGCTGACAGCGCCTGTGCTGCCGTTTGGCCATGCTGAATTTTTCCGGGCGATAGCCGGTGGAATTCAATTGCGTGCTGCGACGTTCACCGCTGTGCTTGAGGATATCCTGACCTCCTTCCTTGATCACGGTTATGAACAGCTGCTGATTTTCAATGGTCACACAACGAATGCACCGCTGATCGATCAGGTTTGCCGCAAGTTGCGCCGTGAAAAAGGGGTGCTGATACCGGCACTGAACATTTGGCAGAGCTTGCCGGATGGCCTGTGGAAGACACTTTATGGTGATGACGCCGCGCGCGCGCGCGGTCACGGCGGTGAACCGATGACTTCGGTCTATATGCATCTTTTTCCCGAACTGGTTCGAACAGAGGCGATGCGCGATCCCGCGCCGCGTGGCAGCGTGTTCGGTCTGCCCGTTGGTGGTGTCTCTGCCACTCGTTTCGAGGGAATACCGGTCCAGATACCGCTTGACTGCACCGAGGTCGATCCGGCCGGTATGCTCGGTGGTCGGGCCTCATTGGCAAGTGCTGAAAATGGTCAGGTGATTTGTGGCCATATAGTTGGCCATACTGCGCGGTTGATGCGCCATCTCGCCGGTTTCGATCCACGAAATGCCGTACAGCCTTTTGAGGCATCTGTCGCACGGCCGTCGCAAGGAGAAAGCCATGACTGAATTACGTATCGGTGCAATGCCGGTTACGCCTCCCCAGGTGGTTATCGAGGCGTTGCAGCAGATTGAAACGGCCAGTGTCGGGCATCTGCGTCATACCGGTTTCATGACCGGTTCTATTCAAGCGGTCTTGCCGCAGCAACAGGCCCGTGCCGGTGTTGCCGTCACGCTCGCCATTCCCGCCATGTGCTCGACGCTGTTGCATTACGCGCTAAGCGAGGTGCGCCCCGGCGACATGCTGGTAATTGATCGGTTGGGTGACAGCCGCCATGCCTGCCTTGGCGGTGCGGTTGCACGGGCTGCGCGCATGGCAGGTGTTGCCGGTGTCATCATTGACGGGCCGTGTACCGATGTCGCGGAAATCATCGCCGAAGGGCTGCCCGTCTGGTGCCGCGGTGTTTCGTCTGTCACCACCCGCCAGCTTGATCTTGGTGGCACATTCAATCGACCGATCGCCTGTGGTGGTGTGCCGGTTTTGCCGGGCGATATCGTATTGGCGGATGCTTCCGGCGTGGTGGTGCTGCCCGCGGATGAGGCGGCAGACATAGCTGATATCTGCATAGCCCGTGAGACACGTGTTGCCCGCACCATGCAGCGGTTGCTCGATGGCGAAAAGCTCGGTGACATCACCCGCGCGGTGGACAAGGTGAACGCGCGCCTCAAGCCAGGCGCAACGGAAGGAACACAAAAATGACCCCGCTCTATGGCCAGTTGCAAGATATAACGCTGGAGGGCGTACTTTCGGTGATTGCACCCCGCACGCCTCTGGCTCCGATGGTGTTTGACAGCCCCCATAGCGGTCTGGACATGCCTAGGGGATTCCACCCTGCTGTTTCCGCAGAGCGAGTGAGAGTAGCCGCAGACACCCATATCGATGATCTGTTTTCGTCGGCATGTGATGTCGGTGCGCCGTTACTGAGCGCGCGTTTTCCCCGCAGTTTTCTCGATGTGAACCGGTCCTTGCTCGATATGGACACCCAGCTTGTGGACGGTGATTGGCCTCATCCAGTGCGTGAAAGCGCAACGGCGAAACGCGGCATGGGGTTGATGTGGCGTTACGCCTGGGGCGATGAGCCAATGTATGCGGCACCCATGAGTGTGGCGGAAGCTGAGACGCGGATCGTCACCTACTGGCAGCCCTACCATGAACATTTGGCTGGCCTGCTGAATGCCGTCTACAGCCGGTTTGGCCGTGTTTATCACATCAACTGCCATTCGATGACCGCCGTTGGCCATGCGATTTCGTCTGATCCGGCGGGAACGGTGCGGGCAGATATTTGCCTTGGCGATTTGCACGGCGGGTCAGCCTCCAGCGAATTTATAGCGCTGATCACCGAAACTCTTGAAGCGCAGGGGCTGGTCGTTGCGCTCAACAAGCCTTTTCGTGGGGCGGAACTGGTTACAGCCTATTCGAATCCGGCCCTTCAACGCCACAGTGTGCAGTTTGAAATTAACCGCAAGCTCTACATGGACGAGGCAACTCGCGAGCGTAACGATGGTTACGAGGCATTAAAGGGCGTGCTTGCCCGTATGAACCGCGTGCTGGCTGATTACGCCAGCCAGCAACCACCGAAAAAACTTTAAAGGGAATTGTCTCATGTTCGTCCAGCAAAAGGCCGTGCCACTCAATTTTTATCGCCGTGGCCGCACACCGATCTTTGCTTCGCGCATGGATCAGCGCTTTTCGTGGTGCTGCTATATTCCCGAAGGATATGATCCGGCCGGTGAAACCGTGCATCCGCTTGCCGTCCTTGTTCATGGCAGCCTGCGCGACGCTGATATCCTGCGCGACGAATTCATCGACTTTGCCGAACAGCATCAATGCGTCCTGCTGGCACCGCTTTTCCCGGCGGGTATTGATGATGCTGATGATCTGCACAATTACAAACACATGATCTATCACGGTATTCGTTACGATCTTGTTCTGCTGGACATGATTGATGAGCTGGCGACGCGTTACCGTGTCGAGAAGGAAAAGGTGTTGATGCACGGCTTTTCCGGTGGTGCGCAATTTGCCCATCGTTTTTTCTATCTTCACCCGCGCCGACTTCGTGCCGTTTCGGTGGGTGCACCCGGCACCGTCACGCTTCCCGATGATCGCGCCAATTGGTGGGTCGGTTTGAACGGCATGGAAGAGATATTCGGCCAGCCCATTGATATCGACGCGATGCGTCAGGTGGCCGTGCAGCTGGTGATCGGTGACGCGGATGTCGAAACCTGGGATGTCACCGTCGGGCCAAAATCACCCTTCTGGATGGAGGGCATAAATGATAGCGGTGAAACCCGCGTTGAGCGTTTGCGCGCCTTGGAAAAGGGCCTGAAGGCGGTTGGTGTCGAACCGCGTTTCGATAGGGTTGCCGGCATCAGCCATAATGGCACCGGTATTCAGCCGCCCGTCAAGGCATTCTTCTCGGCAGTTCTCGAAGGCTGAGAAACTATCGGCTTGGCCGGAGACTACGACGTCGATCAGTCTTCGGGCCGAACAGATGTGGCGACCCATCGCGCCACATTTTTTGTGCCCTCGGGTTCACCAATCGTGACGCAGCGTGTGTTGACCGCAAACTCGGGTCTGTCAACGGTTACAGTGGCGTGTTGCGTGCCGATCGTTGCGCAGAAATGAACTTGGTCGGCGTTGGAAATGCCGCTCTCCGTCTTATGAAGTGTCACCGCCCCTGTTGTGCCGCGCTGTCCTGCCCATTCCAGCAGCGCGATTTCCGCCGTCTGTGCAGGCGCGTCGTAGGAGGGGTTGCCGCGATAGGCGGGAAGGTAGGGACTGCCCTGTTCAAGGCAGGTGAGAAAATCGCCAACCTGCGATGGCTCTAGTCGGCTATAGCGGGCTCTGTGCGGCAAAACGACAAGTGAGGCTGCAAAACGGCATCCGCCGAGATGGGTGGATTGCAGGATACGGAAGCGACTTGGATTTGCTGCCTGTCGCAGGGCCTTCCATGTCGCAAAGCCGTAACGGGCGCAGCAAGGGTCCTGCTTGCCATCGGTGCAGCACACGATGGTCATGCGTGGGTCATGTGTACCGTCAAGCACGCCTCCACCGGCAATATGCAGCAGCAGCCGTTCGGCTTCCGCAGGTGTCACATGGTCTCTGACAATACCCTGATGCGTGAACCCAACGTCGTCGCCATCCACCAACGCAACGTGAATGCCCGCCGCATTTGCAGCCAAAATTGCCTGCCCGAGCCCTTCTGGCATATTGTGCGATTTGATCCGTGGCACACGCCATTCACCGCGCGGCCAGTGCAGCAGCACATAGCTTTTTGACGATGGGCCAAGTCCCGACGCCGGTTCGCCGCGCTCAGTACACAGGTCACGACAAAAGATACGTGCAGCCATCTGCGATCAATCCCCGAGGCGGGCAGGGTGCGCCTCGCCACTGACGGAAGAACGGCTGAGATGGCGGAAGAGGATGGCCGAAGCCAGCTTTCGGTCATCGCTTTTGATGGCTTCGAGGATTGCCAGGTGGTCTCGCGCCGCCTTGCGTACGCCCGCTTCACTCAGTTCAGCAAATTCCGCATATTCCGTCATGCGCCGCAGGCTGTTTTGGCGGTGGATCGCCTGTTCGAGAAAGCGGTTGTTTGCCCAGGAAACCACGGTTTCGTGGAAGCGGGCATTTGCCTCAAACCAGGCCGATCCTTCAATCGATGCCAATGGGGCGTTAAGCAAAGCCGTCTGTTCACTTTCCAGCGCCAGCAGCATCTCCATGTCCACCCGGAATGTATCTTCCATTACGGCGCCGCATTCGATGATGGCGCGGAAGGCGTAACTTTCATTGACCGCCTGACGGTTGTCTAGGCATTCGGCAAAACGCCAGCCGTGCCCGTCACGCCGTTCTGCAAGTCCTTCAGCAGACAGGCGCATGAGCGTGCGGCGCACGACGCCGCGTGACGTGCCGAAGTGTTCCAGCAATTCTGTTTCGGACGCTTCGCTGCCGATCAGACCGTTTGCTCTCGCATGCATAATCTGCCGGTACAGCACATCCATCCCAGATGGGGGCACAACTTCTTCAAAGCGATCATCGCCGGTTGGCACTCGCACCAACACAAAACCACGATTATCGGTTTGCGCTAGAAGACCCTTTTCAGAAAGGAATTGCAGTACCTGTCGAACTGGCGTACGCGAGATGCCGAATTCGCGGGCGAGAGCCGCATCCGAGATCTTCCCACCGATTGGCCACTTACCCGCACGGACAATTGGTATCAGTTTTCGAACAACTTCAATCTGTAAAGGACTAAGAGCGCCGTTCGCAACACTCTTTGAGCCTAGGATGCCACTTCTCATAGCCACTTATTACACGCCCAATCTATAAAATGATTTATGCGTCATCATAATACAAATCGACTGTCAATCTGAAGCGAATAATTGGTTGTAAGCCACGTTTCGTCGCCTTTACATTTCGCGAAAGCAGATAGTCGCTTGGAGGGTTAATTCTAATGCCGGACTGGACGCCATATCGACTTGTACATAGATCAGGCAACTGAATGAAATGAGCGCGGTTATGGGGAGATTTTATCACCCTCGTTAGCCGTCAACTACACCCAACTCGAAGTATGGCGTCAACGATGAACGGTAGCCGCAGGAATCGCGTGTTGCGAGCCCCCGCAACCAATATTCCAAAAACCCCTGGCATCAGCCGCGGAGGTTTCGCGGTATGGGCATAAGCACAATGCTCACACAAACGGGTCCTTAATTCGCCACAACGACGGGCCTCAGTCAGCAGCCAGATATTCAACCGAGCGAAATTCTTGACTGCGCAAGTGCGCCAGGTCTTCATCCAGTTGGCTAAGTCGCATCATATGTGCGGTGATCTGTAATGAGATGATGTGCCGGTCGTCTATAGAGAAACGTTCCCACCTCTTGAGATTGTCGATGACCTCAATGAGGTCGAGACGTTCTTGTTCAAGTTTCTCCAAATTCCAGATCATCGCAGCCGGCCTCCCGATTTGACTTGCGTGAAACGTAGCATGGCCGGATCGGTTCAAACCGATAAGATTTAGCGTAAATTTTATCTAAATCGCAAGTTGCTCCAAGCTGCGGTTGGCGTGCTTGAGCAAATCCAGGGGATCCGTCAGCTAGCCACCGCGCTTGGTCGCGAATAGTGTCGTCGTCGAACGCATGGAACAGGCTTGTACCGATCCAATGCCTCCAGGGAACACCCGCATCATCCGCGGAAACTTGCCGCGCGGCAACGGGAGCTCGAGGTGCGGCTGAAAGTGCTGCTTGGCACATGGGTTCTCAACCAACTGCAAAAAAGCCGGCGGATGGAATGGATGCTCAGATGCTGCTCCACTTACTGCGGTGTAAGCTGACGCAGATGGCGCTGTGTGATGCCGATCGTGCACTGCTTGGGGATTTGCTCAAAGGGGAAATCGTGGGTGAGGCTGGCTGATCGTTTGCTGGAGGGAGAAGGACCGTGTCCGGTCGCGTCCGGGTTCTGGTCGGCATGTTCAGTCATTGTGGTGGCATTGCAACTGGCCAACAGGTGGCCCGTACTTGCCCACCCCTGTTTGTCGCTTCCCGCCTTCGGAAAAGGGACAAGAAAAAAGCCCGGCACAATGGCCGGGCTTTTGCTGTTGCTGTCCGGGTGAATCAGAATTTTACGCCGAGGCCGACGCGTATTGCATGCTGGTCGACATCTGCATTGATTGCAGCGCCGCCGAAATCGAAATCCTTGTCGCCGAAATCGGTGTAACGATACTCAACGCGTCCGAACACCATGTCGGTAAACGCGTAGTCGAGACCAACGCCGACGGTGTAGCCGTTGAACGTTTCCTTCACGTCGGCAATGCCCGGAACTTCCGCGTAGCCGCGAGCATAGGCCCAGCCTGCGGTACCATAGACCAGGGCACGGTCAAATGCGTAGCCGACCCGGCCACGAACCGAACCCTGCCAGTCAAACCCGTAGTCAAAGCCCGTGCCAAGGATAGTGGCTGAATCATCGCCCCAGTTCTTTTCGAAGTCTGCTTCGAGGCCAACGACCCAGCTGTTGCCAAGGTCGTAGTTGAAGCCGACGAAACCACCGGCAAGAGCACCGTCGAAGTCTGCGGACGTTTGGCCGGGAAGGCCGACGATCGAAGCGTCATTGTTGTTCCAGCCGTAGCCGGCCTGGACACCGGCGGTAAACCCGGTCCAGCTGAACAGCGGCGCAACGTCTGCTGCCGGGGCTGCAGGAACTTCTGATACGGCATCGGCCGCCATTGCAGTCGATGCCGCAAGCACGAATGCGATAGTCGATACGATTTTCTTCATAGTCTCTGAACTCCCTTATATGAGAGATCATTCATATGCTTTTTTCCAGAAATATGATGTAACCTTTGTGCAACGCCCGCGACCTCAGCAGCTGTCTGCATAAATTGAGGCTGTCCGGCTTCAGCGTCTCGTGCAATCACACTCTTTCGGCTCATTTTTCTGGCGCTGGCGGGCCACAGATACCTTCGACCGGTGAAGGCCGTCAGCCGAGCTGGCGCTCAATTGCGGCCTTGTCGATGACCGACCAGACCCTGCGGATTTTTGTCTGTTCGAGCTCGTAGAAAACATGCTCGCAGAACTGAACGCGTCGGCCATTGACCGGAAGGCCCATGAAGGTGGATTTGGGAGTGCAATCGAACGAAAGCCGGGCGCCGATCCGGGGCACGTCGCTGACAAGGATCTCTGCCTGAAACCGAAGGTCTGGAATATCAGCAAAGTCCCTGACCAGCATGTCGCGATAGCCCGACAGGCCTAACGCCCGGCCGTTGTGTTCAACAGTATCGTCGACGAAAGTGCCGAGCTCATCGAAGGCCTGACGGTTGAGGCAGTCGAGATAAGCCAGGTAAATGACGTTAAGTGTATGCATGTGTTTGTCCCCTGTCGACGTGGCGAATGACGTCCTTGGCCCCTGGCTTTCTGGATCATGACGGTGCGGGTCAAGCTGTGATGAGATCGCACCTGCCATCATCCAGTCGGTACAACACATCCTGCGGAACGGGAAGTTCGAGCATCTCCAGCTTCGAAAGTCCGAGAAAAACACCCCGAAGAATCCGCCCGAACAGGCCATGGGAAATGGCGATCGTCGGATGCCGGAGATCCGAGATCCATGACGTCGCGCGCTTGCAGGCGTCATCAAAACTTTCGCCATCCGGTGCCCTGAAATACCAGTCGAATGCGTTGGATCCTTCAAGGCGCCCAGGAAATTCGGCATCAATCTCAAATCGCGTCATCCCGTCCCAGGATCCGGTGGTGACCTCAACGAGCCTGTCATCTTCGAGATACTGGAGCGTAACCTCGGCCAGGACCCGTTCTGCTGTCTGTCGCACGCGCCCGAGCGGACTGATTTGCATCCGGAAAGACTGCTCATCGTCGCAGAGAGCGTCACGGAGCAGGCGTGCGACTTGATCTGCCTGTTCGATACCGCGCGCGGTCAGCGGCGAATCCTGTTGGCCCTGAAACCGGCCAAGACAGTTCCAGACTGTTTCGCCGTGGCGCAGGAGATAGATTGTTGGGACAGCCACGCTTGCTTCACCTCTATGTTCGTAATCGATTGCCATCGCTCGTGGCATCAATACGGAAACGTGCCGATTGCAGCGCATTGATGACCGCGTGCAAGGCCTGATCCCTGTCCTTGCCCGACAACGATAGTAGGTTGTGCTCGAAAGCCCCGAGATTGGCGAACTGGGCATGAAGATCGGCCACGACCAGCGGATCGTGGAGGCTGACGCCGCCGCGAGTCTGACAGCGTTCGATTGCTTCTGTTACTGTCGTGCGCAGCACGATGTAGTGCAGCGGGCATGCAAGCGCCAGGAAGGCCGGGAGCCAGTCCGGTCGCACGACGCCGTCAAGGATGACGAAGTAACCCTCACTGGCGTAACGACCGGCAACATCGGCGGCGATCTGCATGATCATGCGGTTCTGCTGATGGGATTGCGGTAGCCATGGATCGATGCGGCCATGCTTGATATAACCCCATAGGTCATCGCTGTGAAAATGCACTTTTGGAACCCCGGGCAAGTGCGCCAGCGTTTCGGCGATTGTGGATTTGCCGGAGCCGGGGTGGCCGGACAGAAGCAGGATATGGCCGCCGAGATCGTCTGTCATGTTCCGTCACTAACCACTGGTATACATGAACCCGCCGATACGACGGTCATTGGCCCAAGTAGCCACCCTGTCATTCTACGTCCTGGCCGATAGGCGGGTGAAGAGCTGCCGCCTGAGCTGTCCTATCTGGCAAAGCTTACCACGAGATAGGCGGACGCCAGAAGCAGGGTGACGATTGTGAAGAATATCAGACCTGCCGCCAGTTCATCGAACCGGCCGTCGCGTTCATTGCGGTCCCAGTCGTAAGCCATAGCCAACCTCCATCGTTGCTGTGAGAGGAAGGTGGTCCGGTATGGTTAATGGAATGCTAATAGTCGAAGGCTGAATGTTGCCGGTATGATTTGGTGGCTGGGCCCTGGTGACTGATTTCATCGCGAGATTGGTTGAAACAAAGGTACAGAAGTAATACCATTGGTTTCGACGGTATTACGGGAGTTTGACATGACAACAACGGTAACGGCCAAAGGGCAGGTCACCATTCCAAAAGCTGTACGCGAGCTTTTGGGGATTTCACCAGGAAGCTCGGTCGATTTTGTTCGAGCCCCCGATGGAAGGATAGTTCTCGTCAGGGCGGACAAGAAACAGCCACTCACGCGTTTCGCCAAGCTGCGCGGCCATGCCGGTGAAGGTCTGGGTACCGACGCGATTCTGGCTCTGACCCGTGGTGACGAGTGACGCTTGTCGATACAAATGTCCTGCTTGATCTCGTGACGGACGACCGGGTTTGGGCCGACTGGTCGATTGAGCAGCTCGAGCTGGCGAGCGTTTCGGGTCCGCTGTTTATCAATGACGTCGTCTACGCGGAACTATCTATTCGATATGAGCGGATAGAGGCTCTTGATGCTTTTGTCGATCAGGCGGGGTTGAAGTTCACCCCTTTCCCTCGCGCTGCGTTATTTTTGGCGGGTAAGGCCTTTGCCAGATATCGACGCGGCGGCGGTACCCGTACCGGTGTTTTGCCTGACTTTTTCATCGGAGCCCACGCGGCAATACAAAACCTTCCCTTGTTGACGCGAGATGTGGCTCGTTACCGATCATATTTTCCCACGGTCACTCTGATTTCACCTGGAGCTTAGGCCTGCGCCGCTCTGATCCGGCACCGGTTTCGGGGTCGGTATGGCTCTGATGGGCCGCCCAGGCGATAGCTACAAGGGCTTTCAACTGGATGGCTTAACAATGCTGATGTCGGTTTTGCTATCGAGGACGATATGCAGGTCGCGGATCATGCCTGCCGCGAGCAGCAGAGCGTTTCGGATCTCTTCATCGCTGCGCCACCCGAGCTCGATGGAGAGGGTAACGGTTTGGATCTCGAGGAGGCGGTCACGACCGGGGCCGGGTGGAATTCCGATTGTTTCGCGCATGTCCCGGATCGTTGTAACGGCCCGTTCGAGCACACGCCGCTTCTGATAGTCGTCGAGGTGATCGAGCCTGTTGGCGTCGCGGACAAGTTCGGCAATGAAACTGTTGGTCAGGGTCATTGTGTGATGTTGCCGGGTCGGCTGAAGGGCGTCAACACAAGACCGGCAGCGTGGGCTTCAGCTTGCGGTTTTAGGTGTTGCTGTGATCACGGTGCATCAGGGCAGAACCTGCGGAGAAATGGATTGTGCGACTATGAAGTTTATATATTGCCGATAAATATCATATATTTATGTAATAACCCGCATGTAAAAAGTGAAGACTATGGTAAGTACTGTTTCAGCAATTTGTCGAACAATCGTGATGAAACATAGTCTTCTCAAACGAAGAAAAAGGCCCTTGCTCCTGGCGGGGGCAATCCCTCACATTCCCGATCAGGATGATTTGGTGCGATCAAGTGAAAAACTTACCGATCGGGAAGTGAAGCGTCGATTTTTTGTGAAAACTTCCTGTACGGTAAGTCAAGAGATGGAGGTTGACGATGTTCAGGTCCGCATGCGATTTCGGAGCTGCTATCAGGGAGAAACGCAAATCTCTTGGCTGGACGCAAACCATGCTTGCAGCCCGTTCCGGAACGGGTGAACGCTTCATCGTCGAGCTTGAATCGGGGAAGCCGAGTTGCCAGCTCGAAAAAGCCCTGATCGTCGCGCGCACCGTCGGCATCGAGATCGGCGATCTCAACACGGTCCAGACTGTGCAAGCCGCGCCGGACGATGACCTCGGCTTTTTGCCGATATTTGGTGTTGATCGATGACAACTATTTACTATCAGACCTTGCCTGTCGCCCATCTCACTTTTGATGGCGAATGGACGTTGGACTACGATCCGGGCTGGGAAGCACGCCGCACGGCTTTTCCGGTGTCGCTCACCATGCCGCTGCGCTCCGGGTCCGTGAGTGCCGCGAAGCTGCTGCCCTGGCTGCCAATCTGCTTCCGGAAACACATCTTGCCGAGATCGGCCAGCGCCTCAAGGTTTCTCCGCAGGACATTGTCGGTCTGCTTGGTTATATCGGACGTGACACGGCGGGGGCGCTCTCGATCGGCGAACCGCGGAAAGCGGGTGTCAACCTTTAGCCCGTGCCGGATGAGCAGGCTCTGGAGCCTATTCTCGATGAACTTCCTGCCAAACCTTTTCTGGTCGGTGAGCGCGGTGTTTCCATGTCGCTTGCGGGCGTCCAGGAGAAGTGCGTGCATGCCGCGACGTGAAGGGGAAGGAGCTTTATTCGAGATGTTTTTACCGCGAAGTGCTTTTTAGGAAGCAGTTCTATGATGACATCGTGTTTCGTCACGCACATGTGCCAAAGCGATAGTGAACCGGTTCATTACCGCGCGCGTCGGGCCGTCCGAAAAGCTTGTTTACGGGCATCTTTGTCACAGACCGTACGAAACGGAACGCTGCGGGAACGCGACGCCCGTCTCGCCGTTATGACCTACTGCTGTAATAGATGGCATTGGAGTACGTGCGTATGGGCAGTCGAGTTTGCATCATTGGGTCAGGTCCCACCGGTATTTTCACACTTCAGCGTCTGGTTCAGTCTCCCGCACCACTCTCCATCACCGTTTACGAAGCCGAAATGCTGGCCGGAAAGGGGACGCCCTATCTTCCCGGCGCCAACGATCCGGTAATGCTGTCCAATATCCCCAGCATTGAAATACCTTCAATGCCCATGTCGCTGATCGACTGGCTGTACAGCCAGAGTGACGACTATCTGAGCCGCTTCTCCATTGTGCGATCTGGAATCAATGAGCGCGAATTTTATCCACGGCTCGTTCTGGGCGATTATTTTCACACACAATTCACAGCCATTGTGAGAGACGCGAGGAACCGCGGGCATGAGGCCGATGTGTGCCCCGGCCATTGTGTCAGGGATATCGTTCTCGGTATCGATCAGATCCGCGTCAGCGTCGATACGAATGATGGCAGTTTTGACGCCATTTTCGACCACGTCGTGATGGCGACCGGCCACAACTGGCCAGATAAAACCGAGGTGAGACCCGGTTATTTTGCGTCTCCATGGCCGGCGGCAGCTCTTAAGGCTGCCTGCCACGGTCGGCTTGGTATATTGGGAACGTCTCTGAGCGGCATCGATGCCCTGTTAACCGTCGCGGTATCGTGCGGTTCATTTATCCATGATGACGCGGGAATATTGCAGTTTCACGCTACCACCGGCCACGAGAATTTCTCGGCCGTGATGATGTCGCGCAAGGGGTTGTTGCCGGAGGCTGACTTCTACGGCCCGCTTCCATATTCAATGCCAAATGTGTGCACGCAGGAGGCCGTGGATCAGGAGATTGGACGAGGACCGGTTGGTTTGCTCGACAGGGTGTTTGAACTTTTTCGCCGTGAAATCGCAAGTGCTGATCCCGACTACGCCTCTGAGATAGGCTTGAACAGCCTTACCGTCGATAGTTTCGCGGAAGCTTATTATGGGCGCCGGTCAGCCACTGATCCATTCGCCTGGGCAGCAGCGAACCTTGCGGAGGTCGAGCATAATGCCCGGGAACGCTTCACGGTACCTTGGCGCTACGCCATTTTGATAACACACGAAATTATCGCGCGGGCGATCCCACATTTGGACACACAGGATCTGGGCCGGTTTAACAAGTCGTTCAAAAGTGTCTTCATTGATGACTATGCGACAGTTCCGCATTTGTCGATCAAGCGTCTTCTTGCACTACGGAATGCCGGCCGGCTCGAGATTATGCGGCTCGGCGACGATTATTCCATCGATACTGATGGTCTTTCGCGCGGGGCGAGGGTGCGGATGAGGGATGCCGAAGAGATATTCGACAGCTTTATCGATGCCACTGGCCAGACTGCCCTCTCCGCCCGGGACCTGCCTTTCCCTTCGCTGCGGCGCGGGACTGTGAAACCAGCAATGACAGTGGAGTCCGGGACTCCATTAGCTATTGAAGAGAACGACCCAATTGTCAGAAGAACCGGTGGTATAGCGGTGGATGAAAGTTACCGTCCGCTCGATACGGGCCTGCTGTCGAACCGCCTTTACTGTGTGGCCATTCCCTTTTTGTTGCACAAGCATCCGTTCGTTCAGGGCATAACAAGCGCAGCGGAACTGGGCGAGACCGCTGCGGAGGCCATTTTGGAAGACCTGAGCAAAACCGCATTTCCGTCGATACTTTTAACGGCCTGACAGTAGCAGACGGGAAGTGATGATGACTGAGCGCATTCGACCAATGCCGGCAATCGGGAAAATCGTAGAAATATGGCGATACCCAGTGAGCTCGCTCGGCGGGGAAATATGCCATGAGGCCGACATCAGTCTGAATGGGATCACGGGAGATAGGCGTTTCGGCCTCTTTGATCCCGTGTCCGGCGTAGTCGCTGCGCCGGAAAAAGACGCTCGTTGGCGCCCGGCGCTTTTTCTTAAGAGCGCCATGGATGAGAATGGCGTTCGTATTGGGTTTCCGAACAGACGATGGCTATACCTCGAAGATTCTCAATTGCCGCAGGCGCTGTCAGCGCATTTCGGATTTGAGGTGGAGATCGGCAGTTATGCCGCGGCGGATCCTCTGGCACCCTCTGTTCCGCAAATCAGAAATCGCTATTCGGTATCGCCCCTGCATTTAGTGACTACCTCCTCGTTGTGCGAACTTCAGCGGATGACGCCACAAAGCACTATCGACCGGCTGCGTTTTCGTCCCAACATCCTACTTGAAACGCAAGACATGTCCGGCTTTTCAGAATTTGGCTGGATCGGCGATGCCATCAGTTTCGATACAGTTGAGGTCACGGTGACGGAAACGACACAACGCTGTGGCATGACACTTATCGCCCAGCCGGAGCTGAAGGAGCAGCCTGAAATCCTCCGAACGATGCTGAGAAACACCAGTCGCGCGCTTGGCATTTATTGTGAGCCCAGGACAACAGGCCGTATTGAGATCGGCACTACCGGGAAAAAACACGTCGGGTAGCCAGTTGTCTGCAGTGAGATGCGTCACCGCTTTCGCAGGGGTTATTTAAGTGTACCTCTCGGCAGGTATGCCAAAGCGCGTGCCGACCAACGCAACAATTAAGACTGCTTATTATTGAGGGCTTGAGAGATGGAATCTCTTTCCCGACGAAGGCAGGTGGTATTTCGTGTTCCCCACTGCTGCGCAAAAAGGGATGAGAATCGTGAAGAATGCTATCAGCTTAGCCGTCTTTTTTGCTTTGACTGTATCATCGTCATCAAGTCAGGCGAAGGAGCCGAAATTCTCGACTCGTTTGATTATATCCGTTGATGAGCCGCTGAATAAAGAAGGCGGGGCGGTAATCATATCTAGTCGAAAGGTGTCTGATGATGAATGGCGCGCCCTAGCTGCAGATTCGGCACCTGGGGAGGCAAGCGAAAAGGCGTTCCATATAAGCGTGTCGTCGCCTGCCTCTATCGTGGATTTTGTTTACCCTGAGAGCGGAACCTACAGTTTTAAGTTCCAATCTCCTCCTGGCAGCAACGCCGCGCCCCTTAAAACTCGGGAGGTTTTAACAGGCAGCGCTGAGGTGGCCGATCCGGAAACCAAAGAGCAGGTGAGTTGGCCATCGATGAGCGTCATTTATGTTGAAGGTGCCACCTATAATGAGGGATGGGCGCGGATATTCGCTTCCAAATACCTCGTTGTCTTTGGTGATACCAATTTGGTCCAGGCGATAGAACGAAGTGACATATTCTCCTACAGCTTTGCTGAATATCTGGGCAGTGGTGGTTTGTCGCAAGCGACAGTCACGCATCTTCGCGGCGTAGCATCGAACTATACGATCGGGGAATAGCGGGCGAGCCCGCTGATGGCGGATCATGGATGTGCTGGAAGGGTCCGGGAATGTGTTCGCTGGCCGGCACAAGGGTAACCAAAGCACCACATTTTCACGACGACACCTAACTATATGATCGTGTTGTGCCTGGAAGCAGATTCTAGATGTTCGACCAGCATGAGCTGTTCTGCAAGGAGCAACGCCTCGGGAGAAGAAAACTCTTTCGCTATTCCGCTGACATAGAAGGTCGGCGCTTTGGTTAAAGCAGATCGACTATCATCATAGCCCAAAAAAAAACGAGCATGGCGATGCAGGCCGGGCGGAAGAGATAAAATCGCTGCCAGTTCGTGAGGCGGAGGTCGTTGTAGTGCATGGATCTGTCAAGTTTGACGTGATCCATTTCGCTGTCGACAGAAAAATCACCACCATTCTTCTTGTAGAAATTATACTTCCGAACCTGCGCGATAATCTGTTGCACAGCCAGAAGGCCAACCGCGATAAGAGCCGCAGAAAAAATGACGATCTCAAGTATCAGCAAGCGTTTCTCCTGTGCGATCGGTTGAAACGGCGACGTATCCGGGTGTGAATCAAATCGTGGGAGACGAAGTGCCAAACCGCTTCAATGGATGCAATTGTCTTTAAAAACTACGCAATTTCGATTTTTTCGTCCAGTATCTGACAATGATGTGGCGCGATATTTCGGACAGGCGGAAAGTGGGCTTCCACGTGCTTGATGCGGACACAGGGATTAACTGTCATGTGAGGTCGCATATTAGAGCATCGGATTGCGCCGGAAGTAGGTAGACGGAAATATAAAAACCAAAGATCTGAAAATTTTGTCGAGGAAGACGAGAAAATCGAGATGATGTCGGCAAAAATAGAAATGAGTTTAGCATGATTGGCGTGTTTGTTAGACTAATAATTCTTGCGGTTGCATTGCCTGTTTTCTCGGAGACGTCCGGGGCGGCGGCGAATGCTGAGGTAATAAAGCCAGTAAAAACTCAGGTCACGATAATTGTCGATAATGCTGTGCTTCAAACCGGCGGAACGGTTCTCGTGGTGCCCCAAAAGGTCTCCCGGGACGTCTGGGATAGACTGCCCAAGCGACCGGAGAATTCCCTGCTTCGGAATAAACCGAAATCTCGGGTGATCGAGGACGGGGATAAATTGCTGGAGGTGACGGTCTCCAGCAAGGTTTCCGTTGTCGAGTTCGACTATCCAGCCGATGGGACTTACGGGTTTAATCTGGTTCGCGCCGATAACACTAGGCCGTCTGCCCTGCGCACGAAGCGCATTTTCGTGGGCAGCGGATATTATACCGATCAAAAGACAGGAAGACGGGTGGACTGGGGCGAAGTTTCAACGATCCACATCTATGGGCCGGACGTTGATGAGAGTTTTAGCCGATCCGTCAGAATTTCATCCAACGAAATAATGAATATCGGCGCCGCCAAAATCGCGGGTGAGGGATTTGTCGTACATCGGCTCAGTGATAGTCAGATAGACCGTTCGGTGATCAAAGAGCCGAACTAAAGCGAATATCTCTATATTACCAATATCCGTTAGGCCGTCGACATGAGGCAACGATGAAATCCAATGGATATGGAATAGATAAGGAATTCTGCCGCACGAACGGTTGTAGGATCTTCTTTGGCGTGGATTGGCTGGATGACGCCGAATTTGAAGCCATCAAGGCATTTTTCGGCTCGCGTCAATTGTTCGTCTCGAGCGGGGATAAACCACTTGAGCAATCGCCCGCCTCCTCGTTTTCCGCGGCTGTGAAACTGGAAAGTGAATTTGTGGATAGCGACAAGTATATTCTCTCACCGAATGACGCGTTGATTTATGTAAGCGATGATCGCGATGTTTACCTCGTTGCCGCATCGAGCGAGCGTCTTGCAACGTTGATCACCGAAATATCAGCCCGCGGCGGGAAAACATATTCTTCCCTCGTGCGCAGCGGCACAGTCGAACCTAAGAGGCAGGTCAGGGCTTTATTCGACTATTGGGCAGATCTGAATTTCGAGAGTGCCTGAATAGCCGGCTACGCAATTTCGAGATTAAGATCCCGGTGTATTCGCCCGGCATGTGCGCTCGGTTCAATGGTTGAAGCGGTTCGCGGTCTCAACGCATACGCGGTGCGCCGCAGCATTCTCTTTTCGCAAAGATGCCCGGGACACCTCGAGGTCGGTGAGGGGAATACCCGCATACTCCGTGTGAAAGAGTCATTGGCCGCACACGGAGACCCAATCGAGCGGGGTTCTGACCTGCTCCTGCCAATCATGGCGATCGCGATGGCGATGCAGAGCATCGTCGGCAACAATGTTGGAGCGCGGCTTTACTCCCGCTCGGATGCGGTCCTGCGGATCGCTGCCGCAACAACATTGCTCTATTGTCTTGCCGTCGAGGTTTTGTTGCTGGGCCAAGGCACAGTCGTCGGAGCAGCCTTTGTCGCTGATCCGGATGTGATCGGTTAGGTCGGCCGGTTGCTTCGCCCCATGGCTGCGGTCTATCTCTTTTCCGGACCAGTTCTTGTGCTCGGTCTATATTTCCAAGCCATCGGCCGACCGGCCCGCGCGGATCTTCTGACCATGGTCAAGCCGCTTATCCTATTACCTGTCTTGTTCACGATCGCTGCGGCAATGTTGGGCGCGGACGCAATCTGGTTTGCCTTTCCGCTGGCAGATGGTGTGGCCGCAATCATCGCAACTCTTATCCTTGCCGACGCCCTCAAGGCGAGGGGAAACGCGGGTATCGGGCTCAAGGCCGTAAAGAATCTGTCATGACAGTCAGAACCATTGCAGAAGCCAAATCGCACGCAAAATCTCCGCGGAGCGTACTCGCCGCAGACGGTAACGTCTTGGGCCATGCCCAGGCACTGGAGCTCGTCGCCCGACAGAACGGCGCGCGACTGGAACACCTTGTCCACCAGCCTCGCCAACGCTGACCCTCCGTTCCATCTGCACCAAAGGGTGCAGGGGCGGTATCTTGGGCAATCCTTTAAAGGCGGAATAAGCGCATTATCATCCTCGGGCTCGCACTATTCCGTGACTGTCCGTTTCGATGAACCGGTGGACACAGTTACCTTCAACAGCTTTTCGAACATGGGCCGAGTGGTAAGAGGTACGGTGGATATCAATGGAACTTCCGTACGCAAGACATCAAACGGGACGCCGCACCTGACTTTAAGCGCGTTATGAGCCTCGGTGCGTTAAAGGTTCGCGGCGATTTCCGCGGTCGCCAGTGTCCGCAATGGGCCAAGAGTCGTCTACCGCTTAGCGCGATTTGCAGACATCAGAACTCGCGTTAGTATCGAGCGATGACAAGCGAAGCATCCGACGAAACAACCGAAGCGAACCGCCACGCTTGGAACGCTCAACGGTTCGCCGCGTGGCTATCTGCCTTTGGTAGCCCAGAGGCGGAAGCGCGTAAAATCGTTGCTGAGCCGAGGCAGGTTCTCCGGCGACTTCTGCCATATCTCGGCGAGGTTGCGGGCAAGCGCATCTGCAATGTGCAAGGCTCGCATGGACGCGTTGCAGTCGCGCTGGCTCATATGGGCGCAGAGGTTCTCGTAATCGACTTTGCAGAAGAGAACAGGCGCTTTGCACTTGAACTCGCGGCGTGTGCGGGTGTGGTTATCGACTACGCTGTCAGCGATGTCCTCAAGGCGAATGAACTCGGCCGAAACCGCCAATTCCACGTCTTGCTGCTTGAGCTTGGCATCCTTCACTACCACCAAGACCTAGACCTCTTTTTCCGCGTGATGCGGGGACTTGCGGCGGATGGCGGCATTCTCCTTTTAAATGAATTTCATCCTATTCAACGCAAACTGTACTGGCCAAAAGGGCCGCATGACTACTTCGAGGCAGGCCTGATTGAAGCGGACGTCCCGAACCCCGACCAAGATGGCGAAAGTCTAGGACGTTGCATGTACCGGTTCTGGACTTTGGGAGAGATCGTGACCGCAGCCATAAACGCTGGATTTAGGGTTGCAAGGCTCGACGAGCATCCAGACTGGGAAGACCCAACTATTCCGGGCAGCTTTACAATGCTGGCCGAAGTGTTAGCCGATGCCATGACCGCTTAGGGCCAGAACCTGCCGCGAATAGATCACGCCATTTCTGGTGATTGCGCCAGTTTCTGATCTGGCCGAGTATCGATGCGACTATGTCCGCGCTGGGAGTCTCATATGAAGTTGGTCGAAACGCCGGAGTTTTCCGTTGAAGCAAATCCGATGTTTGAAAATACCCGTGTCTTGGCAGGGTCAATCGGATTGCGTCGTCATCCGGAGACGGCGTTCTCACCACAGATGAGCGTGTGGTCTGCTAAGCGTGAGAGAAAATCACCCGAAAAATGGCTCAGCGACCGCCTCAAAGATGATGGCGGCAAAATCATTGGGCGCGAAGCCGTGACCTTCGCAGGCATGCCGGGCGAGATGAGCAAAGTAAAGGATCGTTTGCAGGATTGGGAGACGAAGGAGAAACGCAACTGGTATCGGCTGCGTGCGCTTCTGGTGTCGGCCGATGGCTCTACCTGGTATCACGCCACTGCTATGGTCAGTGAGCCGGAGCTTGCCGAGATCGAGAAAGATTTTAAGCGTCTGCTAGAATCCCTCCGCATCAAGCTCGAAGGCAATGCCGCGAATGAGGTAAGAACTGCGGCGGAAGCTGAGACGGCAGCCGTCGTTGAAAAACTGAAGAACAGCATGGAGAAGGTGTCAGCCATTGCCATCCAGCAAAGCCACGAAGAACGGAGCCTCGAAAATGCAGCCGCCGCGATGGCACCCGTGGCAGGTATTGAGGAGCGCTTCAACGCGGCGGTAGCTGACGCTGGGTTGCAGGATAAGCATGAGGCCCTGCGTCTGATCGTCATGCCGACGGTTGCCATGGTTGAATGCAATGCCGCCGACACCGAAATTACTGGCCTGAGCCGCATCGGCGGAGGCCCTGATCTGCCCATCGACACGGATTGGCCGCGCGACGACAACGGCTTACACCTCAATTATCTTGCCCAGATCAATCTTGATGACTTGCCTGATCGCCCGGAAGAACTACCGGCATCCGGGTTGATCTCCTTCTTCACGGGAACGGACTACACGGATTGGCGCGTCCTCTACACTCCGCCGGACGTAAGTCTCACGCCCCATACAGTTTCGGAAGACGCGATGGACACGGCAACCTCGGTATCGCAGATGATCGTCTGGGATAGCGACCTCAAGCGGTTTGTACCGAACGGACAGGCTGTCGACGGACTATCGGTCAGCACGGACGAGGCCGGTCGCTTGACATTCAGCCGTGACGGGGTACCCGTCAAGGCTTTCGCCTCCGAATACGAGTTCAGCCGCTCGGCGCAGACGCTGCGCTTCGAACGCTCGCTTAGCGCTCCCTTCGGCCAGCGTGGCCCCAACAACAACCGGAGGGCCTATGCTGATATTGGGATCGAAGACCCGTCGGATTTTTCTATCGCGGTCAGCGAGCGCTTTAAAATCGGAGATGGACCGCAGCACCAGATGTTCGGAATAACCGGCGTGCGTGATCTCGCCGCAATCCAGCAGATGGCTGCGAAACATGCAGCACAAAACGGCTGGTCCGATATATCCGCACCAGATGGCTGGTTCATTCTGGTCAAGCTCGCATCCGGAGGCGAAGCGGATTTCAGCTTCAGTGATCACGGCGACTACGTTTTTATGATCAATCAAAATGACGCCGCTCGAGCGGACTTCTCGCGGGTCTACGCCTTTGTCGACTCTGGTTGAGTAAGAGATCACGACATGACGCCATGGCAGGACGTCGTCATCAACCTCGTGAACAGCCAGGCGTCGTGCCCTGCTCTTGTGAGCGGCAAGACCTTCGATCCCGATGTGGCCGTCACCAGCCAATTGATGATGATCGACGATCCTACCCTCGATGAATATGATGCAAGGGTAAAAAAGCTGTTCAAACCGGCATGTGCCAAGCTGGGAAAGCTCGGCGTTGGGCAGGTCTATGGTTTCCAACCGATTCTGGCGCTTGGCGGCGACAGAGCCCTGGAAAGTCTCGCGATCTGCGACGCGTTGCCGCATATGGCGATCTTGGCGCAGGCGCATGAGATGCAGTTGATGGACAATGCCGCTTTTCCGCCTCGGCCGGTGCGCGTGATTGGTTCATGAGCTCGGCCCAATGAACGCATCGGGCCGAAACCGGACGTAGGTGCACGCGTGGATGAACGACTTGTGTCGAGCCATTTCTCCTGTATGACGACAGGAGATGACGGCGCTTAAGGCGGACTTTGGAGGCGACAGGTGTGTTGGGGCATGTCTGTCGCAGCTTTTGCGCAGACATCAACCGCTACCGTCAGGGATTACGCAGACTTTTTACACCGGAGATTTTCATGAGACATTGTAGACTCGTTTATCAGAGCTATCCGCTCGACCTTGCAGTCCAGGAGCCGTGCATCACCCTGCGAGCCACAAGTGGATCTTGGCCTGGTCAAACATTGGAGGACTACATCGGTCTAGATCTGAAAATGAATTCTCCGAAATTCTTCTTCGATCCCAATAATGACCCCGAAGATGGCGTTGCCCATTGGTTGAACCCGGGTCTGGATACACAGTGGCTGAAAATTCCCTTGAAGCACTTTAAGAACCGTGATTTTCGCAGCCTCGAAGAAATCCGGGTGGATTTTCAAGGCGAGGGAACGCAAAACCCTTTGATTGGGGAGAATTGGTGGGAAGCTCCCGGCCTTATCACCACCTACAGCGATGAATTCTTCGCCCGTGCGGCAATCTCCATTCGTCACGACGGTGGTGGCACGTTTTCGGTTCAGCTTTCTGGCACCTCTCAGTTCGACACTGCCTTTGATATAGCCTTCAGTGCTCCCCTGACCGTCAAGCTGATCGGATATCGCAACTCTGCGACCCAAGAGGATCTTTTGGGCTGGTTCGACCGCTTTCTCAAAAAAGACGACTTCACTTTCACGCCGCTGCAACGAGGTGAAGACCTCTATCTCGATGGTGTGGTCAAATAACCGCCGTGCCAATCGTCCTTAGGCGTCAATTTTCGAAAGCGCACCCACGATCACAGTTATTGGTATGCGGCGCGGTTCTCATCGTAACTGGACACCCAATGGACCCAGACAGAGACTCCCCTGGCCTTCAACGCTTCCATCACCTGTCGATTGGGATGCCCCGGCGTCGTGACATCTGCGTAAAGCTGGTCGTCGAGGACACGGATGCTTCGTAGACTGGGCATGTCGAGCAGAGCCGGGATGTTCTCTAACGCAATCCCTGCATTTATGGTCTCGATCTTGAATGGCGGCAGGAGGTCACGAAGGTCCACAGTCCCGATCATCGACGTCAGATCAAGGCCCTTGATATTCGGGCAGTGCTTGATCCCGGCAAGGCTGTTGATGTCAAAGATATCGTCCGCTCCATCCCAGAAGAACCAGACATATCGATAGATGGAACTGCCTCCATCCAGAACAAGCTCGTCGATCTCATTCAAAAGGTCGGTCGAAAGAGGATAGCGATCCAGGTAGGCACGAACTGCGGGAATGGGCTTGTAACCTTCGTTCTCAAGATCGACGGGCCGCCCGAGAACATGCTCGGCAAGCTGTTGCGGGGTCCCGAGATCGATTAGTTGTTTGTCAATGAGGCTGGATAGGATCGCAAGCTTTAGATTAGGATCACCGAACGGCGCACCCGAGATATCTCCAGGCGCAGGGTAGCGTGATGCAGTAGCCATCCGCGACCATCCAAGAGTTGCGAAAATACCTCCCGCGGCCACGAAATCACGTCGTTTCAGCATAAATGTGCCATATCTCCATGAAATTGAGCCGTTTTGCCGCGCTGACCTGCTTCAGTAGCAGGTTTAACGAAAGTAGCCTACACTGACTCAGCGCAAGATCGGTGCGCGGAATGGGCCGACGGCCGTCATGGCCCTGAAGCGCCAACAGCGGACATTGCGCCTGCTGCAAAACTCTCTATTCTGCGACGTCACAAGGTAGGAAATGATCGGGGTTTTTCGCGACCTAGCATATCTAGCTCAGACGAAATTTTTGGATAAGAGACCATCATGGATTTAGAAAGCCTCAATCCGCAAGTCTTCAAAATGTGGGAATTGCAAAGGAATGGAGGTCCTGATTTCTTTCAACCAAGCACGAGAGAGGACATCGAAGAAATCGAGCTCCTGGTAGAAAGAGCTATCCCTGAAGACTATCGAGATTTTTTACTGAAGTATTCAGCCATCGGTGGCTCTATCGAAGTCGGCGCGTATTTTTTCCCGTGTAATTTCAAGAAAAGGTCGGTTATCGCTGGGAACCTATCCTTGGTGCCTTGGGCAAAAATGACGATCAGTGCTATCAGGGCCTACTGTAATCCACATCCGGATTTCGAAGGAGTGAAGCCGCGTATATCGCGCGAACTGCTTCCGCTCACACGCGACAACTACTCCACGCTGCTGATTGATCTTCGCCCGGAGAGCTTCGGAAACGTATTGTATCTGCCCTATGTCCGAAAGCAGGTTTTTGGCAAGCACCCAAATTACGGATGGGGAAATGTTGGTTATGTCGCGCCAAGCTTCACTGACTTCATCAGGGAACTTGGAACTGAGGCCGAACTGAAGGCGCGCTATCCTCATCGGGTTGCTTAATCTTTTCGCACTAGTCAGAGTTTAGTGACCAATTTTACGACGGCGAATGACCGTTTCGGGCCGGTCGGAGACATTGCAATGGTTTGGTAAAGGTCTAATCTCAGCGGCTGCTTAGAGCAAGCGTAACGACAAATGAGGCGGCAATGAACCTTGGTGCCCCGGATGCGCCTTTTGGCATGGAAGAGACGGTTGCGTAGATCGTCAGCACGCTTCTGGCGCAGCGTGGCAAGCCAAGGGCTTCAGTATCTCGACCGCGACGGAAGGACTGTTCCATTGTGAGGCTTTCGCAGGCGCCAGCATTTTTCTGAAAGACGAAGGCAGGTCATTTGCGGCGAATTCATATAACGCGCGACGGGCAGCAAGGCCGTTTTAGGGAGAAGTCGGGTTCCTATAGCGGCTGACCGATGGTGGAAAACGGTCACGATGATACAGTCTTGCAATTCGCAACGAGTCATAAAGCCGAGTTTTCTGAGCATGCATGTGAGTTGCGATTTCTTTTAAATGCTATTATATTGGCATTAATGTGTCAGATGTGCGCATGAGTGATAATATGTTAGCATTTAAAATGTCTTCTCCTGTGGAGGTTATCCGGGACCTGGCGGACAGAATGAAGCGCCGACGGATCCAGCAAGGATTGACCCAGCGCGAATTGGCTGCGAGATCGAATGTCTCCTACGGATCGCTGAGGCTATTTGAAGAAACCGGCAAAATTTCCCTCGAAAGTCTGGTGAAAATTGCCTTTGCTCTTGAGGCGGAAGCGGAATTCGAACGGCTGTTTCCAGGTCTGCCGCCACAGAATATCGATGATGTCATTGATCGTCCTCTCAAGCAGCGTGTGCGCAATAAATGAAGTTCACGTCAATCCAGAAGATGAGCATTTATCTGGAGCTCGAAGGGAATGAGAAAAAGCTCGGGACGCTTGCCTGGAGCGGCAGGGAACGGAGGGCTTACTTCGAGTACGCGGCGGAGTTTCTGACAGCGCCCCTTTTGATTTCTCCATTCCATATAATGGCGGCCAGTGGGTTGATTGCGGCGCCTCGCGATCCGTTCGACGGGCTTCACGGGCTGTTCAACGACAGCCTGCCGGATGGGTGGGGTCGTTTGTTGCTGGACCGCCGTCTTCAGCGGGCGGGTATCGACTATACCCGGCTTACTCCGATCGACCGTTTGTCTGCAGTCGGCAGAACAGGAATGGGCGCGCTCTCGTATGTTCCTGAATTACCAGACGACCAGCAGCCTCAGGCCGTCACTGATCTCGACTGGTTCGCTGATCAGGTCGAGTTGGTGCAGGCTGAAATGGACGTGGCTGACATTGATGGCTTGCAGGGTGCGCAGGGCGGATCCGCGGGCGCACGGCCGAAGATTATGATCGGCTTCAACCAAGCGGAAAACAGATGCGTTCTGGATTATGGCCAACCGTTGGACCCGGGGTTCGAAAGGTGGATGGTCAAGGCGCCGAGTTCCGATGATCCTCGGGAAATCGGTGCGGAAGAAAAAGCCTATTCGCTGATGGCCGTCGCTGCAGGACTGACGATGGCCGACACCCTGCTGCTGGAGACCAGGAAAGGACGACGGCTTTTTGCGACCAAACGTTTTGACAGGACCCCTGCCGGCAGGCTCCACATGCACACGGCAAGCGGCCTGCTGAATGCAAGCCATCGTGAAGCGAGTGTGAGCTATGAGCAACTGCACAAGCTTACTCACATAATGACCCGGGACGCTACGGAAGTCCTGAAGATGTTCCGAAACATGGTGTTCAATGTCTATGCCAGAAATCGCGACGACCATGCGAAGAACCACGCCTTTCTTATGGACGTGAATGGCCGCTGGTCTCTGGCGCCCGCATACGATCTTACTTTTTCGTCGGGACCAGGTGGAGAGCACAGCGCGACAATAGCCGGGGAAGGCAGGAATCCCGGCATGTCCCACCTTCTGGCAGTCTCCAAAGGGGCCTCGATTTCTGATCAGGACGCACGGGAAGTTATAGAACAGGTTAGAGCGGCCGTAGACCGATGGCCTAAGTTTGCTGGGGAAGTTCAGTTATCCAGAACTCGGACCGCTGAACTCGACAGGTTCTTGAATGGTAATCGGCTGGCTTAAAGGCCGATGATCACCTTTGCCACGTTCGTTGTCGAAACCGACGATACGCCTGCCGTCCTTGCCATAAAACACTCGATACTCGAACAGGTGCGTCCTACCGGGAACGGGTTCCGGCACCTGTATAAAAATTTTTGAAACTTTCATTAATTGGAAGTATCAAGAATTATGTCTTCGTTGGTGGACCAAATTTCCGCGGCCGGATTGGCTGATCGTTTTCTGAATGACCGGCAACTCGCCGAGTTGCTGGACGGCAGTGACGCGCGCCGTTATGGCCTAGTCAACCGCGCTTTGAAAGACGGGTATCTCATCCGTCTGAAGCGTGGTTGTTATGTGCTGGCGCGACGCTATCGACGTGACCCGGTTCATCCGTTTGCCGGCGCCGAAAACCCCGGGCAGCTATATCTCTTTCGAAACAGCACTGTCGTTTCATGGATGGATTCCGGAGGCGGTGTTTGTTACGGCCAGTGTTTCACCTGGACGCAAAAGCCAGGATTTTTCGACGCCCGGGTTCGGGACCCTCAGCTATCATCCTCGGGCGATTAACGATTATCGGTTCATGACGAGTGTTGACCGTGTCCCGCTCAACGGCTCGATTGCGTTCGTTGCCAGGCCTCTTCGGGCGCTTATGGATCTGGTAGCTCTTCGCAAGGTGGAGTGGAGCGGGCTTGAATGGCTGACGATTGGTATGAGGATTGAGGAAGATGCCCTTTTCGGAACGCGACGTAAGGATTTTACGGCATTGAAGCCGGTGTACAAGCACAAGGCTGCAAATGCTTTTCTCCGGACGTTGGAGGCTACAGCTTCACCTGTCAGACCATAGAGAAAAGACTTGTGGGCTGAGATTCAGTGAAAGGGATGAAATTTATCACAGCGCTCAGTTAATGCAGCATTTACAGGATTGCTGTATTTTATGGATTTACTTTTGTGACCGTGCTATCCTCGCGATACACGACGGGAGTGTGTTTGATGGCAGGTTCAGGTAATTCCTACACCACGAGTGATCTTTCCAGGAAGTCGGGTGATATTATCGCTGAGGCGCTTCGTCATCCGGTAACGATCACCCAGCGCAACAAGCCTCGTCTGGTTCTTCTTAATATCGAGGATTATGAACGTTTGATGCGGCAGTCTGATCTGCGTACGGTTGGCACTATTGATAATATGTCTGACGCTTTGCTAGAGGAATTTGAGGCCGCAGTCGACACTTATGCGGAAACTGAAGAGACGGTTCGGTGAGCGGTTTCGATAAGATCGAGACTGCAGTCGTAATCCGCTACCCTTATCTATGGAGCCGCGAGGCTGCCCGCGGTGAAACCGAAGGTCGGAAGGGGCGACCTGTTGTTGTTGGCGTCAGGCTCGCCCGTGCGGGCGGCGACATGGTTCTTTTCTTTCCGATCACGACGAAGCATCCGGAAACTGATCGTTTTGCTATTTAGATCCCTGCGCATTGAAAAGCGCCGGGCCGGTCTTGATGCAGATGTGCGGCTTTGGATCATTCTGGATGAGTATAACAGCGACATTATCGGACATTCTTTCTACTGGAGCCGGAGCTACCTGTGGGACGGTTCAGTAAAGCTTTTTTTCTCCCTGTCCTTCGGGAGTTTATTGCGCGTCGTCGGTCGTCCAGCGAGGTTTACCGCGCCCGATAAAGAACCGTGTGATGTTGGGTAACTCAGGTCGACAAACCGGACAGATCCTTGATGTACACGCTTGACGTGTCACGTTCGACGGACTGGCAATCCTATGTTGGATGGGCCAAATCGCGCCGATATACGCCTCTGGAATATTTTACCCATCTTGATGGCATTAATACATATATTCCCGTATTTATACTTATTTGACGGAATAGAATACTTAGAGATGATTGGGCGGCTGTAAATTGAACAGGGGAGGAAGAGGGTCGGTAAAACATATAATTTGTCCGAGAGGTGAGCGCAAAACATATAAATAATTAAACACACCATTGCTGCGGGAGAGATGAGAGATTTACTGGAGAAGTTCGCCTGTTTGTGCGCAGTCAATTTGGCACTGTTATAAGCAGGTGATTTTATATAGGTTTTTATTGTTTAATGGATTTATTTACAGGTAGAACCGGAGGGAATCTGATTGGAAAGTGAATTGAAAAGGTGGTGAAAATTGGTGGCGATCGATCATAATAACAATATCATGATAT
>NZ_JBNWDB010000008.1:0-218526 GCF_053522105.1 Agrobacterium sp. 22-3639C2 | reverse complement strand
GTCAGCATGAAGGCCCGCCTGAACCCCATCGAGCGCGTCTCGCGCGACGCTCCGGACTTCCGCATCACCGCCGGCAACGGCGTCGAGGTCGGCGCGGGTTGGAACAAGGTCTCCAACGACGGCGAGCCCTTCATCTCCGTCAAGCTCGACGACCCGAGCTTCAATGCCCCGATCACCGCAGCCCTTTGGCCGGGCGAGAAGGAAGGCGAATACGCCCTCATCTGGAACCGCCCGAAGCGGGAGGCCTGAGCACCCAGAGGAGCTCCGCTCGACAAGGCGGGGCTCTTTTTCGTCTTTTTCTCACATGGTGAAGCCGGAGGTGGGCATCGAGCCCATTTCATCACTCGGTCGCGATGGATTTCACAGCTGAAGCGACGACGGCGAGAGCATTCTCATCAAGGCCGATCACACCATCCTGTTTTTCGCCGATCAGCTTGGGCGTCGCACCGCTATTGTCCCAAATCCAGGCTCTGTCAGCTCGTTCGAGAAACCACGGAAGTTGATCGAGCGATCTTGCGTAACGGGCACGCACTTTATCAGCCGGAACGTCGTGTCCACCCTTCGCAACGCGAAGTTTGATACGTTCGATCGACCGCTCCGGGCTGTCCAAAACGGTGTAGAAAAGCCAGATGGCAAATCCCACGGCTTCAGCCGCCTCAACCAGACGGCGGTACTTATCCGTCGATAAAACGGTCTCTACCCCGATCGTCTTATGAACGGATATCGATGACTGAATCCAGGCCTCAATGCGCTGAACAGCAACCAAGTTGGCTTCCGGAAGTGGTTTGTTTTCTACCTCACTGATCCGGCCGGCGAGAAGATCGGGGTTGACGATCCATACGGAGCGCCCTTCCAACTCGAGATCCGCATTTGCGTAGACGCTGCTCTTACCGGATCCGTTCGGGCCAGCAACAATCAGAAAGACGGGCTGCTCAAGCTTTTTCAGGCGCACGATCGACAACGCCAGTCACGGCCTTATTATCACGGCGGGCCTTGGCGACATTCCTGCTGAAGACATAGGTAAGATCTTGCCCGAAAGTTTGGCTTTTTGCGTCGATCGTCCGCACAGTGACGAACTGCCCGCTGCTCGAATCCCGAACCCGTTTCTCCGTAACCGCTTTGCCACGCACTCCGGACTTAGGGCCATTAAGCTTTTTGACGACGACTTTTGCCATGTCTGCTCCAATTTTTCACCTTAATATAGCAAGCATCATAGAGCACGAAAAGACCAGTCCTCCTAATGCGTACTCTCGATTCATCCGGTGTCGCCGAGCAGGTTGCGAACAGGATCGCTGTTCGGTAGCCGACCGCTTGGGAGGCGAGAGACGAGACTGCAGAAGCATCGCGCAAACGCTGCCTGAGCACGTTCTACGTTCGCGGCTTGGCCAAGTTCCCCCGTGTGAACGATGCTGCCGCGGGCGTGGTAGAGTTCAATGATACTTTGCTGATAGGAGGAAACGCGGGGAACGCCTTTCATGCAAATTCCAGCCCGGCGCTTGATGCGTTCCGCCACGCCTGGCTGATAGTGGTCGGTGAGCAACGTTTCGAACGCCACCGCAAGAGCGACAATCGCCTCCGACTCGTTGGCATGTGAACCGAATGACTGTCGGAACCAGTCGAGCGCGGTGACGATGCGCTTGTAGAACCTCGCCTCCATCTTTGAGCCGGCCGTGAGATGGACGTGCCGGAAATATCCCTGCTCGACAGTCTTGAGCGCAGCCACGATTTGTCTTTCGAAACGCTTCATCGTGTTCGTCTCCATCGCCTCTGTCGAGACTACGGCGGCGACATCCGACAGTCTCGCGAGATCCAGCGCCGACACGTTCATGGGGACGCGCCGGGTGGCAATCTTTCCAGAGCGTCGACCTTCCCCGATCAGATAGTGGCGGATGTCGAGTGTTTCCCAGTTGTTGACGTGAGCGGACGAGCTGAATTTGTCGATCGAGCCGTCCCGCTCGACCGACAGCGCGTGAAGCATCAGTAGCGCGGACGCAGCCGACCGGATCTTGAGAGTGTAGACAAACTGGTTTTCATACATGTCTCCCGTGTGCGATGTCAGCTTGACGAGCAGCAACGGGTTAGTTTTAAGCCATTGCGCAGCATGCGAGAAATGTTCGATGTCGCCTCGCTCTATACGTTGCCGTATGCCCAACCCGCGTGCCATTTCGATCAGGCGGTCATGTGCCCGCGCGACTGAATTGGTCTGGGCGCTGACGGCAAACCCGGCCGCACGAAACAGGATGTGGCTTTTCAGTCCCGAATTCCTCCAGGGCAGCATCTCCATCTTCATGCCGAAGCTGGTTAGCGGATAAAGGACGAACCCGGGACGCTCGACTCCGGCCGAAGCGAGATCACTCAGCATTTTTCCGGGAACGCCACCCCCACCTTGCTTAGCGCATGCGAGAACATGCTCATCCAAGAGAGACGTACCGACATAAATTTCCTTTGACCACAGCGATCGGGCGATAGCCGCGCGAATATTTACGATATGGTGTTCGATTGCGCCCCGTTCACTGTCGCTGAGTTTCTTCTCATCCGTAACCAGATGATCGATCGAGTTGAACAGATTGAGCTGATTGTGTTTGCTGGCAAGGAAGGCGTCGGACTGGTTGACCGACTTTGACTGCGGAGTGACGACCGTGGCGATTGAGGGATGGCGCAACTGCTCACCATGATGGAGTTTGGACAGAGAAGGTTAATCGAAGCGGCAAAAATCGCCGAATTTTACGAGTAGCTGATGAGCTGCGTCCGGCTTTTCTGCCAGGCCTCGTTGAGATCCAAACGATGCCGTTCAATCCAGGCTACAATCTCCTCCTCGTACGGGCCGGCGCTACCTTCAAGTCGCCGGAGGGTGTCGAGGTTGAAAGCCACGTTGATTCCTCCGCCACGAACGACAACGTTTGCCGGCATCGCGAGATCAGCACAGGTTACGACAGCACTTGCACGGTCATACCCGTGTCGCGACGCGACAACCTCGCGCAATTCCTCCAAGGCCGCTTTCCCTGCCGAATAAATTCCCACGTTCTCAAGCTCGTGGCGGCCGTGAAGTTCGAAGTCATACGGGATGTAGCCGTCCTCCGTCCGGTATAATACTTCTTCAAATTCCTTAGGATCGATGGGCCGGAACGAGAGATACCAGGTCTCTTCTTTCGTCGCTGTCATCAACATCACTCTTTCCAGCTCCGAAGCGTTCAGACCCGCCACGGACTCGACGCAGGAAAGGCCCATGAACTTCGCGAACCTCGGACCGTCGTTTTTCCGGGACCAGGCAGAATAGTTGAAAAGCTTGCGGTCCCGCGTCGGAATTTTGACCTTAATTCTGATGCGCGTCTTATCGGCCGTCCACACACGCCCCTGGCGAAGCTTCGTTTGCTCGACTTTTTCAACATAAGAACGGTGCACTGGATCGAGTTGTTCTCCCGTCGTCAGTCCGTGCCCCTCGTGCCTTTCATCGGTCGTCAGCCATACGACGTCGCGCAATGGCTCTTCGGACCGCCTGGTGACGTGACCCTGGTTGAGCTGAGATGCCAAAATTCCCTCGGCAAGGGAAACAGAAGTATGATGAAAAAGGATCATTGTTATTCCGGGAGACAAATGACTGGAAGTTGCAAACTGCTATAGACCATCGAAATGCGAATGTTTACCCCTGATGGATTGATGTCGCTTAGGTCTGCCGGAAACTATGTGAGTGAAGGGAAGCGCAGCAGATGGCTGAAATTCCGATCCGATTTTTGCCGTATCCGTCGTACTTCTTCGCAGCGTCGCCGCTGGACCCGAGGTACTGCTTTTACGCCGGAATCGCACGCTGATCGGCGAGTGGTGCCAGATTGCCGGTGGAATTGAAGAGGGGGAGAAAGCATGGGAAGCAGCGCTGCGCGAAGTTCGTGAAGAAACCGGCCTGACTTGTGGTCAGCTCTATTCGGCAGACATATGTGAGCAGTTCTATGAGGCGGATCGCGACGCAATCAGCATGCTGCCGGTCTTCGTTGGTTTCGTGGATGCTGGGGCAACTGTTGTCATCAATCACGAACATAGCGAATTTCGATGGGTGCCGTTCGAAACGGCCTTGGGGATGGTGCCTTTTGCGGGTCAACGCCATGTGCTGAAGCATGTGCAGGCCGAGTTCGTACAGCGACAGCCGGTTCGACACCTCCTTATCTATTCGACGCGTGGAGCAATGCGATGTTCATGACGTCGAGTCAGAGCCGTCTCGGCATCGCTCGACTGTCGAACGACAGGTAGTTCAGACGCACCCATCGGCGATGGCGTCGAAGGAACGGCAGGTCCGCAGCCGTGACGTGGTGTGAGCAGGGTGCCGAAAACGATTGTGCCAGCGGCGTGCTGGTAGTGAGTTCAACGATTGGTTTCTCGGCATGTCGTGCGCAATCCGGTTCTGGCTGGCCACACCCACGCAGACCTCGATGGATCTGGTGTGACCGAAGGACGCCTTCGTCTCGATCGCCTTGGCCGCAACGGCCATACGCGACTTTCTTCCCCTGCAAACAGGTTTGCATTCCTCGCGGGCCAAGAAAGCCGCTCCCGGCCGTCCTCCACTTCGTTCCGGCCGCCAGCGGTGCGACGTCGATCGCCGTCGGTCTTAACACCGTCATCGAGGACGCGATGGGCGCGGCCCGAGCAAACCGGAAAAGGAGCACGACAATGGCAGTCATCGGCGAATTCAACACCAACGGCAACAACTCCATCATCGGCAACGTGCGCACGCTCACAGTCAGCATGAAGGCCCGCCTGAACCCCATCGAGCGCGTCTCGCGCGACGCTCCGGACTTCCGCATCACCGCCGGCAACGGCGTCGAGGTCGGCGCGGGTTGGAACAAGGTCTCCAACGATGGCGAGCCCTTCATCTCCGTCAAGCTCGACGACCCCAGCTTCAATGCCCCGATCACAGCAGCCCTTTGGCCGGGCGAGAAGGAAGGCGAATACGCCCTCATCTGGAACCGCCCGAAGCGGGAGGCCTGATCACCGCAACGAGCTCCGCCGAAAGGCGGGGCTCTTTTCGTGTCGCGAGGGAGAGCCGGGCGCAGGCATCGAGCCTGCTTCCGGCTTTTCCGGTGCCATACGAGGAGTTGTGGGCTGCTCAGTTCGTCCAAGGGTGCCATGGCGAAACGAAGGCGTCCAGCACGAGCGGCGCCTCCAATTTGCTCCTTCCGCCTATGGCGGCTCCCGCAAATCGGTTCCTCCCCTCGCCGCCTCCGGCGGTCGCGTCCCGCGATGCTGGACCCCTCCGCTCCGCCATGACGCGCGGCGTCGTCTTTCACAAACGTCAAGGAGACGACGATGACGATTTCTCTCGAAATTCAGCGCGAAGAGCTTCGGGCCGAATTCAGGAATGCCTGCGATCCGGCCGAGCGCCGCCGGATTGCGGCGGAGCTGGAGATGGTACAGGCGGAGCTTGCAACGATCGAGGCCGAACAGGACGGACGCATCAGCGCGGAGCCTCCTTTCTAGGAGGCTTCCATCATGCTGCCGTTTCCGGCGGCGTGGTCGCTTCAGCCGTTCAGTGCGTCCTTGACCGCTTTGCCGGGCGTAAAGGTCAGCTTCTTCGATGCCGCGATCTTGATCGTAGCACCCGTCGCCGGATTGCGTCCCTCGCGCTCCGGAGTGTCCTTCAGCTTGAACTTTCCAAATGATGGGATCGACGTTTCTGCGCCAGCAAGCGCCGCGTCGGTGATCTGCTTGAAGACGCTCTCGACGATCGTCTTGGCCTGCGCCTTGGTCAGGCTCTGTTCGGCTGCGATCTTGTCGGCGATTTCGTTGGTCGTGGTCATATTGGACATTCCTCATGTTGTTTCGGTCCCTCAGCTTTGGCAATGAAGATGTGGCGAAGAAAGGGGCAGAAAGGCAGGAATCCCCGGAAGGAGCGCGTAAGCCACAGGAAATGCAGCAATGCGGTCGATTGAAACCGGCTATTCGGTGTTGCCCGCGTCCCGATAGCCACGTCGTCTCTTCGTTCGTTCGAGACAGGAGAGTGCTGTGTTCGCATCATCCGGATGATCGAAGGTCTGCATCATCGTCTGGCCGCCCGATCCGATCCGGCCCCAGTTGCGGATGACCGAAGCCCCGCCGAACAGTGTCGGCTGGATCGCCAGAATGTAGAAGCGTCGCATGTTCTGCGCCGTCTCGATGCGGTGAAGATGAACCGGGCATGTCTCCTTGTCTTCCATGCCCTCATTGTCGCTATCTCGGCAAGCAGCGTCCAACGAGTTATCTGAATCGATCCGGTGTCACCGATTCATCGCCGTGATGATTTCAGACAGGGAACTGGGCGAGGCGGCTTCAACGCATGGCTCTATGCGCAAGCGCACCGAACCCGCAAGCGGTTTCGGCCATCCGGTTGCGATCCTCTCGCGGCCGGTTCTACCGGCAGACGGACGCGCCCTGCAGGCGCGGGTCTCTCTTCTCTCTGACTTTGTATTTTGCACCCGCCACTCCGGCGTCAAGGACGTCGTAGCACCTCCAATTTGCAGCCGCCGTCCGCGACGGCTCTTGCAAATCGGCTCCTCCACTCGCCGCCTCCGGCGGTCGCAATGCGATCCCTGACCCCTCGCGTCTACGGCGCAGCCTCCTTGCGTCAGAAAGACGAAAGGAGATTGTCATGACAGAGCAGAAAATCAAATACATCGATGGTGGCAGCCCGGAATACTGGCGTCAGCGGGAAGAGGGTTTTCGGTTGATTCGAGAAGCCGAGCGTGCACATGACCGCGTCACGCGCGCGCCAATGTACATCTCAGGCGCCTATGACGATGACGGCGACGTCATCCCTGTCGAAAACCTCGGTCCATGGGATGCGATGGACGCGGCGATCAGTGCTATCGAGGCGAACGAAACGGCCGTCGATATTCTGGTTGCCCAGCGACGAACCGAGATTGGCGACTGGCGCATCGACACGGTGATCCGTGAACTCAACGTTAGCCCCGATTAATGTCGAGGACGAAAGGTGGTGGTGCCACCTTTCGTCCGTATCCCTGTCTGCGAGCCTCGTCAGCCGGATCGACCGGCCGGCATGGCTAACGAAAGGGGGGCTGCGCCGCCCCTCTCGCCGCTCACCCCATGAGGGAAGGGCAAGCCCCTCCCTCAAACACCCTCCCATGGGGAAAGGGGACGGTTCCCTCCACCCTTTCCCCAAACCCCTATCCCTCTCCCGGGTGCGGCCTGCGGCCGGCTTAAAGCTCCGGGAGATCGGCGTCGCTCATTGGTGATTTTATGCACCGGTGATAGCCTCTCCCCCTGAATTCAGCAGCTTGTCGCAGTGTGCCGGATACAGGTCCCGTACGGCATCCGGGGACGCGCTTTCGGACGTCATGCGATGGACGGCTTCGCATCGCTGGCAGCGGCCCCCTCCTTCTCTTCCTCCCGCTTTCGTTTTCCGGTTGTGGACCGAATCCGGTTCAGCACCGGTGGCAGAAACGGAACATCTTCCCAGGCGACATCGCCTTCGAAGAGCATCTCTCTGTTTCTGTTGCGCCAGGCCACCTCTTCTCTCGTCACAAATGGCGGCGCGATCTCCGTGAACGCCGCCAGTGGCCCAAGCACCAGAGCGCAGAAAAGGCCAACCGTCTTCACGATCGTATCGCCGATCGCTGGCAGAATGGCCATGCTGACGATCGCCCCGGCGCCGAGAAACGGAATGGCGATGATGAACGCCACCCAGGTCATCAACGGCCCCATCAACGAGTACCAGTCTTTTCTCCAATGCATCATGCGCGCTTCCTTTCGTTCTGTCAGGGTGTGGAAGGTTCCGGCCCCTTGGCCGGCGCATCGCCTTGATGGAACCTGTTCTTGCCGACGATCCTCGTCATCTCGTCGCGGCGGAACCAGATGGCGCGGCCGCATCTGAGCGGCGCGTTGCCAGCCGTGAACACGATCTGCTCGTCGGTCCGCATGCGCATCACCTCATGCGGCAGGATCAGCCGCCGGTTCGAAAGCTGCTTCGACCGCGAGCGCGACGATCCCTTCATTCCGGTCGACCGGTTCGTCTGGTCGACCTCGATCGTCGTGTCGCCGCATCGCTTCGAGATGTAGTCGGCCGTGTCGGGATCGTTGATCGCCGCGAACGAGATCCATGACGCCGACTCGAACCATTTGCTCGTGGCGTCCCGACCGCCATAGGCCTCGCGCATCTGCCCGAGGCTCTGGAAGATCAGCGTCAGCGTGATGCCGTATTTGCGACCGGCATCGCGCGCTGTCTCGAGGATGCGCAGATAGCCGAGACGGGCCACCTCGTCGAGCAGGAACAGCGTCCTGCCCTCGACCTCGCCGTTGCGATTATAGATCGCGTTCAGGAACGCGCCGATCACGACGCGGGCAAGGCCCGGATGTGCCTCCAGCACTTTCAGGTCGAGTGCGATGAAGATGTCCGTCTCGCCCTTGGCGAGATCGTCCGTCGAGAAGCTGTCGCCGGACACCAGGGCGGCATAGTTCGGATAGGAGAGCCAGTGCGTTTCCTTGACGGCGTTGGCATAGACGCCGGAGAACGTCTCCGGCGTCATGTTGACGAACACCGCGACGTTCTCCCGGACGAATTCGGATTCGGACTGCTCGTAAATCCGCGTCAGCCGCTCGCGCAGTTTCGGTTCAGGCTCCGAGAGATTGGCGCGCACCCGGCGCAGCGTCTGGTCCTGTTCGTCCGTATGCCCTGACAGGCACACGTCTGCGATCAACGCGGTCAACAGCTGCATGGCGGAAGCCCGGAAGAAGTCGTCGCGGGCGGACGCAGTCCGCGCGTTGTCGGTCATGATCCAGGTCGCGACCGACACGATATCCTCCTCCTTCGTTCCGCCAAACCGCCCGATCCAGTCGAGCGCGTTGAAGCCGATGGCGGGCGTGGCGGGATCGAGCACGATCACTTTTCGGCCGGCCTTGCGCCGGTGTTCCGAGACCATCGGCGCCACCTCGCTCGACGGGTCCAGAACCACAAGCCCGCCACCCCATTTGAGCGCCGTCGGGATCGTCAACGATGTCGTCTTGAAACCGCCGGAGCCGGCAAAGACGATGCCGTGCGACGAGCCGAACGAGCCGTCGAAGCAGAGCAGCGGGGACTTGCCGCCCGCGCCCCATGTCTCGCGCTGATCGGCGCGGAACGACATGCCCGCCACACTGTCGCGATCGACGCGATAGCGTTCTCCGATGACGATGCCGCCCGCATCGGGAAACAGTCTTCCCGCTTCGACCACGCCCATCCAGTCCGCCTCGCCATGCACGGCCCGCTTGCCGCGGACACGGCGCGGCGCCGGACTGGCAAATGCAGCCTTGCCCTTGATGACGACGCGAAGTGCGAAGACGCCGGCGAGGAATGGGCCGGCCGCACCGAGCGCTGTCGCCGGGTCCGTGTAGGCGAGGACGGACTGGTCCGTGGGGACGCTTCCGGCGATGCCGGAAAGACGAGCCGCCTCGCGGATCATCGCGATGATAATCGCCGCGACGTTTCCGCTGACGACGCTCCATCCAGCCGTCTTTATGTTGGCGGCACCGTTGGCCGCGAACAGGAACATCGTACCTATCGCAGCCGCTGCGATGTAGGGCAGGGCGATGCCGAACCGCCCGAGCATCAGCTTCGCCTGCGCCGTCCTTCCGAACGCCGCCAGCCAGTGCTCGATCCCCGGCATCAGGATCACCGCGGCGATCATCGTCGTGGCGGGGACGACGGCGAGGAGAATTCTATTCGCCGTCACGACCAAAGGCCTCCGCCCCTATCGTGGTGAGGCGCGATCGCTCGGCATCGTCGCCCTTGATGCGGCGACCTGCATCGATCAGCATGCCGAGCAGCAGTGCCCGTTTCTCGTAGCGCAGCCCGGCCTTGACGATCAGGCCACCCAGCTCGATCTTCTCGCGGGTGTCCTTCTTTCGGGCGTCGGTCGATGAGGTCCGGTGCATCCGCTCAAGCCTCGCCACGGCTGCCCGCATCCGAGCCAGATGCGAGCGTCGCGCCCGGCTCGCCGGCGGTCCGGCCGTCATCGGCATTTTTCCTTCCGGATGTCCCTGCCTTACCTCCGCGAAAGCGCCCGGCGATGTCCTCGAACGCTGCCTGGAGTTCGGCCTCCTCGATCTCGATCTCGCCAAGACCGGCCTTCAGCGCGACGCGGCCGATGCGCTCGGCCTCCCGCGTCTCCGCCTGTCTGAGCTGGTCCTGAAGGCGGGCGATTTCTTCACGTATCTTCGATGACGGTTTCTTCATTCCGGTCGGATCTCCCTGGAAGTCTCGCGGTGATGTTCTCGCCGCCAGACTTCCTCAAAAGCACGTCCGAAGGAACGTGCAGATTTGCACGTCGGCAAAGCCGACACTTTGGAAGATGATCCCGCCGTTCCGAAGGAGCGGATCCAAGGGCGCAATTATACGTCGCTGGCGCGACGCGTTGCTCAATGACCCTGGCGGGGCCGCTATTCGCGACGAGCAGCTTGTTTCGACCGATTGACCGGGAGTATTCGCCGCCGTGGCCATCGCCCACTTCTCAGCCAGCATCGTCAGCCGCGGCGACGGCCGCAGCGCGGTGCTGTCGGCGGCCTACCGGCACTGTGCGAAGATGCACTACGAGCGTGAGGCGCGCACCATCGACTACACCCGCAAGGTTGGGCTCCTTCACGAAGAGTTCCTTTTGCCGGACCATGCGCCGAAATGGGTCCGGATGCTGATCGCCGACCGCTCTGTCGCCGGCGCTTCGGAGGCCTTCTGGAACAGGGTCGAGGCTTTCGAGAAGCGGATCGACGCCCAGCTCGCCAAGGACCTGACGGTGGCGCTGCCGCTGGAGCTCACAGCCGAGCAGAATATCGCGCTCGTCCGTGACTTCGTGGAAAAGCACATTCTCTCCAGAGGGATGGTTGCCGACTGGGTTTATCACGACAATCCCGGCAATCCGCACATCCACCTGATGACGACACTGCGGCCGCTGACCGAATACGGTTTTGGCGCGAAGAAGGTCGCGGTGATCGGCGAGGAGGGCGAACCTCTGCGGACGAAAGCCGGGAAGATCGTCTATGAGCTATGGGCCGGCGGAACGGACGACTTCAACGCGTTTCGCGACGCCTGGTTCGAACGGATGAACCATCACCTGGCGCTCAACGGCATCAATTTGCGCGTCGACGGGCGATCCTACGAGAAGCAGGGTATCGATCTGGTGCCGACCATTCATCTCGGCGTCGGCGCCAAGGCGATCGAGCGTAAGGCCGAAGGGGAGGGACGCAAAGCCGAGCTCGAACGCCTTGAGCTCAACGAGGAGCGGCGCGAGGAAAATGCCCGCCGCATCCGGGAGAATCCCGAACTCGTGCTGGATCTCATCACCCGCGAGAAGAGCGTCTTCGACGAGCGCGATGTCGCCAAAATCCTGCATCGCTATATCGACGATGCGGGCCTGTTCCGCAACATGATGGCGCGCATCATGCAGAGTGGGCAAGTGCTGCGGCTGGAGCGCGAGCGGATCTCGTTGGCAACCGGCAAGCGCGAGCCGTCGAAGTTCACGACGCACGAGCTGATCCGCCTCGAAGCGACGATGGCCCGGAGCGCGATGTGGCTTGACCGACGCTCCTCGCATGGTATCGGCAAGGCCGTTCTCGACGCGACCTTCGCGCGCCACGACCGGCTGTCGCAGGAACAGCGGACAGCGCTTGCGCATATCGCCGGCGCCAATCGCATAGCCGCCGTCGTTGGCCGTGCCGGAGCGGGCAAGACCACAATGATGAAAGCGGCCCGCGAGACATGGGAAGCCGCCGGATATCGCGTCGTGGGCGCAGCGCTTGCTGGCAAGGCGGCGGAGGGTCTGGAGAAAGAGGCCGGCATCATCGCGCGCACGCTGTCGTCGTGGGAACTACGCTGGCAGCAGGAGCGTGACCGCCTCGACGACAGGACCGTCATGGTGCTGGATGAGGCGGGCATGGTGTCGTCGCGGCAGATGGCGATGCTTGTCCAGGCAGCGACCGAGGCCGGGGCCAAGCTGGTGCTGGTCGGTGATCCCGATCAGCTCCAGCCGATCGAAGCGGGCGCCGCATTCCGCGCGATCACCGACCGCATCGGCTATGCCGAACTTGGCACGATCTATCGTCAGCGCGAGGCGTGGATGCGTCGCGCCTCGGTCGATCTTGCCCACCGTCAAGTCGGGTCGGCGCTCGCAGCCTATGACCGCGCGAACCTGATCCATTCGCACTGGTCGAAGGACGAGGCCATAGCCTCGCTGATCGAAGACTGGAACCGCGACTACGATCCGGCGAGGTCTTCTCTCATTCTCGCCCATCGACGACTCGACGTGCGCGCACTCAACGAACTCGCCCGCGAAAGGCTGGTCGGGCGCGGTCTCGTCGGCGAGGGCTTCGCCTTCCGGACAGAAGAGGGCGAGCGTCGCTTCGACGCCGGCGACCGGATCGTCTTCCTGAAGAACGAGGGATCGCTCGGCGTCAAGAACGGCATGCTGGCGAAGGTGGTCGAAGCCGCACCCGGCAGGTTTGTCGCCGAGATTGGCGAAGGGGAGGATCGCCGCCAGGTGACGGTCGATCAGCATCTCTACGCCAATGTCGATCATGGCTATGCGACCACCATCCACAAATCGCAGGGCGCGACGGTCGACGTCGTCAGGGTGCTCGCCTCCGGCACGATGGACCGCCATCTGACCTATGTCGCGCTCACCCGTCATCGTGATGCAGCCCGGCTCTATGTCGGCATGAACGAGTTCACCAACCGCGGCGGCGTTCTCGTCGATCACGGAGAGGCTCCCTACGAGAACAAGCCCGAGAACCACGACAGCTATTTCGTCACGCTCGAAACCGGCGAGGGGAAGCAGAACACCATCTGGGGCGTCGACCTGAAGCGCGCGATGGCAGAGGCGGCGCCTCAGATCGGCGACCGCATCGGCCTCGACCACAAGGGTTCCGAAATGGTCCGTCTTCCCGACGGCAAGAAGGTCAAGCGCCATACCTGGAAGGTCGTCGACATCCGCGAGCTGGCGCTGTCGCGGATGACGGAACGCATGTCGCGCGACGCAGCGAAGGAAACGACGCTCGACTACGAGAACGCCAGCTTCTATCGCGCGGCACTCCGCTTCGCCGACACGCATGGCCTGCGCCTCATGAACGTCGCCCGGACCATGATGCGCGACCGGCTCGACTGGACGGTCCGGCAGAAACAGCGGCTTGCCCGTCTCGGAAGCCGGCTGCTCGCCATCGGCGGCAAGCTCGGTCTCGTTTCCAGCACTCAGCAGCAACAATCGCTTTCCAGCAACATGAAGGAGGTCAGGCCGATGGTTGCCGGCATCACCATTCATCCGAAATCCCTCGACCAGGCGGTCGAGGACAAGCTCGCCGCCGATCCCGGTCTGAAGAAGCAATGGGAGGAAGTCTCCTCCCGTTTTCATCTGATCTACGCCCAGCCCGAAGCCGCCTTCCGCGCGGTCGATGTCGACGCGGCGTTGAAGGATCCGGCGACTGCGAAATCCACGCTCGCGAAGATCGCGAACGAGCCGGAGAGTTTTGGAGCGCTCAAAGGCAAGACCGGCCTGTTCGCCAGCCGCGTGGAGAAGGAGGACCGCGATATTGCACACGTCAATGCGCCGGCGCTTTCGCGTGACCTCGAACGTTATCTTCAGATGCGAACGAACGCCATGCAGCGCCTTGAAACGGAGGAGAGGGCAATCCGGCATCGCGTCTCGATCGACATTCCGGCACTGTCGCCGTCCGCCCGCACGGTGCTCGAACGGGTGCGCGATGCGATCGACCGCAACGACCTTCCCGCAGCACTCGGATATGCGGTCAGCGACAAGGAGGCCAAGCTCGAAATCGACGGATTCAACAAGGCTGTATCGGAACGCTTCGGTGAACGCAGCCTGCTGCCGAACGCCGCGCGCGAACCGTCCGGGCGGCTGTTCGAGCAGCTCGCCAAGGGGCTCCAGCCCCAAGAGAAGGAGCACCTGGCCGAGGCATGGCCGGTGATGCGCACCGCCCAGCAACTCGCTGCCCACGAGCGCACCGCCGCGACCTTGAGGCAGGTCGAGGACCTGCGGCTATCGCAGCGCCAGACACCGGTGATCAAGCAATGACGCCGCGCCGGGCGATCATCCTGATCCGTGCCTCTGTGACCGTCATTCTCTGCGAATCGGTCGTCGCCGCGGTCGGCGGCTATCGCCTGAACCTAACACCAAGCGAGCCGCTCGGGCTCTGGCGCATCGAGGCATTGAACCGCTCCCCTGAGGTCGGGGATCTGGTGTTCATCTGCCCGCCGTCGAACGCGCCGTTCATCGAGGCGCTAGAGCGCGGATATCTCCACCGCGGGCTTTGCAGGGGCGGTTTTGCGCCGCTGATCAAGACCATTGTCGCTCTTCCCGGCGACCGGGTCGAGATCGCCGGCGAGGTCATCATCGACGGCCGCCCGGTACCCGCATCCGCTGTGCGGGCGACGGATGGTGCCGGCAGGGCGATCCATCCCTATCCCGGCGGCGTCGTGCCACCCGGCCATCTCTTTCTTCACTCATCCTTTGCGAGCTCCTATGATTCACGATATTTTGGGCCGATCCCGGCATCCGGCCTTCTCGGTCAGGCGCGGCCGGTGTTCACGTTTGACCCGTGACCGCTGGCGTGTGGCGCTCCTGATCCTGCTTTCGATCGCCGTCGGAGCGGTCGGCTGGAGCGGCGAGGCCCTCCTTCTTCCGACAGCCATGCTCTTTCCGTTGCTATGGGCGCAATCTCCATCACGACTGGTTGCGGGCGCGGTGTCTGCCGGGTACTTCCTCACCGCCTCGCGCGGCCTGCCGCAGGGTGTGGCGAACTTCTACGCCGCCGATTTCTGGCCCGGCCTCCTGCTATGGCTGGCGGCCTCGGCCGGCTTTGTCGCCGTGCATGCGGCGTTCTGGCCCGCGCGCTTGCAAAAGAGGCTCCCGGGAAGGGGCGCTCTGGGTTGGGGAAAGCCGGTGCGCTACCTTGCGGCCGCGGTGCTGATGGGGCTGCCGCCCTTCGGCATCACCGGGTGGGCGCATCCACTGACCGCAGCGGGCATTCTGTTTCCCGGCTTTGGATGGTGGGGGCTGGGTGCGACCACAGCCGGCCTCGCGATGATGACATCGCGATACTGGCCGGCTGCTGCCATTGCCCTGGGAGGCTTCTGGTTCTGGTCCGCCGCTACGTGGACGCAACCTGTCCTACCGGATGGATGGAAAGGCGTCGACCTCGAACAGGGTCAAACGCTTGGACGTGATGGTTCGCTTGACCATCACCGTGACCTGATCGCAACGGTGCGCGCGGCGGCAGGAGCGGAAACCCGTGTCATCGTTCTTCCCGAAAGCGCCCTCGGCTTATGGACCCCGACTGTCGCACGGCTTTGGCAGGCGGGCTTGCGAGGGGCGGACGTCACCGTGATCGCCGGCGCGGCCGTCATCGATCCGGGCGGCTACGACAACGTCATGGTGACGGTCTCGGAGGGTGAAGCACGGATCCTCTATCGCGAGCGCATGCCGATCCCGGTATCGATGTGGCAGCCATGGTTGCAATGGACCGGGCAGGGCGGTGGCGCTCAAGCGCATTTCTTCGCCAACCCGGCCGTGGATCTCGCTGGCACGAGGATCGCGCCGCTGATCTGCTACGAGCAGCTCATCGTCTGGCCCATACTGCACTCGATGCTGTTTTCCCCCGCCGCCATCGTCGCCACGGGCAACGGATGGTGGACCGAGGGAACGTCGATCGTCGCCATCCAACAAGCAGGCGTGATCGCCTGGGCGAAACTCTTCGGGCGACCCGTCGTCACGGCTTTCAACACATAAGGAGACTTTCGCGATGGTCGATTCCGCCCTCATCAAGGAATGCAGCGATCCCGGCCTGAAGCCCGCGATCGTCGAAGAGTTCATCGAACGGGCAGGGGCGCCGGACCCGCTCGCGGTCACTGTCCGCTCCGGCAACCGCATCGTTCTGGTGCCGAAGCCGACAACGCCGGACGAAGCGCTCGCATTGATACGCCAGAACCTCGGCCGCAATATCGTTCGCGTCGGCTTGACGCAGTATCCCGCCGGCCTCGGTATCGTCGAGGCGGGCCAGTTGAAGCCGGACCTGATCGAGCCTTGCGAAAACATCAAGATGGGCACGGCCCTGTTCGCCAAAGTCTATCGTATCGTCACCAAATGGTACGGTAACCCTCCCGAAAGCGAGGTCCTTCCGCAGGTTTTTGAAGACGCGATCATCGCATGGCAAACGGGGTATTTCGAGGGGACAGCGGTGTTCCGGGCAGCCGATCCGGGCGACGTGAAGCTGCCAGAGCCGGATCCAGGGGTGGAAGCGGAAACGTCCGAAGCCGGTAGTGACAAGATGAAGGGCGGCAACGTCGATACTGCACTCGAGGCGGAACCAGCTGACCCGAACAAGGCCGGTATTCGGATCGACCTTTCCGGCATCGGCGCGCGCGGGAAGTGAGGAACAGGTTCCTCGCGTCTGCGTGGATGAACGCGGGCCAGGAGGGAAAAATCGCTCGGTCCGTGGGCCAAGCGAATCGCACTTAATGAGACCATGGCGGAAAACAACTAAGTGTCGTCACGCTTCAACAATGCATTCTATCCCTGGTCGCAAGTCGCGTTGATTTCTTCTTCGAAAGCATAGGCCTTGAGGTATTTTGTGCCTTGCATCGAGATGGGCATGTGAAGATTTGCACCGTCGTTCTGTCGATCGGCGCTGGCATCTCTTTGGAATGGCTCTTATAAGGGGCATGACGCAGTACGCGCTGTGTTGCGGCTTAGAATCCGCAGATGAACGGTTGGCGCTGACCGAAACGGTGCCAGGAACCCTCTGACCTTGTGGCCGGGGGCCTGTGACTCATGTCCAGGCGCCTCGGTGCTAAAGGTCTCAGGGCCGATTCATCTCGGATTCTAACCCCCGGCTAGGGTTCAAAGGGTTCAACGTCGGCGGGGGCGCACCGCAGACAAAACCAGGGTTAGGTCAGGAATGGAATCGGAAGATGCAACATTGACGAAAAAAGTTGAGCTCCGGCCACTGGTCGGCTTAACTCGTGGACTACACCCGGCTGACCTCGAGAAACTGACCATAGACGCAATCCGTGCACATCGGCGACTTGTCGAAAAGGCCGACGAACTTTTCCAGGCCCTGCCGGAAAGCTATAAGTCGGGAAAGGAAGTCGGAGGCCCACAGCATCTGTGTTACATCGAGGCCAGTATCGAGATGCACGCGCAGATGAGCGCTGTCAGCACGCTAATCAGCATTCTTGGCTATATCCCGAACGCCTCCGTGAACTGAACCGGCTTCCGTTTGTCTCATGGCGAATTTTTATAGCGGGCTATGATGTCATATCGGTCCTGAACTATTGCGGCAGCTCAGACCCGCTATCTTCATCGGAGGCAAGGCGGCGTGACACGAGCTCCTCCGTTCGGTCTCTTTGATACCGACCGCGGTGGAACCCTACGCAGCGAAGACCTGGGCAGCGCGGCTCGACGGTTTGGCGACTGGCGCGACGGATGGCCGATGAACCTGGCCAGCAAACGCTTGCGTTCGGCCGGTGTCATCGAACCTGAAATGCTCCAGCAGCTCGAATAGCGCGGCGGCCTCGCGAGCAAGGCTGTGGCTGGCCGCCGTCTGCTCCTCGACCATCGCGGCGTTTTGTTGCGTTCCCTGATCGACGCTGTTCACGGCCTTGTTGATCTCACCGAGAGCGTTCGACTGCTCGCGTGCCGCTTCGACAATCGCGACGACATTCGTGTTGATGTCGTGGACCTGGGTCGCGATTTCCTGCAGCGCGGAACCGGCTTTCGTGACAAGCGATACCCCGCTCTGGACCTGGCTACCCGACGCGGTGATCAGCGTCTTGATTTCCTTGGCGGCCTTGGCCGATCGCTGCGCGAGCTCGCGGACTTCCTGCGCGACGACCGCGAATCCCTTGCCCGCTTCGCCGGCACGGGCCGCTTCGACACCGGCATTCAGCGCCAGGAGGTTGGTCTGGAACGCGATCTCATCGATGACACCGATGATGTTGGAGATCTCGCGAGAGGACGTTTCGATCTGATCCATGGCGCCGATCGCGTCGCGCACCACCTGCCCGGAATGCTCTGCATGTTCGCGGGTGCGTGCAACGAGTTGGCCAGCCTCCTCCGCCCGACGACTGGAATCCTTGACCGTTGTGGTGATTTCCTCGAGCGCAGCGGCGGTCTCCTCGACCGAGGCGGCTTGTTGCTCGGTGCGTTTTGCCAGCTCGTCGGCGGCGGTCCGAATCTCGCTGGATCCCGCGGAGATCGCCCTGGCGTTGTCGGCGACAGTCGCCATCGCGCGCTTCAGCTTGTCGGAGGCGGCGTTGAAATCGGTGCGCAAACGTTCGAGCGAGGGGATGAACGGTTTTTCGATTTGCTGCGCCAGGTCACCGTCCGCCAGACTGTTCAGGCAGCCCGCGAGCTGTTCGACGTTTTCGACCCGGGCCGTCACGTCGGTCGCGAATTTCACGACTTTGAAGACTCTGCCGTTCATATCGAAAATCGGATTGTATGAGGCCTGGATAAAGACCTTGCGACCACCCTTGCCGAGCCGCATGAACTCGTCCGCCATCAAATCCCCGCCTGCAAGCATCTTCCAGAAATTCCGATAGTCGGGCGACGCGGTATAGGATGGTTCGCAGAACATCGAATGGTGTTTGCCCTGGATCTCGCTCAGAGAATATCCGAGGGCGGACAGGAAATTCTCGTTGGCGGTCAGGACGTCGCCGGTCGGCGTGAACTCGATAATCGCCTGCGCCCGCGACAAAGCCTCGATCTTGCCGGCATCTTCTGCAACTTTCAGCTTCTGGGCGGTGATGTCGGTGGCGATCTTGACAACCTTGACCGGCTTGCCACGGCGCATGACAGGGTTATAGGACGCCTCGATCCAGACTTCCTTGCCGCCCTTGCCGATGCGCTTATATTGCTGCTGGTCGAAGTTGCCGGCGGCGAGTTTCGCCCAGAACGCCTTATAGTCTGCCGATTTCACAAATGCCGGTTCAACGAACATGCTGTGATGTTTGCCGATAATTTCTGATAGCTCATAGCCAAGCGCCCGGCAGAAATTGTCGTTGGCAGTGAGTATCCTGCCGGACAGATCGAATTCGATCATGGCCTGAGACTTAGAGAGGGCAGCAAGTACCGCGCATGCATTGGCACCACGATTGAGAATATTCACTAGGCGACCTCCCAAGGATACTTACCGGACCGAAGGTCGCGGCAGAGCGCGAATAGTTGCATACGATGTTTAATCTTCATTTAAACATGGAACTGGCATCCATCAATTATGCCCGCTTAAAGCGCTCGAAGAGAAGGAGGAGATTGTATCAACAATCATGTGCCGCTCGATAAGGGCTTCCATGTTGCGATTGAGCAAAGACAGCAGCAGGTCTTTTGTGACGGCCCGGGTCTCGCTTTTTCGAGATAGAGCGGACGCCACGTGAGGTCGAGATCCTGGCTTAGGTCTTCGTGCAACTTGACTATCTCCTGCCGGGCCGCTTCCAGGCTATCGAAAAACTGAACGGTGGTGTGCCCGTGCAGCCAGTGCGCCTGGTCATCGGCAGTCGCCTGAGAATAGGTGTAGAACGTATAGGAAGTTACTGACATCATTCCTCTCCCCTGGTTTGTCTGTCACGTTTTCAGATCAGCTTTCTTCTGATTGCGAGGGCGGTGAGATGGGCCTTACTGCGAACGTCGAAGCGCTTCATGGCCTCGCGGAGCTTGACACGGACGCTGTTGTACTTGACGCCCTCCACGTCTGCGACTTCCTCCATCGTCATGCCGACGGCGATCCATCTGAGATAGGTCGCCTCTTTCGGATCGAGCCAGGCGGCATCTTCCACTGTCGGAGTGGTCTGAAGGAAAGAGATGCGGGCGTGGAGCTGCCCGACGGCGCCCGCGGCTGCGACCGCGTCGATCTCACGGTCGAGGTCGATCGCCGGCCTTTCCGACGCCAGCGTGAACATCGACATCGATCCGTTGGCGGTCTTGATCGGAATGGTGATGCCGGAGCGGATGCCGAAATCGGCCGCATGCGCGTAGAAGGCACGCTCTTCCTTCGATAGCCGCGATCGTTCCTGTTCGCCGGACCAGGCAAAGACGTGCTTCCTGGATTTCGCGCGCTTGACGACCGGATCGAGCTTGTCGAAGTTGTTCTCGAAGTAAGCCGATCGCCAGTCACGATGATAATTGGTGACCGCGATGGTGTGTTTGTGCTGGATATGGAGATAGGCATAGCCGGTGAAGCCGAAATGTTCGGCAAGGTCGGCAAGGCCATCCTTCAGGATGCACTCGTCGCCCTGAATTGCGGCAAGATCGGTCAACTTGTCCAGCCAGTGCTGCATTCCATACCCCCATATGCTGGTGTGCGATGCCTACTCTAACGTTTGCTCCCAGCAGCCGACCGCCGGGCTGAATCTGCTTTCATCCTCTTTTACCCAGACAACTCAGGCTGAGCCGAAGCATTTTTCCACGAGGCATACATGCTCCAACGCTTCACGAATATCCGTACTATCCCCCTGTACATGCTATCGAGCCGGGGAAGCGGCACTTGCGTGCAGTTCACTCGACGATCTGCATCTCGCTCTGACCAGATGCGGCAATGCTCGCCTTGCGGTCGGCAAATGAGATCTTCAATTCAGCAAAAGCATCGCCGTGTTGCCATGAAAGCACCAACGCTCCGGCATCAGCAATGGTGGCCTTGAGCGCTCCACCGAAGGCGGGATGGGTGTTCCTGAAACGGATCAGATTTGAAAGGCGATGGAAGAGCGGCGTCTCAAGGGCCGTACCGATTTCGTCGTTGCCGTAATAGTGCCGGTTAATGTCACGCCCCACGCCCGTTTTGGCGAGCAGGTCCATATCGTTTACACCGCCCAATAAACCGACATAATAGACTTGCGGAATTCCTGGAGCAAAAAACTGAATTGCCCGAGCGATGAGATAATCATTATCGTTGCGACCAAGCGCGTCATAGTAGGTGCAGTTTACCTGATAAAGGTCCAGATTCGATGCAGCGGCCCCCGTCGCCTGGCGGCTCTGGCCATCCGATCGCCTATGGATCTCTTCCACAAGATTGTCGATCGCCTGGGGTTCGAGGAGGCCCGCCCGGCCGTCGCTATGGGCACCGACATCTATAACGCCGATCCCGTCATGGGTGTCGAGAACGGTGATCGCGTTACGGGGGCTTATTGCCAGCCACTTTGCCAGCGGCGTGGCGTCTCCCGTAAACAATGCATGCAAGATGAGCGGTGGTAGTGCGAAATCATAGACCCGGTCGACCTTCTTCGCGATCTCGATTTGGTCACGATGATAACTATGAATCTCAACCAGAACCTCCATGCCGCGGTTGCGGGCCTTTCCAGCCACTTCTTCGAGGAATGCGTAGGTATCGTCGATCATGAAGCAACTGCTGCCCGCTTTCTTGATCGCGTATCCCGCGGCGTCGAGGCGGATCGCCGTCACATTCGCCTCCGAAAAGCGATCGAGGATCGTTTCGAGATAGGTTGTGCCTTTGGCGCTGTGGACATCGATGTCGATCTGCTCCGGTGTGAAGGTTGTCCAGAGCATCCGCTGAGTACCATCAGCCAGGGTCACCTTCGAAAACGGTAAACCGGGGCGCGGTCGATAGATCCTCAGAAGGTCTTCTTCGGTGGCGCCATCGGGAAATACCTTATCGAACGTCATGAACATGTCGGCAAATTCGGACGCCGAACCCTTGGCAATGAAGTCCGTGAATGCGCCGGATTGCGATGAGACATGGTTGACGATAAGATCGGCCATGATTTCCACGGATCCCGACAAAGCCCGCACATCCTCCCAGTCGCCGAGGCGCGGATCGACGATCGTGTGATCTGTTGGATCGAATCCGGCATCAGCGCCATCGATCGGATTGAAGAAAGGCAAGACATGGACGCCGCCGAACAGGCCAGCGAACTTGCCATCGACCAGTTCCTTCAATTGCCTGAAACCACCTCTGGTCAGGCGGTCAACATAGGTGATAAACTGCACTTTGTTTTGCATTTCAATTTCCAGTATGTGTCGTCTTACGAGGACGAGTTGATTTTCTTTCACTCAGTCTGCAGAGCCGCCCGCGATGAGACGGCTCTCGCCCAGTAATCCTTGCTCGTCCATGATCGGGTGAGCAACCGAGACGATATGCGCGTTGATCCGCTTGAGATCACGCAAGATGTCGAGGTGAAGCGAGCTGGTTTGAAGGCTGTCGGTGCGCCCGTCGCGCAGACGTTCCAGGTGGCGCTCGGAAGACTGTTTTTCCATGTGCCGGACTTCGACTTTCCGCTCCATGAGCTGACGCGCGAGATTGATGTCCCGGGTGATAAGGATTGTTTGTGCGATCCGGAGATTATCGACGGTGAGCTGGAAGAGTTGTGTTAGTTCGGAGAAGCCGTCATCAGAGAATTTCAAACCGTGGGCGATCTTCTTCGTGACCTCGGGCAGCAGACCTTTCTCGACAATATCCCCGATATGTTCGAGGTTGATGGCGTAGTCGATGATGACGATCGAGCGGCGGCCTTCGTCTTCCGACAGTCCAGTACGGCCGAGTTTCGATAAGTAGACCTTGACCTCCTGCTGTAACCGGTCGACCTGGCGCTCAAGCTGCGCAATATCCTTCAATCTCGCGGCATTGTTCTGCTGGAACGCGTCCGACACTCTCAAGAGCATTCTTTCGATCAGGTCTCCAACGCCAAGCACTTCGCGTGCAGCACTCGTCAGTGCTACGACTGGTGTTGATAGCTCATCCGGATCGAGGAATTTCGGTGTGTTGTCAGCCTGTTCGGACGCGGGGATGAGGACCCCCATCCACCGTGCAAGAAGGCGGGAAAACGGCATGGCCAGGAGAGCCAGGCCGATATTTAACGCGAGATGCGCGTCCACGGGAAGTTTGGACGCTGGGACCGGCAACATCGAAAGCCAGCTGGCCAAAATATCGGCCACTGGCAGGATCAGCAGGCAGCCGATTGCCCGGACAATCAGATTGCCTAGTGTGACCCGCCTGGCCGCCGCCGATGCTGATAACGACGCGATCACCGGAGGTATTGCGCCACCGAAATTGGCTCCAAGAACCAGCGCTACGACAAGCCCGCCAGAGAGGATTCCGGTGGAGGTCAACGACAAAATCAGAACGACCGCAGCCAAGCTTGAAGATGAAGCGAATGCGATGGCCGCGGAAAAGATCATCGCGACCGGCCAGGCGTTTTCAAGCAGGCCGATAAACGCTGCGAGCGCCGGCGAATGGCGAAGCGGCTCGGTCGCGTTGCTGAGTAGGTGTAGTGACAGCAGCATCAGCGCGATACCGAGCAACGCTGTTCCGGCGCCCTGCCTGGAGGTCGAACCGCCTCGATAGAGAATGATGCCGATGAAGAGTAGGGCAGGGGACACCCATTCGATGCCCGTTGCGACGATCCAGGCGGTGACCGCCGTTCCGACATTGGCGCCGAGGAGGACGACCTGCGCCATGCGAGGCTTGATAAGCTCTCGTTCCACAAACGAGGAGACCATCAGCGCCGTCGCTGTAGAACTCTGAAGCGCGACTGTGGCGACGAACCCTGATAGAAACGACCGGGCGCTGCTTTTCGTGCCGGAGGCGAGGCCCGTTCGCAATCTGGCCCCAAGCGCACGGGAGGCTCCGTCCTTCACCTGGGCCAGGCCGAACAGCAGCAACGCGACGGCGCCGCAGAGATTTATGAGAACGATTATCGATTCCAAGTCGCGCCTCTCGCTAATTCTGTTGGAAGTAAGCCTTGATCAGCGAAGCGGCTGCTCGCAACAGAGATCGGCCAGACGGGTGCCGTCTTGATTTGTCTCGAGAGGGAAGCGGTTCTCGTCGCAGACCTTGTCCAGCTTGCGGTTGATGAGGGTGCCGGTGGGCGAGCAGGGAGGAGAGCTGCCCACCGGCATCTTGCCCGCGCCGTATCGCAGGCAAGATGAATTCCAACTGGTTTCGTATTGTTGTCGTGCGGAGTAGCGCTGATCCGCGCCGGTTTTGTTGACGGCAGTTCGACATCGAATGAGTCATCACTCCTCCTAGAAGCTTACGATCTTGGTGCGGTGCGAAAGTGAGCGATTTCGATCACACTAACAAAGGCTTCCGCTTAGCTACCCGAAGCTTCTTGATCCCCAACAATGCGTAATCACTTGTAATGTATCGTTGCGATGCAACAAAACTGTCACCAAACTTTCATTTGACGAAGAACGATTACGCTCATAGTGTGAGCGATATAGACCATTTCTTGTTGGAAGGGAAGCGTTGGTGTTCAACTCGACTCAGGACCGCCAGGCGAAAATCGTTGAGCTTTTGCGCGATGAGCAGTTTTTGGCTATCGGCAGATTGACGGAGCACTTCCAGATTTCGGTGGCCACTGCGAGGCGCGACTTGAGCGAACTCCACGAGGCCGGACTCTTGCGTCGAACTCACGGCGGTGCGGTCAGCGTCACGCAGGTTACACAGGACAAGCCGAACGCTGCCCGCGCCGTCTGGAATCGGGCGGAGAAGGCGGCCATAGCCGGAGTCGTTGCCGGTATGATCGTCGAGGGTGACACGGTTCTTCTGGACGCCGGTACAACTGCGCTGGAAGTTGCCAAGAAGCTCGCTGACCGCAGAAACCTCACCTTCATCTCGAATGGTCTCGACATTGTCGAGGAATTGACGAGAGGGGAGGGCAAAAGCATCTATTCGGTCGGGGGCGAGTATACCGAAACGAACCGCTCCTTCCGCGGCCCTTTGGCGGAGCAGTTTATCCGCCAATTCAATGTCGACAAACTCATTCTCAACGCGGCGTCGATCGATGTTGATCGCGGATTGATCTGTACGTCGTCGCCCGTGAACGCGAGTGTCGCTCGCGCCATGATCGAAGTTTCGAGCCGCGTGATCGTCGTCGCGGATCATTCGAAATTCACAAAATCGAGCCTCTCGGTGACGGCCAGGATCGAGGATGTCGGCGTGATCGTCACCGACTCTGGAACCCGAACCATCATTGAGACAATACCGGAAAAGCTGCGGAAGAAGTTCGTTGTTGCGAACTAGGTTCGACGGCCGCGGGCGAATTAAACCCTCATTCAACAGAGCTGGGAGGAAAACCACATGCTTAAGACCAATCGCAGGAATTTTATGATGGGCACCGCGGCGATAGCGGTCGCTTCAACTGCCGGTGCGAAGTTCACCTTCGCGCAAGAACGCCGGGCGCTTCGCCTGGGTGTGAACGGATTGCCGAACTCGCTGGAGCCGGTCAATGCAATCAGCAATGTCGGCCCGCGTATCGTCAACCAGATATTCGACACGCTGATAGCGCGCGATTTTTTCGCGAAGGGAGCTCCCGGCAATGCCATCGACCTCGTTCCGGCACTTGCCGAGAGCTGGGAGCGCATCGATGAGAAATCGGTTCGCTTCAAGCTGCGGCAGAAGGTCATGTTCCACGATGGTGTTGAACTGACCGCGGACGATGTCGCATACACCTTTTCTTCCGAACGCCTTTGGGGTCCCGAAGCGATCAAGAAAATCCCGCTTGGGAAATCCTATTCGCTCGATTTCGATGAGCCCGTGGTCGAGGACAAATACATAGTCACACTTCGCACAAAGACCCCGAGCTATCTCATCGAGACCTTCGTCGCATCCTGGATGAGCCGCATTGTTCCCAAAGAATACTACAAGAAACTGGGAGCAGTAGATTTCGGTAACAAGCCCGTTGGAACAGGCCCGTACAAGTTCGTGGACTTTGTTGCCGGTGACCGTGTGGTGCTGGAAGCCAACGACGCCTACTGGGGTCCAAAGCCGACTGCATCGAAGATCACCTACCAGATCGTCGCAGAGCCAGCCACACGCGTCGCGGGTCTGATCAGCGGTGAATACGATATCATCACTACCCTGACGCCGGACGACATTCAGCTGATAAATAGCTATCCGGACCTCGAAACGCGCGGGACGCTCATCGAAAACTTCCACATGTTCACCTTCAATATGAACCAAGAAGTTTTCAAGGATAAGAAGCTTCGGCGCGCTCTTGCTCTGGCTGTCAACCGGCCAATCATGGTTGAAGCGCTCTGGAAGAAACAAGCATCTATCCCGGCCGGCTTCAATTTCCCGAACTATGGGGAAACCTTCGATCCAAAGCGTAAGGCCATGGAATATAATGTCGAGGAGGCCAAGCGTCTCGTCAAGGAGAGCGGCTACGATGGAACGCCGATCACCTATCACACGATGGGCAACTATTATGCCAACGCCATGCCTGCGTTGATGATGATGATCGAAATGTGGAAGCAGATCGGTGTGAACGTGGTCATGAAAACCTACGCACCGGGTAGCTTCCCCCCGGACAACCAGACCTGGATCAGAAACTGGTCCAACGGCCAATGGATGACCGATGCCTACGCCACGATCGTCCCCGAATTCGGGCCGAATGGTCAGGTTCAAAAGCGTTGGGGTTGGAAGGCGCCGGCCGAGTTCAACGAATTATGTCAGAAGGTCACGGTTCTGCCGAATGGCAAGGAGCGCTTCGACGCCTACAATCGCATGCGGGATATTTTCGAAGAGGAGGCGCCAGCCGTCATTCTCTATCAGCCGTATGACGTTTATGCCGCGCGCAAGGATGTCCACTGGAAGCCCGTGAGCTTCGAGATGATGGAATTCCGCAACAATCTCAGCTTCGGCTGAACTCGTTAATCGAGAAGGCGGCGCGCGCGAGGTGTGCGCGTCGCCCTGGAGGAGCCTAAGTTGTCAAATCTACTAACAGTTCGCGACCTGGTCGTTCAGGTGCCGGCGCGCGATATCACAATCATCAACGGTGTCAGTTTTTCACTGGATGCAGGGCAGACGCTTGGACTCGTCGGGGAGTCGGGCTGCGGAAAGAGCATGACATGTTACGCAATAGCCAAGGCATTGCCGCGAGGGATTTCGCAGACGGGCGGAACTATTGAGCTGAACAGTGGACCAAAGGCTGATGGCAAGCCGGCTATTGCCATGATCTATCAGGACCCGACCAGCAGCCTCAATCCGGTTCATTCGATCGGTTATTATCTCGAGAGCAGCCTTTATCGCCATCAGGGTCTGGAGGGCAACGATGCACGGCTCGAGGCCATGCGTCTTCTCGAACGTGTCGGTATCGACCGCGCCAAAAGTCGGCTGCGATCCTATCCTCATGAGTTCTCGGGCGGTATGAACCAGCGCGTCATGATTGCCCACGCGCTCGCTGCGAAGCCCAAGCTGATGATCGCCGACGAGCCCACGACAGCGCTCGATGTCACGACGCAGGCGCAGATCCTTCATCTTCTGGAGGAACTCAGATCTGAAACAGGCATGGCGCTTTTGATCGTGTCGCACGATCTCGGCGTGATCGCCCGCCTCGCGGATCGTGCGGCGGTCATGTATTGCGGAAAGATCGTCGAAACGGCGCCGGTTGCGGAATTGTTGGAGCGTGCAGCGCATCCTTACGCTCGCGCCCTGATCGGCTGCATGCCAACGATCGATGCGGACGACCTGGAGCCGCCAGTACCAATCCCGGGTTCTGTTCCTCTTCTCGATAACCTGCCTGCCGGATGTTATTATCACCCACGCTGTCCCCGCGCGAGCGAACAATGTTCCGTGAGCTTTCCCGGGCCTGTCAACGTCGGCGCGTTCCATGACGCGGCGTGTTACCATCCGGTGAGCCCATGAGTGCGCCTCTTCTTCAGGCCCGCGGGGTCACCAAGGTCTTTCGCCTGAAATCCGGGCTTTTCGTAAAGCCATCGGTACATGTGGCGGTTAATTCAATTGATCTCGAACTTGCGCCGCGTGAGCGGGTAGGTGTGGTCGGTGAATCTGGGAGCGGGAAATCGACACTCGGTAGACTTCTGCTCGGCTTGACCTCCACCACCGAGGGAGAGGTCTTGTTCGAAGGACTCGCGCACACAGATCGTAGCGCGCGAGACTGGTCGACGTTCCGAAAGGAGACCTCCCTGGTCCAGCAAAACCCGCTGTCCGCCCTTAATCCACAAATGACGATCGGCGAGCAAATCGCTGAAGCCGTCTGGGTTCACCGGGTTGCCAACCGCGCGGGCGCGCGTGATCGGGCGGCAACCATGCTGGACCGGGTCGGCCTCTCGAGCGCGATGATGAACCGCTATCCACATCAGATGTCGGGAGGGCAGCGACAAAGAGTTGTTATTGCCCGAGCTTTGATCCTCGACCCCAAATTGGTCGTATTCGATGAGGCGGTATCTGCGCTCGACGTCTCTGTGCAAGCCCAGGTCGTTGCGTTGCTTCGGCAGCTCTGGCAGGAGCTTGATCTGGCGTATGTGTTCATCACCCACGACCTGCGCATCGTTCGCCATCTCGTTGATCGTATTGTCGTGATGTATCTTGGCCGCGTCGTCGAAACCGGCGATATCAAATCTGTGTATGCGTGGCCACGCCATCCCTATACCCGCGCATTGCTTGCCTCCGTCCCCACTATGGACCCGACGGTCCGCAATATTGAACCACCGATCAAGGGGGAACTCGACGCTGGCAAGGTAATGACTGGCTGTGCCTTCCGGTCACGCTGTCCTTTTGCAATCGAAAGATGTGCGAAAGAAACGCCGCTGCTTCGGCCTGCGGGCGGGCAACTGGCAGCGTGTCATAGAGCGGAAGAGTTTCCGAGATCTATAGTCGCGCAGACTGATCCGGCGCAGATGATGGAGGTGGCGCGATGATTAGTTTCATCCTTGCACGCCTCGTTCGAGCGATCATTGTCATGATGCTGACCGTGACGTTTGTCTTCATCATTCTCAGGTTGGGTGGAGATCCAGCTCGGGCCATGTTGGGCGAGAACGCGACGCCAGAGGCGCTGGCAGCATTCCGAACAGCATGGGGCCTGGACAGATCCATTCCTGAACAGTTCCTGATCTATCTCGCCAGCGCGCTCAGAGGCGACTTCGGGGTATCGGCAGCCGACGGTCGTGAGGTATTCACCGTCATCGCCGAACGTATACCCAAGACATTGACGCTGACGATTTCAGCGTTCGTGCTAAGCGTACTCGTCGGTATCCCCGCGGGAATCATTGCAGCAGTCCGCCGCGACAGTGCCGCCGACAAATCCGTCATGGCAGGCGCTGTTCTCGGCTATAGCGTACCAAATTTCTTGCTCGGACTGACGCTCATCTTCGTGTTTGCCGTCTGGTTTCGTGTGCTGCCGAGCTCGGGAAGTTCCACCTGGCAGCATGCGATCCTGCCCGTTGCGACATTCGGTCTTGTCAATGCGGCTGCGATTGCGCGCTTCGCACGTTCCGCGCTGATCGAAGTTCTGGAACAGCCCTATATCGCAGCGGCTCGCGCCGATGGTATTCCCAAGTGGGAAGTGGTTATCCGCCACGCGCTCCCGAACGCGGCGATCCCGATGGTGACCATGCTGGGTTTCGTTGCAGCTGGCTTGCTGGGGGGGTCGGCTATCGTAGAGACCGTATTCGCCTGGCCCGGGCTTGGTAGCGGTTTTGTTCGAGCAATCACGCTCAGCGATCTCAATGTCGTTCAGGCAATGATCCTTCTCTTCACGGCGTTCATGGTCACGATCAACTTGATCGTCGATGTTCTCTATGCGGTGCTGAACCCGAAAATCAGGCTTCAAAAAAATGGCTAATACGACACTCTCATTACCAAAGCGGCAATTCCTGAAATCTGCCCGCCGCATTCCGATCAGTATCTGGCTATGCCTGATCTGGATTGCGGTTGTCGTCTTCGTGGGCATCACGGCGCAATGGTTGGCACCGTTCGACTATCTGCAGCAGTCACCTCTGGCGCGATTTGCGCCGCCGGGTGCGCCGGGACATTTGCTGGGAACTGATTATCTCGGTCGTGACGTGCTCAGCAACATTCTGGTCGCTACCCAGACGTCTTTGATGATCGCTCTTGTCGGTTCTCTCATCTGCGCGTTCATCGGTACGACCCTCGGATTTCTTGCGGCACATTTCGGTGGCTGGGTCGACAATCTCATTATGGGCTTCGCAGACGCGAAGGCTTCCGTGCCCTTTATAATCTTCGCGCTTGGTGTCCTGGCGTTTCTCGGGTCAAGCCCGCTGATACTTCTTATGCTCGTTGGTGTCGCATCATTCGAGCGTTATGCGCGGCTGACGCGTGGCCTCGTCTTGAGTGCGAACCAGGAGGGATATGCGGAGGCGGCGCGCATCGTCGGCGTGCCATCGCTTCGGATCTATGTGCGCCACGTCCTTCCAAACATTGCTGGACCGCTCATCGTTCAAATCACCCTGAATTTCCCGGATATCATCCTGCTCGAAAGCGGATTGAGCTTCCTTGGGCTTGGGATCCAACCGCCGGAAACGAGCCTTGGGCTGATGGTCGCAGACGGCAGAAACTATATCGCGATTGCCTGGTGGCTCATCGCGTTGCCCGGCGTTGTTATTGTTCTCACCACCCTGTCCATCAGCCTGCTCGGCGACTACTTGCGCGATCGCTTCGACGCGCGCCTGCGATAAACGAAAGGAATGAAAATGAACCCTCTCAGAATGACACCGGAGACGATCCGCCTGGGCGGCCATCGCGGCCACAGCGCCGGCGCCCCCGAAAACACGCTCGCGGCGTTTCGGAAGGCGTTTGAATTCGGCGGACGTAACGTCACATGCGAAACCGATCTCGGAATTACCCGCGATGGAGAACTTGTGCTGATTCACGACAAGACCGTCGACCGCACAACAGACGGTCACGGCATCGTTCACGACATGACCTATTCGGAGTTGTCGAAACTCGACGCAGGGAGTTGGTTCAGTTCGGAGTTTGTCGGAGAGCGTGTGCCGCTACTTAAGGACGCGCTTCAGCTCGCCCGTGAGCTTGGCATTATCTATCAGCTTGAACTGAAGATCTACGACGCGAACGACGTCTTCTTCCCAAAGTTGAGGACGCTCATCGATGAATTGGGCTGTGCGGATCTCCTCCAGTTCTCTTCCTTCGACTACGTTCAGCTGAAGGCCGTCAAGGAAGCAATTCCCGAGGTACCGACCGTTGGCCTGATGCATTCGCGCCTCATCGATCCAGCCGCCCTTGCCCGTCAGGCCAATCTCGATGCCATGAACATCGAGATCTACCATTTCGCCAGCGGTGAAGCCCGCCAACTCCACAACGAGGGATTTGCCGCTTTTTGCTACCTACCGACGGGGTACCATGAAAAACTCGCGCAGTACGGCGTGGACGTGGAAACGCAGGTCGTTCAGTGGGTTCGTGAAGGTCAGTTGGATCAGTTGCTCGGAGACGACGTCGCACAGGTCGCCAGGCTCAAGGACCGTGCAAATGGCTGATCGGGACACATCGACATCTCACGCAGGAGAAACAGCTTCGATTGTGGAAGAGATCGCGCGCAAGGCAGGCGACCTTGCCCTCGCTCATTTCCGCTCCCTATCGAGCCTGTCGGTCGAGACCAAGGGACATCTCGATCTTGTGACGAAGGCGGACAAGGAGGTCGAAACATTTCTTATCGCGCAGTTGCGGGAGGCGTTTCCCGCAGACGGCATATTTGGAGAAGAAGGGGGCGAAATCAAAGGGCGTTCAGGTCGTATCTGGGTGATCGATCCGATTGATGGGACATTCAATTTCGTCCGCGGCGGTCAGAACTGGGCAATTTCCATCGGTCTCTATGAAAACAAGCGTCCTACATTCGGGGTTATCTTCGCTCCAGTCCGAAACCTGATGTTTGTTGGAGGGAAAACGGTGGAGACGAAGCTCAACGGCATGGCGGTCAAGCCACTTCCGCCGCTCGATATGTCGCGTGCATCGACCGGGTTCAGCTACCATCCTTCGGCTTCGACAGCGGACAGGCTCGAAGTCATCCGTTATATCTCGGATGATCTCAATATCAGCTTCCGTTTCTGCGGCGCTGCGACACTCTCGATGGTCGAGGTGGCCATGGGCGAGACAGATGGCTACGTTTCATTGGGAGACTCGACGTGGGACGTTATGGCAGCGTTGCCTATTTTGAGCAATCTGGGTGTTGCGGATACGATCGACTGGGACAGGACCGACTTGTCGGCCAAACTCCGGTTTGCTTGTGGCAGCCACGACTTCCTGGAGAAGGTGAAGCCGTTGCTCGATAAAGTGGCGCTGGCCGCATAATGCGGCGCGCCTCTGACAATAACGGTCACAGATCGCCACTGGTCGACGCGGACCAATGCGGCGCGATTTGCGTACGCTCGACAAGCCTTGTTAACAGCGAGATGGAAGCGCTTCTGATCACCAGCCGCGAAACTGGCCGCTGGGTAATCCCCAAGGGCTGGTCGGAGGGCAGGAAAAAGCTTCATCGAGTCGCACGGGAGGAAGCTTGGGAAGAAGCCGGCGTGCGGGGAAGAGTCTGCAAAAACCCGTATGGTCACTACCGCTATGACAAGAAGGTATCACATGACGAATTCATCCCTTGTCTGGTTCAGGTTCACCTGCTGACCGTATCGACCCTGAAGGATGATTTCCCCGAGAAAGGACAACGCCAGATCAGGTGGTTTTCTCCGGAGGAAGCTTCTGGATTGGTTATCGAGCCGGAGCTCAAACAACTGCTTTTAAAGCTGCGACAGCAGTGACCCACACAATTGAGGACGACATGGACATCGAACTTCTCAAGAAAACACCCGACCTAAGAGCCATAGCAGATATCCGGCTGGCGACCCTCGAGGACGGTCCGGCGCGTGGCCAACGGCTGTTGATCGCTCGAAATGCAACAGGAATTGCGTTCGAAGTGGCGTTGGATCGCGGCTTCGATATTTCCAGCCTTTCGTTTAGGGGGACCAATATTGGTTGGAACTCGCCGATTCAGATGCGTTTTCCAATGGTTGATCCAGGCTCCGAAGGCGGCTGGGCTTTCATGCGCAACTTCGATGGCTTCCTTGTGACATGCGGGCTCGACCACATCAGCCGTCCTCTGGAAGTTGATATGGCCCACTATAATCATCCGCACCTGAAGACGAAAAGCATGCCTCAGCATGGCAGAATCTCGACCGAAAAAGCAAGATTGGTCGGATATGACGTCGACCCAGAATCCGGTGAGATCTTCTGTGAGGGGATCGTCAGGCAGGCAAGTGTCTTCGGCGAAAACCTGGAGCTGAGACGGAGGATCACTTTACCAGTCTTTGGTCAGGTGCTGCGGATTGACGACACAGTGACAAACCGGGGGTTTCGCCCGTCTGGACATGCAATAATCTATCACCTGAACTACGGCTATCCGTTTCTGGATCAGAACCTCGAGATCACGGGTCTTCCTGAGCTCCTTGCGGCAAAATTGGTCGTGGATCCACCTCGGCCAAGTGACGATTACGGCGAATACGTCGACTCGGTCGATAGCCTAGAGATTCCGGAAGCGGATCCGATCGTTGTCAGCAACCGTGAACTCGACATATCCGTCGGCCTGACGTTCACTCGCGACCAACTGAACAAGCTTGCTATCTGGAGAGCTTATCAGTCTGGAGTGTTTGCGCTCGGCGTCGAACCCCGCACCGACCTGGCACAGGACAGACCTTTGCTTCTGCCTGGCGAAAGCTGCAAGAACTCGTTGCAAGTTGAACTGACCGATTGCTGTTGTTCCAACTAAAGGAGCTGGTAGGGCCTCAAACGGGGGACAGGAAATGAAACGCGTCTTGATCGTCGGTTGCCCAGGTGCTGGAAAATCCACGCTTGCGAAGCAACTCGCCAAGATCACCGATCTTCCTCTCGTACAGTAGCTCGACGCGCCGAGCACGCCGAGGAACAGTTCCGCCTCGCGGATCTCACCGGTCTTGCGATCGACAATCGGCACCTTCTTGCCGGAATAATCAACGAAGACTTTGTCGCCGGCGATGTGTTCCTGGCGCATCGTCGGTGACAGGCGCTTCTCAAAGCCGCGGAACAGCTGGCAAAAACGGCTATATCCATACCCATCCGGATGGGCGCTGCGGTATTCCTCCCAAAGAATCAGCAGCGTCACGCCTGGCTTCTTCAGCTCGATTGAAAGCGGTCCCCAGTCGGGCTCTTGGCGCAGTCGCTGGCCCCGCTTGACGCCGGGGTGAACGAAGAGCTTGGCCTCGAGAACATCGTCTGTCAGGCCGCTGGCGAGGGCCCAACTCAGCCCTGCCATCGCAGCCCGCTTCAAGTTGTCCTGCACGGTGCTGCGAGCAATGCCAAGCATTACAGCGATCTCGCGGCTACTCGTTCCGCTACCCGCAAGCCGCAGCATTTGTCGTATGTGTCGCATGGTCAGCTTTCTTTTTGCAGGCATTAAATTCCCCTCGTGGATATCGAGGGGACACATGCCAATGTTGCTGACCCAGGGGAACTTGAGTGCCGGAAACTGACCGGTTATTGATAGGAATGGTGGCCGGTCAATGATTGGAATGGCGGCCGGGTTCAGAGTGGAATTCGCACATCTAACTTTTGTGCTTAAAATGGACAATGCCTTTGCGGCAAACTTAGGCGCAATCCCTACAGCTTTCCACCAATTCCGCGACGGACAAAGTTGGTCGACGGTAGCCTGCGGCCTGTGCGACGAGCGCCTCAAGCACCAAAGCCGGAAATATAATTTCGACCATATTACAGATGAAACGAGATTCAAATTTGTCGACATATCTTTTGTTGCTACGTTAAACCGAAGGCTTATTATTGAAGCTAAGGCTTTGAATTCCCATACGGTTTACGTCGATTCTGGTATCGACTTCGATGAAAGTATGTAAAAATGATCACGAGCAGCATTTCTGGGACCGACCAGCAGTTTCAAAACGCCACGCAGCCAAAAGAGCTCGATCCTGATGCTGTTCCTGTAAGCAGGCTTGATTCTGAAGGCCATGAAATTTTTGCTGAATGGCGACCTAAGCGCCCGTTCCTTCGGAGGGAGGACGGCGTCTTTTTGGTTCTCCGCGCGGATGATATCTTTCTGCTGGGCACCGATCCTCGTACGAGGCAAATAGAAACAGAACTCATGTTAAATCGAGGCGTAACCCGCGGCGCCGTTTTCGACTTAATCCGCTACAGCATGCTCTTTTCAAACGGCGAGGTCCATGTGAAACGGCGCTCAGCCTTTGCGAAGACCTTTGCATTCCGGATGATCGACGCGCTACGCCCGGAGATCACGAAGTTAACGGAGCATTTGTGGGACGATGTACCGAGAGTTGACGATTTTGACTTTGCTGAAATGTACGCGTCGAAATTGCCTGCGCTAACGATTGCCAGTGTACTTGGTTTGCCATTTGGGGATGCACCTTTCTTCACACGACTTGTTTACAACGTTTCGCGCTGCTTAAGTCCTTCGTGGGGAGAAGACGATTTTCCGGAGATTGAGGCTTCTGCCGTCGAGCTCCAGGATTATGTCCGGGCAGTGGTAGCGGATCGCAGCCGACGTATAAGCGATGACTTCCTCTCTTGCTACTTGAAAGCGGTGCGGGAAGAAGGAACGCTTTCACCCATCGAGGAGATCATGCAATTGGTGTTTCTCATACTCGCCGGAAGCGATGCAACTCGTAACGCGATGGTGATGCTGCCGACTCTTTTGCTGCAAAATCCTGTTGTCTGGTCCTCTCTATGCCACGATCAATCCGGCGTCGCGGCCGCAGTGGAGGAAGGGCTTCGCTTCGAGCCATCAGTTGGGTCTTTCCCGCGGTTGGCGCTCGAAGATATTGATCTGGATGGGTACGTATTGCCAAAGGGAAGTTTCCTAGCCCTAAGCATCATGTCCGGCCTGCGGGACGAGAGACACTACGAGCATCCTCAGCTTTTTGACATAAAACGCAAACAAATGCGCAGGCACCTCGGATTTGGCGCGGGTGTGCATCGGTGCCTCGGCGAAGCTCTGGCGCGGATTGAATTGCAAGAAGGACTTAGAACACTTCTGCGCCGCGCGCCGAGCCTTAGGGTGACAGGCGACTGGCCACGGATGATAGGTCACGGGGGTGCACGGCGCGCCACGGGGATGACAGTCAATCTGGGCGTCGATCGGTGAGGTCACCGTTCCGTTCGGTTGACGGAGATGACGTTGAGTATCACAGCCAGGATTAAATGAACCGGGAGAACTCCCAATGCAATTGGCACCAGTGGATCGCGTAACCACAATCGACGACCTTACACTTGATCCCTATCCGATTTATCGCCGAATGCGCGCGCAGACCCCGGTGGTGCGGGTCGCCTCAGTGATGCGAACGTTTCTGACCAAGGCCTCCGATACGAAGATGGTGAAGGATCAGCCCAGGCGCTTCAGTTCGGATGACCCCAACACGCCAATGAAGCCGGCCTTCCAGGCCCATACTCTAATGCGCAAGGACGGCGCGGAACACGCCCGCGAAAGAATGGCCATGGCTAAGGCCTTTGCTCCCAAAACGACCGCGGAGCATTGGGCGGCGATCTATCGGGACATTGTAAACGAGTATCTTGATCGCCTATCCCGCGGCAGCACAGTAGATCTGTTCGCGGAGATCTGCGGCCCGGTGGCTGCCCGTATCCTGGCTCATATCCTTGGAATTAGCGAAGCATCCGACGCAGAAATGATACGTTGGTCGCAGCGGCTAATTGAAGGGGCGGGCAACTTCGGATGGCGGCCTGAGCCTTTCGAGCGGGCAAACGAAGCCAATGCGGAGATGAACCGGCTCTTCGACAACTTGGTCGAAAAGCACCGGGCGGAACCGAACCCCTCGGCTTTCGCGATCATGGTGACCGCGTCTGATCCCATACCCATGAGCCAGATTTACGCCAACATCAAAATCGCCGTCGGCGGAGGCATCAACGAGCCTCGCGACGCTCTTGGCACGATCATCTATGGATTGCTGACCAATCCGGAGCAGTTCGAGGAGGTTAAGAGGCAGCAGTGCTGGGGGCAAGTCTTCGAGGAGGGCGTGCGCTGGGTTGCTCCGATCCAGGCGAGTTCGCGCCTCGTCCTGGAGGACACGGAAATTCGCGGTTTTCTTGTCCCGAAGGGCGATACCGTGATGACCATCCAAGCCTCTGCCAATCGTGATGAAGATGTCTTTGACGACGGAGAGCGCTTCAATGTCTTCCGCCAGAATAATGCGCACCAGTCCTTCGGCTCGGGGCCGCATCACTGTGCCGGTGCGCAAATCTCGCGTCAAACCGTCGGGGCGATCATGTTGCCTACGCTGTTTGAACGTTTTCCGAACATGACGCTGACTAACCCGGACGCGGTGCAATGGCGCGGCTTCGGCTTCCGCGGACCGATTAGTCTACCGGTTACGCTTATATAATCGTAACCACTGTCGCTTGGCATTAAGCCGTAGAAAGGGATCAGAACAAGATTAGTGCGAAATCGTACGTTTGGCCGGGAAAGTGATGATCGAGATGGATATCCGTTCCCAAAACTGAGTCTTAAATAGCATTTCACCCTAAAACTTCTTATTCAGCACAGGCCGCAAACTACGGGAAATATGCACGAATTCGGTTAGACCAGATGAGCGATTTTTGGCGGTAAAGCCGCTAGGTTTTCCTTGCTGAGCCAATATTGGTTTCGAAGGGAAAAGCCATGGAGAAAATAGTTTATGTAGGCCTCGACGTTCATGCTGACACGATAGCTGTCGCCATTGCTGACGACGGTCGGAATCGAGAGATCCGATTTCACGGTGTGATTGAAAATACTGCAGATAGTGTTCTAGGTCTCACCAAGCGGCTTGTTGCCGCAAACACCCAACCCATCTTCTGCTATGAAGCAGGCCCATGCGGATACGGTCTGCATCGCTTGCTCACGAAGCTTGGATTTGATTGTGCTGTCGTCTCTCCGGCCATGATCCCTCGTCGTGCAGGCGACCGGATCAAAACCGATCGACGCGATGCGGAAATGCTGGCGCGGCTGTGGCGAGCAGGCGAATTGACCCCGGTCTGGACACCGGATGAAGAACAGGAAGCTATGCGGGATCTGATCCGAACCCGCAAACAGTCCCTGGATGCGCTGAAGATTGCAAAACAGCAGCTCCAGAGCTTTCTGCTGCGGCATGGCCTTCGCTACAATCGACCTACTTACTGGACCAAAATCCATTGGCGCTGGGTCAATGAGCTGCGCAAATTCCGCTTTCCACATCAGCAACTGGCTTTTGAGGAACTGAAGCGAACCATCCGCCAGATCGAAGAGCGCATCGCCACGTTGGATCAGGCCATTAAAGATGCTGTAAAGGATTGGCGTTTTGATGCACTGGTCGATGCCCTGCGATCATTGCGCGGCGTCAACACGATCATCGCTGCGACACTGGCCGCAGAGATCGGCGACATCAACCGCTTCGACAATCCACGCCAGCTCATGGCCTGGTTGGGGCTGGTGCCAAGTGAGCATTCCAGCGGCAGGACAGTCAGACGGGGGCGCATTACAAAGACAGGTAATGCCCTGGCCCGAACCATGATGGTTGAAGCTAGTTGTCGTATCGACACCCACCTCGAGAAAGACATCCTTTTTTGAAGCGCAGTCAGCATCAGCCTCAAGAGATTAAAGATATTGGCTGGAAAGCGCAGACGCGATTGTGCAAGCGGTACCGGGACCTTTCAAAAACCGGGAAACCACAACCTCGTGTTCTGACCGCTATTGCGCGCGAACTTGCTGGCTTTATCTGGGATATTGCCCGGCACGTGCCGATCCCAGCATAGCCCGAGACGTACCGCACCTTTCTGCCTGTGCAGCATGCTGGAGATGACGGCCAAAGAACAGGGAACCCTCGACTTACGTTGGGATAGATATCCGTCCTTAGAGAGAGGCAAGCCCGCATCGAATATGGTCAGGCGGTGAAAATCCGCGGATGAGAGTATGATAACCATCGGTTCGGATCGCCATCTCCAGCACCGTGCACAGGCTGCATCAATTGACTGACCTCGCGAAAACGGGGTAGTTTAAATGCGCCCGGAAAACCTAAATCGCTTATGAGAGCGTACGATTTCGCACTAATCTTGTTCTGCCCCCAGGAATGCGACCGTTTCGACGTGGTTCGGTATCTTATTCGAGAATCGAAATGTAAAGATTCTCTTTATAATCAGTCAGCCTGCAGCATGTGCGTTAGGAGAAAAATCATGCTATAGTCTGATTAATATTACTCTATAAGATCGACCATAAGCTATTTTCTTATATCATTCCGCCTGTGGCAATCGGAATCGCTTGGCGCTTAAACGTGAGGGTGACCATCTACGGCGCTAAGACACTACTCCAGCTTTGGTTTCGGAAAATGACTACTTCAACATCGTGCATTTTCACCAGGTCAATTGAATCACAGGTTGTTAATTGCAAAAGTAATACAATAAAAATTGAGGCTCTCTCTTTATCACAGTAGGTTCCGACCGATTGAGAGAAAGAAGGAGCATGCACGATGGAGCCCAGCCAACGAAGCTTAAGTGATGAATCCGAAGCGTCCCGTACGGAAGTCCATTCTACATCGACAAATAGGGATATGCCTCCCGAGCTTTTGGCTAAGGTGGCAACTTATATTCCTACCCAGGACCCGGTAGAAACGGCACGAAATCTTGGAAGCCTGGAACGTACAGGGCGTGCAGGTCGTGAAGCCGTTACAAGTGATCCCGTCGGAAAATATCACGCGCGAATGAAACGAATTGGCGCCTCCGCCAAAACCGTGTTCGATACGGTCATTCCCGGAAATCAATTACCTGAGTGGGAGACGAACCGACCCTCTCCGACGGCCAGAACGCGAGCCGTTGGCCCAATTCTTAAGTTCCAGTCTGAAGCGGGAAAATCGAGATTTGTCACCAATATACTCAATTTGCCTGAATCTGCTCAGTGCGACGCAATTCTTAGTGTCATAAAACACTTGAATGATCTTGGTGAAGCAAACAAGACGCGACTTATCGAACGCTCTATCGAAATTTTGCGGCTAGAACCCCCTTTGACCTGGAATATGGGCCAGAAATGCCCTGCGGTCGACGTGCTGGTCCAAGGCGAAAAGTACCTAAATGCGGATCAACTGGCTCGCATACAACAAGAGAGGAGCAGCCGTCCGCGACTGTCTCCCCTGTTTGGCCGAGCCATAGCCGATTTCGAGGTTCAAAAAACCATGGACGCAAATCCTAGACGATATAGGGACGCGGCGGGGCCTGAGGTCAGAGCTGTAGACACAGTAATTGAGACAATTGAGAGATATAGTGCGTCGTTAGCAAGAGGCGGTCCAAATGCAGTGGGACTCCTAACGACGAACGAAAGCTTTGAGAAAAATATCAATGAGGTCTACAACCGTACGCGAGCCGAGCTAGACGCTTCTTCACGTGACAGAAGTCGCTCTGGACTATCGCGATAATTTCCTGGATCCACCGCGCTGTTGTAAGTTGACACATCGCATCGTCTTGCCGCTGACGGGACTTTTGGGGACGTCTTTAGTTGAACCGCCCCATGACGCGAATGCTGTTTGATCCCGTATCACTTCCCTCACAAATTCTGAAGGGACATCAGGTCTCGAATGTACGGCCCCATTTGTTTCAAATGAAGCTTTCGCCGGCGTTTCTGAAATCCTTCTGAAAACGTCCGACCCTACGTTCGTCTGTAGGGGCCGTGTCAACCGGACGTGATAGGGATGGTAGACGCAGCGGTTTTTCCGGTTTCACGCTGCGGCCTAAAACGCCTAGGTTAGAAAGCATTACCTATCCGGCCCCACCCCTCTGGTTGCGATCTGGTGCAACACGGTGATGCAACGTCGACTGCACTGAACTAAAAAATGCAAAGGGATATCAATTGAGCCGATCTTCCCTGAGTGCAGCCTTTGGAAAAGAGGACGGTTTCGGAGCCTTGTCCATGCGCGGAAATAAACAGGCGAATACGGGGCCTGAAAATTCTCAAAGTGGCGATAGTGCAACGGCGCGGCCCGCCTCCGGGGTTGCGTTTTGCTGTCCGTGAACTGCAATGTCTCGAAGCACCGGAGCGCGTGCGAATGAGCGCGTGGATCACCTCATGGCGCTCGGAGCTTCAGGGGAATCCGCCGCCCTCAACACTTCATACCAAACAGAAACATGGAGATGCCGAAAACGCCATCCTAGTGGAATCATCGTCCGCGCTGAGAGATTGCTTCTCATCAAGCAGACGGGGCGACTGCAAGGCAGGGCTTGCTAGGCGACTGACTCCTCATCTCAAAGCTCAACGTAACAGCAATTCCATAGTATCGGAATGGCTTACCTTCTTTTAGTCAATCTAAATAGGATCACCTATGAAACTTATGCTACCGACCCTGTTTGGGATACTTTTGGCTACGGCTGCAAACGCTGCCAATGATAGTCATGTACTAGCAACCTTTCCCGAGATTGCGCTTGCACTGACTACCGGCAAGCCAGTGGACGTTATGGTCGATTTAAGTTTGTGTACTCCGGGGACCGACGATACACCGCCGACGAAGACGCGCGGAGGCATTCGCATAGATGGGTATAGAATCACTTCTGACGGCACCCTCGCTTTTGCGGATCAGCACTTTACGATTGATCGTGACGGTAAGCCTATTCTTCAGTTTCTTCGCTACCAAATCCGGTTGGACGGTGACGCCGAACTGACTATGGTCGTATTCAACATGCCAAGCTACGAGAGAAAAGGTACCAGCTTGGCCTACAAGTGCGCGATCAGTCACGGGTTGAGTTTCTTCGCTCCATAGTGATCTCTGACTCCTGTGTGACGCCAATCAGAGTTGGCTTAATCTGCCCGGCGAGGCAATTTGCAGGTGGTGGTTCGAGTTATGAAAAAGGTACTCGTCATAGCGCAAGCGCTCGTTTTAAAATAAAGGCGCTGGCCATGCGATTGATCTTGGCTGAGCGGGCGCCGATCGCCTTGGCGGTATCGCGCCAGGTTGCGGTCATGGTCGCGACCTCTTTGATTATCGCGCGGGCCTGCGGCAGCGTGAGAGCGCGAAAAACTCCGACGCGGCTTCCAGCAGATCGAGCGAGCAGGTGCCCTCGTCGAGATGGATGTTCGCCGTCAGCTCCCGAGCCTTCAGATCGGTCGGAACGGGTTTGAGGTCGTATGCCGGCGAGAGCGACCAGTCCGCCTTTCCCAGTCACAGGAAACCGTGATTGCGCAGGTGATCGTCGACATTGGAAATCAGCACATGGAAGACGACACGCCGATAGAGGACATGGGCGTCCGTCTTACCTTGGGCGCCGTGTTTAGCAAGGGCATCGACGATCTCCGGAGAGCTGCCGCGCTCGCCGCCCATCGTCGCCATCGTCGACAGGAACGGGGTGCGGATCGCCCCTTCGCGATCGAAGCGTCGCGACAACATGACGGCCTTGCCGGCGAGGTCGATCAACTCGTGCCGAGGAGTGGCGATACCTGCCTGGCCGGCCAGCCGCAGCGCGATCTCTTCCCAGCTCTCCATGCTGTAGTCGTTGGTCTCCTTCGGGAATTTCGCGATTGAGAGTCGACCATGTTGGTCGATGACCGAGGCCTTCGGGCAGGCATCGCCAAGGGAGGAGCCTGGGGCAAAGATGAGCTGCAGGCCTTCATCTTAGCGGCATAATTGCGGGTGATAGCAATGAAAGCTCAATTCATGAGGTTTCTTTCCGCATCCTTCAACGAATCCCTGCCTCGACGAGGGTGCAATCTCAAATGTATCGTGAAAGCGGTTCGGCCGACCAGGCCCAAGTGGTAGAGCCGGAGCCATATTGGAGGCTGATCTACGAAGGGAGAAAAGCAGCAGACTGGCATCCCACAAGGCTCTCTCGGCGTTGGATGCAATGCCGAACGAAAAACTCATTTTCCGCCTGAATTGCTCGCCGAATTCGCGACGCACTTGCCATTCGGCAATCCATTGGAAACGGCAGATAATCTCACGAATTTTTCAGCTCGCAAGTCGCCAAGTGCGGGTGCGGTTTAGGGTAAGCGCGCAATACCCCGCACCTTTTTCCGTTGAATGAGCTGAGGCATTTGGTGTCCACCTAAAATGAGGTGGACGCCAAATCATGGAAGATGATCAGAAACTGCGTGTGAGGCTTATAGGCCGGAACGGGCGACGTCGTTTTGATCCGGTATCGAAGGAGCGGCTTGTCGCAGCCTGCCTTGAGCCGGGGGCATCGGTATCGAGACTTGCGCTCGAACATGGGGTCAATGCCAACCTCCTTTGGAAATGGATAGGCAAGTGAGTACTGACCGGCCCAATGCGCTTCGGACCGAGGAAGCTAAGCGCTTGAGCACCGAACGTCCGGTTTAAATGCGCAAAAAATGTCGCCAAGGTTGTACTCATGATCCGGACGCCAAGGTTTCTTGGATAGCAGGTCGCATATTTCGCATGAATCTTGCGATCAGAGCGGATGTTCATCGGACTTCTTTTGGGGTATTGGCATTTTGCCCTGGTCGTTGACACTATCGCCACCCCGTGTCAGCGATACGCCCTGTCACCAACTTAACCTTTGGTGACAGGGCTAATATTCAATAGATCCCCCGACCCTCAATTAGTTTGGCTAAATAGAGCACAAGCTGCGCTTGGCGGCTGGCCATCAGTTCTTTTGAACGTTTTCGAACGGCGCCTGCTCAAAATTGCGAGCTTCGATCAGCGCTTCAATAATCGCAATAGTCAGGCGCATGGTACAATAATCGGTGCTCCATCGATGACCTTCGGATGTCGAGCGCAGCAAATCCAGTCCCTGGCCGACACAATCTCCTCGGCCCGATTAATCGCCCATTCCATAAAGGTTTTTGAACCTGATCGTTTTTCCCGATAACCACAACTATCCGTGTTGCCTCCGCATTTCTAGGACGGGAAGAAAAACAAGCAGTTAAGGCGCAGCGCGTCGTCCGCTGCATGCCGGGTAACGCTATTGCTCTAAGATCACGCAGCACCAGTTCCACACCTTGCTGCTTTCAGCGAAGGCACCGGTCCGCGACGCACAACCGACCTCATCTAGCTTTAGATCAAACAATATCAGATGCACCAACCTGCCATTGTAAAAATAGGGTTCCTCTTCGTTGCTAATTGCGTTCGCGTTTCTTGTAAGGAGATGGAGCCGCTGGCCGATAGCGGCGCGAACAGTTTCTGCAATCCGACTGGGGACCTATTGACGTATCGTGGGAACATGAGTGCCAGCCGTCCAAGACAGCCCGTTCATGAATGATGCGAGGGGCGAGCGCGGCAGAATGGCCAGCCCCGCTCAAAGATGTTTTCAGCCAGCTGTTCAACACGGTTACGACGAACCGATCCTGTGCAGCACGCCTTTATAGCGAGCTCCTGAGCTTGAAAAGCGATCTGGATGACTCGTATCGATCCGTTCTCTTTCGAGCAGTGAATCCGGTAGCCGTCGCAAAACACTACTGAGCAAGCGAGCGTGGAACCGGAAAGTCTAATACTTTGCTTGTGTAACTTTCTACCAAGGTACTAAACGGCGTGCCGTCAGGAAGTTTCAGCACAGCACGATGTTCGAGCAGGAATGGCGGCAGGGTAGGAGATCCCCTTCCAGACGCAATCAAGCCGTCCATGTCCCAGCCTTCTGATAGAGGAGACCAGAGTAACTTGGCAGATAGATTGGTGCGTGTGAAATTGAGAGCCAGAACGGCTCTGCCAAACGCGATATCGCTGGTATTCAATGCCTGATTCATCTCGGCCGTTAATCTTGCCGGCACATACCAATTGTCGGCCTCGGACAAGACGCGGTCGCCGCAGACTAGGCGAACGCGGCGATAAGCGATCGGCTCGTCGGGTCCGACGGTCAGTAGTTCACGGATATGATCATCGGCCGGCTTGGCTTGCCCGCGCACACGCTGAGCTAGGATCTTGGAACCTTCCGGTGCGAGCTTGTGCCCGGCGCACCAGCGGTCAAGGGTCAACGTAGCACTGGCGTTACTCAGGAGATTGGCATTCAAGGTCTGGAGAACCGCAAGCGCTTCCACTTGAGATGCCGGCGTGTTCAACCACTGAGACCCTATAGACGGTTCTTGCGCAATTGCGATCTGGGTGCCCAGCACGATGGAGGCCGCTGCAAGTGCGGCGATTCGAAAGCATTTCGAAGGGCATAATGACACGGAGAATGAAATCCTTTGTGGAGCAAATTTGATGGGCGAACCCTGCGGTCAAATTGCGTTGATTTTGGGAGGCGAGCGCGCGTTGTCAGCATATATGATACCGGCAGCAAGATCTGGCCTGCGCCTTGGGCGCACCGTATACCGGTCAGGTTCCCGATTGACTTTCTTACCATCTTTTGATGTTCCTGCCGCGCAGGTTCGCACCTGTTGAAGCCTAGGTGCCCGAGCCGTTCTTTGCTTGCGTCACATCGATGTTGTCCATGATATCCTCCGTCCACTCGCCGACCTATAGTTGGAATTTGCAGGTGTTGACGAGTGAGATACCACGTTGGTTTTCGTCCAGCGTGGCGACAATTTTCATCATGGCACTTGGAAATCCAATGGACTTGGGTTTCAAACCAGGAGCGCGGCGGCTGGTTGGATTTCTCCCAAATCTATCGAATCGTTATTCTCACTTGCGAGTCAGCGCTCTTGGTCTTCCCCCTCGCGCGTTGCAAGATGCTCGTATAGCTGGATCGGATAAAATAGTTCGCAACCGAACGCAAAATCCAAGAGCAGTTGCTCGAAAAAGGACCTCTTCGTCGAAGTCGGGCGCTGCTGCCGGTCGGGCGATAGTTGTAGATCAGGCAGGGATACGCCGTCGATAGTTGCCAATCGCAGATGCGAGTAGCCCAGGCGCTTATCTGATTTCTTTTGGTGCCCCATGTCATCGTACTCCTTATGTAAGCTTACCGACGATATGTGCAGTCCATCAGCAGTATAATGATTACAGGAGACCAAAGATTGGTTTCAAATGTAACCGAATAAGCCTGCTGTACGTAATGGCAATCGGTCGATATCAGTCGGCACAGCCACTCGTCTTGCTGAGATGCAATGTCGACGTGTAACCAAAATGACTTTGATGGAAGTCGACTTTGAAGCCTGACCGACGCCGGCTAATCGAAATCTGCAACTGCTGGAACTCGGAAGCGGCCAAATCCCTCGAGGACCGAGCGCCGGCCGAGGTGCTTCGAAAGAAATCACTTATTCAAATAAGATGTGCGAATAGCTTTGGCGCGCCGCATGTCGCGCTTGGAGGTGACGCCGACCGATGCTGCGCCGCCGATGGCCATCCAACGCGCAGGTCAAATGATGAAGCGGCGAATCACCGAATTCGCGTCAGCGTGACCGGGCAAACAGGCTGTCCTGCGCCATCTTCTGGCCACTGAGGAAAATCGCGCTCCTGCGAGAGCGCATGTTCAAGATATTCATTAGCTATGGCCTCTATGAGCTCTACGTGCCGCCCTGCATCAATATTTGGCAACTGGCTGATTGCGAGATCGTGTTTGCGCGCAAAACGAATTGCGCAGCGATATCCGTCGATATCTTCCAAAATCGGTCGAGCGGCAGGGTAGTTCCAGAGTTCCGCCAACTCCTCCAACAACGAGGGGCGATCTTCCCGGATGGCAAACATTTCCGCAACGCGTTGCTTGGCTCGGGTGAGAAAGGCGTCCGAATCCCCAAGACGTAGCCGCTTGACATGCCATTGAAAACCCGATCTCCAAAACGGACTTTTAGCCATGCAATTGAGAAGCGAAATCGACCCGCCCTCGAGAATAAGACCCTCTTCGGACTTCCGCCAATCCACTTCGAATATGAGTCGACGATGGGCACTCTCAGCGTCAAGGATGCCCTCGGTGAGGGGGCGGGAATCCAAATATATTCTCCGCGTTGATTGCAATTCCGATTCCAAAGGTCTTCCGCTACCTGTCGCGATTTGAGGACAGCATTGCACACGATCAAGGGCAACCACCGGCCACCCGGTTTCTTGTGCGATTTGGATCGCCATGTCCGTTTTGCCGCTGCAAGTCGGTCCGTAGATGAGATGGAGTAACATGTGCGCCTCATATAAATTTAATGGGATATCCCATCTGTTCCAAACCAGATTTTTCAATTCGGATTATGATGTTTTACTGCATGATTTTTACCAGCTTTACGCAATCTGCTGAACTAATATCGCGCTACATTTGTAATCGTACATTTTTGACGTTGCCGGCTCATTCGGCCATGAGAGTTTCCATCCCGTTGTCCTCCTGAACAATTGAGGAGTTTGGCCCCGACACCTGCTTATGGTGAATGCAGCGGACCCCGTTAACGCAACGTCGAAAAGCGGATAGGCGATTTGAGTAGGGAAGCCACATCGGCCGCGCGGTATGCTCCGTCAGCACCTGACAGTTCGTGTTGCAGCTTTGCTTGGTCACTGAAACGAAAAATGCCGCTGAAGAATATTTAACGGATATGCACACGAAAAAGCCGGTTGGGTCTCATATGCGCTGACGTCCTGGCTTCGTTTCGAAGCCGACAGCCTCTAAGGTGGTACGAACACAGACCTAATATCCGCTAGTGTCCGCGGCAGCCGCCACGGCAGTTCTCGCTGCGCATAGCATAGCAACTTGCCCTGTCGACGCATGATCAGCCATATTGTTAATGTCGACGATTTCATTTTTCTCGGTGCAAACGGCGACATCCCGACCATATCGATCCTACCAGCCACCGCGCGGAGTCAAAGAACACCTCGGCAACCGGAAACATCCATTGGAATGCCGAGGCTGTGTTTCATTTGAAACACACTGAGTCGACGTTTGTTGCTTCAAACCCATTTACAAACCCTACTGTGCGGCCTAAGGGCCACCGGGGTGGGACTGAGCGCTGGTACGAGGACGTAAGTGCGGATGAATGGAAGGTATTCACCGTCTCGGCAAGATTTCAAGACAGGCGCCAAGCCTTGGTCTATCCTGGCCTTGGTAGTTGCTGCAATGATTTTTGCCTTGATGGCGATTACGTCTTGGCAGGACAATGAAACCAATCGGGCGATCCTGACCCAATTGCGAGCTATTAACATCGACAGTGCTTCGCTGCAGCGGGATGTACTCCGCGCGGAAGCGGGTGTGGTGGCGAACTACCGGCCCATTATCTCCAGGTTGGGAGCTTTGCGGAAGAACCTGGAAAATTTGAAGCGACTATTTAAACAATCTCATCTTGTGATCGGCAATGATTTCTCTCAACTGCTCGACAAGCTAAAGGTGTCCGTGGATACGACCGACGCGGCCGTTGCAGCCTTCGGAGCGCAAAACGTGCTCCTGCAAGATTCGCTTGCCAGCTTCACTCGCGCGCTTAGTATTCTTCCCAAAATGTCGTCGACGGATCAGACGGTCGAAAATTCGAACGAATTGGGCAGCCTGATGCTGCAGTTTGTGCGTCAGCCAAGCCCAACACTCTCGTTGGAGATCAGTCACGAACTCGACATGCTCCAAAAAGCTAGCGGTGGGGCTGAAGTTCCTATCCGTATACTTGCACGCGAGGGTCGCGTCATCTTGTCGCTTTTGCCCCGTGTGAACGATGCCGTAAACATGATTCAGACCTCCGACACCGCTGAAATTGCCGAAAGATTGGAGCGCAAGTGTTTGGAGGCCTATAGCTTGCAAAGCGTGAGGGAGCAGCGGGCACGGATCTTCTTGGGTTCCGTTTCGGTGGGCCTTTGCATCTACATCATCTCACTGGTCTATAGGCTGCGTCGGAAAACGGCTTGGTTAACGCGGCGTTTGGATTACGAAGAGGTAATCAAAGAGATTGGGGTTTGTTTCGAGGGGCGAGGGGCCACAGCGTCGTCCCTCAATTCGTCCGCGCAAGCTGCGCTTGGAATTATTCAACGCTTCTTTAATGCGGAATCGTGTGCACTAGCATTGGTGGACCATGGTGACAGGTGGGCTGTCGAAAGTTTCGCTGCGAAGCTGCCTGAGCCCGTCTGGGAGGACCTCGCGCTACGCGAGATGGTTTCTCTTGCCAGAGCGGATGAGCGTGCGTCAGTATTCCGCATCATGTCGACGCGAAAGGTCAGCTGCCTTCCTCCGGAGACTCCGGGCGTTTCTATGCTGCTGGCACACAAATCTACGGATCAACTGATAGCGATTTGTTCCCTCGGTTACCAGGGCTATCGTCTGAAATCTTGTCCAGGCGAAGTTCAGCTTCTTGAACTCGCCACCGCCTGCCTCTGCCACTATATCGATGTTCGGCGTAAGCAGACCGAATGCGATATTCTGGAGAGGCGATTAGAGCATGCGGAACGTCTTCAGGCAGTTGGTACACTTGCTGGTGGAATAGCGCATGAGTTCAACAACATTTTGGGAGCAATCCTCGGGTACGCTGAAATGGCGCAAAACATGCTGCGTCGGTCATCTGTCACCCGAAGACACATTGACCAAATTATTTCGTCGGGTGACAGAGCCAGGCTCATTATCGATCAGATCTTGACTCTAAGTCGAAAACTAGAACGCGTGACAAAGCCGTTCAGTGTCTCCGAACTCGTAATGGAAATTGCTCCCTTATTGCGTGTTGCATTGCAGCGCAACATCGAGCTGAAGTTCAAGTTTGACGACAAGAAGAGCGTAGTCGAAGGAAGCCCGCTAGAGGTTCAGCAGATGCTGATGAATCTTTGCAAGAACGCTTCCCAGGCGTTTACCGCCGATGGTCAAATCGACATCATCGTTAGCCGAATTTTTGTATCTCGACAGAAAGTACTGGCGCATGGTGTTATGCCAGCTGGCGACTATGTTCTTCTTTCTGTCAGCGACGACGGTGAAGGCATTGCCGAAACTGTGCTCCCCCACATTTTTGAGCCTTTCTTTACAACACGCTCTTGCAGCGGCGGCACGGGTCTAGGTCTTGCTGCCGTGCACGGTCATGTCAGCGCGCTTGCAGGATATATTGACGTTACTTCAGCCGTAGGGCGAGGGACGCGCTTCGACATTTATCTACCTCCTTCCTCGAAGAAGCCCGTCAGCCCGGACGCGTTTTTTGGGCCCTGTAAAACACCGCGAGGCAACGGAGAAATTGTGGCATTGATTGAGCCAGATCCTGTCTTGCGGGAGGTGTACGAAGACAAGATCGCCGCTCTGGGCTATGAGCCGGTGGGCTTTAAGACATGTGCAGACCTTTGCAATTGGATATCAAAAGGCAAGCAAGCCGATCTGGTTCTAGTTGACCAATCGTCTCTTCCCGAGAATCAGAGTGCTACTGCTTTGCACGCAGCCTTCAAGACGGCGTCCATCATCATTGGAGGAAGTGATCTTAAAATGTCACTTTCCAGCGATGACATGACGTCCGCGCTTTTTCTGCCCAAACCTATATCCTCCAGGACGATGGCCTACGCGATTCGTACCAAGATCAAAGCCTAGAGTTGAGGATGTTTTTCAGGAGACTCGACCAGGGTAATCAGCACGTCTGTTCGGCGCGCCTATAGCTATGGTTTCTCGCAATCGCTTTGGGCAGTCGGTTGTGGCGGTGCGTCTTCTGAGACCCGAAGGTTGGCGATTATCTGCTGGAGGTCTTCGATACCGTCTTCGAAGAACAAGACATATGTTCGCTGAGCTCGGACATAGGATAGTCGGCATAGGCGGATACCCTCGCCACGCAAATGGCGCGATCGACACCCTGATCGGAGCCTGCGAAGTGCCACAGTTTATTGAAACCATCCCCCGTTCATTCCGCCCTGGAATTTCACTTCGACGGCATTCTAGATCCTCGCCGTTGTCTTAGAGAGCCATCTTTCGTCGCCGCACCCTTAAGTGCATGGAAAGCCGTTTTCGCTTCAAATGAAATCGAAAAGAAGAAAACAAAAATCCTAGAGTAACCGACCCTCCCGATAATCGTGAACATCAGATGACAGCATTTCTTCCGACCGAAGTGGCTGTGTTGGTTATGAGCTTGGGGAGATGGGGAATGTTGAAGGCAACAGGGCCGCTGTCGATTATCTTACTGGCCTCCACGTGCCCGTCGAGCGGTGCTGCCCCACTTTCATTTGCTGAGTTCAATAATTTTGCACGCGAATGCGCTCCATCCGTTGCTCCATCTACGCTTGCAGCGATCGCTCAGGTCGAAAGTCGCTTTGATCCGCTTGCTGTGCATGACAATACCACCGGCGAAACGCTTCACTGGCAGAACCAGGCTCAAGCAACGCAAGTCGTGATGGACCGTCTCGAAGCACGGCATTCGCTGGATGTTGGGCTCATGCAGATCAATTCCCGGAATTTTTCCGTGCTCGGTCTGACACCTGACGGAGCCCTTCAACCTTGCACGTCATTATCTGTCGCCGCAAACTTGCTTGGGAGCCGCTACGCTGGCGGCAACACGGCTGACGACGAGCAATTGTCGCTTCGTCGGGCAATCTCCGCCTATAACACCGGTGATTTTACGCACGGCTTCGCGAACGGCTACGTGCGAAAAGTTGAAACGGCCGCTCAACAGCTCGTCCCCCCGTTAACCGCGCGTCCAAAAGATGATCGTGAGAAGCCGGGATCCGAGGAAACATGGGATGTTTGGGGGGCATATAAGCGTCGTTCCCCGGAGGGCGGATCTGGCGGATCATCCGGTCCGCCTCCGCCGCCAGACGAGGACAACCGCAAATCCGAAGACGACGATCAACTCTTGTTCGACTTAAATCAAGGAGGTCCGCAATAATGCGATGCTTTGAAAGATACCGTGTACATCTGAATCGCCTCTCGCTCTCGAACGCGGTGATGCGCATGGTATCCGGCTATGCGCCGAGCGTGGTCGGTGCAATGGGGTGGAGCATTTTCTCCTCTGGGCCGGCCGCGGCCCAATCTGCAGGTGGCGGCACTGACCCAGCCACAATGGTTAACAACATATGCACGTTTATCCTTGGTCCGTTCGGCCAGTCACTCGCTGTTCTTGGCATCGTGGCCATCGGAATCTCCTGGATGTTCGGTCGCGCTTCACTCGGTCTCGTTGCCGGCGTCGTCGGCGGCATTGTCATCATGTTTGGAGCCAGCTTCCTGGGCAAAACGCTGACTGGAGGTGGCTAATGAATGATCGTCTGGAAGAAGCAACCCTTTACTTGGCGGCGACACGGCCCGCATTGTTTCTTGGCGTGCCGCTGACGTTGGCGGGGCTACTCGTGATGTTTGCCGGCTTTGTCATCGTCATCGTTCAGAACCCGCTGTACGAAGTCGTTCTCGTGCCCTTGTGGTTCGGAGCGCGGCTTGTGGTGGAACGAGACTATAACGCGGCCAGCGTCGTTCTTCTTTTTTTGCAGACGGCGGGAAGGAGCGTTGATGGTCTGATTTGGGGCGGCGCAAGCGTTAGCCCAAATCCAATCAAGGTTCCCGCGCGAGGGAGAGGAATGGCGTAATGCTCGGAGCAAGTGGCACAACCGAAAGGTCTGGCGAGGTCTATCTACCCTACGTCGGGCACCTCAGCGACCAGATTGTCCTTCTAGAAGATGGATCGATCATGACGATGGCGCACGTAAGTGGCATGGCCTTCGAACTCGAAGATGCCGAAATGCGCAATGCACGTTGCCGTGCATTTAATACGCTCTTGCGCAATATCGCTGATGATCATGTGTCAATATATGCTCACCTCGTACGTCATGACGATGTGCCGCCGTCACCCGCGCGACATTTCCGCAGCGCTTTTTCCGCCAGTCTGAGCGAAGCTTTTGAGGAGCGCGTTCTCTCCGGCAAACTCCTTCGCAATGACCACTTCCTTACGCTGATCGTGTCTCCCCGGGCCGCGCTTGGCAAAGTGAGGAGAAGGTTCACCAAACGCTACAGACAAAAAGAAAACGATCTCACAGCTCAAACCAGGAACCTGGAAGATCTCTGGCATCTTGTCGCTGGCGCTCTCGAAGCGTACGGCCTGCGTCGTCTTGGTATTCGTGAGAAGCAAGATGTGCTTTTTACGGAGGTTGGAGAAGCTCTGCGGCTGATAATGACTGGTCGATTCACGCCGGTTCCCGTCGTTAGCGGTTCGCTCGGCGCCTCGATCTATACCGACCGAGTTATTTGCGGCAAGCGGGGACTCGAGATCCGAACACCAAAAGATAGTTATGTGGGATCTATTTACTCGTTTCGCGAATACCCCGCAACGACGCGACCGGGTATGCTCAACGTGCTACTGTCTCTCGATTTTCCGCTTGTTCTGACGCAGAGCTTCTCGTTTCTGACTCGCTCGCAAGCCCACTCGAAGCTCAGCCTCAAGTCCAGCCAAATGTTGAGTTCTGGCGACAAAGCCGTCACCCAAATCAGCAGATTATCCGAGGCGGAGGACGCACTAGCGAGCAACGAATTCGTTATGGGGGCGCATCATTTGAGTCTTTGCATATATGCAAATGATCTCAATAGTCTTGCAGATAGAGGTGCCCGCGCCCGGACGCGATTGGCGGATGCGGGAGCTGTTGTTGTCCAAGAGGGCATCGGCATGGAGGCGGCTTATTGGTCGCAGCTGCCAGGCAACTATAAGTGGCGCACGCGTCCGGGAGCGATCACATCGCGCAACTTCGCTGGTTTAGTCTCATTCGAGAATTTTCCCGAGGGATCCGGCTCAGGTCACTGGGGCAACGCGATTGCGCGCTTTCGTACCAATGGTGGAACCCCTTTCGACTACATCCCGCACGAGCACGATGTCGGCATGACGGCGATATTCGGTCCCATCGGGAGGGGTAAAACGACGCTCATGACCTTTATCCTCGCGATGCTCGAGCAGAGCATGGTCGACCGCGCGGGTGCGGTTGTCCTCTTCGACAAGGACCGCGGCAGTGAGCTGCTGGTTCGCGCCACCGGGGGAACATATTTGGCGCTCCGTAGAGGAGCGCCGAGCGGATTGGCGCCATTGCGTGGCCTGGAAAATACAGCGGCTTCACATGATTTTCTGCGCGAATGGATCGTGGCGCTCATTGAGAGCGATGGCCGTGGAGGAATATCCCCCGAGGAAAATCGCCGTCTGGTGCGGGGTATCCATCGGCAGCTCTCGTTTGATCCCCACATGCGCTCAATCGCGGGGTTACGCGAATTTTTGTTGCATGGACCCGCCGAAGGGGCGGGAGCGAGACTCCAACGCTGGTGCCGTGGCAATGCACTAGGCTGGGCGTTCGACGGCGAGCTCGACGAAGTAAAGTTGGATCCTTCGATTACTGGTTTCGACATGACGCATCTTCTCGAATATGAGGAAGTATGCGCTGCCGCCGCAGCATATCTTCTGCACCGCATTGGAGCCATGGTTGACGGCCGTCGGTTTGTGATGAGTTGCGATGAGTTTCGCGCCTATTTGCTAAATCCTAAATTTGCGGCGGTCGTCGACAAGTTCCTGCTTACTGTCCGCAAAAACAATGGGATGCTGATACTGGCAACGCAGCAACCTGAGCATGTCCTGGAATCGCAGCTAGGCGCCAGTCTCGTCGCGCAATGTATGACGAAGATTTTCTATCCTTCACCCACGGCAGATCGATCGGCTTACATCGATGGACTGAAATGTACTGAAAAGGAATTTCAGGCGATCCGTGAAGACATGGCAGTAGGTAGCCGGAAGTTTCTGCTTAAACGAGAAAGCGGAAGCGTCGTCTGCGAATTCGATCTGCGGGAAATGCGCGAATATGTCGCCGTACTTTCGGGGCGCGCCAACACGGTGCGCTTCGCGGATCAGCTTCGCAAAGTACAGGGGGACAACCCATCAGCCTGGCTCAGCGAATTTATGGCTCGTTACCACGAGGCAAAAGATTGATCAAAGGTGGGGAACTATGAAGATCATGCAACTTGTTGCTGCGGCCATGGCCGTCAGCCTTCTTTCGGTCGGGCCCGCGCGGGCGCAGTTCGTTGTCAGCGATCCGGCGACGGAAGCTGAGACGCTGGCGACGGCGCTCGAGACTGCGGCAAATCTCGAACAGACCATAACGATGGTGGCGATGTTAACCTCGGCTTATGGCGTCACCGGCCTACTAACTTCGCTCAACCAAAAAAATCAGTATCCCTCGACCAGGGACTTGGACACGGAAATGTTTTCGCCGCGAATGCCAATGTCGACCACGGCACGTGCGATCACCACCGATACAGATCGCGCCGTAGTTGGTGGCGACGCTGAAGCGGATCTGTTGCGATCGCAGATCACCGGTTCCGCAAATAGCGCGGGCATTGCGGCTGACAACCTGGAGACGATGGACAAACGCTTAACAGCGAATGCCGAGACCTCGACACAGCTTTCTCGCTCTCGCAATATCATGCAGGCAACCGTTACCAACGGTTTGCTTCTCAAGCAGATCCATGACGCAATGATTCAAAATGTACAGGCGACCAGCTTGTTAACGATGACCACCGCGCAGGCTGGCCTTCATGAGGCGGAAGAGGCGGCCGCTCAACGTAAGGAGCATCAAAAGACTGCGGTCATCTTTGGGGCCGTCCCCTGAGACTGGGCGACTTATTCGTGCCGCCCATCTGCACATTTCAGGATGCGAGTTCATTGTATCCGACATTCTGCGACAAGCCAGTCAAGGTCAGGTCCAAACGATGAATTTCACGATCCCGGCGCCGTTTACGGCCATTCATACGATCTTCGATCTAGCCTTTACGACAAGCCTGGACACAATGCTTGGGACGATCCAAGAGGCGGTGAGCGCGCCATTGGTCGCCTGCGTCACTCTTTGGATTATCGTTCAGGGTATTCTGGTCATGCGTGGCGAAATCGACACGCGCGGCGGTATCACTCGGGTGATCACGGTCACCGTCGTTGTTGCCCTTGTCGTCGGGCAGGCCAACTACCACGACTATGTGGTTTCAGTCTTTGAAGAGACGATTCCAAACTTTATTCAGCAGTTTAGTGGCAGCGGCCTGCCTCTGCAGACCATTCCCGCTCAGCTCGATACAATGTTCGCCCTAACCCAGGCTGCATTTCAGAGAATTGCATCTGAAATCGGCCCGATGAATGACCAGGACATCCTTGCTTTCCAGGGGGCTCAGTGGGTCTTTTATGGCACGCTCTGGTCTGCCTTCGGAATCTACGACGCCGTCGGAATTCTCACGAAAGTGCTTCTGGCGATCGGCCCTTTGATCCTCACGGGATATATCTTTGATCGCACGCGCGACATCGCGGCAAAGTGGATCGGGCAACTTATCACCTATGGTCTCCTACTTCTCCTGCTAAACCTCGTGGCGACAATAGTCATCCTAACCGAAGCGACTGCACTCACGCTTATGCTTGGTGTAATCACCCTTGCCGGTACGACCGCGGCCAAGATCATTGGTCTTTACGAACTCGACATGTTCTTTCTGACTGGTGACGCACTCATTGTCGCTTTGCCGGCAATCGCCGGCAACATCGGAGGCAGTTATTGGAGCGGCGCGACCCAATCTGCCAACAGCTTGTACCGTCGCTTCGCTCAGGTCGAGCGTCGTTAGGTCCCGCAAAAAATTCACGTCGGTGGAGAACTCTATGAAATATTGCCTGCTGTGCCTGGCTCTCGCTTTAGGCGGCTGCCAGACAAACGATAAATTGGCGAGCTGCAAAGGCCCAATATTCCCGCTGAATGTGGGGCGATGGCAGCCTACGCCGTCAGATCTTCAGCTCAGCAACGTAGGTGGTCGCCATGAAGGGGTCTGAATACGCCTTGCTAGTAGCGCGGGAAACCCTGGCTGAGCACTACAAGGAAGTGGAAGCTTTCCAAACTGCGCGTGCGAAATCAGCGCGGCGCCTCTCCAAGGTCATTGCAGCTGTCGCAACCATCGCGGTTTTGGGGAATGTTGCGCAAGCCTTCACAATTGCCACCATGGTGCCGCTGATCAGGCTTGTGCCGGTATATCTATGGATACGGCCGGATGGCACCGTTGACAGCGAGGTGTCCGTCTCCCGATTGCCTGCAACTCAAGAGGAGGCCGTCGTTAACGCCTCACTGTGGGAGTATGTTCGGCTGCGCGAGAGCTATGATGCCGATACCGCCCAGTACGCCTATGACCTGGTCTCGAACTTCAGCGCCCCAATGGTGCGCCAAAATTATCAGCAATTCTTCAATTATCCCAATCCAACTTCGCCTCAAGTCATCCTCGGCAAACACGGCAGGCTAGAGGTCGAACACATCGCTTCGAATGATGTTACTCCGGGTGTGCAGCAAATTCGCTATAAGCGAACCCTCATCGTTGACGGCAAAATGCCGATGGCGAGCACTTGGACTGCTACGGTTCGTTATGAAAAGGTGACCAGCTTGCCCGGCAGATTGAGACTGACCAACCCGGGAGGCTTGGTTGTCACCTCCTACCAGACATCGGAAGATACCGTTTCGAACGCAGGCCACAGCGAACCATGACGAAAAAAGCATTTCTCACTCTGGCATGTTTACTTTTTGCGGCGATTGGCGCGAGGGCTGAAGACACGCCAACGGCGGGCAGACTTGATCCGCGCATGCGTTATCTCGCTTACAATCCCGATCAAGTGGTGCGCCTTTCAACGGCGGTTGGAGCCACTTTGGTTGTTACTTTCGGGGCTAACGAAACGGTGACAGCTGTTGCCGTTTCCAATAGCAAAGATCTCGCGGCCCTTCCACGCGGAAATTATCTTTTCTTCAAGGCTAGCAAGGTTCTCCCACCCCAGCCAGTGGTCGTGCTAACTGCGAGTGACGCCGGTATGCGACGCTACGTTTTCAGCATCTCTTCCAAGACGCTGCCGCACCTCGATAAAGAGCAGGCCGATCTCTACTATAGCGTACAATTCGCTTACCCTGCCGATGACGCAGCGGCTCGCCAGAAGGCGGCACAAGAGAAGGCTGTTGCAGACCGTATACGTGCGGAAGCGCAATATCAACAGAGAGCAGAGGGTTTATTGGAGCAGCCTGCCACGACCGTTGGTGCCGAGGACAAGAATTGGCACTATGTCGCTCAGGGCGATCGTTCGCTGTTGCCGCTCGAAGTCTTCGATGATGGATTTACGACGGTATTTCACTTCCCAGGTAATGTACGCATACCCTCCATCTACACGATAAATCCGGATGGAAAGGAAGCTGTCGCTAACTATTCAGTCAAAGGGAGCTATGTCGAGATTTCTTCGGTTTCCCGTGGTTGGCGTCTGAGGGATGGCCACACGGTATTATGCATTTGGAATACCGCCTACGATCCCGTCGGCCGCAGGCCGGAGACGGGCACTGTGAGGCCCGATGTGAAGCGCGTCCTAAAGGAGGTGAGAGGGTGAACGACGACAATCAGCAATCGGCGCATGATGTCGATGCGTCGGGGTCCCTGGTCTCCGACACACATCACCGGCGCCTTTCGGGGGCTCAAAAGTTGATCGTAGGAGGTGTAGTTCTCGCGCTATCACTTAGCCTCATTTGGCTTGGCGGGCGTGAAAAGAAGGAAAACGGGGACGCACCCCCGTCAACCATGATCGCCACGAACACCAAGCCATTTCATCCGGCTCCGATTGACGTTACACTTGATCCTCCGGCTGCCCAGGAAGCTGTTCAGCCGACTGCTCCTCCGCCAGCACGAAGTGAGCCGGAACGGCATGAGCCGCGGCCGGAAGAAACACCGATTTTTGCGTACACCAGTGGTGATCAAGGGACCAGCAAGCGCGTTCAACAAGGCGAAACGGACCGAAGACGCGAAGGCAATGGGGAAGACAGTCCTTTGCCGAAGGTCGAAGTGTCCGCCGAGAATGATCTCTCGATACGCATGAAGCCCACCGAGCTGCAGCCCACCAGGGCTACGCTCTTGCCTCATCCCGACTTCATGGTGACGGAGGGGACGATTATTCCATGTATCTTGCAAACGGCAATCGACACCAGTCTGGCAGGCTATGTAAAATGCGTGTTACCCTGGGATGTTCGTGGAACAACGAACAACGTTGTGCTTCTTGATCGCGGCACCACCGTTGTTGGCGAGATCCAGCGCGGTTTGCAACAGGGAGATACGCGTGTTTTTGTGCTCTGGGATCGGGCGGAGACACCCGACCATGCCATGATTTCGCTTGCGTCACCAAGCGCTGACGAACTCGGTCGCTCGGGATTGCCGGGCACCGTCGACAATCACTTCTGGCAGCGCTTTAGCGGGGCCATGCTCTTGAGTGTCGTCCAAGGTGCCTTCCAGGCAGCGAGCACCTACGCTGGCAGCTCGGGTGGAGGGACGAGCTTCAACAGCGTCCAGAATAACGGTGAACAAACGGCAGACACAGCCCTCAAGGCCACGATCAACATACCGCCAACCCTGAAGAAGAATCAGGGCGACACGGTCTCCATTTTTGTCGCACGGGATCTCGATTTCTCAGGCATATACCAGCTTCGTATGGCTGGTCGCGCGGCGCGGGGGCGGGATCGCCGTCCATAACGAATTCAACTTATCACTTACAGATGGAGATACGATACAAATGGAGGTGGATCCGCAATTACGAATCCTTCTCAAGCCAATTTTGGAATGGCTCGATGACCCGCGGACCGAAGAAGTTGCGATAAATCGACCTGGGGAGGCATTTGTGCGCCAGGCCGGCGCCTTCCTCAAGTTCCCTTTGCCTGTCTCCTATGACGATCTCGAAGATATCGCTATTTTAGCAGGCGCGCTGAGAAAACAGGACGTTGGACCACGCAACCCACTTTGCGCAACTGAACTTCCAGACGGCGAGCGGCTGCAAATCTGTTTGCCGCCGACGGTACCGTCGGGCACCGTCAGCTTGACGATTCGACGGCCAAGTTCCCGTGTTTCTAGTCTCAAAGAAGTCTCGTCCCGTTACGATGCTCCGAGGTGGAATCAGTGGAAGGGACGAAAAAAACGGCATGATCAGCATGATGAAGCTATCCTTCGGTACTATGACAACGGGGATCTGGAGGCGTTTCTGCACGCATGTGTCGTTGGTCGGTTGACGATGCTGCTTTGCGGACCCACCGGGAGTGGCAAGACAACGATGAGCAAGACCTTGATCAACGCTATCCCGCCGCAGGAAAGGCTGATTACCATCGAAGATACGCTCGAACTCGTCATTCCACACGAGAACCACGTAAGGCTGCTTTATTCTAAGAATGGGGCTGGGCTGGGCGCAGTGACCGCTGAGCACCTGCTACAGGCTAGCCTGCGCATGCGACCGGACCGAATACTGCTCGGCGAGATACGCGACGATGCCGCGTGGGCTTATCTGAGTGAAGTCGTCTCAGGGCATCCGGGATCGATTTCCACAATACATGGTGCCAATCCCGTCCAAGGTTTCAAAAAGCTATTTTCGCTCGTGAAAAGCAGCGCTCAGGGGGCTAGCTTGGAAGATCGCACCCTGATTGACATGCTCGCAACCGCAGTTGATGTCATCGTACCCTTCCGTGCCCACGGTGACATTTACGAGGTGGGCGAAATCTGGCTCGCTGCCGATGCGCGTCGGCGCGGTGAGACAATAGGCGATCTTCTTAACCAGCAGTAGTTGTGATCCATGTTTCTAAATGCCGCATGGCGCGTTGTAGAATTACGTTTGTAGCAATGCTCAGCAATCTTTGTCATAAAACGGAGACATCTAGTTTGCATTTCTGTCGTGCGCGGTTTGGTCGAAATCTTGCCGAAATGCCCGTGTAGTGAGAGAAAATTGACGAGTGGAGTCTAACGAATACAACCTTTACGTGTATAAATTCTGTTGAGCTGCAAATGGCTGGCCAGGATCCTAGATTGAGAGGTGAACCGTTGAAACACGTTCTTGTCATCGATGACGATGTCGCTATGCGGCATCTTATAGTCGAGTATCTTACGATCCATGCCTTTAAGGTGACTGCGGTAGCCGACAGCAAGCAGTTCAATCGTGTACTCTGCTCCGAGACGGTCGATGTCGTGGTCGTCGATCTTAATTTGGGTCGCGAAGATGGGCTTGAAATTGTTCGTAGTCTGGCCACGAAGTCCGATGTTCCAATCATAATTATTAGCGGCGCTCGCCTCGAAGAGGCGGACAAAGTTATTGCGCTCGAGTTGGGAGCAACCGATTTTATTGCCAAGCCTTTTGGGACGCGGGAATTTCTGGCGCGCATCCGTGTTGCGTTACGCGTGCGGCCCAGTGTCGCGCGAACCAAAGATCGACGCTCATTTAGTTTCGCTGACTGGACACTTAATCTCAGGCGACGCCGCTTGATTTCGGAAGAGGGCAGTGAGGTGAAACTCACGGCAGGTGAGTTTAATCTCCTGGTTGCTTTCCTGGAGAAGCCGCGCGACGTCCTATCCCGGGAGCAGCTTCTGATCGCCAGTCGGGTACGCGAGGAGGAGGTGTATGACAGAAGTATTGATGTCCTCATTTTGCGGCTGCGCCGGAAGCTTGAGGGGGATCCGACGACCCCTCAGTTGATCAAGACTGCAAGAGGTGCTGGCTATTTCTTTGACGCTGACGTGGATGTTTCGTACGGGGGTGTGATGGCGGCCTGAGGTAGAGGTGCATTTCGCCTTTAGCAATCTGTTCCCAACGTGAGCAGATTGCTATGCGGCTTGGCAAAGCTGCCTTTCCTCGGTACTATCCGAAAAACTCAGCACTGCGGAGTGATTGGATGGGTCCTATCTTTTGAGAGATCAGCTGTTCGTTGCCTTCTCCCGAGCAAAGAAACATGCAAGCGCTGCGGTAGCCAGCTTGTGGCCAAAAGCCCGGGCGGTCTCCAATCCCAATGGATCAAAGTGATTGCGAGCGACTTCTATTAGCGAGACCGGGAACATGCGGGAGGTCTGAACGATGATTGATTTTTCGAAAGCTGTGTGAGGGATCGGATAACTCTTCGGAGCCGCACGAAACGATCCATCCGCCAGCATGTTTTCAAAATCGCCAAGCGCACGGCGCAAGATCATTTGTAGCGACTTGGAAGGACTGTATTGCAGGATCAGGTTGTCATATATCTTCGATACTTCAGGCGCGGGCGGGCGCGCTGAAAGGAAGACCTGGATCTTTCCTGGCGCTGTCGTCGAACTCAAAGCATCCACGGTCAGCATCGATTGCTGATCAGAGCTGTGACAACGCTTGGCGGTGGCTGGGGCAGGTCGTCGATCTTCCTCGTCGAGATTTTCAGGCGGCTGCGGCAGGGTCGAGTTTTGGGTGGCAACAGGCAAAGAAGGATGGACGATTTCGGGTCGAGCGGCGGCAAGCCGCCTGGCCTCCCCGACAGACAAAGCGGGTTTGCGAATTCCCATCTTCACCCCTCCAAGGCTTCGCTAACCAATTTGGAGATAGTGACGAGTTCCTCCATGGCGATTCTGAGATTCCGTTCGAGGAGGCGCATTGTCGGATCGGTTCTCATATTCAGCAATGTGAGATGCAACATGCCACGTTCCTTCATCGCGGCAAATGCGTCTCTCTCGTGCATGGGAGACTGTACAACTGGAAGGCTTGCGAGCATGTCCGACATCGCGCGCTGCGATGTGGTCAATCGACCAACCGGCACGCGTTGGCGCAATACGGCTGTCGGAATTGCCAAGTTCTCGCTCAGCAGCAGTTCAATGACATAGCGGTAGGTCGACAATGCTTCATCGATATCGAGCGGAGTTAACATGGTCGGGATCAGAAGCAGGTTTGAGCTGGCAATGATCGTGTTGTTGAGTTCGCTCGAACCACCATGCGTATCGGCCAGCGCATAATCAAATCCCTGGAGTTCGGCGTCCTCATAGGCCGCCTCAAGGAGTGCCATTTCCTCGGCGGCGTAGACTTCGCAGAAGGAGCCCCAGGTATTGCTGCGAAGGGCGTTTTCTTTCCATCGCGTTAGTGGTCGGTTTTCATCAGCGTCGAAGAGAGCCAATCGTTTGCCGTCACTTGCAAAGGCGGCGCAAAGACCCATGAGTGCCGTGGTTTTGCCGGCTCCTCCCTTGAAGGAGCAAAATGTCAGAAGTTTCATGTCCTTATCCTGTCGATTTTGTGAAGCGGAAGTGCGTCTGTACTTTTATTTGTGTGTATGATTTTGCGATCATTCATGAGTAATGTAGTAATTACCTGATTTTATATTTCAATTTTATTGTAAAATAATTTCAATTGTAATAATATAAAAATAAATATCCCTTATGTGTTCTTGATTTCGTTTTGTATATGGCTAGATTCCCATCTGCCACGACGAGGAAATGCTACGGCGGGGCAAGTTCAGATCTTTCCGTCTTCTATGGAGGAAGCTATGTCGCAAGGCAGTAGGCCCACCTCAAGTGACATTGCCGTCAACCAGCGCGAATGCGTGAAGGTTGAAGGCTTCAAGGTCGTCAGTACCCGATTAAGATCGGCCGAATATGAGAGTTTTTCTCATCAGGCACGCTTGCTGGGCCTCTCCGACAGCATGGCCATACGGGTTGCGGTGCGCCGCATTGGTGGCTTTCTTGAAATCGACGCAGAGACTCGTCATAGGATGGAGGCCATACTACAATCCATAGGAACACTCTCAAGCAACATTGCCGCGCTGCTATCTGCCTATGCCGAAAATCCGACAATGGATTTGGAGGCTTTGCGAGCTGAACGTATCGCCTTCGGTAAATCTTTCGCTGACCTCGACGGCTTGCTCCGTTCCATTTTGTCCGTATCACGGCGGCGGATCGACGGTTGCTCGCTGCTGAAAGACGCCTTGTAGCACTGACGTAGCACTTGGCGGGGAACATATTCGATGCCCGATCGAGCTCAAGTTATCATTCGCATTGTGCCGGGAGGTGGCACCAAGACCCTTCAACAAATTATCAATCAGTTGGAGTATCTATCCCGGAAGGGCAGGCTGGAGCTGCAGCGTTCAGCCCGACATCTCGATATTCCCCTGCCACCGGATCAAATCCACGAACTTGCCCGAAGCTGGGTTCAAGAGACTGGAACTTATGACGAAAGTCAGCCAGACGAGGAAAGGCAACAGGAGTTGACCACCCATATTATTGTAAGCTTCCCCGCGGGTACAAGCCAGGTAGCGGCTTATGCGGCGAGCCGGGAGTGGGCAGCCGAGATGTTTGGGTCAGGCGCAGGGGGGGGCCGATACAACTATCTTACGGCCTTCCACATCGATCGCGACCACCCACATCTGCATGTCGTCGTCAATCGGCGCGAACTTTTAGGACACGGCTGGCTGAAGATATCTCGGCGCCATCCCCAACTGAATTACGACGCCCTGCGCATAAAGATGGCCGAGATTTCACTTCGTCATGGCATTGCCCTCGATGCGAGCCGACGAGCAGAACGTGGCATCACCGAGCGGCCGATCACTTATGCCCAATATCGGCGCCTTGAGCGGGAGCAGGCTCGCCAAATCCGTTTCGAAGACGCGGATTTGGAACAGTCGTCGCCGCAAGGAGATCATCCAGAATTCAGCCAACCTTTCGATACATCCCCATTTGAAGCATCCGCGGGCGGACCGGAGGACATGCCTCGGCCCAACAATCGGCAGAATGAGTCGCAAGTTCATCTCCAGGAGCCAGCTGGTGTCAGCAACGAAGCCGGTGTCCTTGTGCGGGTTGCATTGGAGACGGAGCGCCTTGCTCAACCATTCGTTTCCGAAACCATTCTCGCGGACGACATAGGGAGCGGCTCTTCGCGTGTTGCCGAGGGCCGTGTGGAGAGCGCAAACCGCACTCCCGATATTCCTCGCGCAGCAACTGGAGCTGCCACGCACACGACACACGACCGGCAGCGGCGTGCAAAGCGTCCTCATGATGACGACGGAGGGCCGAGTGGAGCAAAACGTGTGACATTGGAAGGCATCGCGGTTGGGCCCCAGGCGAACGCCGGCGAACAGGATGGCAGTAGTGGCCCCTTAGTACGGCAAGCTGGAACGTCTCGGCCATCTCCACCGACGGCCACGACGCGGGCCAGCACCGCAACCGATTCATTGTCTGCTACAGCCCACCTCCAGCAACGGAGAGGTGTCTCTTCAAAGCGTCCGCGTGAAGATGATGATGGAGAACCGAGTGAACGCAAACGCGAGAGAGATGAGCGCAGCAAGGACGGGCGTGGGGGAAATAGGAGATAGAGAAGGACCGAGTGATGGCAAATGAAGAGTTCACCAGACACTATGCGTGGCCCGCTCCTGTGGCTTCGAATGATGAAGGGCGTGGGACCGCGCGGATCCCCATCCAGGCACAATCAATCGTTGCTGGAGAAGACGGTCGGGACACTTCGGTCCCAACGGCTTTGTCGCGACCGCCAATTGAAGATATGCCGCACGGCGTCCAAGAAACATCGGCGAGTGGCGGACGACTGGGAGCGGCCCGTCTGCGGGATCCCGTAATCCCGCCAGGAATATCCGAAGCCCGCACGGACCTATCCGCAATTTTGCGGAAAAAAAGCGGTTCTTTCCGCACCGGTATGCAGTATCTGCGTGAGCTTGAACGGGAAAATCTTGATAAACAAGACAGGGAAGCCAGTGCGTTGCCAGATTTAAGTGCAAGGGGCATAAAGCGACCGCGCGAAATTGAGTATCCCGGCAATGCAAGCGGATTAACCATAAAGAGGCAAGTCGGCTTAGGCATAGAGATCAATACTATCTCGGCATCTTCTCCCGTGAACCGGGCCGCGCATTCGTCGAACTGGCAAGGCGCGCCGGAACAGGGCGTGTACAATGTTCAGCCATCGGCAGATAGAGCACAGAAATCTGCGCAGGAAAGTTCGACGTTTCCCGATGGCACTCCTGTTTCCGCTCTCTATTCAGGCCCACTCGCAGAATGGTTCGAGAGGGATACTGGCAGCGAGACGACCAGGAATTCAGGCAACACCATTTCGTCACCGCTCCGAGGGCTGGAGGAGTTCGGCGATTCCGCGGACAGCCGGTATCTTGGGCGCGAAGCTCAGAGTCTTTCAGTTACCGTAACAACGCCTAATTCGAATGCTGAGGCAAGTTCTCATAGCGCACACACTGAAACTCTCGACGATGTCAGCAGTGACCACTCGAGCGAACAGGGGAGGGGTCCCCTTGGCGCCGCAATCCTTGGATCCCATCATGACCTTTCACCGCGTGCACAGAAGTTATCACAAACAAACCGCGATTCCCCTGAACTGACCGACGCCGAACTGGCAAAAGTCGATGCGGTGTTCGAATCTCTCTCCAAGGGGCCCCCGGCCGGGGAGTGCGCCGCACCGGACTTTCGTGAGCGCGGACCAGGCGGCGCTTTCCAGAAAGAAGGCGTGTCCGACAGGGCGAACGGGGTGCCCACTAACTGGGAGGTACCTTTTGGTCGCGGTGGCGGGCATTCACCGCAAGCGCTGAGGTCCTCAGGAGTGGAGCTCGATGACTTCCCTGATTTCACCGAGGCCGAACTGGCAAAAATCGACGCACTAGTCGAATCTCACTCCAACAGATCTTTATCAGTGCGAAATATAGTACCAGATTTGCGCGGAGCGGGAGCAGACAACGTCTTCCGGAAAGAAGGCGTTGTCGAACGCGCGGAGAAGATGCCGATCGATAGTGTGAGTCTTACCAGACTGAATGGCGAGCGTTCACGTTCACTGAAGACATCGCAAGCAAGCCTTGAGGATTTCCCCGATCTAACCGATGCCGATCTGGCCCATATCGAAGAGTCGGAGCGGATCGCAAGAACTGCTGTTGAAAAGGGGAAGCAAAAAATCTCGACCGAAGCCGATACGCGGTTTGATTTGGGCAACTCTTCTGCACCCCGGGTTAGCCCTCGATCGGTTACCCCGTTGGTTCCCAATGCCAATCAGCCGATTACATCGTGGTTCTACGAGGCACAAAAGACTTGTGACAAATTGGTAGAGAACACTTACGTGAAGCCGGCCGTTGACAGTTCTAGGGCGCGAAATGACGTCGAAAACACCGCTGCCAGGCTTGGTGACCCTGCTCCTGCTTTGGGGCATGACAATCTTGGTAGAACTCACGCGTTTACGCCCGTTCGCGACGTGATGTCTAGACCCAGCGCGGACCGACAACTGGCTAGTCATGCGGCAGAACATTCGGCAATAGACGACATTTGGAAACGGGATGACCGTGATCGCAGGACACACCCTTATAGAGGATTGGATTCGCGTTCACGTGAAGGTTACGGGCGGTAAAGGCTGTGTTGTTCGCAGCAACACCCAAATCAAAAGCCCAATTTGCGATCGATCGAAGAATCTCGGTGAAGTGATGAATTCGAGCAAGACTACGCCCCAGCGTTTAGCTGTCAGCATCGTATGTTCGCTGGCAGCCGGTTTTTGCGCGGCAAGTCTCTATGTAACATTTCGCCATGGTTTCAATGGCGAAGCGATGATGACGTTTAGCGTCTTCGCCTTTTGGTACGAGACCCCGCTCTATATGGGTCATGCGACCCCCGTCTTCTATTGCGGTTTAGCCATTGTCGTCTCGACGTCTATTGTTGTGCTGTTAAGCCAACTTATCATATCGTTTCGCAATCACGAGCATCATGGCACGGCTCGTTGGGCGGGATTTGGCGAAATGCGGCACGCCGGTTACCTGCAGCGCTATAATCGTATCAAGGGGCCGATCTTTGGAAAGACGTGTGGCCCTCGTTGGTTCGGCAGTTATCTGACCAATGGCGAACAGCCTCACAGTCTTGTTGTCGCGCCAACGCGCGCCGGCAAAGGCGTTGGCGTCGTTATTCCGACGCTCCTAACCTTCAAGGGTTCGGTGATAGCCCTCGACGTCAAAGGCGAGCTTTTTGAGCTGACTTCCAGAGCACGCAAAGCGGGCGGCGACGCCGTTTTCAAGTTCTCACCTCTGGATCCAGAGCGACGGACTCATTGTTACAATCCCGTCCTCGATATTGCAGCTTTACCGCTCGAGCGGCAGTTTACCGAGACGCGCCGCCTCGCCGCAAACCTCATCACGGCCAAAGGCAAGGGAGCGGAAGGCTTTATCGACGGCGCGCGGGACCTTTTCGTTGCGGGCATCCTTACCTGTATTGAGCGCGGTACGCCAACAATTGGTGCGGTCTACGACTTATTTGCTCAACCTGGAGAGAAGTACAAACTTTTTGCGCACCTCGCGGAAGAAAGCCGAAATAAAGAGGCTCAGCGTATTTTCGACAATATGGCGGGTAACGACACGAAAATTTTGACTTCTTATACATCAGTGCTCGGCGACGGCGGACTTAACCTGTGGGCTGATCCATTGGTTAAAGCAGCGACAAGTCGATCAGATTTTTCCGTCTATGATCTGCGTCGGAAGAGGACCTGCGTCTATCTTTGCGTCAGTCCCAACGACCTCGAGGTCGTGGCGCCATTGATGCGCCTCCTTTTTCAGCAGGTCGTGTCAATTCTGCAGCGATCACTGCCAGGTAAAGATGAGCGGCATGAAGTTTTGTTTCTCCTTGACGAATTTAAACACCTGGGGAAGCTTGAGGCAATCGAGACCGCGATTACAACCATCGCCGGTTACAAAGGCCGCTTCATGTTTATTATTCAGAGTCTCTCGGCCTTGACGGGCACCTACGATGACGCGGGCAAACAAAACTTTCTCAGTAACACTGGCGTGCAAGTATTTATGGCCACGGCCGACGACGAAACACCGACCTATATCTCAAAAGCTATCGGCGACTATACGTTCAAGGCGCGTTCGACCTCATACAGTCAAGCCCGAATGTTCGATCATAACATCCAGATTTCCGATCAGGGGGCACCGCTTTTGCGCCCCGAACAAGTGCGCTTGCTTGACGATAACAATGAAATCGTCCTTATTAAAGGGCATCCGCCTCTCAAACTACGAAAGGTGCGATATTATTCCGATCGTATGCTGAGGCGCCTTTTCGAATGCCAAATTGGCGCCCTCCCTGAGCCCGCATCTTTGATGCTTTCGGAAGGTGTCCATCGGGATGGGCAAGACCTCAGTCAACATGCCGCCGTCACGGAGGCGCAGGGCTTAGGTGACATCGATTCGATACCTAATAATATGGAAGCCGCTACACCGCAAAACAGTGAAATGGATGACGAGCAGGACAGCCTCCCAACTGGAATTGACGTCCCCCAGGGCCTTATTGAAAGCGATGAGGTGAAAGAAGACGCCGGTGGCGTGGTGCCAGATTTCGGTGTTTCAGCTGAAATGGCTCCAGCTATGATTGCACAACAGCAGCTGCTGGAGCAGATCATTGCGCTTCAGCAACGATATGGACCCGCGTCCTCGCACTCGGTGAAATGACTTCAAGCTGCCTTTCACATTGGAATCATTCGATGCGGGGCGTCGTCAGATATTCCGGTTGTATCGAATGCGGAGCTAGACCCCGAGGTTGCCGATTAAGCAGATATCGCCATGAGACCGTCAGGAAACCCAAACGTCGATCTTAGCGGTTCGACTGCATCGCTTGCCGAAGTTCCCGCCGGAGCTACCCCTGTCCTTAATCTAATCGAGCCCAGGAACCGTCCGGCTGACGACTCGCTTGAGGGCCAAACCGATCGCGGCGAGCATCCATCTGCATCATTTGACTATGATGGCATGAAGCTTGGCGCCGCGGAGCGTGAAGCATACGAGAACTGGTGTCCATCGAACCGGCCTACATGGAAAGATCTGGTACTCAGGGCGCGCCTTGATGCAATCGACAGTTCCGCTTGGCTCCCCGATTTGGGCGAGGAGTCGCCTTTGATCTTCAGATATGAAGGGATTCCGCTGGGTGAGGGGGAACGGCAAGCCTACAAAGAATGGCAAGAGGACGCTCAGCCCACATGGGAAGACCTCGTTGTCAACGCACGAATGGCGGAACCTGATCCTTGTGCTGACATCGCAGACGAGCACAATCCCCTCAAAGAAGGCGAGGAGTTTCGGTCTGAAGCGTCGAAACGCAAGCGGAAAAAACCGATCGACCAGGACGAGAATTCTTCTACATCGTTTTACCATGACGGGATGAGGCTCGGAGAACCCGAGCGCGAGGCATATGATAACTGGGGCAACGCGGAGCCGCCCACGTGGAAAGACCTGGTACTTAAGGCGCGCCTTGATGCAATTGACAGCTCCGCCTGGCTCTTTGCTTCAGAAGGGTCTTCCTCGACTTTTGAGTATGAGGGAATTCCACTGGGTGAGGGGGAACGGCAAGCCTACAAAGAATGGCAAGAGGACGCTCAGCCCACGTGGGAGGACCTCGTCGTTAATGCACGCATGGCAGAACTCGACCATTCTTCTTGGATTACAGACGAGCACAATTCCCTTGAAGAAAACTTAGAGTTTGGGCCCGATGCAAGACAGGCCAGCCTGAAGGACTCGACCGACCAGCGGAAGAGTTCTTCCGCGTCATTTATCTATGATGGAATGAAGCTCGGGGAACCCGAGCATGCTGCATACGAGAACTGGAGCAAACCGGAACGACCGTCATGGGAAGCCCTCATCCTAGATGCGCGCCAGGCTTCCATAGCAAGCTCTTCGGTTTCGAATTCGTTACTTGCAAAGACATCCTCGCCAGTCTTTCTATACGAGGGAATGTCGCTAGGGGATGCGGAACGTCAAGCGTATGGAAGGTGGAGGCAGCCTGCCCAACCGCGATGGCAAAATCTTGTGGTGAACGCGCGCCTTGCGGATCTTGATCCGTTGGCCTGGATTCCCGATGAACATGATCCGTTTGCGGAAGCCGAGGCGCTTAGCCCCACTTCGCAATCGAGTGGCGCCAACAAGTCCAACCGCGCTTTGGGTAATCAATCAGATTCAGGCCGGCCCGCCTTCGCATATCTGGCAGCACAAGAGGCGAGTCACCTGCAATCACCGGCATGCTCACAATTGGAAACGAGGCGTGCATTAAATTTCGGGTCGCCTGGACCGGATGCAAATCCAACGGAAAGCATCGCCAAATGTAATCGTTTGGATGGCGTCAGTAAAATTAAGCGATTAGGCACCAAAGGCCGCCGGGCAGTAAACGCGACTATTCACGGCGGCAAGTTCGGTGCGCAAGGACTGTTGTCCGAAGATTGCGGACAAGCGGCTGAGCCCTCTCCGTCGGAACAAACTACTCGGCCGCGAACCGATAATATTGGTACCTATGCAAGCCGGAAAAACGAACGAGCTCGGCTGGCTACAGAGACCGGGAAATACGAATCGGAGCACATTTTCGGATTTAAGGTCGTCCACGATACTTTGCGGGCGACCAAAGAAGGCCGTCGTCTCGAAAGGCCAATGCCGGCATACCTCGAATACAAGGAGCTTCATCGGCAACACGTAGGGACAGGAAGAGGACGGACTGGACTGGTCGGGCGCGGATGGCCGGATGATGCGAGCTATCGCGCAGATCAAAGGGCAACCCTGTCGGACCCTGTTGCGTCCGCGGAAGGTGCAACAGCTTCAAATGGGTACCAGTTGAACCAGCTGGGCTACGCGCACCAGCTCGCCACCCATGGTCTCCAAAGTGAAACGCCCGATGGGGTTACCATGCCAATTCAAGTTGCGACAATTAGCTACAACTATACAGTGAGCCGTGATCCGGTCCTTTCACCACCCAGCAAAGAACAAGCGCCCCCATTGCTACACCTTGGGCCTCGTGGGCAAACGGAAGCTGTGCTTGCCCGCGAGACCGCATTGACCGGAAAATGGCCAACTCTCGAGCGTGAGTGTCAAGTGTATCAGCGGTTTTTGGCCCTGTACGACGTAAAGAAGGATCTGGACGCCAAACAACTTGGTGTACGGCAGAAAAAGCAGGCACTCGTTGCGGCGTTGAACCGGACCGCCGGCTTAATTGGCGCGTCACCTTTGGAAGCTCAATCGTCGACCGCTGAGGTTGAATATACTACCGACGAGCCCGATGAACGACGGGTTTATGATCCGCGCGATCGAGGCAGAGACAAAGCGTTCAATCGCTGACAAAGTCGCCTAGACAATGATTGTTACGGCCTTCGCAATCGATTTCTTGACAGCAGTGCCATTCAACTTTTGATCCACCATCTGCTTGTCTCGTCCCTGGAAAATAATCGGCGGAGAAACGCTCGACAGCTTCTATTGCCAAGCCCCGTGCGATCGATCGTAAGCGCACAATTCACCGCACCTATTCACAGAACAGCGAATGAAGGAGTCTGTGTCCACAAGGGAGACTGTGGACACAATGACATTGGATATCTTGAATGGTTCAGGGGGTCTTCGGGCTGTGAAGGTTCTTCCCAACGGGAAGCGGCGTTTCGATCCGGTCGAGAAAGACCGGCTGATCGACGCTGCAATGAAGCCCGGGGTATCGGTTGAGCGAACGCGAACTTGACACTCAAAGATTACGCGCCGCGGAACGCGCCCTCGATAAACAAGTCTGGCAGAATCCTCCCGTTAACCCCTCCCGGTCGCAACGAGGAGATGCCAATAGTCATCTTCGAAACGAACGCGATGAGCGGCTAGAGTCGGAGATGACGATCGCGCATCAAGCCGCTTCCGTCTCCGTTGGCGAGGATCGCCAAGCTCTTGATGCCGCTCGATCGACCTTGAATGAACTGCACAATTCGCCATCGTCGGATGATAGGGCAAACTTGAGTTCGCCGAGAGCCGAAATTTGCGACCGTACAACGTATCCGCCGTCTCCATCCCATTGAATACGGATATTCCTGAGCATTGAGGTCCGTGCCAATACGTCTCCGGCAAGAGCTGGAGATTTGGCATGGCGGATGATGAGGGATTTGCTGGGCGCTTTGAGATTGTCGAGGCGCGTCGAGGAATACTATCCCCCTCGACAAGCGAAGAGTCTGATCCGTAGGGTCGAGGCCGTGCAGAACACCGTAAACGCTAACGGCGGGATCCCGAACGACCAGTCATTGTGGCATTCCGAAAGAATTACATTCACACGGCACCGGTTACTCGATCACTATCTCCTGCGGCCTTATTCGATAAAGTCGTGCTAACTCCGTGACTTGGCAAGAATTACATATGAAACGCGATATTCGTTTAATGACGGAGGCTCGGATGGTAGATTCACCGAAGGCTCAATTCTATTAGGAGTCTTGATTGTGTCCGAAGAGTGACTGCCGCTGCAGCAGCCTAGAAAGCAATGCACGGTGATGATGTTGATCGGACGGCTTTCGTCCCGCGCAGGCTACCGGCTGAAGCCGCTTACGTCGATAGTCAAGTTGACCTGGCGGCAAACCGACAACCTCACTGTGTGACTTGTTTTGAGCGACTTTTGGTTCAAGAGAAAGATGAAAACCGTCGACGATTGTGGGCTTCCGGCAAAGCATGCGCCACGTCTGAAGAGAGTTGTGCAGGAGGCCCTACACTCGCACCGGGCCATTCGGGGCCATGAAGATGGAGCAAACCTTAATTTGCACCGATAATTTTCCGTTCGATGGATTTGGGCTGGGCAGGATCGGAGCGGAAGGCACTAGGAAAATCGTAATTTCTGTAGGAGAAACAATGATATGGTGATCATCAAGCTAAATGCGAATAAAAACATGCCTGTCTTGGCGGTTGAGAAGCCGCAAGAAATTCACAAAGAGGAGTTGAGCGACCATCACCAGTCAAATGGCTTTACGAGTTTGGATCTCGAAATGATTGAACTGGAGAATTTTGTCCTTCACTGCCCGCTCCCCGAAGAAAACCTAGCCGGCTAAAAGGAGTTAGACGATGGATCCAAAGGCCGAAGGCAATGGTGAAAATATCACTGAGACCGCAGCAGGCAATGTCGAAACTTCTGATTTCGTGAATTTGAAGCGCCAGAAGAGGGAGGGCGTAAATTCCACCGGGATGTCCGAAATTGATATGACGGGTAGCCAAGAAACTCCCGAACACAACATGCACGGAAGCCCGACTCACACGGATGATCTCGGCCCGCGGTTGGATGCGGACATGCTCGATTCTCAGTCAAGTCATGTTTCTAGCAGCGCTCAAGGCAATCGGTCTGAGGTTGAAAATGAGCTATCCAACTTATTCGCGAAGATGGCTTTACCAGGCCATGATCGGCGTACCGACGAGTATATTCTTGTGCGGCAAACCGGACAAGACAAGTTCGCAGGTACTACTAAAGGTAACCTCGATCATCTGCCCACCAAGGCGGAATTCAATGCGAGCTGCCGGCTCTATAGGGATGGAGTCGGCAACTACTATCCCCCGCCCCTCGCATTCGAGAGGATCGATATCCCGGAGCAATTGGCTGCACAATTGCATAACCTGGAGCCAAGAGAACAGAGTAAACAGTGTTTTCAGTACAAGTTGGAAGTCTGGAATCGCGCTCACGCAGAGATGGGCATCACTGGCACCGACATCTTCTATCAAACAGACAAGAATATTAAGCTCGACCGAAATTATAAATTGAGGCCTGAGGATAGATATATACAAACAGAGAAATACGGGCGCAGAGAAATTCAAAAACGCTATGAGCACCAGTTTCAAGCTGGTTCACTGCTGCCGGATATCTTAATCAAGACCCCGCAAAATGATATACATTTCTCGTACAGGTTTGCGGGCGACGCTTACGCTAACAAGCGATTTGAGGAATTCGAACGCGCAATCAAAACTAAATACGGTAGCGATACCGAGATCAAGCTCAAATCCAAATCTGGGATTATGCATGACTCCAAATATTTGGAATCATGGGAGCGGGGCAGTGCGGATATCCGTTTCGCAGAGTTCGCCGGCGAGAATCGAGCTCACAACAAGCAGTTTCCGGCTGCGACTGTGAATATGGGAAGGCAGCCAGATGGCCAGGGAGGGATGACTCGCGATCGCCATGTAAGCGTTGACTACCTATTGCAAAACCTACCCAACTCCCCTTGGACGCAAGCCTTGAAAGAGGGAAAGTTGTGGGATCGAGTTCAGGTCCTTGCTCGCGACGGAAACCGTTACATGTCACCTTCAAGACTGGAATATTCCGACCCCGAACACTTTACCCAACTGATGGATCAAGTTGGTCTGCCCGTGTCGATGGGTCGGCAAAGTCATGCGAATAGTGTCAAGTTTGAGCAGTTTGACAGACAGGCAGCGGTTATTGTTGCGGATGGCCCGAACTTACGTGAGGTTCCAGATTTGTCCCCGGAAAAGTTGCAACAACTGTCTCAAAAAGATGTCCTGATAGCGGATCGCAATGAAAAGGGGCAAAGAACCGGCACTTACACTAATGTTGTGGAATATGAGCGCCTGATGATGAAATTACCGAGCGACGCAGCGCAGCTTCTCGCTGAACCGTCCGATAGATATTCACGTGCTTTTGTCCGGCCGGAGCCAGCATTGCCCCCCATCAGTGACAGCCGGCGGACTTATGAAAGCCGACCGCGCGGCCCAACCGTAAACAGTCTGTAGATTTCCTGATACCGCGTCAGTGACGAAGCCCTTTAGTTCAAAATATGCATTTGAAAGGATTCAACAATGGTCGACACGACGAAGAAGAGTGTCGCGAAGTCGCTTACGGCTGACATGCGCCGTTCTGCTAAGCGGCTTTCTAAGCAAATGCGTAAAACCTCGCTTACTGAAGAGGAGGCAACAAGGAATCTAGCCCGGCTCGAAACGCCGGACCAGAAGCGAAAATATGTCGCCGATATGCAGATAATCGACAAGCTGGAAGACGGCTTTCGAGGCGAAATAAGCTATAAAATGCTTGGAAATAAACAGCTTCGGGTCGACAGCCCAAAAGAATTAACGCGCGAGCATGGTATAATAAGAAAAACAAGAAAGGTTCTGAAGCGTAACGCAGAGACTGGCAATGTTTACTTGGGTCTCCACGAAAAGAAGACCTGGAGGAGCGTTAGCAGCCATCTTTATGCCGAGGACGGTACACTTCGCGCGAAGCATGTGAAATACAAAGACGGACGCTTTGAAGAAAAATGGGAACGAGACGAAAATGGCCTGCTGTTCCGCACGCAGTTTGTCAACCGAAATCGGCTATTTCAACCTATTTCCGAGAAGGTCAGCACACCCTACCGGAGCGGACCGGAAAACCGGCTTTTTCGTGAACTAACCCGTCGAAAAGGTTCCAAGCAGGAAACTTTTGAGCGGGACGAAAAAGGCAACCTCGAGCTCATCGGCAGCAAACGTCTCGGCTTTTCCAAGAATTCGACGAAAGCCGTGGATCGTCAGACCTCTCAGACGACGATTCGAAAACTTGGTGGCGCATTCAGCAAATCTTATAGATCCCTGCTAGACACAGAGGGCAACGAACTTGGCCGAGATATATCGAGTCATCGACGGCTCTTCAACAAGCGATCGGCTGTCTACGATGAGGCTAGCGGGCAATTGACGAGCACCAAGCATACGTTCGGTAAGATCTACAAGAGTGAAACAGCGTATTTGAACGCTGATATCAAAAAAGTCTCAAAAAAGATACTCGGCGTGACGGTTCGTCGGAAACTGACGACGCTAAGTGAACAAGAACACGACGCTCAGAAGCTGCGAAATTCGGAATCCATTGAGCATAGGAAGGCTTGGCAAGAGCGCGCAGTTATCCCTAGATCGCCTCCACGGGAGACGGCAAATGTGGATTCGGCGCCGCAGTCGCATCTGGTCAACTCTCTTAGAGACGGCCGTCGTGATGAGGCTGAGCCTAGGGTTGTGCCTGCAAAAGACCGACGATTTGATGGCGTTATACAAAATTCACCCTTGTTTCGGCAACCGAACTCCGAGCGACGGGTCGGTTCCCAAACACTACCTCCATCGTCAAATGTGCGTGCCTTAGATCCAGTTTTTCCAAGGGAAGGCGCTAAGTCGGAAAAAGGGCCAGTGGCGGTCAATCTCCAGCGTGATAATGAAAGGGAAAAGCAAGAGGAAAAAAACCTCAGTGAGAGGCGGGGAAATCTCTTCCGGTCAAGCCGGTCAATAACAGAGATGTCGTTTCCCGGATCGCCGGAAAGAATAACGATGTTAGGTTTGCGGCGGGCCTCGATAAACCCATCCGCCGATCCGCAATCGCCGGTCGGCAGAACGGATTCCCAAGCGCCGCCGATGTCCTTATTTCCGATCAATAATCATCAGTCGGATCCAAACGAGCAAGAGCTCTTGAGTTTCCTGCATAGCGTGCCAGTCCCGCCGCCTTTGGAAGTACATGGCGCACCAGGCGGGCGTGTTGAGGACAGCCTCCGTGGAGCTTCCGGAGACAGCCTGGTGCGAACGAGTTCAGTGTCGGAGAGTGTGTTCGATGAACATTCGCAAGGGCCTTTGGAACGCGATCACTCGACCAATGCGACAAGTGAGCGCTTTGATCCGCAGGCTTTGTTTGGCGAACCGGGCTTGTCGCGCGTCTCAGAAACACGACCAGAACTCTCGATGCAAGGCGACCATTTGACAAATTCGGAACAGCAAGCGTTACTGAATGAACTGCTTAGTGTGCCATTACCGGGTCCTTTGCCGAAGGCGGATCATGAGCGACCGAGGGTTTTGGAAAGCTCACGGAGCCGAGAGCGCTCCATGTCAGGAGGGCTTTCACTTTAGAATGAAATTACCGATTCAAGTGTCCACCCAGTGGCTTGATTGAAACAGGCCAAGATGTGCGGAACACACCACTTCGAGGTGATGCTCGAGGAATAGTTCAGAGTTGTGACATCCCGCTGCGCAGCCTCTACGCATATTAGATGACTCTGCGAGAACGTTTGTGTAGCTTGCAATGTAGCTATGTTGAACCGCCAGCCCATAGGAGCAATGCCGTGAGTGTCTCATCAAAGCCCACCTGCCGTGTCGTGCGGCCCCGCGATACCTATGCCGGAAAACAGGGCTTCAGCGTAACCGATGTCCTACCCCCCCCGTTGTTCTCGCCGCCCTAATCTGTGATCGGCTTTCCATGGACGAGCAACGGGAGTTTCTCCATGGAGAGTACATTGGAGTTTCTCACAACCAGGAAGTCTGGACGTGAGATTCACCGGCATTGGCCGGACGAGGTCAAGGCGCAGATCGTTTCGGAAAGCTTGAGACCTGGCGCGCGATGGTGAATGAGGGCGCCGAGCGCTATGGATTGCGGGCGAACCGCCTTTCGACTTGGCGAACGATGGCGCGGCAGGGCAAGCTTGTTCTACCTGCACCCGATGACCCAGTGGAGTTCGCAGCGGTAGTCATCGATCCACCCGTTGCGGAGCCGCTGATCAATAAAACTAGCCGCCCTGAGATCATCGTCGGCGCTGTCACCATCCGCCTGGAAGAAGGTGCGTCTGCCGCCCGCATTGCCGCTATTGCGCGTGCCTGCGCGGTTCCGGCATGATCTTTCCGTCGAACCGCGTACGGATCATGGTCGCGACCAAGCCGGTCGACTTCCGTAAAGGTCATGATGGATTGGCGGCATTGGTCAAGAATGAGCTGCGCAAAGATGCCGTAATCGGCCGCATGCGCATAGAAGGCGCGCTCTTCCTTCGACAGCCCCGGCCGTTCCTGCTCCCCCGACCATGCGAAGACATGCTTCCTGGATCTTGCGCGTTTGACGACCGGATCGAGGGCGTCGAATTTCTTGTCGAAATAGGTTGATTGCCACTCGCGGTGATAGTTGGTCACCGCGATGATATGCTTGTGCTGGATGTGAAGGTAGGCAAAACCGGTGAAGCCGAAATGCTCGGCGAAGTCCGCGAGCCCGGTCTTCAGGATGCATTCATCGCCCTCGATTGCGGCAAGATCGGTCAACTTGTCCAGCCAGTGCTGCATTCCATACCCCCATCTGTGATTACAACTATCCTTGTCGTCGCGGTCCGCCTCGACAGTCGGCGACCGGGAGCCCCAAGGACCGGGGCCATGGCGCGCAACTGATCGCGGAAATCGAGGCCGCGATAGTTGGATTCCAGGTAGGCGTGGCTGAAGTCGATCAGGGCTACGACATCCGGATGATTGACGGCTTTCACCGTTGCGGCAACTTCGGCCGGAGTCTGACGATACTGGCCCGGCTCCGTTGTGAAAATATTCTCAAAGGCGATGCGAATACCGTACGCTTTGGCATGCTCGCCCAATTCGAGCAGCGCTTCGCATTGACGCTCGTCAGCGCCGGCGCGTTGAGCGATCTGATCGGCGCGCAGAAAGCCCGCGTGCTGGACGAGAACGCGGGCGTCGATGCTGTCGCAAATCTCGACCAGTGCCTTTGCAGCATCGACCTGGTGCCGGCGCGTTGCCGGGTCCATGAAGTTCGAGGACACGAGGCCGTGCACGGTATAGCGGAAGGAAAACGTCTCAAGAAGGGTTCTGAGCCGATCGGCACGCTCTTTGACGATGCGGCCACCCGCGATCAGATCGAGGCTGGAAAGGGCGAGTTCGACCGTGTCGACGCCGATTGCCTCAAGGCGGCGCAGCTCTCTCTCGAGGCTGTCAAGCTCGCCGTCCGTCGATGCCGTATTGAAGCCCGTTGCGATAATATTGTTCATAATGATTTCCAGTTCTGAGGCGCTTAACCCGCTTTGGAGGCGACGGCGGCGGCCCGTTGGATTTCTCGTTCTTCGAGCCTCGCAAAGAGGCCGCGTAGCTCCGGCTCGCCGACCGCCGATGCCGCCAGACGGGGACTGAACCATTGAAGGTCGCGTTGATGGCGTTCCGGAAAGTCGTCTTCCATCCGCTGGACATCGAGAAGATGGACCTGGACCATTGCCGGAATGAACTCGCCGTCACCAAGCCTCTTCACGTAGGTGTAATGACCCCAAGCCTTTTTTCGGACGCGTCCCCGGACACCAGCCTCCTCCCAGGCTTCCTGGCTTGCGACCTCATGCGGCTTCTTTTTCGCCATTGGCCAACCTTTGGGTATGACCCAGCGCCCGGTACCCCGGCTGGTAATAAGGAGAACCTCGATTGGGCCTGAACTGTCATCGGTTCGCCGATAGCAAATAGCGGCGTACTGGGTCCTGATTTCGCCGGTCCAGAGCTTGTCAGCTACCATTGCCAGTCGTGCTAAAGCTGTTTGTCCTGCAGGTTCACCGGGCATGGCGTGATCCACCCTCGAATTGAGAAAGCGTAGCGGTCATCCCTGGCGCGGGTGACCGTTCAACCGTGTTGGAACGGTCTTGCCGCCGACCAGAATCAGATCTCGAACAGGTGCATAAATCACGCCGAATGACGGACGACGGTTCCCGTACAGACCAATCGAGATCGCCCAATTCTGGCCGCCGCGGACGAAGTTGAATGTTCCGTCGATCGGATCGATGACCCACACGCGCCCGGAGGCGCCAGGAATCTCGCCACTTTCTTCACCCATGATGCCATCATCGGGGAACGCCTCCCGCAAGCTGCCAATCAGGAATGCCTCAACGTCCTTGTCGGCCTCGGTAACGAGGTCGAGGTGTCCCTTTGTCTCGACGGGAAGGCTCGACAGGGAACGAAAGTGATCGAGGGCACGCTCGCCGGCTTTGCGGGCGATCTTCTCGACAATGGCAGCGGTATCCTGCTCGGCAGACTTTGGCATATTCTGATCAGCCATTTGCTTCTTCTTTCAGCCTTGCAACCTGTGCGACATCGTCTCCGAGAAACTGGTCGAGCTCCCCGTCGCGGATTCCCTGGATAACCTGAGCTTCGACATTGATGCCGTACTGCATCAGCTTTTCATGATGTCCGGCTGGCAGGTAGCAGAATGCCGCGAAGCCCTTGTCTCGAAGCTGGCGCGCCTCGCCGCTGGCGAAGTGGTATATCTCGATGTTCATCGCATCGAGGTCGGCCTGGCGGGCAATAGCGGCAGGGTCGATCAGCCGGGAATGCATCAGGCCGACAGTCGGAACTTCGGGTCCCCGACCTGTACCATTCGGTGAGCAATGGATAGGGGAGTTGATATCGTCAACCGTTCACTTCTAAAGAAATAGCGCCACTCAGCTTCCTCAGCGGCTTTATCCAGCGATTTCCTATTATGTCGGCATAGTTCTCAAGATCGACAGCCTGTCACGGTTAAGCGAGAAATGAATAAGAAGGCTGATAATTCGGATCTCTGCGAGGGAGATGATATTTGATCACAGGCAGCAACGCTCTGTCATCGTTACAATCAACATGCTACCCTCCGCGAGATCATCCGTGTTTCAAACCCGGCAGCTTGGTTGCCGTTCTTCCGAATAGCATCGGTAACATGAGCAAAGTCTGCCGCCTTACAACGGCTCTCCCGCTGACGCCGTCCCGGACTGATGGGCTGCCTGTATCGAGTGGTGATTTTGTGCCGAGCTGCCGGTCGGGGAGCTGTTGGCTGGCTGGTGGCAGGATATATTGTGGTGTAAACAAATTGACGCTTAGACAACTTAATAACACATTGCGGACGTTTTTAATGTACTGAATTCACATCCGTTTGATACTTGTCTAAAATTGGCTGATTTCGAGTGCATCTATGCATAAAAACAATCTAATGACAATTATTACCAAGCATCAATGAGATGATGTGTGTGTCTATGTGTAAATATTGCGCGGAGTCATTACAGTTATAATTATTTTACGAGTTATTTAAAGTTATAAATACATTTATATACCAAGATATATAGACTATTATAAAATATGAAAATTATATAAGTAATTCAATATTACAGAGAATAGATAGATAACATAATTTACTTCCTATGTCTGATATACGGGATTCTATAATAATATCACGGTACAGATTTTCCATCTTGCTCTATAACGTCGAGATGGGGGCAGTGGTGATCAACCCTGCGGGGAACGCCTTTGTTACGCCATTCCCAGAATGACATCTCATCCTCAGATCGGTCTGATATAACCCAGTCGGCAATCGCTGCTGCATTGCCGGGTATTCCATAGCCACGGCGAATGTACTTTCGTTCATCTGTCTCGCGTGGCATCGGTCTCCCTGTCCTGATGTTAATTGAAAATTCTGCTTTCTCGCCATTTTCCAGTTGAGCGGAGAAATCGTAGCATCTTGTTGCAGTTGCCAGCTTAAGGTGTGGACGCATCTTTCGCACTTCTGGATTGTCCTTCACATAATAGGCAAGGCGTACTGCGGCGTAATCTGCGTTGAAGGCTCTAACGATTTCCGGTTTGTCACAGAGGCCCAGCTGCTCAGGTTTTACCCTGGCCATCACAATGTGAACTGCGACCACTCTCATCGGCTGCCTGAGCATCGAATCGATCCAGATTTTGCCGCCTTCATAAAGGTCCTCGACGGCGATGTCGCTAAGATCGATCAGTTTTGCCAACCTCGGAAGTTCTTGAGGAAAAATCACCGGCATGAGCGCGACGGTTTCCCTCCAATCAGGCTCAGGGCTAACCTGTTTGACCGCGTCAAAGAACGCTTCGCCGCTGGAGTACTCGAAGGTGTAAAAGAGAAGGACCACACGTTGACGGTATTTCGGACGGCGGCTTAGCCAAGCAGTGATAATGTGGGCTTCAAAGTCGCGACCATCTAAAAAGAAGGTTGCGCCTGGATTGACGTCGAAAACCTTATCCAAAAGAGGCTCAAGAAAAGGGATGATGTCGTTTGTTACGGTGTATGATTCTGTGATCTCACCATTTGAAACCTCTCGAATGATCACCGGTATATTCTTAACATCTGCTGAATGGAGTTCTCGGATCAGTCTATCCGGTAACGTGGAAATCCGCCAGGTATTGAAGTCGTGAGACACAACGGGCAAATTGTCAGAAGTTAGTGTCGTATCCAATTCAGAAAGATTTCGCCGTTCCATCCCTCCGAGGGCAGTCAGTAATGAGGTTTCGGTACACTCCTGTACGCCCTTCCCCAAGTTGTACATGCCCCGGTGTTCTATGACTTGAAGGGGCAGTTGCTCTTCAAGGCGTTCAAGAAGGTGTGGTACCGAATGACGAGCAAGCACCTCGTCTGAAGTTACGCCTGCTGGGAGATCCCACTGGATTTCCCACCTGGGCCATCCTGTATCCTTCACTGGGAAGGGTTTGCGCTGACAGAGTACCTGAAAAAAACCGGTTAAAAACTCGGAATGAACCGGAAATCAAAAGAAAGAAAAAGATGAACCTACATCCATATTTCGAGAAAAGCGTGTGTTCGAAACGTCGGTTCGGGCTAGAGCAGGAGGGTACCGAATGATCGCAGCCGCACAGAAAGAGCGCGGTTTAGTTTGTTATAGCAAGCGCTACACAGGTCGTTTGCCCAGTTTAAATGTATAAGACAAGACTGCCAGCTGGAAGTTGAGGAATAGCGTCTTAAATTCATCATGATATAAGCATGCGCGGGAATCCCGCTCCTTTTTTGAAAGCTAAGGTCAGTGTCGGCCGCAATGGCAGTGGATACCAGAATTTTCAAATCGTACTGTTCGACGGGTCTGACTTCTTTCAATCTAGGCCGCCGAAAGTATTTCTTATATAGGAGCACGTTTATCATTTGATGTTAGTACAAACACGTTTTCGCTGTCGGCAGATGGAGGTGCATAATTATAAAAGGATGATGCCTATAAAGAAGAGACTAATATTATAATATCGGCTATTATGACTAAGGAAATTTCTTGAAATTATTGCGTTATGGTTGAATTATTATTCTAGAGGCCCTGTATTTTTGCCGACATTACTAATTTTTATTATCTGCGGCAGTGTATAGAAGCCTCATACTTTACGGACGCGCGCTCTGCAGTTAAAGTCGCTAGATTGGCAGGGGGACCTGGGAAGCACCTCCAAAGTGCAGAATGTACTACGAACGACCCGTGTTCGACATAGTCGATACCTGGGAGATAAGAGAACGGGAGGTACTTAAACCCGTCCTGAGCGTAGCTGAAGAAGATTACTGCTATTTCGTGCAGAACACGGTTGCCTCCGCGCAGCGCTCCTGGGTTGATTTAGTCGCCAATCTTTTTAACTCTCCAGATTCTGACATTGATGACGCGCTGAATCGCTTTGCAGACGCGCCCTGCTTGCATGGGCCGACACTCGAGCCGATGAACCTGATACTCAAAGGTTCTCCGATGTATGTTTATTGCTCGTTCGAAGAGATGAGAAGTTGTGCAACCAAACGATTCTATGAGGGCATTTCGAATCGCGGCGTGGTGATTTGCACAGTTCCACCCTATGCTGAGGGGGTAACGAGAGATGATATGAGTGTCTGGCAAAATCAGGCCTGTGTGAATACCTGCAGCGGGAAGAACGATTTGGATGCATACATCGCATTCTTGCCAACCAGTTCGCTTCAGGAGTCGAGCTATTGGCACACGAAGAATGGTATCTATAGTTTCTTGGCACCGTCGCAAACGGATGCCTTTTGCTGCGAAATACTTTGTGTGGGGCGGGCTCTTTTTGAAGATAGGAGCCGTAAAGAGAAACTCAGAAATTGTTTGTTGAAGCTTCTCAATTACCGTCTCAAGCTGTTATTTTGATGGCAAATGAGTTTACTGGCCCAATATCTGGGGCTGAAAGGGAGTGAAGTTAAAAGGTCCGAATATATCTAATGGCGCTTACGCTTGGTCGGCTTTTTGCCCGCGGATTCACTATAAATAAATTGTAATGTCAGATTTTCAATCTGCGTATTATGATCTGTACGCTGGGTGTTTATTTTATTGTATGTCTTTTGCATATGGATTTTTGTATTGCGTATAACGTTATGTAATCATAATGAGATGAGCAACGGCCCATAAACAAGACGCTTTTATGCTGATGCAATGACAGTTTCTCTTAGAGGAAGATGTAATGAGCTCCGTATATGTAAAGTAATAATAGAATCTTTTTAAAACGTGAATGACTGCCGTGATGCTTTTGTGTGAAGATACATTGTGCGGTGGTTTTTTTGGATCACGCGTTTTTCTCCCTCCAGGTGAAGTGGACCAACAAAATATTAAGCTCCTGAACGATCATTGAGGAGTCTCGAGCCAACGTGCATGAATAGTCTCCCCCAAAGTTTGGGAAAAAGGCTCAGGAAAAAGATCAGTACGAAGGCTATCCAGAAATGAATGTTGGCGAACCCAGCAAGAAAAGATTTTTTCGTCAGAAGCCAGTAACTCGAATTGCCCAGCACGAATAAAGTGCTTGGAAAACTTACGCCGGCGGTTGCGGTGAAAAGGCGCAACAGATCGTGCGAGCTTTGCGAATTATCCATAACGTCAACAGCGGCCCGCGCAGCTAACGGCACAAGATTGGCCGCCGCAATAAGGCCTGAATAGGCATCGGTTGGAAACGTAGAGAGGCATATCAGGCCAGCCATCGTCAGGATTGCTACTAGTATGCCTGCTTTGCCTCCCCGAGGATTGCGGTCTTTATCGTCGGCAATATGGCCGACCCACCGGAGAACCCTCAGGGCATCTTCATGGTCTTGTTTGTGGTAACCGATCTGAATACGGAGACGGTTACTCACCTCAAAGGTGTCGAGCCAGGAATAGATGATGGTGCTGGAATTCCTCAATCTTGTGTATTCAGAAGTGAAATCGGAACTCTGAGCTGTAGAAATCCTTTTCATCCGCAAGAAAGAGTATTTTAATAAATCCCGGATGTTCTTCCTGTTCTGCATCAGCATTTGCCACAGAATGCATAGTGACGCCTTCCATGCTACATCTTTGGCGGTGTGAAATGTGGTTCCCTCATGTTGGGGCATAGCAATGGCGAATAAGCCAAAAATTAAAACTGGCAATCCTCCGAGGAAGACTTCGCAAGCCAGGTGAGCGGCGAGCCTCGTGTCCGCCCAAGGATAATCAAAAATCGCAAGCACCATAAGCTGTGTTTGCAGAGTAATAGGCCCAGAGCGCAAGACGGCAACTTCCGCTCCAAGTGAGGCAGATACTATGTCGGGCAGGACAACCGCCAACTGCATTATGACCAACCAAAGCCAGAACAGACCCCTCTCCGAAAGGGGTAGGTGGCATTTTAGTTGCCACCTCATTTCTTGCGTTTGAATGGATTGCGCGCTGCGACGCAGGTACTTTTTAACTTCTTTGGGCAGGCTGGGGAGTTCAAGAATAACTCGAAAGGCGTCGTCTCTTTCCTTGCGCGCTTGAGTGGCCCAAGCGTTTCGCGTGGATAGGGGCATGCGCATGAGGATATCCGTCAAGCTGTTCTCCGAACTGGCGAATGGACGATAAGATTTGTCGGCAATATCTTCATCAGGAATGACGGCCGGTTCCGGTGCTGCTCTTAAAGCAAACGCATCTACATGGTCATGGGCCGCTGGCTGGTGCGTTGAACAAAAGACCTGCTGCATATGATGTGATACCATGCCTTCATCTTCTGGCAGTGGAGTGACGGAATGGCCTCGAATGCAGTCTGCTTCTTGGCCGACATCGGTTTCCTCAGTGATGTAAGAGTAAGGTCCTCCCAAGAAGGGTGAAGGGAGGATTTTTCTGACATGGAGGGAGTGAAGCCAGCTGCTTTTGAGCTTTCTTTCTATCGCCTCAACCGGAGTGTTCTGGTTCTCCATTGATAACTTGGCACAGCTTGAGGCATCCAGGGAATGCAAAAGCTCCTTTATTAATTGTGCTCGGATCCACCGAATAAAAATGCACCGCGTGGGTCTCGGTCCTGTTTTGGCCTATAAGTCAAAGCAGCGGCGTCGACTAGACGATAGTCAGTTGTTTTTTTAAAGGAAAACGAGTTTTCTATTCGAAAAGAAAATGTGCCGTTCGCCTAATAATGATGCCAATGACTTAATCTGTACGACGGATCGTGTAATATTATAGAGCCAAGTGCGATTCAATGAATTTCAATTGTTGGTATTTCAGCGAATTTGTATTTTTCCATTTGGAATGGTATAACAGCACGTTCATAACGTTAAAGGAAAGGGGAGGCATATACGCGGAATATTTAACTGTATCAATGAAATTGAAATATTCAATCTGGCACGCAGAACCCACATCAACAGTTTAACTCGACTCTCGGAAAGCCAGCTATCATTCGAAAATCTGTCGCTTCCTCTAGCGCCGCTGTGATTGTAGGGCGAAATGACAAACTGCGCGACGTTGCCTGAATGACTGGCTGTATGGCATGGGACGCGTTCTTGAAAGAGAGTCGCTAAGATAAACCTCTCCAACCCAACCGAAACATGGTTGCTTCCGTGTTTCGAACACAGCAGTTTCACCTCATTGGGAGACTTGTTGAGAGATTTTCAAATTTGTCGGCAGGTTCGATTGCTGACTATTGATTTACACGAAAGTGTGAAAAACAAGTCCTTATCGTGGCAGTTGGTATGATGTTCAGGAGCAACGCAATTCAAAAGTGGACCCAGGCTGTTTCACGGGTCCCATCGCGGTGCCCAAATATCTGAGTAGCATCAAAGCTCTGGTGACGGTCAAATGAATTCGTCGGTGTTCTGGGAACAAGCGTTTGAAAATGTTGATATGCTCCTTCCCACTTTGACAAGTGCGGCACGAGCGAAATAGTAACCTAATCTTTCATTATTGCGATGTTTGACAATCACTGGGCAGGTGAGTGTTATAATAGAGGGCCATTAGCCTTCGGCCATGCACACCTCACTAATGTCTTACAATCAAAATATGATACCCTCAGGGGATGATCGCCCCGTTTTTCCGACAATTGATTTGTTCGCAAACACCTCCCTGGAAGAACTTCAGCAGAGCCTATGCGCGGCGGTCGCAAATTATAGGGATTTCCTCACTCGAAAGATTCTCCCCTTCCAGCAATCGTGGGTTGTCCGAGTCCTTTCCGAATCCGGCCTAGACGAAGAGACTCTGCGCGCAATCAAAAGCTGTGTCTTCACGCCGTGTTGCAGCATTCCTGGCGCCGTCCAGCCAGATAGAATTTGCCAACATGACTCACCAATCTACATCTACACCTCCCTGAATTTATTATCGCAATACGTCGAAGGAAAAACCCTATTGCGGTGCTATCGCAAATTTGTGCTGGCTTCATCACTCCCACCATACCGAACGGATATTCCAGCAGAGGAGCTCAAGAACGTACTCAACAGTATCTTGCCAGGCGCCTATAGCATGCCGCATGCCGTAAGCTGCTTCGTGGCCATTTTGCCCAGTAAGAAATTCACGATCAGCATGTCCAAAATCACCACCCGTGGTGGCGCGGAGGAGCATTTTGTCGTTTTCAGTAGAGAAGAGAACGACATAATCCCATACGACATCGTCGCAGTGGGGAAGACGCTGTTCTCCCAGTCGGACGAGGAATTTGGTTTGCCAAATCTCAGCTTCGATGAACTACAGAACCTTATCAGCACTTAATCTGTTTTCTATTCATGGATAGAAAACAACCCTAGTGTATGGGATCAATATAACCATGCTAGTGCCACTGTGTATCTCCCGATGAGACATGTAATGATATGGATGCATGTTTCATGCAAGGATAAGAATGCGATAAAAATAATTTGATAAAAATAAGTCCGTGATGCTTTTCTGAAACATCTTTGAGGAAGTATTATTTATTGAACAGATTTTACACAAATTGAAAATTCATCCTGGTGAAACAGCGTATTTTTTTGACAGAATCGTAATGATTCGTGAGACAATGTGGGCCATCGTTTTCGGGCATCGAAAGCTGGCTTCGTCACGAGCCAAGCGAAGGCACAAGCCTCAATTTTGCGATGAGCCAGGGAGGCACGCTACGTGTCTGTCAGCAATTATAGGACTATGGTGGATGCTTTTTGACAATGTGGCGATAAGGATCACCTCGATAAGCTCGAAACCTGCTTTATGTCATTCACATGTCAATTATCGAAAAAACGGCCCTACGCTCATCCAATAGTTAAGTAACGGGTCCTGTTTGTAGTTTAACAGACAGAAATTCTGTTTCCAAAAGGTATTTCAACAGTAGAAATCCGTAAAATTACCATGATCACCTTCCCTGCACATGCGTTTTTCAGCTATAAAGCAAGATTCAATCTCTGGGGCTCCAAAGAGCTCCGGATGCTTACACCCCGCATAAAGCTTAATGATGGTATATCAGCGTCCTGTTTTCACGGTGATTAGCCTGCTGCGGATCCGGAACCGCGAAGAGGCCAAGCTCGTGCTGATCGGAGCAGTCGTGGTTTATCGCAATTTTGTGGAACAAACCTTGGCTGATGCCCAAAAAAATTGGGTCAAGTCACTCGTACTCTACGACGATCCGGGTGATGCTGTGACCGGAATCCTGACATGGTTCAGCAGGTATGCATGCTTGCACGGACCGAGGTTGGGGCCGTTGGACACAATCGCCGTGAATGATAATCCGCTCTACATTTACTGTCCTCGCAGGAAGCTTGAGGAATATGCAAAAGAACGTATTGTGTCTTTTCATTCAGAGATCGGCTCGGTCGTGTGCTCCATGTCACCCTTCGATGCAGGCGTGACGCGTGAGAAGGTCCGCTATGGGCATAACCTGATATCCCCAGGGTCTTGCCTCCTTCCGGATGCTTTGGAAGCCTATGTCGCCTTTCTCCCGAGCAAGTCGTTTCTGAAATTGCCATATAGCGTTTATGAGGTTCACAATGATCGTTATGTTCATAAGTTCTTTGCGCTGCTCCCAGGATCCCGCTTTCATTTTGAAGTCGTAGCGGTTGGTTTGGCCTATCCCGCTGCTAAAAAAAGGCCTTCTGGTCTTGGAATTCTGCGTTGTTGCTTCACCGGAAAGACAAACACCTGCCTGTAAGAAACTAAGCGTTGGAATGAAGCCAGAAGGTCCGCATCGCCGTTTACCGGTTTATTGTGAAATATCTTTTAAGTTATGATAATCTGCTGTTGCACATCGGCAGCAGATCGTGGGCTATTGCCAGTATGTACTACGTTCTGTTTTCAAGCACTGTAGCATCTTTCTAAGCGAAATAAATTATCTCGTTTGTTTGTGTTTTTGAAACAAATATTCATACAGAACAGTGCGATATGTCGTAAAATAGTAAACATGCTGTTCAAAGTTCTTATCCCCAGGCAATTGCCTCGGATACCTATAGTTTTAAAAGAATACAATACATATAACGACATATACGTTTTGATGCCACACAAAGTCAATGAATAGCGGGAAATAGTCGTAAGCGAAAGTTATCTTGTGTGTGACGAACTGTGTAATTGGATGCAGGGTCTATTTAAAGCCTTTTGAGCGGATGAGGTGAAGACCATTTCTGCAAATAGATATGATGGTTCCACCACGTCCAGGCTTCGCTCCGCTTACTCTTGAATCTATTAATGACAGAATGGAAATGCATCTATTTTTGACCAGTGCATGCATCCTATATCATATCTATATCCGCGATAATCTCCTGATTTATCAGGAGATTTGGACGAAATACTGGCGGGGACGATTGGCAGAGAGCGCGCTAAAAAACGAAATTTCCGCGTTATTTCTTCGTCTCCCATTTCCTCGTCCGCCGACGCTTCAGTCCATCGCAGAGCAGGAGGTGATCTGTAAAGACGCGGCGCCAATCTATGTTTATTGTTCCCGGGAAGCTATGCTGAGTCATGTGCAGTCTAAGGATCTTTGCCAATTCGGAAGGGCGAACCTTCTCGCATGCACGTTAGCTCCTTACCGAACCGGAGTTACAATCGAAATGGTGCGATGTTTGTTCAAGCGTTTACACGATGGAAATCGCGTCGAAGCTGGAACCGGCGAAGAAGACTTGAGTCATTTTGTGGCCTTCCTTCCCACCACGGCTTTCCGGCGAGGGCCGCGGTTTTACCTGGGTGGCGAAAGTGTCCAATTCTTTCTACGAGAAGGAGGGTTGGAACTCCCTTGCCACATCATCGCGTTCGGTAGAGCGTTGTTCAGCGAAATACTAGCTGATGGCTCGTCCTGGGACTGGAAAAGCGTCGGGGAGAGTTCTCGTTTGAATCATGTTCGGGCCAGTGTCGAATTGTCACGCAACGTTCCAACGGCGGAGACAACTGATAATTGGGCCGAAGCGGCTTTAGGAGCCGACGCCGTGTACCCCGTGCGGCCTCCAAATCTGACCCCGACGCAAGATCATCCTTGCAAACCCTTGCTTTCGGGAAATCGAGTGCCGAATGAACGTCATAGACCTTGGAAGCGCTTCTTCAAGAAGCTCCGATCTGTTTCAAAGCATTTCTACTTTAATCGCTGAATCTGTATTAATTTGCTGTCTGGTTGTGCTTTCGCTTAAATAATTATCTATGTTCGAGTGCGGTCCTTGTGATGTTGTTGAAACAAATGTTTTATTGGCTGATATGGCCACCAATAAAAATTTTAAAATAGCGATCATGCTATATTGATAGAACATGGTTGTTTGCTACAGGTAATCAGATAGGTATTTAACAGGTATTATTTGTCGAACACAAACCCGATAATTTCGCAGTTCAATTATTGAATATCGAGAATCCGAGCGACTAAGTTTGAAGTGATTTCCCGAAATTATCGCATTTTTGAAAAAATCGTAAAGACAAATGGACGTGGCCAAGGGTCACCGAGTGCGGCGTGCCGCAAAAATAGAAATCTGGTCTCCAATTATGCCACTGCAATTTTCATTCGGCACCCTGCTAGGGGAAATTATCAATCGAGTACCCCATAGTTGGTGATCAATCCCATTGACTTTTTCATCTTGGCAGATGGTGACTCTGTTCAATCATTATTTTAGCTTGTTTGATTTTCTATGAAAGGCCCTCGGAATAATTATTTCCATAAGGTTCTAGTCGTTAAAGCTGTAGACAAAACTTAGGTCATCAGGGTTTTGATTTTCCCAGAGGCCTTCATTTTAATTAACTAAAATCCGTACTGTCTCAATACAAAAGGAAAATGATTAAATCAATAAAAACACTGAGGAGTAAAGGTTTTATTCATCATAATATTTAAAATTACACGGGAACAGACATAAAGAAAACATCAAGAGTTAATCAAACAGAGCACGCGACCCGCGCAACCTATATCTCCTCCGATTTCGTTTAACGCGTGGCTTCTTTCATACACAGCACCTCAATCTTTGGGACAAAAGCGTTGTTAGGACGCTCGATAGCCTGTCGAACAAGTTCAGCTATGTGCTCGGGCTGGATCTTACCATCATCCTCAATCTCATCAGTCCAAGCACTCATTTTTGTCGCCACATAGCCTGGGCATATTTCCATTGTTCTAACGCCGGACTCCCACCCAACATGCTGGGCTGTTTTCGTGAGACCTGAGAGGGCGTGTTTTGTCATGTTGTAACCAACGAACGAGTTCAGAACCCGCTGGCCTGACATGGAGTTGATATTGACGATCCGGCCAGATCCACTTTTCGCGAGCTGAGGCAGGCACAGCATGATCATCCTCAGCGGAGCCCCAGCGTTGATCTTCCACTGTCTCTCAAGCTGCTCATAGTCAATTCCCTCCGCAAGCGCTACCCGTGTTCCATCCCCAGCATTGTTAACAAGGCCATCTATCCTCCCAAATTTTATCATGGCCGTCGATACCCACTCCTCCATCGTTTGGAGGTCCTCAGCTTCAAAACGTGCGAAGTGAAGAGATTCATTCTGAAACCCAAAAGTGGCTTCCAGTTTTTCCACGCTACGCGCTCCTAAGCTCAAACGAAAACCACGCCGCATCAGGTTGTCGACGATGGCCTTGCCTATGCCTCCAGATGCACCAGTGACCAGAAACACCCCGCTGTCTCTAGTGTGGACGTTCCAAGATGAACCATCGAATTTGAAGTGGAGAACACACGCGTTACATCTTTGCATCGCGGTCAGCTCAACCCCGAGCAGTGTAGCAACTACTGAGAGTACACCGCCATGAGAAACGAAAAGAATATTCGACCGGCGGGCATGAGTCAGTGCTCCCGCCTCTCGAGCGGAAAAGAGTTCAGTTTTTTCACAATCAGGGTAATTTTCAACAAACATTTTCCGTGGACCGAGACCACCCTCATGCATGCCAAAGTGGCGCTCGCCACCAATGAGAATTATTGTAAATCTGGCGCGAAATAACAGAGATTTAACACGTCTAAAGTTATCTTCGAAATGTAGAAAATTACATATTCATTATAATGGACAACATACATCTCGAATAAAAAGATAGAATACGCGTGAACACATTGATATATCGAAATTAATAAACATATTGTTTCAATTACGAGACTTTTATTTTGACGTTTCTATATTAAGATCCAAGTGTGGACTTAGATGAGAAACTTCACGATCGATTCCTTGATTTCGCCATTCCCAGATAGCCATTTCATCTTCAGGTCGATCTGAGATTACCCAGTCCGCAATTGTTGCCGAATTTCCTGGTGTTCCTTTTCTCCAACGTATGTGTTTCCGCTCGTCTGTCTCATGACGTCGGGCCCTGCCTGTTTTAATGTCGATGGAGAACTCACCCCGCTCGCCGGAATCCAGGAGGGCTGCGAAGTCATAGCATCTAGTGACCGCAGCAAACTTCAGGTGAGGGCGTTTAGCTCTAATCATCGTATCCTCCTTGAGGTAATACGCGAGTCTCACTGCGGCTTGATCTGAATCGAAAGCCAACAAGACATCTTTATCGACAACTTGGCCCAGCAAATTTCTGGTCACCCCGGAGAAAACAACATGTGCCGCCACGATCCTCATGTCTTGCATTAGCATGGAATCAAACCAGGCTTTGCCTGCCAAATACAAATCATCGACTGTGGGTTCAGTAACTTGACGCAGACGGGCCAGTCGGCACAGTTCTTCAGGAAAAAGAGCGGGCATCAGGGAGATTGATTTCCTCCAAGCAGATGCGGGCTGGGCATTTAAAACTGCATCAACGAAGGCACCGCCGTGTGGGTATTCAAATGTATAGAAAAGTACAACAACTCTTTGATGGTATTCCGGCCGGTGGCTAAGCCAAGCCACAATCACGTGAGCATCGTAGTTCCTACCGTCTAGGAAAATGGTGGCATCTGGATTAGCCAAAAATACCTTGCTGAATATTTCAGTTAACAAAGGAATATGATCAATGGTTTCAAGATACTTGTCTTGTATTATCCCATTTGATACCTCTCGGATAATAACAGGTACATCCTTGATTTTTGACGAGTGAATTTCATTGAAAAGCTTATCTCCCAACTTTTCAGACACTCGCCAAGTGTTAAGATCATGAGAAACGATAGCTACATTATCTGAAGTTAAACAGACGTCCAACTCGCTCAGATTGCGTCCTCCTTGCCCGAGCGCGGCCAACAATGAGCTCGCGGTGCATTCTTGAATTCGTTTCCCTAAATTGAACATTCCTCTGTGCTCAATGACCTGTAAGGGCAGGTCTTCCTCGAGCCGTTCTAGAAGCCTTGGGACAGAATGGCGTGCGAGAACCTCGGGGGGAGTAACGTTTTCTGGTAGATCCCAATGGAGTGTCCAAGCCGGCCAAACGGTTCCTTCCACCTTGAGTGGCTTACGTTGACAAAGGACCTGCGCAAAAAAAACGGGAGGTTACGAAACGACATGGTGAGTAAAATATAAAGTACTCTTACATTCACAGCCATTTGCGAGCTAAAGCGAATTGCCGGGTGCACGGCGGGAATTGCAGCGATTTCGATCTAAAAGTGACAAGCAAAATTTGTCGTGGAGTATATAGATATTGCCAAATGGAGTACTTAAATAATGCACAAATGCTGACAGTTTTAGCTAATATTTTATTGTGGGGCATAACTTAGCTGGAATCACTCCACGGATAATCAGTCATTGTTATTTTCGGCGTCAATTTGTCGGCCACTATCCGATTAGTTGCGCAAATCTTCAAATTTTCGACCTCACATCACACCTTTGTCGGTGTTTTCAGCGAAAGGCAGGTCCCATTTTTGAAAAATCCTCCATCAAGATAAATAGTTTAATAGGGTAAAAGGACGAAATACTTCGGTGTTGAGATTCGACTCAATTAATTTCAAACCAATCCCGTGATTGATGCTATAGAGTCACCCAATATAAGGGGCACTGAAGCGCGTTTAATTATTGACTGTGACTGAAATTTACATTCAAAAATAAGTAACTAGTTCGATATGTATCACAGTCGACCGATATTCAACATTATCGGTAGCTCGAATATACAAGATCGGCGTCAACTTAAACTCGTCCTACGTCACACAGAGATTGCTTATCGCAGCTTTGCACAAGAGGATCTCATACCTGTTCGACGTTCCTGGATGAATTCCATCATTAATACTGATGTTCCCATTGATCCAGCTATAGATGAAGTGGTCAAGCGCTTTTGCGAAGTTGCTTGCTTGCCAGGCCCAGCAGGTATACCCCTGAATATTATACTAAAAGATTCTCTAATGTACGTTTATTGTTCGTTTCAAGAAATGCGAAGGTATGCATGCGAGCGATTTTATGAGGGCTTTTCCGGCAAAGGCGTGGTCATCTCCACCGTTCCACCCTATGCCCAAGGATTAACAAAAGAAACTATGAGGTGGTGGCAGAACGAGGTCTGTCAAATTACAAACAATGAAAAAAATGACTTGGATGCTTATATTGCTTTCCTTCCGAATACTTCGCTTCAGAACACAAGTTTCTCGCACGTGAAGATCGGCGGCGATACCTTCCTGGCGCCATCCCGGGCTGACCCTTTCTGTGTTGAAATAGTCGCGGTCGGCAAAGCTCTCTTTCAGGATAACGGGCTGAAAAAGGCACCCAAGGCGGGGTGGACAATGGCTCTCACCTCCTTGTTGAAGCGCTTGGTCTAATACGCACATCTGTGTGTGAGCGGGAATGAAGCAACAGTGTCCGATCGTAACGAAATGTGTCAAGTCTATGTAATGATAATAAGATGATGTAGCCTGCATGCAGATAATCAGTGTATTTCCAATATGTACTTTAATTACCGATGTCGTATCGTTGTGTGCTTTATGAATAATAAATTATTTACCATAGATGTATCTGATTAATATTTTGGTCTCGAGTCGCAGTATAACTTTTGAGCCGTTCTATCAATCAAAGCAAATTAAAGGTGCAGCCTATGTAAATTGCTAATTTAATTTTGCTTTAGAATCTAATTTACCACTGAATTATAATATAATGCTTATTCTAAGCTGTGAGAAGGATTAACTAAAAATTTTATATATCGATTTTTATTATATCAAGCAGATGTTTCGATCTTGGTGGCGACACAGACGCGCTGAGTATTCTATGAATTTCAAGAATAATTATAAATGAAGCGCAGATTTATTAGACAATAATTGGCGTGGTAAACAGCTAGTTCGGCACATCTGAGAAAGAACGAAAATTTATGGCTTTTTCTAATGCTGCCCCGATTGCTAACAGACGGTGGTCTGAACCCGCTAATCCATCAATTTCCATTCCAACAGGCAAGCGATCAGGTGTAAGGCCAACAGGAAGGCTCAACCCAGGTAGGCCTGCGTTGCTGCTTGGATCCACGTTTCGCACGTAGATCTTGAAAGTGTTCACCATTGAGCCATTGTGGATGACTGAGGAATCCTGACCTATGGCTTTGGCCGCCAAGGGTGCAGTTGGGAAGAGAATTGCATCTAACCGATAGAGTCTGAAGTAGTTGCGATAAGCGGCTTGGAGCCTTGGCCTGAAGGAGTGACGCGCCAGTTCATATTCAGCGTTGGAAATTTGATGTCCCTCAATTTGTGCGTTGACAATGTCCGCTACATCGGGACTACGAATTTCTTTGATAACGTCAGAAAAAGAAACTGTTCCCACAAACTCGTCGAGATACTGTTTTAGAGCGTGTGGAAATTCATAAAGTGCAATTGGCAAGCTGGCCCCGTTGTTCAGATCCTCCAGGTGGGGAATATTGGCTTCAACGAAGGTTACGCCTCTGTTGGCTAGCAAGCGAATCGTCGTTTCAGCTGCCAAGGCCACATCAGCATCAAGGTCACCGTAAAAGTAGGTAGTGGGGAGGCCGATCCGAAGCCCCTTCAGTGGCACGGGCGGAATTCTCGCCGGCCTTCGGGATATCACCTGGTCGAGAATTACAACATCGGCTACGCACTGCGCTATGATTCCGGCGGTGTCTCGGGTCGGACTAACCGGTATTATCCGATCTCCCGGATATCGACCAAGTGTCGGTCGAAATCCTACTACGCCACACAGGGCTGCGGGTAGGCGAACAGATGCACCGGTATCGGTGCCTATGCCGCCCAACATCAATCGGCTTGCCACCGCAGCAGCCACACCACCGCTTGAGCCTCCTGGTATCAGACCTGGATTCCACGGGTTCCGCACCGCCCCGGTGGCATAGTTGTTGCTCGTAATTCCAAACGATAACTCATGCATGTTTCCCGAAGCACCCGGCAGGGCTCCAGCTGAAAAAAGTCTTTCTGCGACGCGGGATGGTATCTTTGGCAAGTGGTTTATCAGTGCCGGCGTAGCAGCGCTGGTAGGAAATATGCCGGTCGCGATGTTCGCCTTAAAACAGAGTGGAATGCCGCAAAGACCTACTCCGGCGTTTCCATGGCGATCAATTTTTTTGGCGCTTCGCCGCAAGCCATCCCAGTCTGTAGCCAGAAGGGCATTCAATGCTTTTGCAGCTTCACAACGCGCGATTAGAGTTTCTACTAGTTCTAAGCATGAGTAGTCTTTCCGTCTTAGGCGTTCTAGGGTTTGTGCTAACGAGGTAATGGGCACCATCTTTCTGGATTGGGGATTTTAAGCCCATTTCAGATCAAATAAATATACCGCGCTTGGGCCCAAATTGCGCGATTATTGGAGGGAATTTCCCAATCACGGCGTATGATCCGAATTATTGGAGGTATTAAGGGCACTTTTTCAAACGGAAACAGTATTGTATCAATCAATATTCAACCTGATTGAGCGGCGAGTTGGACCCGCGTGAATATTCTATTGAAAAACGCCAAAATTGTCGCTTTCCATTGGGATGTCAATGCACAGTATGTTCCCCGATTTTCAACTTAAATAGAAACGGTTGATGTCTTTAGTTATCTACACAAAGACCAATCTTCCCTAGCAATGTCAGCCTCATCTCTTTTTGATAAACAATGCGATCATTTCTCTACCAAAATTGTGGATCTGATAATGGTCGACAAGCCTGATGAATTGGACCGCCGCGTTGCCGCAGCCTTCTCAGAACGAGAAGCTTCGAGGGAAAGAAGAATTACTCAAATTTCCGGCGAGTGCCGCGCTGGGTTAGCTTGCAAAAGGCTGGCCGACGGTCGCTTTCCGGAGATCTCAGCCGGTCAGAGGGTCGCAGTCCTCTCCGCTTACATCTATGTTGGCGAGGAAATTCTGAGGTGGATACTCGAACCAGAAGCTTCGGTGCGAACAAGAGTGAGTGGTCTCGTTGCCATCGACCTTGCACCATCTTGCATGGATATCTCCAGAGCTCAACTTCTCCAAACCATGAATTTGCTGAGTGGTAAAAGATGTGCACCCAGCGACCTTAGTCATTTCGTGGCCATTTCAATCTCTGAGACTGCCCGCTCCCGAACCCTGCAAATGGCGCCGTACGAAGAAGGCTCGTTGAAAAGCGTTACCGGGTTTACCGTAATCATTGAAGAGGCAGTACCATTTGACATGGTAGCTTATGGTCGAAACCTGATGCTGAAGGCTTCGGCAGGGTCCTTTCCAACGATCGACTTGCTCTACGACTACAGATTGTTTCTCGACAAATGTTCAGATAGTGGGCGGATCGGCTTCTTTCCAGAAGATGTTCCCAGGCCAAAAGTAGCGGTCATTGGGGCTGGCATTTCCGGGCTCGTGGTGGCAAGCGAACTGCTTCATGCTGGCGTAGACGATGTTACAATATATGAAGCAGGTGATCGGGTTGGAGGCAAGCTTTGGTCACATGCTTTCAAGGACGCTCCGAGCGTCGTGGCCGAAATGGGGGCGATGCGATTTCCTCCTGCTGCATCGTGCTTGTTTTTCTTCCTCGAGCGGTACGGTCTGTCTTCGATGAGGCCGTTCCCAAATCCCGGCACAGTCGACACTGACTTGGTCTACGAGGGTTGCCGATACATGTGGAAAGCCGGGCAGCAGCCACCGAAGTTGTTCCATCGCGTTTATAGCGGGTGGCATGCGTTCTTGAAGGACGGTTTCCTTGAGGGAGATATTGTGTTGGCTTCGCCTGATGCTATCACTGAGGCCTTGAAATTAGGGGACATTAGGCGGGCTCATGACGCCTGGCAAATTTGGCTGAACCGTTTCGGGAGGGAGTCGTTCTCTTCAGCGATAGAGAGGATCTTTCTGGGCACGCATCCTCCCGGTGGTGAAACATGGAGTTTCCCTCATGATTGGGACCTATTCAAGCTAATGGGAATAGGATCTGGCGGGTTTGGTCCAGTTTTTGAAAGCGGGTTTATTGAGATCCTTCGCTTGGTCATAAACGGATATGAAGAAAATCAGCGGATGTGCTCTGAAGGAATCTCAGAACTTCCACGTCGGATCGCCTCTCAAGTGGTTAATGGCGTGTCTGTAAGCCAGCGTATACGCCATGTTCAAGTCAGGGCGGTTGAGAAGGAAAAGACAAAAATAAAGATAAGGCTTAAGAGCGGGATATCTGAACTTTATGATAAGGTGGTGGTTACATCTGGACTCGCAAATATCCAACTCAGGCATCGTCTGACATCCGATACCACCATTTTTCGTGCACCAGTGAACCAAGCCGTTGATAACAGCCACATGACGGGCTCTTCAAAATTGTTCCTGCTGACTGAACGTAAATTTTGGTTTGACCATATGCTCCCGTCCTGTGTCCTCATGGACGGGGTCGCAAAAGCAGTGTATTGTCTGGACTATGAGCCGCAGGATCCGAACGGTAAAGGTGTGGTGCTCATCAGTTATACATGGGAGGACGACTCCCACAAGCTATTGGCGATCCCCGACAAAAAAGAGCGATTATGTCTGCTACGGGACGCAATTTCGAAATCGTTCCCGGCGTTTGCCCGGCATTTAGTTCCCGCTTGCGCTGATTACGACCAAAATGTTGTTCAACATGATTGGCTTACAGACGAGAATGCCGGCGGAGCTTTCAAACTCAACCGGCGTGGCGAGGATTTTTATTCTGAAGAACTTTTCTTTCAAGCGCTGGACATGACTAATGATACTGGAGTTTACTTGGCGGGTTGCAGTTGTTCCTTTACCGGTGGATGGGTGGAGGGCGCTATTCAGACCGCGTGTAATGCCGTCTGTGCAATTATCCACAATTGTGGAGGTGTTTTAGCAAAGGACAATCCTCTCGAACACTCTTGGAGGAGATATAACTACCGCAATAGAAATTAATCTGCGTATCCTGTTACAAGTATTGCACGTTTTATAAATTGCTATTAATGAATATTGATGTTTAACAACGAATATGATGGTGTAAATAAAATTTCTGTAATTCTATTAACCTCCATTATGTTGAGGTGCGCAGTAATATGTTGAGGTATAGTTAAAATATCAACTGTCGCGTTTATTGAATGGTAATATTATTCCAACGGTAGAATATCTTTGATTTTGTCACAATGACAACGACTGCAAGAAGTAAATAATAGACACCGTTGTTAAGGAATTGCTATCACATGTGCCTAACAATATGGACATATTTAAGTCAAATATGAAATAGTCGCCCTTATTTTGACGTCTCACCTAATCAACTATTACAAACGATTTCACTCTCTCGCCAGCAATGATGATAATCAGCGCAGACAAGTGGCAGTAAAGCGCGGAAAAACGTCCTCAAGTGGCATGAATAGCTGCCTCTATAGTGCTGATTTAGTCAGCCTTATTTTGACTTAAAGGCGCCTTCGTTGGTGACAAATTGCTTTCAAGGAAACAGCCGTGCCCCACACTTTGTTGAAAAACAAGTTGCCCTTTGGAGAGACGCTAAAGCCATTTGCTCTTCAATAAGGAATCTCGAGGAAGACAATATAACAGCCTGTGATGATACACTTCTCGAACCCAAAAAATATCAATTTGTATTCAAGATATCGCAAAACACTTATGGATCTCCGTCTAATTTTCGGTCCAACTTGTACAGGAAAGACATCGACCGCGATAGCTCTTGCCCAGCAAACCGGGCAGCCAGTCCTTTCTCTCGACCGGGTCCAATGCTGTCCTCAACTGTCAACCGGAAGCGGACGACCAACAGTGGAAGAACTGAAGGGCACGACCCGTCTATACCTTGATGAACAGCCTCTTGTGAAGGGTATCATCTCAGCCAAGCAAGCTCACGAGAGGCTGATCGCGGAGGTTTATAATAATGAGGCTCACGGTGGGCTTATTCTTGAGGGAGGATCTATCTCGTTGCTCAAGTGCATGGTGCAGAGCAGTTATTGGAGCAACGATTTTCGTTGGCGTATTATTCGCCACAAGTTAGCAGACGAGGAGACCTTCATGAAAGCGGCCAAGGCCAGAGTTAAGCAGATGTTGCACCCCGCTGCAGGCCTTTCTATCATCGAAGAGTTGGTTCATCTTTGGAATCAGCCTCAGCTGAGGCCCATACTGGAAGGGATTGATGGGTATCGATACGCCATGTTGTTTGCTAGCCAAAACCAGATCACACCCGATATGCTATTGCAGCTTGGCGCAGACATGGAGGATAAGTTGGCTCATGGGATCGCTCAGGAGTATCTCATCCATGCGCGCCGACAGGAACAGGAATTCCCTTCAATTAACGCAGTCGCTTTCGAAGGATTCGAGGGTCATCCGTTCGGAATGTAATAGGATCTCCTGGCGCCCTGGGGATTCGCTATGTTTGCGATTGGCAACGACGAACAGCCCTATCCGATGAAGACAAAAATCGCAGGACGAGTTGGTGGAAGGTATAGCCCAGGAGTATCTCAGCTATGCTCGCCTGCAGCATCGCCGCTACGCAATGCCAAAGATAGATCTATCTTTGCATAATAAAATACGATTAAGTATATTATGGAATGTTCGATTGGTATTTGTAGATGTTTTATTTTTCATGGGCGTGTTTCATTTTGTATTGTATTTTCATAGTTTTGAAACGAGACGTTTCATAAATAAAATTACGCACGACTAATAATAGTAATAATAATATGTGTTTGGGCCACAATTGCTGTATTTAGACCATATTAATTGCATTGCGAGAGACGAAAATGACGAATTTTATTTCGGTACTGGATGATATTAGAAACATGAAAAATAACAAGATTCAAAGCACGCGTTGATAGATCAAGTTTTCTGGTAACCGCGACACCTAACGTGTGAGATGGCACGATCCCAATGCGACAATGGGATAATGAATGAGATCGGATAATTGGAACTCTCTCGTTTCCTCTTCCTCTTCCTCTTCCTCTTCCTCTTCCTCGTTTTCGATACCTTCGTTATCCTCTCCTTCCTCAACATAATTACCTAGCCTGGCGTACCAACCATAACCTTGACCGCGGATTACATCAGTCCTGATCCGTATGAACAACTGGCTCATCAGGATCGCCAAAAAAAAGCTGTTTGTACTCGGACCGTGGTGGTAATTAACGAAGCCTCCTTGACCGCAACTCTGTTGCAAGATTGCGTTCATTTCTTGTGGATCCAATAGCCATGGGGGCATTGCGGTAGCTACTGTCCCGAAGGCCGGAGAGTTGGACGGTAATAGGCGATTGAGACCACACAATTGCGCTGTTACTTCATCGACGTAAACATAGGTGAGCCTCTGGTCTGAAAGGAGATACTCGTCATCGTACGCATTTGGGTTAACAACGGAGCGGTTAAAGTATACGAATTGTGACAGGGTGGATCTGAAATCGGTACGAGCCTGGCGCAAGTGTTGCCTCAACTCACTAACTCGTAGGATGCGTCTAAGATCGCGAACCTGCCAAGTAGGAACCGTCATTTCGTATATTGCCGATTTGCCGAGGGGCTGTGACAGAAATGGAGTGATGGTTCGTGTTCTTATAGTGAATGGGCAAGCGATTGTGGCCGACTCGATAGCATTTTCGTGAGTGCACTTGGTAGCCTCGTCAGGCAATCAGCGCGCAACAGTCGCCGCATGTGGAAATATTTCTCCAATCAGGAGCATTTTTCGCTAAATGTGTCATATTTTTTGTCTTTTTTGTCCCAAAAGTCGTGGATTGGGTAATTAGATCGCAGAATGTGGCAATTCTGCGCCGAACTGCTTTTTGACATTTACGCCCCAACTTTTTCTTCGGTGGGCCACCGTCGGCACGAATTTTTGTCTTTTTTAAAGAGCGCTTGGTGCAAATTTCAGATTTCAGAGAAGATATCTGTTCCGTCTGAGGCAAGTTTCTACTTCTCAATTACAAGTTGGAAATGGAATACAATCGTCCAATGTTCCGACCGAGATACGTCAAATTTGTATCTGATTCATCGTTGGGAGATTTCCGTCTTAGGGAATCTAGGGACGCATATGTAGGGTTTATCAATAGTACATTAGCTAGTGCTCAGAAAGTGTTGGAGGAATCAATTCTAAAAACTAAGGTTTGCGCAGCCGACGGGAGGTTAGCGCATTTTTCTGAAGCGCCGTGTCTGCGGGGTCCTTCTTTTGACACCTTGTATTCAGTGCTTCCCGGCACTGATTTGTGGTACGTCTACGGTAGTTCCGACGAAATTCATCGGTTTGTGGAGTGCGGAAAATTTTTGTGCACTACGGCTTCCAGATTTGTCGCCTGTACTGAATCGCCTTACACCGACGGAGTGACATCCCAGACGATATGGAAATGGCACAACCAGATCTCACCTGGCTCTCGGCTTTCCCTGAAGGATGTGGAGGCGTTTTTCGCTTTCCTGCCGAATGTATCGTTTTTCAAGACGAACTATTCACTTCTCGAAATCCATGGCATGCATCAGCGCAAGTTTCTTGCCCCAATCCCAAGTTCACGGTTTAGATGCGAAGTTGTCGCGTTTGGTGAGGCCTTTCCGCCGTCGCCTAAGCTCGTACCAGATGCGAAGATTGTCAGCGTTGAGAGGCTTTCTAAGTGGTCCTACGGTAGTTGTTTCCGGTGTTAGATTAGCGCAGAGTGTTGATTGTGGATGTGTATTGCTTTTCAAATATTAATGTTAACTGAATCTTGAGTGTGTTTTTAACGTTATATTATATCATGGGGTTTTTGTATTGTAATATAAAGTAATTCCGGATTGTGATAATTAGTAGTTAAGAATGTCTGTGTGAGGGGATTTCCTCTAGGAAAAATTTGATTTTATACGAAATTAACATCCTTTATTTTGTTGCTAGATTAATATAGAAAACATAAAAATAACAAAGTCGAAAGCACAAAAAACACACTTGATAAGAAAAATACGCGTTACATTTTACATAAATATGATAATTCAACAGAAATTATATTAGATGCATCGCAATACGGTGATAGGGGTGCGGACTTATGAACTTTATTACAAGAGGTTGGAACGAACTGCGTGGCGCACGTCTTCTTTACTTCATCATCTCATCCTTAACAAGTATGGTGGCACCAAAGCGGATCAAGTCTCCTGACCTGAAGTTACCAATCACGCTGGATGTTTTGTCAGTTGGCGGAAAGTTTGCCTTTCCCGCATGAATAATATTGATGAACGCGCGGGTGAGGGGCATCTCGATTTTGGTAATAGTTGCAATTGCCGCGATATCCTCCAATGAGCATAATTCCTCAGAAAAATAACGATGTTCCATGTTGTCAGGGCATGCATAATGCACGTTATGAGGTGATGGTGCGAGGCAATATTCCCTTAGGGTCGCATAATTAGTGCCATATTCATCATTGCATTCCTGCAAGAGAGAATTGAGATGCAACCCACACGCTTTGGCAACCTTCCGGCGCTCTTGGTCTACCTGCTCTTGAACATTGCAAACGTAAGTGTTGGATCCTTCACCATAAAAGAAAAAGTCCGTCTCGGCTCGTGGGGTTCGCTCGTCTAGTTCAAGAAGCCACTGCTCAGCTCTTTTGGTAAGGGAATTGACAGGGTCGCGCAATCTTCCGATGTTCATAACAGCGGCAATCGCATGAGTGATATAGTTGGAAAAGAACAGCACCTGCAATGGTGGGATGGGGATGATCCTAGCCGTAAATAGCTGGGCGAAGATGATCTTGATATCTTCGGGTAAATCGATGACGCCAACATCATTTCGATGAATTGGGAAACACGACAGTCCGAAAGAAGCTTTCATTTCCTTGATGTTGACCTTACATTTTTTTTTATCCGATAGCTTAGACGTTGTGGGCGAATTATCCGTCTCGAGTATTCGCTTGCATTGCAGCTGCCTCTCGTACTTCATGGAAAACCCATGGCCGCAGACGACGAGAATATCCTTTTCTGCGAGTTCACCGTTGAAGTTGGCTAGTTCACTGACGAAGCTGTCGTGAACGTCCGCACGGGTGACAATAATCAGTAGATGGCTGGAGCGAATAACTGCGAGCAGATCATCAGAGGCTGAGACCGTAAATGAACCGTTGATCACTCCCTCGGTGGTGACGACTCCTTCGTTGGCTTTGATTGCTGAGATCGATCCTGGATGATCCGCTGGTGCCCACAGAGCCGTGGAAACGTGCCGAGAGGCGAACCAAGCCGCTAATGCAGTCCCAGCGTGACCAGAACCGAGGACACCTACAGTCAAGGGAAGCGGATGATGACCTGCGGCTGGGACAGGTAGAGAAGTTGAGGATGAAGCGAGAGCCATTATCGAATATTTTGGTTGAGAGAGAATATGAGATATCTGATTGAGTTCCGAAAGGAATTTATGTCAAACGTCAGTTGCGTTGTGGCAAGAAACTCTTGCTGGCTGACAGTGACCTGAGGCGACTTTTGTACGCCCAACAGTGGTTTCTGACGTACGTGCTTAGCTCATTAAAACTCTAGCAGCCGGCGGCTGAGTGGCTCCTTCAACTTTAAAGTTCAATCCATCCCAAAATTAAAACGGCTTGTCCAACGTCATCGCCCCGGTCAATAGCGTGGCTGCCTTAAATTTTGCGCTCCTGATCGGTTTGTCATTTTCCGTAATCAATTGTAAATATCCAGTGTTTGACAGGATATATTGGCGGGTAAACCTAAGAGAAAAGAGCATTTATTAGAATATTTGTATGTTTGTAAGAGCGTGAAAGACTCATTCGATCGTTCGTTTGTATGTGCAAGCCCCATAGAGCCCGTTCTAGATGCTCGACGGTCCACGCGCTATTGGCATCTCTTCAACTTCCCAAAGTTCGGAAAGCCTGACGACGCAGCAACATTCCAAAGAGATCTCGAGGCTCGTCCGGATCGGCTATTAGGTCGAGTGGGCTGCTGTGGCTTGATCCCTCAACGCGGTCGCGGACGTAGCGCAGCGCCGAAAAATCCTCGATCGCAAATCCGACGCTGTCGAAAAGCGTGATTTGCTTGTCGCTCTTTCGGCCGACGTCCTGGCCAGTCATTACGCGCCAAAGTTCCGTCACAGGATGATCTGGCGCGAGTTGCTGGATCTCGCCTTCAATCCGGGTCTGTGGCGGAAACTCCACGAAAATATCCGAACGCAGCAAGATATCGCGGTGCATCTCGGTCTTGCCTGGGCAGTCGCCGCCGACGCCGTTGATGTGGACGCCGGGCCCGATCATATTGTCGCTCAGGATCGTGGCGTTGTGCTTGTCGGCCGTCGCTGTCGTAATGATATCGGCACCTTCGACCGCCTGTTCCGCAGAGGTGCACGCCTCGATCTGAAACCCGAACCGCTGGAGATTGCGGCTGCAGCGAGCTGTTGCCTCCGGGTCGATATCGTAAAGCCGTATCCGATCGATATGGAGCAGCGCCTTGAAGGCGAGCGCCTGGAACTCGCTCTGGGCACCGTTGCCGATCAGCGCCATCGTGCGCGCATCTTTACGCGCCAGATATTTTGCCGCGATCGCGGAGGTTGCGGCCGTTCGCAAGGCCGTCAGGATTGTCATTTCCGACAGCAGCAGCGGATAGCCGCTATCGACATCGGAGAGCACGCCGAACGCGGTCACCGTCTGGCGTCCCGACTTCGTGTTTTTCGGGTGGCCGTTGACGTATTTAAAGCCGTAGAGGGTGCCGTCGCTCGTCGGCATGAGTTCAATCACGCCGTCCCGCGAATGCGAGGCGATGCGTGGAATCTTGTCGAAGCTTTCCCAGCGCCGGAAATCTTCTTCAATGTAGCCGGCCAGTTGAACAAGGAAGTTCTCGACCCCGGTGCTGACCACCAGGTCCATCATGTTCTCAACACTGATGAACGGAACGATGTTGAGGTTGGCAATTGCGGGCATCTTTTGGCCCCCTTCATTGGTTTGATAGACTGTCGGACGAGCCCGGATCACACGGGTTCGTCCGTGATCGCGTACCCGGCGATTACCCGTTTCCTGAGCGTGGGCAGATCGAGCGGGCCGAGGTCTGGAAGCAGGTCGTTTTCTTCGGAGAAGTCGCGTCCGTAGCAGGCGCTTAAGATCTGCACGCCGCTTTCATGCAAGGGTGCAGACAGGCCGGCTGCTTTTGCCAGATGCAGGGTCGGGATCAGACCGAAGGGAACGTCCTCGAGCACGTAGCGAGTATCAACGCTCTTTGGGCCTGCCGGGTCGCTTCCGCGCTCGACCAGGATCGACGATATTTCCGAAACGGATTGGCCGGATATGTCGAACGACAATCGGAAGTGATCGAAGGTGGATCGGACCGTCTTGCCGAAGGCGGAAGCGATTGCCAGCCTCTCCAGATCGAGCGCCTCAAGGAAGCGGCCGACGGCAGGCGTGACGTTGGTGTTCTGACCCCATTCCTCAGCTCGCTCGATACGTGACAGATTGCACAGCGCGATGCCCATATGGTCCTGGGGATTGAGATTGCTCAATGCGATCGTGAGGATATCGTCCTTCACGTCGAAGCGATCACCGAACAGAGCGACACAGGTTTCGTGCGCCCGTCCTGCGAAACGTGCCGGCACGGTCGCCATATCGACCTTTGCCCGGATGGCGCCGATGTTGAACGTATCCGCCTCCCGCAGCTTGCATGTCAGCACAGTTGTGCTCCATGCCGTGATTGGGATCTCGATTCCACGCTCGGCCAACCCTTTGGCGAGGTAGAGCGCCGCAAAGGAAAGATGGGCGCTGATGATCACCGAATGACGTGCGCTGAGGTGCGGCAGAAGAGCGTCGAGAACAAAGCGGTGACCATAGGCGGGCAGCGCCAGCACGATCACATCGGCTTCGGCCAATTCCTGGGCGTTCGTGCAGATATGCGGGTGGAACTCCGTGATGATCGCACCCGTGATCTTCACCGGTGCGCCGGCAGAGAAAGCAGCAGTTCTTTCGCGTGAACGCGACCAGATCAATGGCTCATGTCCATTCTGCAAGAGGAACGCCGCATACCCAATGCCGATCGATCCTGCTCCGGCGATTCCAACCTTCATCTTCTTCCTCCTGGTTTCGAAGGGTTGTCTCAATGCGAGAGGCAAACCTCGATCGCACCGGGCCACACCCGGTGGTCAAAATGCTGTTGTCACCCTGTCGAACACGCGCCGGCCGAACAGGCTCGCGGCAAGATCGGTCATCAGTCGGGCCGTGCGCCCTCGCTCGTCCAGAAACGGATTGAGCTCCGCAAGGTCGAGCGAGGTGACGAGACCGCTGTCATGGAGCATCTCCATGATGAGGTGTGCCTCTCGGAAAGTCGCCCCGCCCGGAACCGTGGTGCCCACCGCCGGCGCAATCCCGGGATCGAGGAAGTCGACGTCGAGGCTGACGTGCAATCTGCCCTTGGCCTTGCTCACGCGGTCAAGAAAGACGCCCAGCGGGCGTATGACCCCTTGCTCGTCCAGAACCCGCGTGTCGGAGACTTCGATACCGATCTCGGCAACCCGGCGCCTTTCTTCCGGGTCGACCGAGCGAATTCCCATCATGGATACGTTGCGGGGATCCACACGCGCGGCCAGCGGCGGTAGTCCTTCGAAGCCAGGCTGGCCCGTATAGTAGGCGACCGGCGTGCCATGAAGATTGCCGCTTGCAGTCGTGTGTAGGGTATGCAGGTCTGGGTGCGCGTCCAGCCAGAGGACGAATTGCTCCCTGCCGAGTTCGGCCGCTCGTTCGGCCTCCCCGGAAACGGTACCGGCAGACATTGAGTGATCGCCGCCGAGAAAAACCGGAAGATCGCAGCTGCGGGCCATCTCCAGCGCCTTTTTGGAGAGACTGCGCGTCCATCCCACCAGAGCATCGAGGTTCTTCACCGCGGAATTGGTGTGACTGATTTCGGGCTCCGCCGTCGGCGTCGCATCTCCGAGATCAGTGACGGCCCAGCCCAGTTCCGTCAAAGCTCGCGACAAGCCGGCAGTCCGAAACGCATCAGGCCCCATCAGGCATCCGGGTTGGGATGCGCCGCTTTGAACGGGGGCTCCCGGGATTTGGCACGTCTTCAACTCATTCTCCTTGCGACGCCGTGAGGCGTTCATTTCTTGACTGCAAATCTGGTCACCACGCTGTGGCGATGTCAGAACGATCACTCATGTATCGACGCTGAAACGACTTCCTCGGCCTGCTGAGCTGCAAGCATCGATACCGTTAAGGGAACGAAGGGAGGCCGCGGATTGAACAGGCCGACCTCGCCAGCGGTCAGACCGGCGACGGACTTCACCAGTTCGTGCACCGGGTAGCCGCACTGCCTTCCCTGACAGGGACCCATGCCCGCGCGTGTAAAACTCTTCAGCTGGTTAGGGCCTCGGCAAGCGCCACGGACAGCAGCTTCCCTCAACACGCCCGCGCTCAACTCCTCGCACCGGCAGACGATCGTTTCGTCGTCCGGCTGGGTCCGCGCAATATTCGGCGGGTAGGCCCCATCCAGAAATCGCCGGAACGACTTTTGCCGGCCATGCTGTGCTCTCAGCGGTTTTGTCTCGGTATTCGCCTGAGCGGCCGTCAGGGCGCCGTCACGAAGAAGGATACCGGTCGCGGCGATCTCTCCTTCGATCTCGGCATTGACGGCGCCGCCGATCCGAGCACCGTCCCCGGCTATGTACAGTCCGTCCGGACCTGCGTTCATCCACTCGTCGCGCTCAAGCCGGAACGCTGACTGGCCGACATCCCACATCAGTTGCGCGCCGACCGACACGGCCAACTGATGGCTTGGCACCAGCCCCTCGTGTACAAGAAGGGATTTGACCTCCAATCGGTCGGACCTGCCGTTTGAAGTTTCGAACCGTACAGTTTCCAGTCGTCCGCTTCCTTCGGCGCTGATTTTGACCACGTTGCGTACGTGCCGAACGCCACTGAACTGCGGTAACCAGGCAATCCCTTTCAGGATTTGGCCGGGCTCCTTTAGCGCCCCGCGAAAACCGCGCAGCGAACGGCTGATGAGACCCCGAGGGGTCGTATCGAGATAAGCGACGGGCTTTGTCCCGGCGAGCCGCATCTGCTGCATGTATAGTAGGGGAAGAGGTCCGCTCCCGACCACGGCAACTGGCCCCCGTGGCAGTTGGCCCGCCGTCTTAAGGAGAATCTGTGCGGCGCCGACCGTCATGATGCCGGGTAGCGTCCAGCCGGTGAACGGAACCGGGCGTTCCTGTGCGCCCATAGCGAGCAAGAGATGCCGTCCCATGACAGAACGAATTTCTCCACCCTTTACATATTCCACCGTCCAACCCTGGCTGAGCCTGCTTACCTGAGCCTCCGGAATGTAGTCGGCGCCGCTGGCCAGGAATGCTTCGATTTGCCGGATGCCGCGTCGATATTCCGCCCCCAGAACGTTTATGACCGGGCTCGTCGCGTTGCTGCCGGCATTACGCCAGATCTGACCTCCGGGCTGTGATTGCGAATCCAGCAAGACGACGGATAGGCCGCCGCGCACAGCTCGCCTCGCGGCGGCCATGCCAGCGGGGCCAGCTCCGACGATTAACAGGTCGGCGCTCGAATTCGGGTTCATTTCAGCCTCTTCGGATGGTCATGGCGTTCGACCCTCATGCCGGCTTGAACCGTTTGCTGACAGCTTCGGATCGTGCCGATGTCTTCGATGTACACGATACATTCGAAACAGACGCCCATCATGCAGTAGGGCGCCCTGGGCTGGGCGGAAGGAAAGGAGGTCCGCGTATGGATGTCGTCCAGACGCAGAAAGACGGCGGCCAGAGGCTCCCCATCACGAGCGGTCACAGTTCGACCGTCGATGGTGATTTCCACGCTTGGGCCGGAGGGAAAGAGAACTTCACTCGTCACGCCGCGATCCCCATCTTGAATCTGCTGCCGCGGAAAGCGTCGTAGGATGGCTCCCTTCCATCGGCTGCCAACCAATCGGCAAAAGGACCCGCATGCAGAGCGGCAAGGGTGACGCCGGAATGGCATGCGACGACATGGATGCCGGGGTATCGCCGCGACCGATCGTAGACCGGCACCCCATCCGGGGTCAGCACGCGGAGTCCCGCCCATTGCCTTATGACACGCAACGCGCCGACGTCAGGCATCACACTGATCGCGCGATTGGCGATATGACGTGCGCCGCCAGCTGTCACATCGGTAGACCGGCCCACACGTTCATTCGTAACGCCGAGCTGAAACGTGCCCGTCATAGTCTGACGAATACCGCTGGCGGCGTAAGGAAATACCGGGGCGACCCGTTCCGTGATGAGAAGCTGCCCCTTTTCCGGAACGAGCAGAAGTGGAAGGTCCAGGCTCTTGGCAAAAGCCATGGAGTCATTTCCCGCTGCAATAATCACCCGCTCCGCTTCTATCGTGAGGCCATCCGTTGCCAGTCGGAAGCCACCAAGCGTGGGCGCGATGCTGTCGACGTGTTCGCCCGTCACCAAGGTTCCACCGAGGCGCACAAATCCCTCCAGCAAAGCGCGAAGGACCAGGAGAGGATTGACGTCACCGTCCATATGACTGAACGACGCTGAACACACCTTCGGCCCGAGACGGATGTCGGGAAGCATGCGCTCAAGGCGCGAGCGCTCCAGCATCTCGAAACGATAGTCAGGATGAATGGCAGCCATCTTTTCGCCGATGGCTTTTTCTTCTTCCGCCTGAGCTTCCGACACACAAAAGAGCAAACCACCGTTGCGGCGGTACTCTACGTCGACACCGGTCAGCTCTTTCAACTCGGAGGCAAAACCTGGCCACAGCTCAGCGCTTTGCCGCGTGATGCGATGATATTCAGGATATTCGTCGCCCTTGCCTTGAACCCAGATCAGGCCGAAATTTGTTCGGGACGCACGCAGCGCATCGTCCGCGCCATCGATGATGATCACCCGGCGCCCCAACTTGGCTAACCCGTATCCAATTGCGGCGCCCACTACGCCGCCGCCAACAATGGCCGTCTCGAACTCGTGATCCATTTAACCTTCTCACAATACGAAGGCTTCCGTGCCCGGGCGAAACGTTCGATCCGTGGCCATTAGCCCCCAGTGAGCCAGACGCATCCTTCAATCCTCGTGCGGTCGGCTATACAGTGTGTCCAGCTGTCGCCGTTTGACGGCCAAGTTTTGAGGACCTTCTTTGCTTCGGTTTCATCAGTCTTGAACAGATGATCACCATGTGAAGCGGGTCGATTGCAGATCTGGCTATCTTGGAATTCTTGCCTTCCAGCTTAGGGATAAGGCGTTGCCGTCCATGCTACAAGGGTAGTAATAGGCATACGGCGATGTTCAAATGTTATGAAGGCGGCATGGTCCTAGGGCCGTCGCGAGCGACAGGACGCGATCTCAGTCACCTTCGTCGCCCTCAGTTTCTATAAAGCAGGCGAGTCTCATCCGTTCCGATTGATTGCCGTTGCCAATCAATCGGTGGGATATGCAAATTCTCCAAGCGGAGTGAGCAGCGTATTCATCGCTGAAATATCGCGATGATCATTCCAGAACGGAGACAGGTTTCATGCAGATCAGAATAGATCGAAATACCCCGCAGGCCGACCAACTGAAGAAGCGAGGGTGAGCGGCAGATGCTTAGAATCGGCGTTGATATCGGTGGGACGTTCACAGATTTTTGCGGGTGGCGTGAAGGAGAGGACAGGATCGTCACTCTGAAGGTTCCTTCGACTCCTCCCGCTTTCGAAAACGGTTTCCGCGAGGGATTTGAAAAACTACTGGAACGGCTCGCGCCCGAGCCGGGCGAGGCGGCCTTCGTCATGCACGGCACCACGGTCAGCACGAATGCCGTAATCGAGCGAAAAGGCCCGAAGATCGCGTTCTTCGTAACGAAGGGATATAGGGATCTGCTCGAACTGCAGCGGATCGGCGTCCGCAACCCTCTGAACCTGTTCGAGACCCGAACCAGGCCGCTGATCGATCGCGAGATGGTTTTCGAGGTTGAGGAACGACTGCTGCGCGGCGGCTTGGTTCGAACCTCGATCGACGAGGCAGCAGTCGAGGCACTTGCCCGTCGTGTAGCCGACGCAGGTGCTGCCGGCTATGCGGTCGCGCTGCTTCACAGCTACGCCAACCCGCAGCATGAACAAGCGGTCGCGCGGGCTATCCGTAAAGCGGTCGGCGAAGATGCCGAGGTCAGCCTGTCCAGCGAGATCTGGCCGCGGATCGGAGAATACGAAAGAGCGATCGTCAGTGTGCTCAACGCTTTCGTGAAGCGCCGGATGAACGAGTATATCGGCGCGGTCGAAACTTATGTGGCTGAACGGTTGCCAGGGTCGCAACTTTTCGTCACACGCTCGAACGGTGGTGCGATGGCCGCCAGTGAGGCGCGCAACTTCCCCATCCATACACTTCTGTCGGGTCCGGCGTCTGGCGTGACGGCTGTGCAATATCTCGGCCGCGCCTTGCGCGAACACAACATCCTCACCATGGACATGGGTGGCACCAGCACTGACATCTCGCTCGTGCGCGATGGCGAAGCTCTCACCTCGACTTCGGCCGAGGTGGGTGAGTTTCCGGTTGTCATGCCAGTTACCAGCATCGAGGCGATCGGCGCAGGCGGCGGTTCGGTCGTCACGATTGATGGCGGGGTGTTGCGTATCGGCCCGCGCAGTGCTGGGTCCTATCCTGGCCCTGCCTGCTTCAGCCGAGGCGGCACGGAACCCACGCTGACCGATGCCTTTTTACTTGCGGGCTATTTGCCTGAAGCCCTTCTTGGCGGCGATATGCAGCTCGATCGTCATGCCGCCGAACGCGCTATGGCGCCGATTGCGGAGACTCTCAAGACGGACGTGCTCAGCGCCGCGGAAATGTGCGTCACCGTCGCAAGCTCCAACATGGTGGCCGGTGTCTTGCCTTATCTCGCACGCCAGGGCGTCGATCCCGAAGATCTGACGGTGCTCGTTTACGGCGGAGCTGGCGCGATCCAGGGGCCGCTCCTTGCGGCCGAGATCGGCGTGAACCGCGTTCTTGTGCCGGCGACACCTTCCGTATTCTGTGCCCTCGGGGGCCTTGTCTCTGATTTGAGCAATGACGCGCTCGAAACCGTCCACGGCCTTGATATCGATGGTTCTCTCATCGCGAAGAAGTTTCAGGTCCTTCGCGAGCAGGGAGCCGAATGGTTATCGCGGCAGGCACCGCCGGAGCGTCTCGTGTCGAAAACGTTCGAGTGCTGGGCTGAGATGCGCTACGTCGGGCAGTCCTTCCAGGTTGACGTGCGGCTGCCGGATACGGCGATCGAAGCGCACGACATTGCCGCAATGCATGCCGCCTTCCACCAAGAGCACGAACGGATCTACAGCCATGCCGACAAAGCGGCGCCAGTCGAATTCGTCGACCTGCGCATGCGCGTGCGTGGATCGATGTCGATACCTCAGCCCACAACACCTGAAACGTTCGGGGCTGGCGGTGCGCTCAAAACGGTTCGTTCGATGCGCTTCCACAACAAACTCATTCCCGAGGTACGCGTCTTCGATCGCGCATCTCTCACCCCCAACGATGCGATCCAGGGGCCGGCCGTCATCGAGCAGCGTGATGCGACGATCGTCGTTCCGCCAGAGTTCGTTGCCCGCGTTGGAGCCTTTGGCGCAATTCTCATGACCCGGAGCTGATCAATGGATGCCGTTCGTACTGCCGTCATGAACAATCGATTCAACGCGATTGTCGAAGAAGCCTCTGCCGCGATCTACCGCACCGCCCACACGACTTTCGTTAAGATCGTGCAGGATTATCAGTGTGCGATTGCGACTGCCGAAGGCGAAATGTTCGCTTATCCGATGTTGTCTGGCGTCAATGTCTTCGTCGGCTCCCCGTTGAAGCCGACGCTGGATGCCATCGGCCGGGAGAACCTGAAGCAAGGCGATATCATCATCACCAACGATCCCTTTGCCACGGACGGTCTGGTGACGCACCTGATGGACGTTACGCTGCTTTATCCGATCTTCTACGACGAGAAGCTGATCGCGATCGGCTGGGCATTTGTCCATGCGTCCGATATCGGCGGCGCCGTTCCAGGAAGTATCTCGCCAGCCTTCACGGAAGTATTCCAGGAGGGCCTCCGTGTCAGGCCAATGAAGCTCTACGAAGGAGGGGTGTTGAACGAAGCGATCAAGTCGATCTTCCAGGACAACAGCCGAATTCCGACCGAGTTGTGGGGCGACATTCAGGCCATGATCTCGGGCCTGAAGAGCATGGACCGGCGCGTCAGCGAGCTTTGCGAGCGATATGATCGTGAGAGTGTCGAGGAGGGGATGCAGGACGTCATCAACTACGCGGAGACCAAGGCCCGCGCGGTGATCAGGACGATTCGGGACGGTGTATATACCTTCTCGGACTATCTTGAAGGGATCCATGATGGTCAGCTGGCCTATTTCAGCGTGACCATGACGGTGAAGGACAGCGAGATCGAGGTTGATTTTACCGGCACGGATCCGCAATTGGCGGCCGCCTACAACCTGGTAACGGGGGCAACCACCCACCCCTACATTATCCAGTGCCTTTACGCCTACATCCTGACCGTTGATCCGCTGACGCCGCGCAACTCCGGTATCTTGCGGGCGATCCACGGCCATGCTCCGCGCGGCACGGTTCTCAACGCGGTCTATCCCGCATCCGGCGGGTCTCGTGCTGCATCAGCGACACGCGCCTACGACGTTATCCTGGGGTGCCTCAATCAGGCACTACCGGAGGGCCTTGCCGCAGCCGGTGGCGGTATGAGCGGGGTTATCGTCGTTTCGGCTCCCGATCCTCGTACAGGCCGTGACCGTGTCAACGTGGTGGGTACGATCGACGGCGGCGGCGGTGCCCGCCGTGGCGTTGACGGCCTGGACGGATCGGAAGTACGCTACTCACAGCGCAGCGTGCCAGTCGAAGTCATCGAGATCGAAACGGTGCTGGTCATGCGGGCGCTCCGCCTCGTGCCGGACAGTCGCCGCGCGGGAAGATTCGCCAGCGGCGCCGCGCTCGAAATCGAAATGGAAAACACGTCAAATCGCGCGGTCATAACGGTCAGAAACCTGAACCGGTTTGTGTTCGCGCCGTGGGGCTTCAAGGGGGGAGAGATCGGTCTTCTGGGTAAGGCAATCGTCAATCCTGGCCGACCCGATGAGCGATCGGTCGGCAAGATCTCGGTGCTGGAGCTCGGACAGGGCGATATTCTCAGGATCACCAGTTCCACAGGCGGGGCGTTCGGCGAACCTCTTGAGCGGGATGTGGCGGCGATCGCGCGCGAGATCGAAAACGGCATGATTTCCCCGGAGCGGGCCGCCGACGTCTATGCTGTCGTCTTCGACCGGGACGGTAAGATCGACGAGGCGGCGACCGCGGAACAACGCCGCGAACGCGGGAACCGAAAGTCAGACGACTTCAATTTCTGCATCGAACGCCAGCGTCAGGACCAGGTGTGGTCGCAGCAGACACGCAGGGAACTGGCATCGCGGGCATTGACCTATGAACAGCGCATCCGCAGCCAGCTCGTCGATCGCGTTCATCACCGCCTGTTGGCGAAAGGTGAACGGGTTGATGCCGGGAAACTGGATCAAGTCATCGCCGAAGAAGCCGGCCGGTTGTAGCGGCAATGGTCCTGTGATGGTAATCAGTTAGTATGAACGGTCGTCTGAAAGTGCGGCTATTGGAAGGGATGCCTCCTCCAGGGGCTCCCTTTGTTCATTCAGAATTTCACAAGCGCCGCTATTTTCGTGCTGAAATCAGGTTTTGCGCAGCCAACGTCGCAAACTCGACGAAAGGCAGTATCCCTGGAACCGGGCAATCTGGATTCCAGCCCACGGCCATCGAAATCTCGACGGACATATCGTCCACAACTCGGGTAACAACGCCGTCGGGGGCCATCGCAGACACCCACTCCGGCAGGAACGTGATCCCGACGCCGGCAGTCACCAGGGCCAGAGCTGTATTGGTGTCGGAGACCGCTATGTCGTTCTCGATCAGCAGGCCGGCGCCGACAAGTTGTTCGTATACAGTCTCAAAACACGATAGCTCGAAGCGCTTGAGCGCGAAAACACCGTGTCCGGCGAAATCTGATAATTTCAACGCGGTTTTTCTCGCAAGTACCGATTGGCGGGGCATGACGGCAACAAATCGTTCCGACAACAGGTGCTGAAACCGTACCAGATTGCTGTTGGATGGCGGTCGCATCAACCCGACATGGAAGTCACCGCGCTCGATCCCTCGCAGAAGCTCTATGGAATCGACCTCTTTGATGACAAGCCTAGTCCTGGGAAACCTTTGCCGGAAACGGCTCAAGATCAAGGGGAGCAATTGACTGGTGGCCGGGCTGATCGCTCCGATGATCAGCTCTTCTCCGCCGGGACTGAGACCGCCGGCTTCCAGCTTGGCATTGAGGATCGCCTCGTCGATTTTCAAAAGGATCTCGCGCGCGTGATCAAGGAATGATGCTCCCGCACGCGTCAGCTCCACGCGCCGCGTAGAGCGGATGAACAGTTGCACCCCCATAAGCTCTTCAAGCCGCTTGATCTGCTGGCTGAGCGTTGGCTGCGACATGTTCAGTCGGATCGCGGCTCTGCGGAAATGTAGTTCTTCAGCGGCAACGACAAAACAGCGGATGCTTCCAATTTCTATTTGATACGACATCTCCGCTCACCAATACAAAGCGACGTAACATTCAAACCCTAAGATTTGAATGTTACGTCGACATTCGCCCGAGCGCACTCTTTCGATCGGTAATCCAACGGGGATTTCCAAGTTCTAATGCGTCTCCACGGCCTTCGGAGCCGTTCCGCCCACCCGGGCGCGCATGTGCGGATTGAGCCACCACTCCGCCAGAATGACCAGGCGGCTGACAATGAACGTGATGAACAGGTAGATCGCACCGGCGACGATGAACACTTCGACCGGGCTGTAGGTGGCCGAGATGATCTGCTTCGCCAGACCGGTCACTTCGACGATAGTGATTGTCGAAGCAAGCGACGTCGATTTGATGATGAGCATGACTTCGTTGCCATAGGCCGGCAACGCTTGCCGGATGGCGATCGGGAACACGATTCTCCTAAACTGGAGAACTGTGGACATGCCGACAGCGCGCGCCGCTTCGATCTGCCCGAGAGGAACCGCCTGTATGCCGCCCCGGATGATTTCGCTGGTATAGGCCGCGGTATTGAGGGCCAGAGCGAGGATCGCACAAAACCACGGTTCGCGGAACGACGACCACAGACCAATTTCCGTGAGAAACCCTCTGAACTGAGCCGACCCGTAGTAAATCAGGAACATCTGCACCAGAAGTGGGGTCGATCGGATCAGGTAGACGTAGCCGTATGCTACCGAAGAAACGATGCGGTTTTTCGAAAGCCGCATAAGCGCGACAGGTACCGAAACAACAAATCCGATGAGGAGCGATATGAACGCGAGCGCCAGCGTCGTGGGGACGGCAGCAATGAGTTTGGGGAACGACTCGATGATGAGTTGAATATCCATATTATTGGCTCCTCACACCGCGGTTCGCCCACTTTTCAGCTTTAAGAAAGCCCCGATTTGACACGGAGGAAAGAACAAGGAAGATCACGAAGGCGGTGATATAGAAGGTAAAGGGCTGCTTCGTCGAACCTGCCCCCATCGCCGCTGTCCGCATGATTTCGACCAGGCCGACAACGGAAATTAGCGACGTGTCCTTGAGCGTGAACTGCCAGACATTTCCAAGGCCTGGGAGGGCGAACCTAGCCGCTTGTGGGATCAGCACCCGCCGCAGCCGCAGCCACGGACCCATCCCAATGGACTTCGCCGCTTCGATCTGGCCGGGGGGAACAGCGAGAACGGCAGCGCGAATGACCTCGGTGGCATATGCTCCGGCACTCACACTGATGCAGAGTACGCCGATCACGAAGATTTGAGGCTCGATGTACCCCTCGTATCCGAACAGTCCATTGGCGATGGTGCGCAGGAGTGTGCCGCCACCGAAGAATACCAAAAAGATGATGAGCAGTTCAGGGACGCCGCGAACGACCGTCGTATAGACGTCACCGAGCAGGCGTAGTGACCAGAAACGGGATAGTTTTGCCGCAGCGAAAATCGAACCAAAGATGATTCCGAAAAGGTACGAACAGGCTGCGACGACAACAGTCATCATCGCCCCGCGCACCAATTCATCGCCCCAGCCGGCATCTCCCCATTGCAATAGTGTCAAGTCCATCGACCACGCCTCAAGCTTGCTAAACAGATAGAGCGCCGGCCACACGAGTGCCGACGCTCCTATTGAAAGTAATTACTGCTTGGGAGACGCGTCGTAACCGAACCACTGTTGAGACAGCTTCTGAACGGTCCCATCGGCAATCGCGGAATCAATTGCTTTGTCGAACAAGGCTTTGAGATCGGTATCCTCTTTGCGGATGCCAACGCCGACACCCTTGCCGAACACTCCCCCCGTCATCCTCGGACCAAACATCTTCAGGTCCTTGTTGTCAGGCTTGTCCGTTAGCGGCTTCAGGAAGCTGACCGAAGCCAGGCTCGCGTCGATACGGCCGGCCTTCAGATCCATTACGACATTGTCGATGGTGTCATAGGTGGAAATCTGCACGCTCGGCATCATTTGTTTCATGAACGCTTCATGAGATGTACCGGCTTGAACGCCAAACTTCATGCCTTCGAAAACCTTGGTGAACTTATCCAACTCGGTTTTCTGCTCGGGGGTGATATTGTCGAGCGGAAGGTTCTCGAGTGCCACCGGGGTCTTCAGAAGTGGACTGTCCGCTGTCGTCAGGAACGTCATCGGCGTGAGGAGATACGGGCGGGAGAACGAAATGACCTTTTCGCGCGCCGGCTGAATTCCCATCGCCGCCATAATGGCATCGTAACGACCCGCCGTGAGAGAAGGAATGATCCCGTCCCAAGCCTGCTCGACGAATTTACATTCGATGTTCATGCGCTTGCAAAGGTCGTTTCCGAGATCGATGTCGAAGCCGATCAGTTTTCCGCCCGCATCCTTGAAGTTGTACGGCGCATAGGATCCTTCGGTTGCAATCGTAATGCTCTTGTAGTCCTTGGCCTGTGAGGGGCCTGCCGCGACGAGGACGCCGGTCACAACTGCCGCAAGCGCATTTAAGTTGAAGAATTTCATAACGTTCACCTCTGTTGCTGTTATTTTTTTATTTCGAGTGTTGACTCTTCTGCGCGCTTGCGCGCTCACAGAACGCTGGAGAGAAAGGCCCGACACCTTGGTGACGTCGGGTTCTGGAACACTTCTTGCGGCGTTCCCTGCTCTTCGATTTGCCCCTTTTCGAGAAAGAGAACCTTGCTCGATACGTCGCGAGCAAAACCCATTTCGTGCGTCACCACGACCATCGTCCGCCCCTCCTCGGCGAGCTTCCTGATCACCTTCAGGACTTCACCCACCAATTCCGGATCGAGGGCAGAGGTTGGTTCGTCGAAGAGAAGCGCGCTCGGCTGCATAGCCAGTGCGCGTGCGATGCTGACGCGCTGTTGTTGCCCACCTGACAATTGAGACGGGTAGGCGTCGTGCTTGTCGGCAATACCGACCTTGTCCAGGAAATCCATTGCACGGTCGCGCACGTCGCCCTTGGGCTGCTTGAGAACGTGTACGGGGCCTTCCATGACGTTCTGCAGGACAGTCATATGTCCCCACAGATTGAAGCTCTGAAACACCATGCCGAGTTGCATCCGCATGCGTTCGATCTTTTTGCGATCGACGCCGATCAATCGGCCAGCCGCATCCGTTTTGACGACGACCTCTTCCTGCCCGACAGCGATACGGCCCTTGTTCGGGGTTTCGAGGAAATTCATACAGCGCAGGAAAGTACTCTTACCGGACCCGGAGCTGCCGATAATCGAAACCACATCGCCTTTATTGGCCGTGAGTGAAATGCCCTTCAGAACTTCAAGCGTTCCGAAGTTCTTATGGATATCTTCTGCCACCAGGGTGGGCTGCGTACCGTCCATTCGCGTTCCCTTGTTCTATCATTCCCTATCCCTTGCGATGCAGCGAAAAACCGTGCCGTTAGCACGGCCGAGAATGGCGCAGCCGGCACCTGTCCGGCTTTCATTCTCAAAGGTGAAACACGTGTTCACGTGGCCACCGCGGTACATTCTTCGAGAGTAGGACCCAGTTTTCTATTGTTACTAAAAGCTTGCCTTCCATATCGCAAGGGCAGTAATAGGCATGCGCCCATGTGTATTTGTTATGGAGAAAGCAATGATTCAATCGCGTCAGTTAGAAGCGTTCCGGGCAGTCATGCTGACAGGAGGTATGACGTCAGCAGCGAATCTGGTGAGGATCACGCAGCCCGCGATCAGCCGGCTGATCAGGGATCTCGAAGAGGAAATTGGGATCAGCCTCTTCGAAAGAACGGGCAACCGGTTACGTCCTACGCGGGAGGCCGGTATTCTGTTCAAGGAAGTGTCGCGACATTTCAACGGGATTCAGCACATCGACAAAGTCGCGGCTGAACTGAAGAAGTCTCACATGGGGTCTCTAAGGGTCGCCTGTTATACGGCGCCGGCTCTGAGTTTTATGTCCGGCGTCATCCAGACGTTCATCGCCGATCGGCCCGACGTGTCGGTCTACCTCGACACGGTTCCCTCCCAGACGGTCCTCGAATTGGTCTCGCTCCAGCACTACGATCTCGGAATATCGATATTGGCTGGCGACTATCCTGGTCTCACCATTGAACCTGTCCCTTCGTTTCGTGCCGTCTGCCTGCTGCCGCCGGGGCATCGTCTCGAAGACAAGGAAACTGTTCATGCGACGGACCTTGAAGGAGAGTCATTGATTTGCCTCTCTCCGGTGAGCCTTCTACGGATGCAGACAGACGCCGCACTGGACAGCTGCGGCGTCCACTGTAACCGCAGGATAGAAAGTAGTCTGGCACTGAATCTCTGCGATCTGGTAAGCAGGGGAATGGGGGTTGGCATTGTCGACCCCTTCACTGCCGACTACTACAGTGCAAATCAGGTTATTCAGCGCTCCTTTGATCCGGTTGTCCCCTACCATTTTGCTATAGTTCTTCCGACTGACAGCCCGCCGCCGCGCTTGGTTAGCGAATTCCGGGCAGCGTTGCTCGATGCTTTGAAAGCCTTACCCTATGAAACCATTTGATCGTCAGGTTCGCCGCAAGTTGTCAAAGAAATCGGGTTCAGCCCGGTGTCGTGGCCGGAAAGGCTGGCGATGATCGCGATGGCCGTGGATGGTATCGCTTTCCCGAAAGCAACGAAATTGTTTGGACTTGGCACATCTCTGGCTCCCGGGGTGTGATGCGATCGGTTGGGCACTTTTGTCACGGTGTTATTTCCCCGAACGCGGCAGGGTCGTTGAGACTGGGCACGCGTCTCATCGATATGTTCCGGGGAAAACAATGTCCTGATCGACAAGGACATTGAATTTGTAACCAGGCCGGATCTCGATCGTCGGCTGTACGTCCATGTTTCTCTCGATGGTCCGGTCAGCGACACGACCGAAGGTTTCGGCAAAGTTCCGACGCGCCGCATCGGAGGCCGTATCCTGCGTCGCCAGTGTCGAACTCTGCGGAACCGCCATGTCAATCCCCGTGCCGATCACGGCAATGAGGATGGCCGAACCAAACGTCTGGAGCCACTTCCGATCCACCTTATCGCGGAAACCGCTGTAGCCCTGCGCGTCCGTCCCGGACATGCCGCCGATCTGCAGCGTCGAGCCATTCGGGAAGATGATGTCGGTCCAGACGACCAGCACCCGGCTCTGGCCGAACGACACTTTGCTGTCGTAACGGCCGAACAGTTTCGTACCCTGCGGGATCAGGAGGCGGTGTCCCGTCGCTGAATCGTAGACGTTCTGGCTCACCTGGGCGGTGATGCGCCCGGGAAGGTCGGAATTGATCCCGGTGATCAATGTCGCGGGAATGACTGAGCCGCGCTTGAGTTCGTAGAGCGACTGTTGGGGGACGACACGGTTCGGCAGGTAGCCAAGTTCCTTGAGGTCGGCATTGAAGAAATCCTCCTTCGACTTCTGGCCGTTCGGATCAACATTTTGCCCGCCGAGACCGGCACGAAGAGCGGCCGCGTAGAGGTCGGGCGCTCCGGGTGTCACCGCAGTGGAAACCCCGTTCGTTGTCGCTGCTGCCGTGTCGTTTGTGTCCGCTCCTCGCCCAGCGAACTTGCCGCGGTCGACCGCGATCGGCGAATCATAGGCGGCGTCATTGGCCTGCAGCCGGGCCATTCTCTGGCGCTGCCGCTCACGAAGATATTGCTCTTCCTGCTCGCGCTGCAAGCGGGCGCGCCAGACCTGTTCCGATTCCAGTTGCGGTTCCGGCCGCGCGTCTTCCCGTTGACCGGGCTGCGGCGTGAATGGATTGACGGAGCGCTTCTCTTCCTGCGTCTCGACCGGCGTCGGCTGCAGCGTCGTCACCTGCTGCGGTTCGCCGATGATGCCGTCCGAGACCCCACGTTTGATCTGGTCGGCGAAGGTTGACGCCGGATTGCCGGAGCTTGTGTCCGGTCCGGTGTCGCGGAAATATAGCCCTCTCGATGTCAGACCGTAGAAGATGACACCAAGGAAGGCGACGACCAGCACGACCACGACGATGATCGGCAGACGGTTAATCCGGCGCATGCCAGAGCCTGTCTCGTCGTTGGCAGTGCCGCCGAGCTTGAGCGATTGAACCATGACCGCCCTCCCCTAACCGCGCTTCATGACTGAGAGTGCGCTCGCCGGCTGCGCACCCGTCGTTGTGACGGTGTAGGCGCGGCCAAGCTCGACGCTGTTCGTAGAAAGGCGGGCCAGGAGCTGCCCCTCGAACGGAATGACGACATAGGCGAGCGGCACGGTGCGCGCAGCACCATCCGTCTTCTGGTCGGTCACCACCGCATAACCCCAGCCCTTCAGGGCTGCCTCGAGCGCCTGCCCGAAAGGCGAGCTGTCCTGCTTTAGCGAGACAGTCGTGGTCCCGGGGCCGATCTGCTCGGCGAGCCTGCTCACCATATCGCCGGCGATCGCGCTCGCCGCCTGGCCTGAGATCTCGGCAGGGGCATTGCTGGAGGTCAATTCTTCCGTTCCGCGCGACTGGCATCCGGAAAGGAGAAGGGCGAGGGCGCAGGCGGCGGCAGGGCCGCGGAGGGTGTGCAAGGCGCGCGCGAGAAAGGGGAAGCTTCGCATCACCGCCCTCCCCGCCGGATCGTCACCTTCTCCTGTCTCCAGCCGACGCCGGAGACCAGGACCGCGCGGTCGACGTGGTAGTCGACCACCATCATGTCGCCCTTCATCCGATAGTTGACGATGCGGTTCTGACCACCGGAGACGACAAACAGCACGGGCGCATCCTGGCCGGAGATCGTGCGCGGGAACTGGACGTAAGTCTTCTCCCCGTCCGAATAGACGCGCGTCGGCCGCCACCCTGCATTGCCCGATACAGAATAGGCAAAATTCAGTTGCTCGGCGGGAACGCCGGCGCCGGGAATGGTGCTGGCTTCCATCCGCGCGTTGATGTCAGCGAGCTTGATGGACACGTCTTCCGGATATTCGAAGCCAACACGTGCCATGTATTGTGTCTGGTGCGACTTGAGCTGGATATGGTAGGTGCGACGCGAGGTGGTCACCACCATCGAGGTGACAAGGTTGGACTCCGATGGCTTGACGATCAGGTGGATCGCCTGCCCTCCTGCCGCTCCCGATGTTGCGGGCTCAACCTTCCACCTAACGGTGTCGCCGACGAGTACGTCGCGAACGACCTCGCCGCCCTGGAGCTCGATGTCGCAGACCTGCAAAGGTGAGCAGACGACGGAGGGCTGCACTTCGCCATAGAGGAAGATCACCTTCCCGTCCGGTCCTTTCGTGACAAGCCCGCGTGAGTCGCGCCACTGGGTGGAAATCCCCATCCCCTTCGCTTCATTGGCGGTGACGCCATCAGCTGCGAGCGCGCGGGAGGAAAGAGAAGTCGGCAACGGCACGATTGCGGCAACGATCGCGGCGGCAGCCAGCCTGGCCGGAAAACGTCTCAGTCGAATGTTCATGTTCGGGGCCATGCCTTTCAAAGCTGCGCGGTCCAGTCGAGATCCCTAAGATAGAGTCCGATCGGGTTAAGCCGGATGACGCCCTCGTCCTGCGGCGGTGTAAGCGTCACGGTGGCGATCCCGCGGAACCGGCGCGTGGCGGTCTCCTTGCCGCGGCGATCGCGCTCGAACTCGGTCCAGTCGATCTGGTAGGACTGGTTCGACAGCGCGACAATGTTGTTGACCTCGACGGCGACGGTGGCGTTCTTCGCCTTCTCGAAGGGTGAGGAGGAGCGGAACCAGGCATTGATTTTTTCTGTCGCAGGGTCCGAGGTCCGAAGCAGCGCATAGGTGCGGTCGATATATTGTTTCTGCACGACAGCATCCGGCGACACCGACCGGAAGTTCGAAACAAAACTGCCAAGCGTGGCGCGCACCACACGCGGATCGGCATACTCGATCTGCTGCGGGAAACCGGCGCTTGAGGCCGTGCCGAGCTTGTCGACCTCGACGATATAGGGCACCAGCTTGACCTGAGTGCTCTGGTAGAGAGCGTAGCTGAAGCCGACCACCGCCATGGTCATCCCGGTGACGCCGACCAGACGCCAGGCCGCGGCGGCCTTCACATAGGAGCCGTAGCGCTCGTTCCATTCCGTTCTCGCTGCGATATAGGGATTGTCGGGCGGGGTGCGTCCGGCCATGCGCGGTCAGCCTCTTACTTGTTTTCGTTGACGGGTGGAGGCGGAGGAGGCGCCGAGGGCCTGCCGGATTGCCGGGTCTGATCAAGCTTGGCATTGGCGAGGCCGAGCAGAGAGCCGGCATAGGCGCCGGGCGAAGCGATCGCCTTTTCTCGTGCCGCAGAGCTTGCCGCCCATCCGGCGTTGCCGATGCCGGACGCCATGCCGCGAAGGGCTGCTCCCGCCATCGACGATCCCCCTGCCCTCGCCGAGCTCGCTGATTCTGCCCCCTTCATCGCGGCGCCCGCGCCAAGGAAGGCGCCACCGGCGGCGAAGGCGGCCGTCTGACCACCATGGCGGATCGCCTCCATGCCGCCTGAGACCGATGCGCCCTGCACGACGCCCTGGATGATCGGCGGCACATACATAGCGATGATGAAAACCACAACGGAGATGCCGGCGATGCCGATCGTGGTGATGAACTGGTCGGAGGTCGCCGTCGGCGCCTCGGCCAGCCCTATCAGAATGTCGGATCCGATCTTCGCGATCATCACCAACGCCATCAGCTTCATGCCGACCGAGAAGGCATAGACAAGGTAACGGACCGCGAAATCCTTGGTATAGGAGCTGCCACCCAAGCCGAGCATGATCATGCCGGCGAGGAGGCCCACATACATCTCGACCATGACGGCGACAAAGATCGCGGCGACGAGGCTGAAAGCGACGACGACAACGATCATCGCGAAGACCGCGGCGATCGCCAGTGCGTTGTCCTCCCACAGCCCGAACTTCGCCTGTTCCGACATTTTGGAGGCTACGCGGATACCCGCATCGAAGATGTTGGCCGGCGACGCGGAGCCCCCGCCGGCGCCGATCTGGAACAGGCTGTCCACCACCGCCTTCGCGAGCGCCGGGCCGCGATCGAGGATGAAGGCGAAGAGACCGATGAACATGATCCGACGCACGAGCTCGGCGAACCACGCGTCGAGGCTTGCCGCATTGATAGCCAGCCACACGGCAGCAATACCGATCTCGATCCCCGCGAGGATCCAGAACAGGGACCGTGCCGCGTTCATGATCGTCGTCTCCCAGCCCTTGGCGGCGGTGACGACCTGGTTCTCCAACGTGGTGAGCACGGAACCTTGCTGTGCGAGCGTCGGCGCTGTCGCAAGAGCCAGGATCGCGATGACGATGAAAGCGGTTTCGAGCTTGCGGGACGGGCGGACGACTACCATCGCGGCTTCATTTCCTGCCCGCCGCGCACGTCGCGATCCGGGTCGCCGCCGAGGAAGCGCTCCCGGTGGTCGCGCTGCGCTGCGCCAGAACCGGACGTCCCGGCCGGTGTTTCAGTCGCAGCATCCGGTTGGACCACCACCCAGACGATCATGCCGGCTCCGAAGGCGACCAGACCCGCGACTGCGAGGACGATGAGGATGCGCGGGCTCACCAGCGCGGCTCCATCGTCTGGCCGCCGCGAATGTCATTGGTCGGCGCGTTGAAGAATTTTTCGCGTCGGGCCTGGGCGAGGTCTTGTCTCGCCTGTTCCGACTGAAACCATGTTCCCATCATCGTGGTCTGCTGCGACACCAACCCACGCAGCTTCTGCATCTGTGCCACCTGCTGGGTGGCGATTTGGTGCCCCACCTGCAGGGCCTTCATCTGGCCGTCGGCGCTCTCCGACATCGAGCGCAGCGAGGACATGGTGGATTCCTCGCTAGAAAACTGCTCGGCCGTGAGGTTAGCCGCCTTCAGTGTGCCCGCGATGGTGTCGCGATTGGTGTCGGACCAGTTCTGATAGGTCGTTGAGAAGCTCTGGCCGCCCGGCAGGTTGCTCTTCATGTCGGCAAAACTCTGGAAGCGCTGCTTCACGACGTCGTCGATGTTGCCCATCGAAAAGGCGACGCCCTGCCCCTGCGCGACGATGTTCTGGAGCTTGTTGAGGTCGTTCTCGACCTGGCCCCAGATATGGGCCGGCAGTTGCGCGGTGTTCTGCAGCAGATTCTTGTAGATGTTGATCTGGTTCTGAATCTGCTCGGCAAGCTGGCTGATCTGGGTAATCTGATTGTTCACCTGCTCGGCGGACTTGCCGACGAGACTAATGAGCTCCGCATTGTTGGCGAGTTGGGTCCATTCGGTGGCCTGTCCGGTAACGCCGCCGGCATATGCGGTAAACGGCAGAGCGACCGGGACGATGATGGCCGTGATCATGGCGGCGCGCGCCGCTTCAAGCGGCCTGGAAAAGTGTTTCGGCATGGGCGATCCCCCTTTGCTGGAGCCAGTGCTTGGGCCAATCCGCCCCGTGTTGGAAGTGAAGGGCGCGGATGCGCTTCAGGTCCTCCTTGCCGGACGCACCGACGAAGGAAAGCGCTACGGGACCGAGCGACATATCGAACAGCCGGCGGCCCTCCGGCGAGGCGACGTAATATTCGCGTTTCGGCAGTGCGGTGGCGACGATCTCGATCTGTCGCTCATTGAAACCGATGCGCTCATAGAACTCGCGCGTCCCTGGCTCGCGTGCCGCGCCGTTGGGCAGACATATCTTGGTCGGGCAGGATTCCTTCAGCACGTCGATGATACCGGAGCGCTCGGCGTCGGAGATCGACTGCGTGGCGAGCACGACTGCGCAGTTGGCCTTGCGCAGAACCTTCAGCCATTCACGTATCTTGTCGCGGAACGTCGGATGACCGAGCATCAGCCAGGCCTCATCGAGAATAATGAGGCTGGGCGCCCCCGTCAGCCGCTTCTCGACCCGCCGGAACATATAGAGCAGGACCGGGACGAGATTGCGCTCACCCATATTCATCAGCTCCTCGACCTCGAAGCACTGGAAAGCGCCGAGCGCCAGTCCGTCCTGTTCGGCATCAAGCAACTGGCCCATCGGTCCATCGACCGTGTAGTGGTGCAGCGCATCCTTGATCTCGCGCATCTGCACACCGGAGACGAAGTCCGAGAGCGAGCGGCCGCGCGATTCCGCCATCAGGCCCAACTGCCTGGAAATGGCGTTGCGATAGTCAGGCGTAACCGTGACGCCCTGCAGGGCGACGAGCGTCTCGATCCACTCCGCCGCCCAGGCGCGGTCGCCGTCCGACGCGAGTTCGGCGAGCGGGCAGAAGGCCAGTCGCGGCGAAGCCCCCTCCCCTTCTCCGGACGCGTCCCCGCCGATTTCGTAGTGATCGCCGCCGATGGCGAGTGTCAGCGGCAACATCGACCGCCCCTTGTCGAAAGCGAATATCTGCGCATCCGCATAGCGCCGAAACTGCGCGGCGATCAGCGACAGCAAAGTCGATTTGCCCGAGCCGGTCGGGCCGAAGACCAGCGCATGCCCGACATCATCGACATGCAGGTTCAGGCGGAACGGCGTCGAGCCGCTGGCGACCTGCATGAGCGGCGGCGATCCCGGCGGATAGAACGGGCACGGTGCGATGGGGCTTCCGGACCAGACCGAGTTCAGCGGAATGAGGTCAGCGAGATTGCGCGTATTGACGAGCGGCTCGCGGATATTGGCATAGGAGACACCCGGCAGACTGCCCAGAAAGGCGTCAGTCGCGTTCAGCGTCTCGATCCGGGCGCCGAATCCTTCGGCCTGGATCAATCGACGGATCGCCTCGCACTTTTCCTGAAGCCGTTCTTGCTGTTCATCGAACAACACGATGACCGGCGTGTAATATCCATAAGCGACGAGCTGCGACGATGCCTCGGCGATTGCGTCCTCCGTCTCGGCCACCATCATCATGGCGTCCTGATCCACCGAACGGCTCTGGGTCTGGAAAAGCTGATCGAAGAACGGCCGCACCTTCTGCTGCCATTTCTTGCGGGTGCGCTCCAGCTTCTGGCGTGCCTCCTGCTCGTCGAGAAAAACGAAGCGCGACGACCACCGATAGGTGAGCGGCATCAGGTCGAGGCTGTTGAGGATCCCCGGCCAGCTCTCCGCGGCTAAGCCGTCAATGGCGACGACGCCGAGGAAGCGGTTCTCGACCGTCGGCGTCAGACCGTGCTGCAGCTCGGCCGTGACCAGCCAGTCAAGATACATCGGGATATCCGGGAGCCGGACTGGATGGTTCTCACCGGTGATGCAGAAGCGGATGAACTGGAACAGCTCGTCATAGCGGGCTATCCGGAAACCCCCGCGCTCTTCGGTTTCGCGCGTCACCATGCGGCGGATGGAGACGACATTGGCAAGGTACTGCTCAACCTCGCGGATCGAGGTCCGGAAAGACTCTAGCGCCGTGTCGGCATAGGTGGCCGAACGGCTGGCAGTGTCGGAATAGACGTAGCGCGCCAAGCCGGAGCGCCGAGGCTCGGGCGGCCGCCAGGTCAGGATCAGCGCGTGTCGGCTCTCGAAATGCCCGCTCTCCCTCTCGAAATGCGACCTGCGCTCCTTATCGATGGCGCGGGTGACGGGATCGGGAAAGTGGCAGGCGCCCTCTGCCGGATAGTCGATCGTCGGGACCCGCAAAGCCTCGACCTGGATCATCCAGCCCGAGCCCAGACGTGAGAGGATCATATTGATCTGCCGCGACACCTCGTTGCGCTCTGAGTCTGTCGAGCTTTCGCTGTCCGGGCCGGCAAAATACCAGCCGGCCGTCAGTGAGCCGTCCTTCAGAAGGATCACGCCATTGTCGACCAGGCCCGCATAAGGAACCAGATCGGCGAATGACGGTCCGGAGTGTCGGAAGAGTTTCAGTGCCACCATGTCCGCCTCTTCAGAACTTGCGCCACGGCGTCGAGGTCGTCCTGTAGATGGATCGATAGGACACGTGCCGCAGATAGACGCGGCGCATCAGCGGATCGGCCTTCGCCATCATGCGGAGAGCAGCAACCGCAACCAGCCAGATAGCCAAGCCGAACAGCGCGGCGTACCAGGTCAGCACCACGAAGATCAGGATCACGGCGGCAAGGCCGGTGAGCAGAACCAGCTCGCGGTCGGCGCCCATTAGCAGGTTCGGGCGTGATAGCGCCCGATGTATTCGAGAGCGGGCAAGATTGGAGCCGGGTTCAGCCATGAGCCCCCTCCCCTTCCGTTCGAAGCTCCGAAGACAGTTCGACATTCCAAGATCCGGCTCGCCCCTCAAACTCGCCGATCGAAGCGCCCGTCGCACCGAAGAGAGCGACGATCTGGGTCGCGCCGAGTAACACGCCGCCAACAAGGGCGACGTAACAAAGCCTCCTGGCGAAGTCGTTCAGTTCTCCCCCGAAGATCAGCATGGCACCGGCGATCGCCACCGCTGCGAGTGCGATGAATCCAGCCACCGGTCCCGTGATCGACTGTTGGATCTGTTGCAGCGGAGATTCCCACGGCAACCCACCCCCGCCCGAAGAGGCGAACGCCGGATTGACAATGCTGATCCAGGAGAAGGCGGCTAGCGCTGCAAGCGCAAGGGTGATTTGGGTCTTACGCGACATGGCTATCCTCATCGATTTGGGCGTAGTGTTCGGTCTGGTAACGGGAGTTTGCGAAACCCTCGATGTGGATGACTTCGCGGACCCGCCTCCCCTTCCCCGTTCGTTCGATCGAGACGATCAGATCGACAGCCTCGCCAATCACCTCCTGCATGGGCTGCTGGCTCGCTTCCGCGGTCAGTTGCTCGAGCCGGCGAAGAGCCGACATCGCCGTATTCGAATGGATGGTGGTGACCCCGCCCGGGTGCCCGGTGTTCCATGCCTTGAGCAGCGTAAGCGCCGCGCCGTCGCGGACCTCGCCGACGATGATGCGATCGGGTCGCAAGCGCATCGTACTCTTGAGAAGCCGAGCCATATCGATTGTGTCGCTTGTGTGGAGCGCAACGGCGTTCTCAGCCGCGCACTGGATCTCGGCGGTGTCCTCCAGAATGACGATCCTGTCGTCCGGCGCATTGGCGACGATTTCGGCAATGACTGCATTGGCGAGCGTCGTCTTTCCCGAGCCCGTGCCACCGGAAATCACGATGTTCATGCGAGACGCAATCGCGCTGCGCAGAACCGAGGCCTGCGCCTCCGTCATGATCTTGTGCTTCACATAATCGTCGAGCGGGATCAGGCGCGACGCGCGACGCCGGATCGTGAAGCTCGGTCCGGAAACGATCGGCGGCAGCAAGCCCTCGAAGCGGTGGCCGCCGATTGGCAATTCGCCGGAGATGATCGGCTGCTCGTCGTCGGCTTCGGATTGCAGTGCGTGGGCGACGCTGCCAATGATCACTTCCGCCGCGGCGGGGCTGAGGTGGCCTGCGGGGGCAACCCCATGACCCAGGCGCTCGATGAAGAGCTTGCCATCGGGGTTCAGCATGATCTCGACCACTGTCGCATCATCGAGGGCGACGCAGAGCTGGTCGCCGAGGGCGTCCTGGAGTTTGCGTACCAGACGCGAATGGGAGCGCAGCTGGGTCACGCGGCACTCCTGATCGCTGCCACGTCGATCCGGGGGATGGAATAATAGCCTGGAGGGCAAACCTGCTCGAAGCTGGCACGATCGGCCCGCAGGCTTCCCGCAATGGCGATGGTGTTGCTGATTGCGGCCGGTTGGCCGAGCCGTTGCATAGGCCAGCCCGCCCGCTTCAGGATACGCTCGAAGCGAAGATCGGTCGCCGTGACGATCTCGTTGTAGCCATTGGCCATAGACCATTCGATGATGCCGGCGAACAGGGTGAGCGTAGCGACATGCAACTGGCTTGCATCCCTCCGCGAGACAAGCGCGGTATCGACACAGAAGCGCGAGCTCTCGACCATCCCGGAATGCGCGACGAGCGAACCCGTTTCGAGGAGCTGGGGGAAAGTCTGCTCCAGCATCGTAGGGCCGAAAGCCGGAAGAAGACGGGCGCAGCCTGCGACAAGTCCACTATCGGTAATCGCCAGAAGGTAGGTTGGCTTGTAACCATCGTACTGGTCGCGCTCTTCCCCTTCTGTAATGGAGACTTCCCATTCCAGGCGGCCGCCGAACACCGTCGCGCGAAGACGGTGCATTTGTTTGAGGAAGCTTCGATTACGTTCGTATTGGTCCGGCGAGACTGTCAGTATCCGCATCATGATCTCCGCATGAACAGGTCATGCGGACAGAAATCATCTCACGGCGCGTTTGCCTACGTGCAGATTTGCACCTCAGGTGATTCTACCGAGTCGGCGTTCCAGGGCGCGAAATGCGAGCGGGTGAGGCCGGCCAGACACCATCAAGGTTGTGCGAATCTGCACTTGGTGCCACGTCGCACAGAAGAAGAGAATCGGTCTAACTCACAGATAGCATTTGAAGAATCGGCATTTAGTGTGATTTCGATTGAAACGGGCGTAACCTTTCATTAACCAAAAACGTCTTGCAACCTCACCCGCATTAGGTAATCGTCACGGATAAATGGCAATACGCGCCAATTAACCGTGACAAGAGATTACACCGTGAGCAAAGCCGCTGCCATATCCCGAAATGATCGCCCGTCGGTAGATGTCACCATTGGTGAGCATGCTGAGCAGCTCAGCTCTCAGCTTCAAGCGATGAGCGAGGCTTTGTTTCCTCCGACATCACACAAGAGCTTGCGCAAATTTACCTCGGGTGAAGCCGCACGTTTGATGAAAATATCTGACTCGACGCTTCGCAAGATGACACTGGCTGGCGAAGGGCCGCAACCTGAACTCGCCAGCAACGGGCGGCGCTTTTACACCCTCGGTCAGATAAATGAAATCCGGCAGATGCTTGCCGGCTCGACTCGAGGACGTGAAAGCATTGATTTTGTGCCTCATCGCCGAGGTTCTGAGCATTTGCAAGTCATTGCCGTAACCAACTTCAAAGGTGGCTCTGGGAAGACGACGACGTCCGCTCATCTTGCACAGTATCTGGCGTTGCAAGGTTACAGGGTTCTCGCAGTCGATCTCGATCCGCAGGCTAGTCTTTCAGCACTCCTCGGCGTTCTGCCAGAAACTGATGTCGGTGCAAACGAAACGCTCTATGCGGCTATTCGGTATGACGAGACACGTCGTCCGTTGCGAGATGTGATCCGACCGACGTATTTTGATGGTCTTCACCTTGTTCCTGGAAATCTCGAGCTTATGGAGTTCGAGCATACCACCCCGAAAGCATTGACTGACAAAGGTACGCGCGACGGATTGTTCTTCACTCGCGTGGCCCAAGCCTTTGATGAGGTCGCCGACGATTACGATGTCGTGGTCATCGACTGCCCTCCTCAGCTTGGGTTTCTGACTCTCAGCGGGTTGTGTGCTGCAACATCAATGGTAATCACCGTACATCCTCAGATGCTGGATATCGCTTCCATGAGCCAGTTTCTCCTCATGACACGCGACCTTCTGGGTGTCGTGAAAGAGGCGGGGGGCAATCTCCAGTACGATTTCATACGCTATCTCTTGACGCGCTATGAACCCCAGGACGCGCCGCAGACGAAAGTGGCGGCACTGCTGCGCAACATGTTCGAGGATCACGTCCTTACAAATCCTATGGTCAAGTCGGCAGCGGTGTCTGATGCCGGTTTAACCAAGCAGACCCTCTATGAGATAGGGCGAGAGAACCTTACGCGCTCGACATACGACCGGGCGATGGAATCTTTGGATGCCGTGAACTCCGAGATCGAGGCTTTGATCAAGACTGCGTGGGGGCGAGCATGATGATGGGTGGCGCGCTTCCCGTGGGGCTGTTGGGAGCTCCCAACCGTGATGTGTTGAATCGCCCACTGGGAAACGGGAGCTGGAAATATCGCGTTGGTTTGAGACACCGACGTATGCCCCTAGCTAGTTGGCCAGGGCTCAGTCGCCTTTTCCTGTTGGGAGCTCCCAACCAGGCGCGTGTGCAATCAAAAATCCGACGGCACGCACCCAAAACCAAGAGGCCGACATTATGAGCCGTAAAGACGCAATCGACTCCTTGTTTCTCAAGAAGCAACCTGCGACCGATAGAACAGCAGTCGACAAGTCAGCCGTTCGTGTTCGTACCGGAGCGATTTCGGCCATGGGTTCGTCATTGCAAGAGATGGCCGAGGGAGCAAAAGCTGCAGCTCGGCTGCAGGATCAACTGGCTGCGGGCGAAGCCGTCGTGTTCCTGGATCCATCCATGATCGACGGGTCGCCGATCGCGGATCGGCTGCCCGCGGACGTCGATCCGAAGTTCGAGCAGCTTGAGGCGAGCATTTCGCAGGAGGGGCAGCAGGTGCCGATTCTTGTCAGACCGCATCCTGAGGCTGCCGGTCGATATCAAATCGTATATGGAAGGCGGCGACTGCGCGCGGCAGTAAATCTGCGCAGAGAGGTTTCTGCAATTGTCCGAAATCTCACGGACCGTGAACTGGTCGTGGCCCAGGGCCGCGAAAATCTTGACCGTGCTGACCTCTCGTTCATTGAGAAGGCTCTCTTCGCCCTGCGCCTCGAAGATGCGGGTTTTGATCGGGCCACCATCATTGCCGCGCTTTCCACTGACAAGGCCGACCTCAGCCGCTACATAACGGTAGCCAGGGGCATACCGCTGAACCTTGCCACGCAAATTGGTCCAGCGTCGAAAGCGGGTCGATCGCGTTGGGTCGCACTTGCCGAGGGGCTTGGGAAGGCCAAGGCAACGGACGCAATCGAAGCGGTGCTTGAGTCAGAGCAGTTCAAGCACTCCGATAGCGATGCCCGCTTTGCCCTCATTTTTAACGCCGTTTCAAAGCCGCCCGCTAAGGCTCCAAAAAAGGTAAGGGCCTGGAGCACGCCAAAGGGGAAAAAGGCTGCGACGATCCGACAAGAAACCGGACGAACAGCTCTGGTTTTCGACGAGAGACTGGTGCCAACTTTTGGCGAATATGTCGCTGACCAGTTGGATAGTCTGTACGCCCAATTTATTGAAACAACCGGAGGAGGCAAGCTCGACCAATAGCCAGGGTTTCATCCAATTCAAAGCTTCGCTCGATTGAGATGGACTGGCTCTCACCGCAAAAGAAAAAGGCCCCCGAAACGGCGTTCCGGAAGACCTTCTCTGTAGTCTCGCAGCTAAGAGAATCGCATTTCCAGAAATCGTAGTCAAGGGTCCCGTAAGGGAAAGCGTCATTTCGACGGGCGGATTTCTATTGCCTAACAAAAGGTAAAAGGAAATGCAGACGCATATCTCAACGACGTCCTTTGGGCGGCGGCCGATGACACTCGGCCATCTTGCAAGCCAGATGGTCGCAAAAGCGGTCGCATCAGACGCTGTCGCCAACAAATGGCAGGTCTTCCAGCACATCCGTGAATCCCGGGAACTGATCGGAGCCACGGACCGCTCGCTCTCGATCCTGAACGCGCTGTTGACGTTTTACCCGGAGACCACCTTGACTGGTGGCGCCGAACTGGTCGTATGGCCTTCTAACGAGCAGCTGATGGCTCGCGCCAACGGCATGCCCGCCACGACACTGCGCCGGCATCTTGCCGTACTGGTTGATTGCGGGCTCATCATTCGCCGCGACAGTCCCAACGGCAAGCGATTCGCTCGCAAGGGAAGGGGAGGGGAGATCGAGCAGGCCTACGGCTTCGATCTGTCGCCGATCGTAGCGCGGGCCGAAGAGTTCCGAGATTTGGCCCAGGCGGTGCAAGCTGAAAAGAAGGCCTTCCGGGTCTCCAAGGAACGGCTGACTCTGCTTCGCCGCGACATCGTCAAAATGATCGAGACTGGCGTCGAAGAAGGCGTTCCCGGAGACTGGGGAAGAGTTACACAGACCTATCAGGGGATCATCGGCCGCTTGCCGCGCTCTGCACCCCGTCAGCTTGTCGAGAGTATTGGTCACGAACTTCAGGATCTCTGCACCGAGATACGTGACGTATTGGAATCATTTGCAAAAACAATGAAACTGGACGGCAATGAGTCCCATTTCGGTCGCCACAAACAGAATTCAAAACCAGACTCTAAATCTGAATCTGAATACGGCTCTGGAAAAAATGTAGAAGCGGGCGGCAGCGTTGCGGAAACCGACAAGGTGCGGAGCTTGCCGAAACGCGAGCTGCCTTTGGGGATAGTGATGGATGCCTGCCCCGAAATTCAGGAACTGGCCCAGGGAGGGACAATCCGGCATTGGCGGGACTTGCTGGCGGCGGCTGAGCTTGCCCGGCCGATGCTGGGGATTAGTCCGAGCGCCTGGCGGGAGGCCCGCGAAACCATGGGCGAGCAACACGCTGCGATCACGCTGGCGTCAATCTATCAGCGGGCCGGTCAGATCAACAACGCCGGCGGTTATCTCCGAAGCCTGACCGACCGGGCCAAGGACGGGAAGTTTTCGACTTGGCCGATGGTTATGGCGTTGCTCCGGGCGAAGCTGGACGAGCAGAAGAATGCAGCCGGCGCTGGAAAGCCGCGAACTGATGAGGAGGTCGAGGATGACAGCCGCCTCCACGTATCGGAATCGCTGCTGAAAAACCTGCGAAAGCCGAGATCATGGTGATCCCCTCGCTATTCAGCCGCCGCGATGTCGACCTCGGTGATCAACCCGGAACGTCGGGCGCGATCGATCAGGTTCTTGACGGACGAGGGCGACCATTTGGATCCACCGCGCGGCGTACGTTCGTGCAATCTTTCAAGCTGGACAGCGATCTCACGAAGCTTGAGGTCCGGGTTCGAAGAATGAATGCCAGCCACAAGCGTCATCAGGCGGTCTTCGGGAAGACGGGGCAGAGATTTTTTCAGCAGCGCCGGATCCGCCATGCGTTCAGACACCATCCACTTCACAGCTCGGCGAAGACGTTCTGGCGTCCATTCGAGGCCGCGCTGCTTGAGCACTCGTGCGATGTCGTCCCATGTGTGATCCGGCCGCATGCGCCGAACGGTCGGAAGCCATTGGTTCGCCGAGGCCTGGATGCGATCGCCATATGCCGCTTTCTGGGCCGCGGTCATCCTGGCCAACACCTCGGGGCGTTTTTCCCGGATGCCGGGGTTGCCGGAAAGCTTTCCCTTGGACTTGGCTGCCCGGATACCCGCCTTCGTTCGTTCGGAAATGAGCGCGCGTTCGAGCTGCGCCACGGCGCCGAGAACCTGAAGGGAAAACATTCCCTGCGGCGTCGACGTGTCGATGGGATCGCGCAACGACCGGAAATGCGCGCCCTTCACCGTCAGATCCTCGATAACCTCAAGCAGATGGCTGACCGAGCGCGCCAAACGATCAAGCCGTACCACAACAAGCGTGTCGCCGGCGACGATCTCGCGAACGAGTTTGGAAAGGGCAGGCCGGGCACGGGAGGCGCCGGATCCGTGTTCTTGGACGATCATATCGCACCCCGCCGATCGCAAATCGATTTCCTGGGCTTCCGTCGCTTGCTCGTCCGTAGACACGCGTGCATAGCCGATCAGCCGGCCCTGTGGTCGACGGGAAGCCTTATTCTTGGTGTTAGCAGCCATTTGCAGTGCCTGAGGAGTGTTAAAGAGCATTTTTCCAAACGTAGAGGATAAGGATAAACGATCGTTTGTAAACGTCTCTTGGTCCTTTGGAGTCAAAGTAAACACGTCGCAAGTGGCTGGAAAACAGTGGTTTTCATCGATGTCACGTCCATCGGCGCTAATCCTGTACAGTTCGAACGCCTTGGCAGCTCTAAATAGTACGCGCGCGAGAAAAAGTATCTGCTATGATTGAAGTGTATGCTATTATAGCTTCAAGATGGTCTAAATAGATACGTTAAAACAATGAGATATGAAATTGGCGATTTGCCTTTGACAGTGCTGCTTCCGGCTATCGCAAGGGCAGAAGATCAAATCGCGCGTCTGGACGAAATTGTTCGTCGCAGCCCCGTCAGGCAGGGCTTTACCGAAAGGTCTCACTTCACCGAGGCGGCCGCAAGCATGTGGATCGCAGGCGAGCTTGTCCACATCGAGGATCTCGTTCTCCACGACGCAAATCGGGATGTGCGTACCCCGACCCACGAAATCACCATCGCACATTCGATCCTGAGAGCGCGGCGGCGCATCGAAAAAGCTGACCCTGACTGGGCGACGAGCAGGGCTGGGATCGTAAACCTGGTGGGGCGGTCAGAGGGCTCTGCGGAACGAGAGTCGGTAGGGAAGGGGAGATCGCCCTTGCCCGCCGAACTGACGCTGAACGAAGAGGACAACTGTTTCGCCGCGGAGATGGCCGAAATCGATGCAGTTCTTGATCGGTCGACCCGCGCACTCGAAGCGGTGGTAACGGTGGAGGGCAGCAAGGCGGATCCTCTGATGGTCGGTGAGCTCGTTGTCCGGGATCCGGGATGGGACGAGGAAGGGCGCCTTTCGGCTTGGAGAGCGGTTCTGGCTCAGGCTGACGCCTTGCCGACTACCTTGGCGGCCGCAGTGATATGGGACGCATGGGAAAGCATGGAGCCATTGCAGCGGCAGCATTGGCTTGGTACCCAACTCGTGAATTCATATTTCCGGGTGCGCGGAAAGGTGTCCTCGCACCTGTTTGGCATCTGCTCCGGTCTTAAAGCTGTGCCGCGGGAACGGCGGCGATCACACAATCGCGTATCACGAGTGCTTGCCGGGCTGGATGCAATGGCGAGCAGCGCTGAACTGGCCATGAAGGAAGTCATTCGGCTGGGACAGGCGAGGGAGCACCTCGAGCGAAAACTGAAGGGAAAGCGCTCGTCCAGCAGTTTGCCGCGCGTTGTGGACTTGCTGATGACGCGACCGATCGTGTCCTCGTCGATGATAGTCAAGGAATTGAAGGTTAGCCATCGTGCGGCGCTCGATCTCGTCGCCGAACTCGGCGTTCGGGAAGTGACGGGGAGAGGAAGCTTCCGTGCATGGGGTGTGATTTGATGTGAAGGCGGCAAACATGGTCGGTGCGAGAATTGAACGAATTGAGGCGGTCGCGTCCTCGCGCGTTTAGATGTTTCTGGTCATAGAATTCCTTTTGTTTCGCGGCTCATTCGTGGCGACGCATGTCGCAAACGACACGCATTCGCCGCCGTAAAAATCCGCAGGAGAGGGCGGCAACGTTCATTTGAACTCAGTTAAATAGATCGTCTTGATGCCGTCCGGCGTTAGGCCAGTACGACGCAATTCAGCCTCACAGCGCTCTTGAAGAGCCTCCCTGTCTCCGGGTTGCCCAATTAGATAGACATAGAGATTGCGGACCGCTCCGACGAGCTTTGTCACTTCCTCCAATTTGAGGGCGTACGTTCCCTGGGTGCTTGCTTTCCGATCGGCGATGGGCTCCGGAAGCGCCGAAACCCGCAAAGACTGCCTTCCGGGATAGCATCGCCTGAACCATTGCTCGGCTTCTAGGAGTTGAGCATGGTCGTTCTTGTAGAGCGGGTTGTCCTTCTCCTTGTCGCTTTTGGCTTCTATGACGAAATCGAACAAACCGCTCGTTCGCCACAAAACATCAGGCCCTGTTTTGTGCACTGCTTCCGGCCGCTCGGCGTCAAAACCAAGATATGCTCCAAGGTTCTTTAACGCTTCCTCATATTGGAAAGGGGAGGCGTCGGGCACTAAAGCCGAGACCGCTTCGTTATAAGCAGGAATGAGCGATCCACGACGTTGATATTCGAGGATTCGGCTAACAATCGCCATGGATTGTGGACCAGCCATTGGTCGCGGAATGTAGGCCGGTCGGATGCGAGGTGGGATATGGTTGTTGTTGGTTGCGAAAGCTGACGTCTGAAGTCGCTGACCTTTGTGATCATCATTCATATGGAAAGCGATGCGAGCTGCCAACGAGGAAAGCCATGCCCTTCTCTGACCATCCTGGGCAAGGTCTGGTGAGGAAATCAGGTGTTCGAGTTCTTGAATGGCGCTTTCATACTGTCCCACTCTTTCCAGCCGGAAAGCCCTGCGCTCAGCACCGGCGACCTTCAGCGACAGTTCGTCGATCCCCGGGGGCCGGGTGGCGGCTGCCAACTCTGACGCATGGTAGGCAACCCAATCCGGATCCCTGTTCAAACACTTGAGCATCGTTTCGCCAATTTCCTGATAGCTGGCGACAGCCTCACTCACTTCCTGTCCCACGTTGAGTTGTACCCGGCTGCTCGCGGTCAGATGCTCAAGGTTCTTCTTGCGTCCGATCCATGCAACCAAATCGCTTCCCGTCAGGACGACCACGCAGAAATCGCCGCCCCCCCTAGAGCCGCGCCCTAGGCCCTGCTCGATCCGCTGGGCCAACAACGAGTTGACCGCGGAATCTGCAAGAACACTCGTCCGAAACATATCGTAGTCGGTCGTACCCTGTGGCAGGCCATCCATAATCAGCAGGCGGCAAGACTGACCAGCCAAATCAATGCCGTCGTACCGGTTAGCAAGAACGATCGGACCCTTGAACGATCCGGCCTGCATATCTTTTATACGGTGGCTAACCGCTTCACTTGTCTCTGGATATTCCGCAGTATCCAACCATCCTTTGGCAACGGTCCCGGACGGCGCCAAAATCGCGACGCCGGCGTAACCGGCAATCCATTTCGCGATCTGTTTAACCATCGGTGTGATAGCGACATTGCCGAGCGGCATCAGCTCGGGCACCAAGATCATGCGCTCGCCTACACCCGCGAGCGATGAAGACTGAATCGGTCTGCCAACTGCAGCAGGGGAGGCACCGAATGTGCGAACAATCTCGCTGTCGTCCGAAATCGTAGCAGACATGTAGATCCGGCGTTTAGCGTCATCGAACGTCGGAAGAAGATCAACCGGCGGAAAGGTGGGGGTGATCGTCACCGATTTGCGGCTGAAGAGGCAGTGGCACATGGCCAGATTGTCACGTAGGAGAGGCCATATGTAGGGATCGACGCCCTCGACATGCTGTGAAAGAAATTCCCGAACTTCGGGGACCTTGGACAGCCAAGCCCAGCTGGGGACCTCGATCACGCCGAAGTCCTTCCCCCTCGTGATGTCAGCAAAGGCGCCGCCTCGTCCGACCTCGTCGAACGCGCCCCTGAAACGATCCGCCATCTCCTGATAGACCTCGAGGTGGTCTTTCGATGTGATCGTCAGGCTGAATGCTTTACGAACAGAGGAAAGCGCGACGTGCGCGTCGTCTAAGATGATGCCTCCGACTTTCACTGCCGGTTTGGCGGAACCTCGAACACCAAATTTGCTGCGACCACTGAAAAGGCTCTCGTAGGCCCCCACGAGAACGGCGTTACCATCAAGAAACTCGGAGGCTAAAGGCTGCCCCCTCGTGTAGGGCACCGCGCGGATTCCATATTCAGTCGCTTTGGCAATAACCTGTTCGACGAGCTGGGTAGTTGGTGCGAGATAAAGAACGGGTTCACCGAGTTCATTCATGGTTGATTGTGCCATGAGAAGCGCAACCAGGGTCTTTCCTCCCCCCGTATGCAGTTTTACAACGACATCCTTGTCGTTTCTCCGGGATGGATACCAAGCATCGAGAGCTTCGGCTTGGCTAACATAAAGGTCATTGATCCCGACGGCTTTCGGCAGGGAATGAAAGATATCTCGTGGGGCGACGGGCTTCGGCTTTGCCTTGTCCTCGCGAAGCTTTTTGAAATCGACCACCTCTTGCCCCCCATTTTACCGACAGTTCTGCTTTAACAGATGTATGCCCAAGAGAGAGGCATTGAAAATACCTACTACTTAGAAAGACGTGTTGCAGGTTATTTTTTCGGCGGGCGTTACTGACGCCTAACGATATGGCAGGAGCAGGATGACAAACCATGTTTTCTGCATCCACTAATTCACAGACGTCCAAGGTTGAAAGTCAGAAATCAATTCTGTCCTCTCGCATTTCACCACCAAGGCCAAATAAATACATGGAGCCATAAAATGACAACAGATCGCTCCGCGGCGCACCGTCGATTCGTTGTGTTAGCGCCTCGGCCACCACGCCGACGTGCTTTACGAGTGCGTCCAGATGTTGCTTTGTTGGTTGGTTCCTATCTCCAAGCGCTGCCTTCAGCGCATACAGCCGTTCAAGCGGCGCTGGATGGGTCTCGGATACCGAAAACCGAGGTATGTCGAGAAATCGGGAGCCCAAAAGTTCAATTAAGTGGAGGAAGAGAAATATGTGATAGGCGCCGTTGGAAAGGCGGAGTTTTGCATCTTTATCCGACCCGATGGCTGTAATCGCGTGGAGGTCAGCACTGAATTCTAGATCGTGGTTATAGGTTTTTAGATCCTCCAGATTTTCGGTCGAAGATGCTTCTTCCATATGACCTAGAAGCAAATGACTAAACTCATGCCCGAATGTGAATTCGAGCATGTCGTCTACATCGCGCTTGATAGCAGCGTCCACACTCGCTGGAAGTTTAGCTCGCGGATCGATGTCAAAGTCCTGGGCTTCTGACCCTATCATCGTCCGCAGGGCGATTAAGGCTGCATCAATCCGGTCGCCCATCGGAAATTCATAGTGTGCGCCATGAAAACATACAGTCATGAAATAGAGGAAGTAGCGCAACGCTTCGGAGACGATGATCACCTCGCCTACCAGGGATTTTAAGCAAGCCGCGTTCACTTCCAGGGTTGGGACGTAGCCATATGGGATTGAGCGAGCGGATTTTCGTAAGGCCTTCGGCAGTCGCTCAAGATAGCGTCTCGGAGCCAAATTGACGGTTTCGTAATAGGACGTCAGAGTCCAAGGGCGACCGTTCTGCTGGAATGCACGCTTCCGGTGGGCAAGCACCCTCGTAACTCGAGGAGAATCGGCAACGGAGTTAGCCCGAATTCGCAGCAAGTAGTCATGCGCGCTTCTCAACGACCTCAGCCGGAGAATCTCATTCTTAGAGCAGAAGGGCGCATAAACCAGTTCTTCGTTGCTGAGATCTGGATCGCGTGGTTCGATCCCTGTGACGTAGAACTCGCCACGTTCATCGCCGATGATGAAACCATTCGCGGCGCGGCGCGCTCCGGGAAATTCCTTCAGCCATTTCCGTATTTCGTGCTCTTCCATTGCGAAACGACAACCCTCGTGCCAAGTAGAAAAATACGCAAACTAAAAAGTCCGATAGTAATACGCGAATAAGCCTAACTGCCCGTCTGTAAATCAGGTCGATAAAAAGAGGGTAAGTTTGCCATCAAATCTCTAAGGGCCTCAGTGCTGGCCGCTCCCGAATCTGAGGGCAACAATCTGGACAAATCGGACAATCCGCATTATCTTGGCTGTAGTCAAGAAGGAAGACGAAGATGGTTGCTGTCACCCGTAAAACGCAGATGGGCGCAAAGCTAGAAGTCAATCCAGCTGCGGTAGCCGATGTTCTCAAGGTTCTGGCCCGACACAATCCAGGCCTTTCAAAGCCGGCTCTTGCAGCGACTGGCAGGGTCATGGCCGTGGTCTCTGCGGTAGCAGCGCGCCTTTCTGTCGAGCAACAGCGTCGGATTGCCGACGACGAAACGGAACTCGCCCATATTGTGGAAGCCGCCGTCGCCGAACTGGCTGCGAAGCCAGGTCATGTGCTCGCGGAGGTATCGGTCGAAAAACCTGTGGAGGTCAGCCGAGGTGGTGGTCTGGGGCAATCGGTAGACATTGAGGAAGGGCGCCGCAGGCTCGACGAATTTGCGACGCCAACCCGCATCGAAGACTGGGCCGGTCCGGTCGCCGGTCCGGGCGATATCGAGAAGAAGTTCGGCACGAAGCGATCGACCCTGCACGACTGGCACAAGCGCGGAGCTGTCGTCGGTCTGCTCAGGGGCGAGCGAAAGCATGTCTTTCCCCTGGCTCAGTTTGTGGATGGTCGGCCGGTCGAGGGCATGCCTCAGGTCACCAAAATCATCCGCAATCCGCGTGTAGCGTGGCAATGGTTGATCCAGCCGAAGCCAAGCATAGGCGGAACGCCGCTCGACAATCTCAAGATGGGCAATCTGGACGAGGTTCTGGATGCAGCTGAGCGCGATTTTGGTTGAGCTGAATCGTGAAACTTGATCCCCAAACGGTTCGGGAGCTCGCGCTTGCCTTTCTCCCGCAATCTTATGTCCGCATTATACCTGTAGCCCACATGTCGACCCCGCTTGGCATGGGTTTCGGCCAATCGCGATTCTCGAGCCCCAACCAGATGTTCCGACTGCTTTATGCCGCATATGATCTCGCGACCGCGATTGCGGAGACGATTGTGCGCGACCGCTTCGAGGGGACCCAGGAGCGAGTGCTGGATGAGAGCGAAATCGAGGACTGGTCGGTCACTGAGGTGACGGCCACGGATGCTCTCATTCTTCTCGACCTGCGCACGACCGGCCTCCTGAGGTTGGGCGTCAGCACGGACGCAGCCCGGGGCAAGGAACATCAGGAAGGGCAGAGACTGAGCGAGTCGATCTTTCGATCCTATGCTGTCGATGGATTGCTCTATTCCTCACGCCTCACGGCGGCAGATTGCGTGGCGGTCTACGATCGAGCTGTCGGTGAGAAACTTGTCGCCTCTCCGGCGGTCGAGTTGGTTCGTCAAGCCGACCTGATACCCGCCCTGCGGTCTATCGGGGTGTCGATCCGGGCTGGGCGTTAGGCATGCCCGTTACAGTCACTTCCGCAAACTTCTCGGGGCGATTTACGGCGTTGAATGGCACGAAAACGTTGCCAGCGACACATGCCGACATCATCCGCTCGTTGCTGACCGTCGGCTATCCCAGCCGTCGAGCCGCTGTCCGTACCGTTGGCCCCTGGCGGGAGAAAATGCTGGTCGCGATGGCGACGGGCTATCTGGATGCCTCCTTGAACACGACGGCCTATTTTCGGAGTTTGGAGCAGTCGGAGAAGGTGGGGGTTTCGTTCCTTTTCGGCGAGGCATTCACGCACTGGTATGCTCAGAGTCAGATGAGCGTCCAGTATCTCGTGCATGTCGCCGGTCTTGCCTCCTGCCGATGGGGATCCCCATCGGCTCCGGTCGTGCCGAAGGCTGGCGCAGCGCCTCCTCCTCCAAAATCGCGTCCCGACTTTATCGGCATCAAGCGAAGGGAACGCCACGTGTTCGAGAGTAAGGGTCGCATCCGAGCGCCAGCCGCAAGCACCGTTGCGAAGGCACTGGGGCAGGTTTCGGCGCTTCACACGGTCAACGGACGGGCGCCGACCACGCGCTGTGCAAGCTTCTTCATGTTCAAGGCCGGTGGTGCAGAGGGCAGAGTGCTGGATCCGCCGGCAAAGGGTGACGGCATCACCGTGACGTTTGATCTCTTCGAAGCGATTACACGAGCCTACTCCTTTATCCTCGATCAGCCGGTACTTGATCTATCCGATCAGGTTGGTGCGGGTTATGTCGGCCGCGAGATCGATGATGGTGTGTTCTTGGGTATCGACAAGGAAATCCTTGCCTTGGTACAAGAGCGGCCCCCGACTGAAGCAACGCGTCGCAGGCGTGTCGCCCAGGTCTTCTCTGCCCTTGAAGATCGGTCGCAGAACTATGCGGGTCGGCAGGATAGAAGTGTTTCGTCCGGCCTTGACGGGGTCCTGCTTCTTGACCGCCGTTCGCCGCGCGCCCTTCGACGCTTCCGGACGCAGGGTTAAATGGCCGACTTTATGTCGGGGTGTTGGTTTCACCTCCTGACCAGCAATTTCATGTGATTTACGACAACCCTATAATTCCATCAGAGATGCTCGCTCCATGACGACCCTTCTCGGCCTCACCTATATCTCAAATGAAAAAGTGCCGCTCGCGGACCTGGACGACTATGTAACCGTCCACGTGCCGAGTGCTGGGTTTGATCAGCACCTCGGAAATCATTCACCATGGTTTTGGTCGATCGATAGGAGAGGCGGCGGCGTGGATTTCAAGCAAGGGAAATATGACTATTGGGTGCGCCGGGTCGGTTCCAACCAACCAATAGGTTTTCCGGTGCTGACATCGACCTCAAAAGAGGAGGGCTGGATCTCAGTCATGGACGGCCGACATCGCATAATGGCAATTGTCGATAGCGGTCGGCAGGCCTTTGCAGCGAGACTTCCCAGACCAATGCTGGGAACGGCGCAAATGATAATTCCAGGCCTCGAAATCTTTGATCTGTAGACTACAGACGGCGCCGAGGCGCCCCCTGTCAGACTCCTCCGTCGACGACCATCGAAGTCGGGAAGCCACCATGAGGCTTCGCAATGAACGCTAGGCGCGCTTTGCGGAGTGGCCACGTCTTATCTCGCCACCAGTAAAACTCCAGATGCGATCTGCCCTGCGCGCGGATTTCCGACTCGATATCGCGGCTCTCACGTGAACCCGGGACAGCAAGAAAAGTTCCCGTCACGATGCAACGGGTGCTGCCCCTTACAGTGGCCTCGGTGTCGAAGACGGCGTCGCTGATGCAAACGCCCATGAAATCCCTGCTGCGCTGGCCTTTAGGGGTCTCAATGATGAGATCACCAGACGTGCGGTCAAAGTAGATTTTCACTCGGCTGCCGATCTCAGGTGGCTGACGAGAGACGTGCGGTATATCCATTTTCTACTCCTCTGGAGACTGCGTTGGCACCTGTGGGACGGTCGCAAACACACCCGGGGAGCTGTCTTGCACCGCCGGTAGGTCGAAACGCGGATCAGTGAGATCGAGCGCGCCAGACCGCATCAGAGGCTTCTCGAGCCGATCGAATATCCATTTATCTGCCTGTGACGTGAGCGCCATATGCGGTTTTCTCATGATGGCGCGCCGCGGATTGAGATTGCCGCCACTGCCGGCGTTCAGATTGCGTTGAGTTGGCGCAAAAGAATCCGGACCAAGTTCGATCATCATATCGACCATGGACACGTCTGCCGAAAGAGGTCCGTTAATGACACATTGGCCCGAGCGATGCCTGAAACCACTCCCTAAGTGCGACGATGTCAGCTCTTGTTTCTAACCCAATAGCGCAGGCAAAGTGATAGGCATCTCCGGCAAGCTCCCCGGAAAAAGGCGCTATCAGCAAGCCCGCAGCAAGCGCATCCGCTACCAGAACCCGGCTGGCTATGACCACGCCTTGTCCCGCGATAGCCGCCTGGACGGCTAGCATGCTATCGGGAAAGCGGGGTCCGACACTGGTGTCGACGTCGGCCACACCGGCCTGCGCGCACCAGCGCAACCAGTCTGGTTCCGGCGAGGGCCGGTTTCGTCCGTCGATATGAATCAGTATAGCGCGCCGCAGATCATCAGGGTGGGACAGACCGAGCCGTGCGCTACAAACGGGTGTCATCACGTCACGGCAAAGGTAGGTACTGACCACGCCGGGGAAGGGACCACGCCCGTAACGTATTGCAGTCTCGACACCACCCGCCCGCAAGTCCTCGACGGAGTTCGACGTATGCAGCCGGAGATCGATCATCGGAACAGCCTGGCGGAGCGTGTCCATCCGCGGCACCAGCCAGTGGCTGAGAAAAGCAGTGGTGGATGAGAGGGTGACTGTCGTCGGGGTCGTATCTGCCAGCAGTCGCGTGACTGCTCTTTCGATTTCGCCGAAACCAGAGGCCGTCGCCTCGTACAGGGTCTTGCCCTGCGGCGTTAACGTCACCGCTCTCGGCGACCGGTCCAGGACGCGCAGGCCCATATGGGCTTCGAGTTGCTTGATCTGATGGCTGATGGCCGTCGGCGTCACCGAGAGTTCTTCAGCCGCCGCCTTGAAACTCGCCCGCCGTGCAGCGGCTTCGAAAGCGCGAAGGGCGGACAATGGCGGCAAGCGAGAGCGACTCATGCTGAATCCAGTTCACCTTGAAGCTGAGTAATTTGACTTTTTCTATTTGTATAAGCGGCTGTACAGTGCTGATCGTCAAACCCTATCAAAATAAACTCATTCAAGGCAGCAGGGAAAATGGTCGAACTGGTCGCAGGTCTCATTGATGTCTTCGCAGACGCGCCATTGACCGGCAATCCGCTCGCGGTGGTGCAGGACGCCGACGACCTTACCGATGATGTGATGCGGCGGATCGCCGGTGAATTCAATCAGGCCGAGACCACCTTCATACTTCGGAGCGCACGTGCCGATTGGAAACTGCGGTCGTTCACCGCAAGCGGTGCGGAAGTGTTCGGTGCGGGCCACAACGCACTCGGTGCGTGGCTCTGGCTAGGAGAACATGGGAATCTCGGTTCGCTGACGACCGCCCGGACCTTTCAGCAGGAGATCGGTCAGGATGTTCTGCCGATCGAGCTCGAATTGATCGGCGGTCGCGTCCACGGCCGCATGCGCCAGGCGCCGCTGCGCTTGTCGGACCCGCTCAGTGATGTCGCGCCTCTCGCCGACGCCCTTGGCCTCGGTCTGGGCGACATTCTGTCAGAACCGCCGCCACGTCCCGCTGACACCGGCGCGGCTCATCTGATGGTGCGCGTTCGCAATGCCGGCACGGTTGACGAGGCGCGACCCGATGCCGGCAAGCTCCTCGCCGTTCTGAGAAAGACGGCGGCGGAAGGCTGCTATGTCTATGCGTTCGATGCCGAAGCACCGAACACTGCCTACGCCCGGTTCTTCAATCCAACCGTTGGCCTGTGGGAAGATTCTGCGACCGGAACCGCCGCTGGCCCTCTGGCGGCGTATCTTGCAGCCACGGGAAACCTCAGGAACAACGAATTGGTGATCGAACAAGGTACCAAGATGGGCCGCCGCAGCATTCTGCATATCCGGCTGAAGCCCGAACCGGAACTCTCCGGGACAGGCATTGTCGTGTTGAGAGGCGTGATCCGGCTTTAATGCTTGCACCCGGTCCTAGCGCCCGTACCGATCCTTCAAACTCCAGCAAGCCGGCGCTGTGACGTCTCCTGGTTCTGGGGCGACGACTTTATCGTGCTGCCGCCCTTTATGCGAGCCAACGGCGCTCTCTTCCTCGAACACGTGATGCCAATTCTTTAGGATCGCGGCATTTTCCATAACGACTGTACCGGCGGCGCCGACGCGAGACTTTTGCCCTGCCGCTCCCCAAAGCCAGTACGTGATGGCCCGCAGCAAAAAATCTGCATTTGAACAACTTAGAAAACTCACTTTGCTTCCTCGTGCCCATAAAAGAGAACAACATTTCATGACTTTATACATAGATTTTATAGACTGGCAGGCTCAGGCTCGTTTTAAGTCCATACCGTAAGGCACGCGGAAAACGAGGTTCACCCTACAATTGCGACGAGGAGGTTGGATGACAGCCAACGGTCTGTCCATTCTGGTGCGTTCAATTCGAGAGACGCCCTTCTCCTCGGCTCTCATTTCCTGGACGCCAAACGCAACGTCGTGGCAGCCGGGAGGGCGGAGGGATCGTGAGTAAGCAAGCTGTCTCTACCACCATTGGTCATTCAGTTCCGTCGTATCGCCCGTTCGCGCTCCTCTCCGCGTTCGCCGTTCGAGTGGGGCCGCTTGTGGTGCTCGTCACCGTTTGGCAGGTGGCATGTGATTTTGGAGCCGTGCGACCCGTGTTGCTGCCGGCCCCATCAACCATCGTTCGCACCATATGGAACATGACATTGAGTGGGGAGCTTGCCGAGCATGTGGCGGTAAGCAGCGCCCGTGTGCTCCAAGGATTCGGCATCGCCGCTGTGCTCGCCCTCGCGCTTGGCATCGTTATGGGGCTCATCGGGCCGTTGAACCGGCTGGCTGATCTAATGGTGCAGGTGTTAAAACCCATCCCGCCTATTGCCTGGATCCCGCTGTCCATCCTGTGGTTCGGTATTGGGGAGGAGGCCAAAATTTTCATCATCGTCCTCGGCGCCTTTTTTCCCATTTTAGTAAGCACTCTTGACGCTGTCCATCAGACTGATGTCCGCTATGTGGAACTAGCTCGGGTGCTGGAAGTGCCACGGCTCAACTTCATCCGTCAGGTGATGATCCCCGGCGCCCTGCCGCAGATCATGTCGGGGCTCAGGCTCGGCATCACCATGTCTTGGATGTGTGTTGTGGCAGCCGAGCTGATCGCAGCATCGAGTGGCATCGGATTCCTCATCATGGACGGCCGCGTAATGTCGAATGCCAGCGTTGTGCTTGCGGGAATGATTACCCTCGGCGTCCTTGGCAAGCTGACCGACGATGCCTTACGCTTCGCTGAGCGACGTCTGGTGCGCTGGCGCGCCGGCTTCAGCGGGTTATGAGGGGTGATATGACCGCTGCCGCATTCCCTACAACACCCCCCGCCGCTACCGATCATACGCTGCTGGTCCAGGGCGTCTCCAAAAGCTTCAGTCGGCCTGACGGGTCGGAAGTGCGTGCTCTGGACCATGTGGATCTCGTTGTACGGGACGGCAGCGTCACCTGCATCATCGGTGCAAGCGGCTGCGGCAAGAGTACCCTGTTGCGCATCGTCGCTGGCTTGGAACCACAGTTCGGCGGGACGGTGCTGCTGGGCGGTCGGCCGCTGAAGGGACCGGGCCTCGACCGAGGCATCGTGTTCCAGGACCACCGCCTCGTTCCCTGGATGACGGTGGAGGCGAACATCGCCTTCAGTCTCCACCGTTTGCCCAAGGCGGAGCAGCGGCGAGTCGTGACTGAGAAGTTGAAGCTGGTGGGCCTTGAAGGATTTGGGCGGTCCTATCCGCACCAACTGTCCGGTGGTATGGCGCAGCGCGTCGCCATCGCGCGCGCGCTTGCGCACCAGCCGGAGTTGCTGCTGCTGGACGAGCCCTTCGGTGCGCTCGATGCGCTGACCCGCCTCCAGATGCAGGACGAGGTGCTGCGCATCCGCCATACTGACAATCTGACCACCGTGCTCATCACACATGACATCGAGGAGGCCATCTATCTCGCAGACGAGATCGTGGTGTTCTCTGATCGTCCCGGCCGTGTACGTGCGCGGTTTACCGTGGAGCTGCCCCATCCGCGCGACCGCGGCGATCCCGCCTTCGCCCGTCTGCGCCATGAGTTGCATGCCCAGTTTTTCCACCACCGCAATTAGCTCATTTTGAAAGAAAGTCGTCCAAGATGCTAAAAAACATTGCCAAAACTGCCACTGCCTTGGTCGCCGCCGCACTTCTCTGGTCCGGTTCCGCTGCAGCGGAGACCGTAAACATTGGATTCATGCCGTTCGTGCCTTATTCCGCCATCCTGCTGGCCAAACAAAAAGGTTGGGTAGATGAGGAGTTTACCAAGGCCGGCTTGAAGGACGTGGAGGTAAAGTGGCACCAGTTCGCGGGCGGTCCGCCGGTGAACGAGGCCTTCGCCTCGGGCGCTCTCGACATTGCCGCGCTGGGCGACACGCCCTCCCTCATCGCCTTCGCCAATGGCATCGATACTCGCTTTGTAGGCCTCGCCTGCAAGGGGGCCAAGGCTGAGGCGCTGGTAGTGCTCAAGGACAGTTCGGTGAAGACAGTGAAAGACTTGAAGGGCAAGAAGGTCGCCACCCTGCGCGGCGGCAATGTACATGAGCTGCTGGTGCTGGTGCTGGCCGAGGCCGGCCTGAAGATTTCCGACGTGGAGTTTCTCAATCTTGGCCTGCAGGACATGGGCATCGCCCTTACCAAGGGCGACGTCGATGCCGTCCTGGTGTGGGAACCGCTACTTACCAAATTGGACAGCGAGGGTGTCTCGCGTACCCTGCGAGACGGCGCCGGCCTGAAGAGTAACCTCAACCCGATAGTCGCCTTAGGCAGCTTCGCCGCCAAGCATCCGGATGTGCTGAAGGCATATTTGCAGGCGGTAAAGCGCGGGGCCGAGGCATTGCGCTCTGATCCGGCCGGTTCAGCCCAGGTCCTCGCGCCGGTAGTGGGCCTGACGCCAAAGCAGACTGAGCTCGCCTTCTCCCGTTTCGAGTGGAAACCGACCGTAACCGAGGCGGATCAGGCAGAGCTGGCGGATTCCGTGAAGTTCCTCCTGGACAACCACTTCATCAGGCAAACCTTCGAAGTATCCAACTTCGCGGATCAGGCCTTTTTCAATTTCTAACGCGAGGCAGAGGATGCCCGAGAAAATCAGGTCAAATGCGTTTCTTATGAATACCACCGGTCACCTCGTTCCGAGGCTTTGGCGGCATCCGGAGGATCAGACCCGGAACTATTGCGATCTTGATTTTTCGACCAAAAACGCACGTTCACGCGACTTGGGTCTGGTCAGCAATACGAACACGCGTTCAGCGAAATGAGAAGGGTATGTTGATGGGCGTTCGCCAAGTATTCGGTCTTGGGCTGATGATATCAGACCCAATCACTACGGCAGATCTTGTTACGGTCGCCCGAACGGCTGAAAAGGCTGGGTTCACGACACTGACTATCGGGGGCAGGGAAACCATCCTGGATCCAACAACAATCCTGGCCGCGCTGGCGGCCAGGACCGAGCAGATCGGGCTGGTTGCGGCGGTGAACGTCGATACGGCTCTGCCTTATGATTTTGCACGCCGTCTGGCGTCTCTTGATCACCTCTCGAGTGGACGGGCAGGCTGGAAGCCATATTCGACTGCCGATGAGCCTGACGAAGCCCGGATCGCGGAGTTCGTGCATGCCGTCAGCCACCTCCTGGATAGCTGGGATGACGATGCCGCCGTTTACGACAAGGAGAGTGGAATTTATGTCGACATCAGCAAGGTTCATCGGCTCGATCACATCGGGGAATATTATAGGGTAGCTGGCCCGCTCGATATACCACGCGCCCCTCAAGGTCGACCGGTCCTGGTTCGAGAGGTCCTCGCTGCCGATCTTGCCGAAGGCGCATGGCCCACGGCGGACATCATTGAAATCGTTCCGGTCCCCGGTCAGAGCACGAACAAGCCCCTCGCACCTCGTGCCGAGGGAAATACCACCCTCCTAAGTATCGTTGCAGACACTGGCGATCTCGCGTCGATGCATGCACTGCTCAACGATGGGGACGTTGATGGAGCGACTGTCCGTGTAGCGCCACGGATCGATGCCGTCGCGCGGGCGGCGAGAGATATTGGGTTATGGTCAAAGCCGCGCGGAAGCAATTTGCGTGACACGCTTGGGTTATCCCGTCCGGAAAGCCTGTTTGCCCTTAGAAGAAATGGAGTTTCCGCATGACCAGCCGTCCTCTCGCTCTTCTGGTCAATCCCCTGCTGTGCGGCCACCACGAGGCAGCCTGGCGGACGGAACGCGCACAGCCCGAGCGGATTCACAGTCTCGATTACTTCCAGCAACTCGCCCGGACTGCCGAACGTGGACGATTCGACGCCGTGTTCATGGCCGACTTTTTCATCTTCAATCCTGCGGTCATGTACAGCCCGCGTTGGGAAGTCGAACCCGTCACGCTCTTGTCTGCGGTCGCTCAAGCAACCGAGAATCTCGGTTTCATCGCCACGGGCTCGGCGATCTTCTCCGATCCGGTTGAGGTCGCCCGGGTCTTTTCGACCTTCGACCATGCCACTGGAGGCCGCGCTGCCTGGAACATCGTGACCTCGGGCGAGCCGGCGGCCGGTGCCAACTACGGCCTCGATAAGCCGATCCCCCATGCCGAGCGCTATGAATTGGGCGCGCGCAACACAGAACAGGTGCTCGCATACTGGGACGGCGCACCGGTCCCCGACGATGTTGCACCGATTGCCCGTCCGGTCCAGGGCCGCCCGGTTCTGGTGCAGGCCGGGTCTTCCGCCACGGGGCGAGATTTCGCGGCCCGTTTCGCCGAACTGGTGTTTAGCGCCCAATGGAATTTCGAAGCTGGCAGGGACTTCAGAAATGACCTTAGGCGCCGCGCCGTGACGCATGGCCGAAACCCCGATGATGTGCGTCTTATCCTGGGCCTCAGCTTTGTCATCGGCTCCACCGAGGCAGAGGCCCGCAGCAAGAAGAAGGCGCTTGACGACTTGATCCTGCCCCACGCCTCACATGGCTGGTTACAGAGTTTCGGTATCGACCTGACCGCGTTCGATTTCGACGAGCCCCTGCCGCGGACACTCGGGAACATCGATCTGTATGAGGGCATCAAGAGCCGCTTTTCGGTCATTTCATCCCTGGTTGACAGCACATCGCCACTAACCATCCGGCAACTGGCCAGCGCCTTGGCCGGAAGCCGCGGCCATCATCTTGTTATCGGCACGCCGGAACAAATCGCTGATGCGGCAGAAACCTGGTTTGTGGGAGGGGCGACGGACGGATTTATGGTGATGCCCCATGAATTGCCTGCGGAATTCGAGTTGTTTGTGGACGAGGTCATCCCGATCCTGCGTCGTCGAGGCCTCGTGGATCGCGATTATCGTGGACATACGCTTCGCGAGAACCTTGGGCTGCCCATCAGCCCGCCCGCGCCGTCATGGGCATTCCAGACATGAATATCGAACAGGGTTCCACCGGACAGCGGCGGCACAATTCCGAGCATGTTCGGGATACGCACGTCTTTAAAGACCTGTCAGTCGATTACGGACTTGCAAGCGGCGTGCAGGGCTCGCGTTCGCATCCCATGATGGTGGGCCTGTCATGACATATCCTTCGCAAATCCCCAACATCTCGACGCTGTTTGACCTTTCCGGTCGGAGGGCCGTCATCACGGGCGGCGCTCGGGGGATCGGGCGCGCTATCGCTGACGGCTTCTTAGAAGTGGGAGCTGATGTCGTCTGCATCGACCGTGGATGGGAAAGCTCTGACCTCCCGGCCGATAACCGGCAGATTGTCACGGCCGATCTTAGCGACCGTAGCGACCTGAAGCGCGGATTCGATGAAGCTGTGGAGCGACTGGGGGGCCAGATCGATGTCCTTGTCAACAACGCAGGCATCTGGGACGACACGCCGTCGCTCGATATGGAGCTTGAGATGTGGGACAGGATCATCGAGGTCAATCTGACTGCGGCCTTCGCGCTGAGCAGGCATGCAGCCAGGCTGATGCTTCCCCGAGGCCGCGGACGAATAATAAACATTGGCTCCATCCGCAGTCTGAGGGGAGGCCACAATGCGGCTGCCTATGCAGCCAGCAAGGGAGGGATCGCCTTGCTCACTCAGACCTTGTCGAATGAATGGGCACCTTCAGGACTAAGGGTCAATGCCATAGCGCCCGGCGCTATGGTCACCGCCCTGACTGAAAAGCTGCGCCACGATCCTGAAGTGGTCACCCGCTTCATCGAGCGCATCCCTGCCAGAAGATGGGGATCGCCCGCCGATGTGGCGGGCCTGGCGATCTTCCTGGCCAGCGACGCCTCCGATTATGTCACTGGTGCAATCATCCCCTGCGACGGGGGGTTCCTTGCCGGTTAATCGAGCGAAACACGTTTTTCTGGAAAAGCAGAGACCGGACCAAAGGAAAACAGGAACTGATGAAGTGGTCTCAATCCACGCAGCGCTGGCTCGTTCGAGGCGAAACGGTTCAACAGGAACGCCGGTAAAGTTTCATTCTCAACACGTGGGAAGAAAATCTTGAAGCAAGTAGAAGCTGATGAATTCGATTTCATCGTCGTCGGAGGAGGATCCGCTGGCGCTGCCGTCGCTGCAAGATTGGCTGAGCGTGCGGACTTGCGGGTTCTGCTCCTGGAAGCTGGTCGACAGCAGTCCGGCATCCGGTTCCGGCTGCCGATATTGACTCCGTTCGCGCTTGCGAAAGAGGATGCAGTCTGGAACTTCACGACATTGCCTGAACCCGGCCTCAATGGCAGGGAACTTGTCTGGCCGCGCGGCAGGGGACTTGGGGGTTCCTCTCTCATCAATGGCATGCTCTGGGTACGGGGAGACCCGGTGGAGTATGACCTCTGGGCTGCCTCAGGCTGTACCGGCTGGTCTTATGGCGATCTGCTGGATTTCTTCAAGCGCAGCGAAACATACATTCCCGGTGATCCGGTGATCCGGCGAGCAGAGGGCAGCGCGGGGCTGTGACGGTTACCAGGCACCGTCCAGCAGATCCTCTCTCTGATGCCTTCCTGAAGGCTTGCGGTAACATGCAGGTATCACAGCAGGATGATTACAATGCGGGTATTTCGGAAGGCGCAGGCTATCTCCAGTTCAACCAGCGCCGGGGATTGCGTCATGGCACAGACCGTGCCTATCTCTCGCCCGCCAGCAGGTGTGCTAACCTGACCATTCGCGAAGGCGCTGTTGCAAACCGCATCCTCTTCGAAGGGAAGAGAGCGATCGGGGTGGAGTATCGCGCGGCTGATGGCCTGAGATGTGCCATCGCACGGCGGGAGGTCGTTCTATCCTGCGGCACCGTCCAATCCCCGAAGCTGCTTGAGCTTTCGGGTATAGGGGACGGTGAGGTGCTTGGCCGGGCAGGTATCGTGCCACTGGTGCACCTCCCGGGCGTCGGAGAAAATCTGCGCGATCACCTTAATGTGCGCGTCGGATTTCGTACCCGTTTCCGCGGCACCCTGAATGATGTCCAACACAGCTACGTCTGGAAGGTACGCGCCATGCTTTGCTGGCTTGCGCGAGGCGGCGGTCCCCTATCTACCATAGGGGCGACAGCCCATGCATTTGTGAGAACCCGGTCGGACCTCGAACGGGCGGACGTGAAAATCCAGATGCTGCATTTCAGTGCACCCCACAATACCGGAAATATCAGCGGACGTCTGGATGAGTTTCCCGGCTTCAGCATCTCGACGTTCGTCCTGAGGCCGAATTCGACGGGTTCCAGCCACATCCGGTCGGGCGCCGCCGCGGAGCCGCCGGCGATCGTTGCGAACTACCTTTCACACGAGGAGGATCTCCGCTCGATGCTCGGTGCCTTTCGATTCATCAACAGAATTGCCTCGGATTCGGTCTTTGATGATCTTATGGTCTCACGGGACAACGACCTCGCGGGTCTGCAGAGCGATCAGGACATCCTGGAATGGGCAAAAACAACCGGTCTGACGTCCTACCATCCCATCGGAACGTGCAAGATGGGTACGGATTCCGCAAGCGTCGTCGATCCGAGACTGAGAGTGATCGGTGTTGACGGACTGAGAGTCGTTGATGCGTCCGTCATGCCGACAATGCCATCCTCCAACACGCACGGACCCACCGTCATGATTGGGGAGAAGGGGGCGGCAATGATCCTGGAGGATAGTTTGTCGTGATAGTCGTTCGACATTGACAGGTTCAGCGTCTGTGGGTGCCGCCCAAATTCAGAAGGAGAATATTTTGATCCGAGACCTGGACCTGGTTCGCAATGACTTTTCTGTTTGATTAGGGATGATTGGTAACGTTCTGCCTAATTTCCTGCAATGCGTGTTAGCCATGCATCCAGGAGGCGTGCGATCGTCTCGGGTTGCTCTTCTTGTACGAAATGGATCCCAGCGCCTGCTGCTTCTATTTCCAAATTACGGATGGTAACCTGACTCCACTTCAATATGGCATCGGTGAGTAGAAAACCAGGTTTGAATGTCAGCAGTAGCTTGGGAGTATCGCTCGTATTGAGCCAGTTTACCGCCTGTTCCAGGAATGCCACAGTGCTTGCTGGCTCGCCATCCACAGGAAGATTGCGTGGTCCTGCGAGTATCGCCTTGCGCGAGTGCGGCGTCGGAAACGGCGTTTGGTATTGCCTTAGGTCCTCCGGCGCCAAAGGGGTAAGGAAAAACCAGGGGAAAAGCTCAGTCAGGAAGCGGTTTTCCTGCTGAACGAAGATTTCACCTTCGCCCGGTTGGCGCAGCTTCGCCCGGCGGGTGACGAATTCCGGTGACAGATCCACCGAATCAATGTTCCGTAACACTGGCTCGAAAAAGGCCACGGCTCGGACGCGGTCTGGATTCCGGCTGGCCCAGTTTAGTCCAAACGCTGCGCCATAATCCTGCAGAACCAGCGTCACATTCCTTAGGTCGAGGGCGTCGAACCAAGCGTCAACGTAACGCTGCTGATTCTCCAATGTGTATTCGATATCAGGCTTGCTAGATTGGCCGTACCCGATCAGATCGACGGCCAATAGCCGACCGTGTCCATGGAGACGGCGGAATATGTGGCGCCACAGATAGGAACTCGTGGGATTGCCGTGGAGAAAGACGATTGGCGCACCTGAACCATGTTCAACCGTGTGGATTTGCAGGCCGAATGCCGGCACATCATACGCTTTCGCGCCGTCACCAAAGGCGGAATGTGGTGATTTCTCAGTCATGTGACGGTGTTCCTTCAAGCCGAAACGAAGAACTGAGGGTCGGGAAGCACGTTCAATGCTATGGTCAAACGATTGCCGTAGGAGAAGAAAGCAGAGACTTCCAGCACCTCCAGAATCGCGGGTTCGCTGAAGCCAATTGCTCGGAGCCGGGCGAAGTCGTCACTGCCCACACTATGGGGCGTAGTGGCCAGCTTCTGCGCCAAATCGGCCAGCGCTCGCTCGCGTGGTGCCAACGTCACATCATTATGGTTTCGAGCAATCCGGTCCGCCAACACACGATCTCCAAGGGCGGCTGCCAACGCCGGGCGGTGGTTGAACACGCAATAGCTGCAGCCTGTCGCTACAGACGTCACGACTGCGATCAACTCACGCTCGGATGCGCTGAGATGGCTGTTGCTCTGGTCGAACAGGTGCTCATAGAAGGCCATAATACGCAGAGCGGTACCCGGATTGGCAGACAGCGCCGTCAGGAAATTCGGGACAAAACCGAACTTCTTTCGAATCCTCATATGGATGTCGCGCAATTTCTGGGGCAGTTCGTCCTCTGTCGGAACGCGAAGACGCGAAATGGGCTCTTCCAACTGCCCGGTCGATACGGGAGATGAAGTGACGGAATGGGGCGCTGTTGCCTGGCTCATAATGGAAAGTCTCCCGATTGTGGGGTTGAAGTCGAGATCGCTGTTAAAATCCCTTTGCGGCGACTACGTCCCCGATCGCCACGATGCGTCGAGTAGCAATGAGTCCGCCACGCCAACGAATCTTGCAAAGATCGCCATGTCATTCGGCGGCTTGCGCTGCCGGAGGAAAGACGCCGAGATGGATCTGGCCAATGAGGTCGTGGGTCGCGTCGCTGTTCGGCGGATGGAAGGGGCCGGAACGGACGTCGCGCGTCAGCCGCTCCAGTTCGTTTCGACGGAGCAACGAGCTAGCGCCGGCAACCTTGCTGGCGCGATCAACGATCCGGAGTGCCCCATCGACAGCGTGCTGTTTGGCGCCAAGCAATTTGGTTGGCCAGAGTAGCCCGTGATCCACGCCCTCGGTCCATTCCGCCGCTACGCGGCTGAGAAAAGCCCAAATACTATCGAGTTCTATAGAAGCCTTGGCGATTTCGACCTGTGTTTGCGGATGATGGGCATAGGTCCGACCGGAGAGTGCCGGAGAAACGCGGGATTTAGCCGTTTCCACCGCGATGTCGAACGCGCGATTGGCAATGCCGTAGTACACAGCACCGATCGGAAGAACAGCCGAAGCAATGATGCCGTCAACAAAAGGATCGTTCGGCGGGCCGGCTGGAAGCACGCGCGTTACATAAGGTTTTGCCGCGATCACTCCCTCCAGGATTGTATCATCACTCCGCGTCGCGCGCACGCCATGCGAATCCCAGGTTTCTCGTGTGTGGTGCCCGGGATCCTGCCGGCGAATAAAAGCATGGACAATTTTTGGTGTGGCTGGATCGCTTGCATCGAGTGCATGGATTCCGAGCCAGTCCCAGACGGGTGAAAGAGAGGTAAAAATCTTCCGTCCGTGAAAGCGGTAGCCACCGTCGGCGAGTGGTTCGGCCACCACGTTGGAGCCTGCGAGGCCAAGATCGTTGCCTGGCTCGCCATGGCCGGCTGCAAAGATCCGACCCGCTGCCGCCTCTTCGAGGATCCAGTCGGTTGAGTGATCGCCACGGCGCCAGAGATAAGCAGCAGTACCGATCCAATAGAGGTGCATGTTGATTGCCAGTGCCGTGGCGGGTGCATGATAAGAAAGCCGCGCCTGTTCGGCCAGTACCTGTGACAGGGTCAGCCCCCGGCCCCCGAATTCCACCGGCAGTGCTGCCTGTAGGTACCCGACTGCTTTGAGATCGGCGAGATCCTCAAAAAAGAAGCGGTTTTCCCGGTCATAATCCGCAGCGCGACTTTGAAAAGTGTGAAGCAAGACTTCATCAAGGAGATGTTGGCCTGCCTCCAATTTTGTATCAAGGGAATAAGTGCCCATACTGATCCTTTAGTCCTCCTTGAGTCTTAAACGGACTATTGGAAAATCGGTTATTATGAGAAGAATTTATCATCCGGAAGGATCCCCAAAGATATAGTGACCCTGTTGGTGTGATTGAACCAGGAAGCTGTTTCAACAGCCTCCAATAATTCTTCATCGGAAAGCTCAAGATCCCTGAGCTTCTCGAAGTCGGCTTGCGAGATAGTTTTGGGGCTTAGAGTCACCTTGACCGCCAAATCAGCTAAAGCCCGCTGTCGCTTTGACAAGTCGGCGAGATGGTAGTCGAGCGCGACCCGACGAGCAAAACCCGGATCATTGAGCAGGTCGCCAAAGGCGCGCGTGTGATGAATCTCGCAAACGCCACATCCGTTCGTCGCTGAGACAACCACGGCGATTAACTCGCGATCCTGTAGCGGCAACCGCCTGCCCGTCGCCGCGAACAGATGCTCGAAATGACCGGTGAAGCGGCGAGCTGTGTCAGGATTGAGCGAAAGCGCCCGAACCCAGTTCTCATGGTGGTGACGATCAACTAAAGCCTGAATATCTTCAGGCAGTTCGGATTCGTCCGGAATGCGCAAACGGGAAATCCGCTGGCTCCGAGCCAGCCCGTCGATCGTTGTCATGCCATTCTCCGTCGATATTGAGGGGGCGACTGAATAAACGGAAGTCAGTTCTCTATTAATATTGTCTATTAAAAATATAGACGAACTAGACGAATCTAATTTCGCACGCGTGGGGAGAAAAACTTTCTCATCGCCGTTGCTTGGGGCACTGTGTCGTCATTTCACGATGTCTTGAAGGCTGACGCGGTCGATCGTCGTGAGCACGGCAATCACAATAACAACGCCCTTGACGATTTCCTGGGTGAACGTGCTGACGCCAGAAACGTTCAGGCCGTTGCTCAGGATAGTGATAAGCGCGACCCCGAGCAGGGTGCGCTGTGCGCCGCCGACCCCGCCTGTAAGTGCCGTGCCGCCAACGACGATTGCAGCGACTGTGTCGAGAAGATACCCGTCCCCGATTGAGGGGGTAGCGGAACCCAAACGCGACAACAGAAAGAACCCACCGATCGCAGCGAGTGTGCTTGAAAGCACAAACGCATAGGTCTTGTAGCGGTTGATAGCGATGCCGCTCAGTTTCGCGACACGCTCGCCAGCCCCTATCGCGACGATGTACCGGCCGAACCGGGTATGGGACGTTGTCAGGCTCAGCACGAGCCAAAGCAGCAGCGAAAGGAGAAGGACGTTGGGCACCCGCGGGATTATCTGCCCGTTGGCGAGCATCGAAAAGTCGTCGTCGTTGACGAACAGGGCAGTGCCATCAAGCACGTGCAGCATGATGCCCGTAAAGATGGAACTGGACGCAAGAGTTGCAATGAACGACGGCAGCCGCAGGACTGTCGAAAGAACGGAATTGAGCAGGCCGGCAGCGATGCCGAAACCGAGCACGGCGAGGAGGGCCGTTGTGTAACCCGTGCCAAATTTCTGCAGGAGAACGGCGCTGATCGCGGAGGCGAGCGCTGCGACAGCAGCAACGGAGAGGTCGATGCTGCCCATTAGCACGATGAAGGTCGCGCCGAGCGAGATCAAGAGCAGTGGCCCGGCCTGGGCTCCCATGACCGTCAGGTTGAGCGGCGACAAGAATGCGGGCTGCTGGAAAGCGAAGTAGCCAATAAGAATGAGAAGCGCCGATGCTGGCAGCCAGGTCGCCCGGTGTTCGCGCGAAACGATGGCCGTTGCAACACGCGCCTTCCAGGTTTCTATTTTGCCGGTTGCCTGCGGAACTTCAATTTCACTAATCTGCTTCGGGATCATAGGAATCTCTTCAAGGCGCAACAATCGGCGTCTTCTCGTTCGAGGCGGGACCAATCATATCGGCGACAAGGGCGTGCTCGGTCGTGAGCGTTTGGCGGTTGTCGATATCGCTGACGATCCGACCATCTCGCATGATCAGTATCCGGTCGCTGAGCGAGATCAGCTCCGGGAGATCATCTGTAACGTAAAGGATCGAGGTGCCATGAGCGGTAAGATCTCGCAAAAGCGCGTAGATTTCACGCTTGGCTCCCACATCCACGCCAGCGGTTGGATTCTCTATCAGAAGCAGCACCGGCTCGCGATGGATCCAGCGCGCCAATGATACCTTCTGCTGATTGCCACCGCTCAGTGTACGCAGGGGTTGACCTGAAACGGCCTTGATCCGCAGGGACACGATCATCTGTCTGGCGACATTTTGCTCACGAGCAGAACGCCAGATGCCGAATGCGTTGGAAAAACCGCGAGCGCCGGCATGACCGCTCGGCAGAGAAATGTTCGATGCGACATCCGCGGTCACGACTACCGCTTCGTTCGACCGATCACCGGGAATGAATGCGATGCCCCTTTGTTTCCGCTGGGCGATAGATCCTGCAAGCGGCATGCCCCCAAGCTCGACCGTGCCGTCCCGATGGGAGGTTACGCCCGCCAGAACGCGCAGAAGTTGCCCCTTGCCCGATCCCAGAAGACCGCCGATACCGACGATCTCGCCCTTTCCGACGTTGAAGGAAATGTCGGTGAGGTGCGTTAAGCGTTGCCCTGCCGACGGTCGGCTGGAACGTGAAAGCCCCTTGACGACAAGAAAGGGCTCTTCATTGAGCGTCGACCTCTTGCCCGGCGTCGTGCTTTCGAAAGCCCGGCCGACCATCAACCGGTGCAATCCGGCCTCATCGAACTGAGAAATCGGCCCTTCTCCGACGATCGCACCATCCTTCAGGACGATCAGCCGATCGCAGACGTCGAAAACTTCCTGCAGGCGATGCGAAACGAAGGCCACGCCCGCGCCTTGCCTGCGAAGCCTGCCCATGCTTTCCAGAAGCCGGACCACCTCGGCACGGCTAAGCCCGGTTGTCGGCTCGTCGAAGAGTACGAAACCGGAGGGCAACCCCAGCACTTTCGGTAACAGAATTGCCCGACAGACCTCCAGCGATTGCCGGGTGGCGAAGTCGTAGTTCAGCATCAGGTGCTTGACGTCGACCGCGATACCCATGGAACGCACGAGGTCGCGGGCAATATCAATCATCTTCGCCTTATTCAGCACCCCAAAGCGCGTGAAACGCTTTTCATGGCCGAGGAAAAGGCTCTCATAGACAGGCAGGGCCCCGATCAGCGCGGGATCCTGAAAGATCCGCCAGATCCCGCGCTGATTGGCCTCGTAATAATTTTCCAGGGCGACCGGCGTGCCGCCGATCGCTACGGTTCCTCTGGATGGTTTCAATGTACCGGAAAGCACGTTAAGAAGCGTCGACTTGCCAGCTCCATTTTCCCCAACGATACCGACAACCTCTCCCGACCGGATCGCGAGGTTTATATCGCGAAGGGCGGGCGAAGGACCAAAGGAATGGGTGAGGCTCTCGACGCTCAGAATGGACATTCTCAGGCCTTGATGCCCTTGAAGCTGAAGTCGTCCAGCTTGAGTTTGTAGGCGCTCTCGTAGCGCTTCGTGACAGCGTCGAACTCGCCCGTTTCGATAGACTTGGCATAGTCTGCCTGAGGTCGGTAATCTGCAGGCTTCTCGATGCCGGTGGCAGTGAAGTAGTCGTCGTACCTGATCGGGGCGAGCGGCGCCTGAGGGTCCCATTTGTCGCCGCTGATGACATGCGACAGCAGCTTCGGATCGAAGGGCAGGTTCGGATTGTCCACGTAGCGCGCCAGAACACCATCAACATTGTCTTTGGTGACGAGAAGCCCATTGAACCCCACGAACCTTTCCGGGGCGGACGCCTCATAGCCGTTCAGAGCATCGAAGAGCCGGGCGACAGCCTGGACACCGTAATAGGCCGGAGACTGGAACGCGGTGGCCGCGACTTTTCCGGCCTTGATTGCCCTGAAGATATCGGTTGCGCCATCCGCTCCAACCGTGAGCACTTCCTCACCGGCCTCGATCTTGAGACCGCGCAGCGCTGCCAGAACCCCGGTCAGCGATCCATCATTCTGGGCGATAATGCCGTTGGGCACGCCGTGGCGGGCGATGAGGTCCTCGGTCGCTTTCTGCCCTTCCTCGGCGCTCCAATTGCCTGGCAGACTTCCGGCGATCGTTACACCGGGAAATTCGGCAAGCGCACGCTTCACGGCCGCCGTGCGCAGATTGTCGTAGGATGAACCCTTCGAACCGGTGATATGCAGGAATTTGGCGTCCGGCCCGAACTTCTTCACCGCCAGGCCAATGGTGTATTTGACGGCTTCATACATATTACCGCCGCGATTTCCGTCCTCACGCGCAACGATTGCCTGCGCAAAGCCGGTTCCGGCGTCAATCGGAGATGTCCAGGGAATGTTGTTGCCGACATTGACCACATAGCCGCCGCCCTCTTGCGCTGTCCGGGCAATCCGCTTCAGACTGCTCCCGTCGGCGCTGACGATGAGGAAGAGTTTTGCACCTGCCGCAGCGGCGGACTGCGCCTGCGTAACGGCCGTGCCATCGTTGAGGTTGAACGTCGTCGAACTATAGGGAAGGCCGAGAACAGCTGCGGCCCGCTTTGCCGCATCGTTGATGATGGTGTTCCATTCATTGCTCAGCAGCAAAAGCTGATGCAGCGGAGCGGATTTAAAACTCTGAGCGCGTGCTTCCCAGCTGGGCAGAAATCCACTTCCCGCCACGGCAAGACCCGCCCCTGCCTGGAGCAGACGGCGGCGAGAAAGCGAGCTTGATAAGGGTGAAGAAGTTACTTTAGATGAAGTCATTTGAAGGATCCTTTCATAGGGTGAATTGGCTTATGCGGTTTGAGGTAGAGGCAATTGGGCAGTTCTACTGGGGTAGTTGCCTTGGCGTTTTCACAGCCGCGGCCGCCGCCAGTTGAAGTCCTGGCGAGCTCCTTATTCATAAAATCCGTCCGTGGATTTGATCAGGCTCGCAAACTGCTCCCGGTCGTGACCGAAGAGGACTTTGAGAGAACGGGATTCGGCGTATTTCCTGATATAGCTGACCGTCCGATCGTAACCGATCGTATCGTGGAGAACGCCGGCTCGGCGGGCCGGAGGACCATAATTTGTGGCGGTGTAACAAGCGTCTGAAACGAGCAGAAACCCGGGCCGCTTCTCAAGCTCCACGGCAATACCCAACATCCCGGCAGCATGGCCGCTTCCGAAGTTGAGCAGGGTCACTCCAGGCGCGAGTTCTCTTTCTCTCTCATCGCGACTGACAAGATCCCAGTTTCGTGGGGCCGCAAACCACGCCTCGATATCCTTGACGATGTAAGGCGACGAATGATCCCCCGTCGCGAAATACCGGACTGCGGTTGCGAATTCATCTTCATGTGCAATCAGCCTCGACTTTCCGAAATACTCGACGCAACCGGCGTGATCATTGTGAAGATGCGACAGGACCACCGTCGAAATATCGTCCGGTGAAAGGCCGAGCTGCCTCAGCCGTTCCGGCAGATTGCATTCCGACGCCCCGATATAGGGCGCGTTCAGTTGCGATTGCGCGGGCCACCGGCCATTCGTTCCCATGCATTCCGGGTGACATCCTGTGTCGTAGAGGACCGTGGCATCGGTGCATTGGATGAGGTAGGCGGAGACCGGAATGTCGATCAGACGACTACTCACCGTCGGCTTCTGCGGCGTGACAAAAGTGGAGTTGGCGATGATGAAGTTTTCGTCGACACGAATTTCACCCAGGTCGAGAACGAACAGCTTATTTCCCATAAGATCTCCTAATTAAGTCACGCGATCTGGTTCAGCGCCGGCTGAGGTGAGGTTGACCAGCCTCGACGCGAAACATCCGCTAGGCCTTTCCAATGCCGGTGGTCCAAAGATCCGGCGGCAGGCTGCGGTTAACCGCGAAATCACCGATCTGACGCTCCTTGTAGATGACCGGATTGTGGGAGGAGATGGCGCGGGCGTTTCGCCAATAGCGATCCAGCCCCAACTCGTTGCTGAGCGCAGACGCTCCCAGTCCGTCGAAGAGGACGGTCGTCGCATCGAGGATGAGTTGGTGGACGACGACCTGTGCCTGGTAAATCTGCACCTCGAGTTTGCCGATCTCCGTTCTTTCCCTGCAGCCTTTAGCAACAGCGCGGTGATAGGCGTCGGCGGCTGAAAGTACGATCGAGTTTGCCCCGTGCGCATTGGCAAACACCTTACCGACGAGCTGGAGCACCTGCGGATCGTCGCTCGCGGTGCTGGCAGCCGCGTGGGAATATGTCCGTTTGCGTGACCGCACATAGTCCGCAACGGCAGTGGACGCCCCCCGCCCGATTCCGACAAGCGTTGCCAGATGGGCCAATTGAGCGAAGGCCGTCAGGAACGGCCACCGCGATGCCGATGGCGCAATATCGTCATCGTGCAGAAGGACCTGATCGAATACGGCGGTCCCACTGGCGGTCAGTCTCTGTCCGAAACCGTTCCAGTCATCGACAATGGACGTTCCTGGCGCCGTCGTTTTTATAAGCGCTATGATCAGCTCGTCAGCATTGTTCAAGCCGCTGACAGTCATCCATTCCGAGAACAGAGCGCCGGTCGTATAGAATTTCTGGCCGTTGAGACGATGGCCCTCATTGGTTTTTATGATGGAAGTCGAAAATTTGCCAAGCGTGGCATTTCCAACCTCCGTCGCTGCAGCGGAGATGATCTCCCCGGATCCGATGATGTCGATGCAACGCCTCGTCCAGGCGTTGGATGGTTCGTCGAGAAGCTGTCCGAGCAATCCGAAATGGGCGCGGAAGATCTGCGCGACATTCGAGTCTGCCTCTGCAAGCTCGACGAGCAATGCAAGGAGTTCCAGCGGTGTCGCTCCCAAACCGCCTTTATCTTTGGGGAGAAGCAGCGCACCGAATTTGAGCGCTTTCAGCCTTGCGACTTCATCGCGCGGGAGTGTGCGTGTCGCATCTCTTTGGCGCGAGCCTTCGGCGATTTCGGCGAACACCGGCCGGAAAATTGCCACGAGTGTGCGGAATGCGGGTGTGTCGATTGTCGGCCAGGTATGAGGATGATGGGTCAAGGGCGTTCACTTACAATTTGGAAATAATGACGGTGTTGTCGCGCTACGTGGCAGGCGGCGCCTGTGGAGCCCGCCTGCCGGATAAAGCTCAGCTTCCCAGCCACGCAGCGGCGAAGTCGACCGAATGCCCGGACGAATCCTCGGTGTGGTTGTGCAGCGTCTTGCGATAGAGCGTCAGGTTCTGGAACTGAACGAGGTTTACCGCCGGCAGATCGCGGTGAAGGATGTGTTGGAACCTGACGAAGTATTCTTTGCGCTTCGCCGGATCGATTTCGATCGATCCTTTCTCGAAGATCTCATCGACCTCGGCATTGCTGTAGCCGGAGTGATTGGACCACGGCACGCCCTTCTTGATGTTCTTCGACCAGTAGCCGCGCTGGATGCCGTCCGTCGGATCATAACCGTTGGCAAGATGCTGGAGGTCGATATCGAAGGCCGCGTCGGTATAGACGCTCTTGATGTAGGTCGCGTAGTCGTAGCTCTGGATCGCCACGTCGACGCCGATGTCGCCGAAGGCGGATCGGAGGAATTCTGCGCCGACACGGGTTGGCCCGTAGACAGGATTGTAGGTAAGGCGCAGCGCGAACCGTTTCCCATCACCACCACGCTTGTGGCCGGCCTCATCAAGAAGCGCTTCCGCCTTGGCCTTGTCGAAGGCATAGAAGCCGATACTTGGATCGTGATATTCTGCCATCGACGGTGCAATCGCGGTCGGGGACGGCACAGCATATCCCTTCCAGACGAGACGGATGTAGTCGTCGATATTGATGGCGTGAGCGAAAGCCTGGCGAACACGCAGATCGCTGAGAATCGGATGATCCAGACGGAAAAACAACTGGTTCAGACTGCCTTCAAGCTCGTAACCGCGAGTCTCGACGCCGAAGCGCGGATCGTCGCCAAGGCGCTTGATCTCGTCGAGCGGCACGGGTGTGTGATAGCCTACATCGACGTCTCCCGCCTCGAAAGCCGCCCCGCGGGCGCTGACATCAACGATAAACCGTGTCACCACAGCATCGAGCAGGGGCAGATCCTTGATCCAGTAATCGGGATTGCGTTCGAGCAGGATATGGCTGCCGCGTTCCCACTCCTTGAACACGTAGGGGCCCGTGCCTATCGGTTTTGCGTTATAGGGGTTCGCCCGAATATCCGTCTCTTCGTAGAGGTGTTTCGGGATGATGGGCGAAGCGATGCCGGAAAGGGCCGGCAACAGGAATGGAACCGGTGTCTTGAACTGGGCGACGACCGTCAGTGGATCGGGCGTGTCGATCTTTTCGAGCGATGCAAACGTCACACGCCGGCGCGGATGGGTTTCCTTCAACGTCAGCAGCGAGAATGCAACGTCCGCGGAGGTGAACGGTTGACCGTCATGCCACTTGATGCCCGGGCGCAGGTGAAAAGTGTAGGTCTTTCCATCCGCGCTGATATCCCAGCTCTCCGCAAGATGTGGTTTGAAGGTCCGGTCGAAACTGACCTTCAACAACCCTTCGATGACACGGGAACCGACGCCGGCGTTGCCGGTGTTCTGGAACAATTCGATGAGCATGGCGGGTTCGCTGGCGGCGACGATGCGGGCGGTACCGCCACGCACCGGCGTAGTTTGAGCGAACGAAATACCGGGTATGGCGGTACCCAATGCGCCGATTCCGAGGGCGGCGTTGAACGTCCGGCGCGACAGTTTGATCATGAAATTCTCCTGGCTCGTGAAGTTTCGGGTTCTGTTGTTTTAGGGAGTCCGTTGCCGTTACGAAGCTGCTGCGATCAGCTTCCTCGTGTATTCATGGGAGGGATTGCTCCATAGATTTTGGTGGTTGCCGCGCTCGATGATGTGTCCATCCTTCATGACCATGATCCTGTCCGAGATGTATTTCACGACAGCCAGATCGTGGGAGATGAAGAGATAGGAAAGACCGGCTTCCTCCTTGAGATCGGCAAGCAAGTTGAGAATTTGCGCCTGAACGGACACGTCGAGTGCCGATACCGGTTCGTCGCAGATGACGAGCGAGGGCCGCACGATCAGGGCTCTGGCAATCGCGATCCGTTGACGCTGCCCACCGGAGAATTCATGGGGAAAGCGCTCCACCGCCGAACGTGGCAGGCGGACCTGGTCGAGAGCTTCGCTTATGCGCGATTGCCTGTCGGCGGAATTGCGATACTTGTGTGCATGCAGCACGCTATCGAGAATATCTCCAACGGTCCGGCGCGGGTTTAGGGAAGAATAAGGATCCTGGAAGATCATCTGCACGCGCCCGCGGAAGGCGCGCAGGTCGGCTCCACCTGCGTGGGTGATGTCCTGACCTTCGAACAGGATCTGTCCGCCGGCAACGGGTATCAGACGGCTGAGCGCCTTTGAAAGCGAAGACTTGCCGCTACCGGATTCTCCGACCAGCCCGAGCGTTTCGCCGCGCAGGAGTTCGAAGGTCACACGATCGACGGCAGGCGGTGTCTTGCTAGCGGGGTCATAGCGAACCGTGAGATCCTCGACTTCCAGAAGCGCATCTGCCGTTGCATTGGTGCGCGGTTCCGCTGCAACCGGCGGGCTACGGATCTCGAAGCTGGTTGTGCCGTTGCTGTTCCTGTGGGTCCGGATCTCGTTCAGCCGCTCCGATGAAGCGTGGCGCCCATCGCCGAGACGGATCGATGCGCCGATCAGCCCTTTCGTGTAGGGATGCTGGCTCTCCTGAAACAGATGCTCTGCCTTGAGCTCTTCCATCCTTTTGCCGTTGTGCATGACGACCACGCGGTCGGTCCAGCGCGACACCAGTGTCAGATCGTGGGAGATGAGAAGCAGGCCCATGGACAGATCGCGCCGAAGACGATCGATCAATTCGAGGATCTGGCTCTGGATCGTCGAGTCGAGAGCCGTGGTCGGTTCGTCTGCGATCAGCAGGAGCGGCGTGAGCGCGATCGCCTGGGCGATCATGGCACGCTGTCTCTGGCCCCCGGACAGTTCGTGTGGATAGGACGCGATACGACGGTGTGGTTCCGGCATTGACACCAGATCGAGTAATTCCAGAACCCGCGAACGTGCAGCCTTCCGGGACAGCCGTTCATGGGCGTGCAGTACCTCGGCGATCTGGTCTCCGACCGTATAGACCGGATTGAGAGCGCTCATCGGCTCCTGGAAGATCATGCCGATCCGGGGTCCGAGAATGGGCCGCCATGCCTTGGGTGGGAGGCGGAAGAGATCCAGGCCATCGAAGGTCACCTCGCCGCTGCTGGACGCTTCGTCCGGCAGGAGGTTGGACAGCGCAAGGGCAGTCGTGCTTTTCCCGCAACCGGATTCGCCGACCAGAGCGACAGCCTCGCCGGCGGCGATGTCGAAGGAAAGGTTCTCGACGGCAACCGCTTCACCGCTCCGGCTGTGATATCGGACTGAGAGGTCGCGGACACCAAGCAAAGGTATCGCCATCATTCCACTGCTTTCCGCGAGCGGACTTTGCGCCTGATCCGCGGGTTGAGCGCGTCGTTGAGGCCATCCCCGATGAGGTTGAGCGCCAGCACGGTGAGGACGATGCACCCACCGGGCATGAGCGTGAGGTACCAGTGGCTGCGGATCACCTCGCGGCTGGCGCCGATCATTGATCCCCAGGTGACGGTATTCGGATCGCTAAGCCCCATGAAGGACAGCGCAGATTCCATCAGGATCGCCGAGGCAACCATGATCGATGAGACCACGATGAGCGAGGGCAGGGCGTTGGGCAGGATTTCCTGCAGAATGATCCGTGGCGCCGAAATGCCAGACGCCCTGGCAGCCATGACGAAATCCTTCTCCCGGATCGAGCGGAACTCGGCGCGGGTGAGACGCGCGATCATCGCCCAGGACACAAGTGCGATGCCGACGATGACCGTACCGATTGTCGGTGTCGCGAAGGCGACGAGAACGACCAGCAGGACGAAGCTAGGAATGGTCTGGAATATCTCGATGAACCGGACGATGAGATCGTCGATCCAGCCGCCGCAATAGCCGGCGATGGCTCCAATAAGTCCACCGAACACCAGACCGAGAATTGTTGCGGAAATCCCCACCAGCAGCGAGACACGGGCGCCATGTACCAGTCCCGCCCAGACGCTTCGACCGAGTGAATCCGTGCCGAGTAGAAAGTCCGGATTTTCTCCGGGCCAAAGACGCTCAGGGCCGACAATCGACTGCGGATCGCCCGGAGCCAGCCACGGGGCCAACAGCGCCAGGAGCATTATAATGCTGAGTGTCATGAGACCGGCTGTCGCGCCCGGGTTCGAGAGAAAGTCGCGCAGGACCGAGCGCGCAATGACAGGATTGCCGATGTTGCTCCAGGGGGCTTCACCGGCTGCCATGCGTGCGGTTGAGGATTCGATATCGAAGCCGCTCATCAGCGCACCTCGATTCTGGGATCGAGGGCAGCCTGGATGATGTCGACGATAGCGTTGACGCAAATCACCAGGACAGACGAGACCAGCATGATGCCGAGCAACAGCGTATATTCACGCGCCATGACGGCATCAAAGGCAAGCCGACCCATGCCTGGCCAACTGAAGACCGTTTCGATGACGATGGCGCCGCCAAGAATGCCGGCCACGTGGATACCGGCCACCGTGGTGATCGGGATGAGCGCGTTGCGCAGCACGTGGCGAAGGACAACCTGTCGTGGCGCCAGACCCTTCGCCTTTGCGGTGCGGACATGATCCTGCCCGATGACCTCAAGGATAGAAGATCGGGTGAGACGTGCGTAGATCGCCATGTAATAGAGCGCCAGTGACGTCGCGGGGAGCAATGCATAAGAGGCGCGGTCGATAAGCCAGCCAAAGCCCCCCGAGGAAGCGCCGATGGTTTTCATGCCGCCAGCCGGTAGCCAGCCGAGCTTCACCGAGAAGACGATGATGAAGATCAATCCGATCCAGAATGTCGGGACTGAGTAGAACAGCAGCGATGCCACCGAAAGAATGCGATCGGCCGCGCGCGTTGCGTTCAGTGCCATGATCGTGCCAGCTGCGATCCCCACCAGCAGGGCGATGACGATCGCAAGAACCATGAGCGTCAGGGTACCCGGCAGACGCTCCATGATGAGATCGGCGACGGGGACACCGTAGCGGGGAGATATGCCGAGACTGAAATGCGCCAGACTTGTATAGTAGTTCGCAAGCTGATCGAGCAGCGGCAGATCGAGCCCGAAAGCCCGGCGAATGTCGGCCACCGTTTCCTGCGTGGCGGCACCGGATTCGGCCGCCATGTAATCGGCGGCATCCCCAGGCGCGAGCTGCAGCACGAAGAAACCGAGCGTGACGATGACGAACATCGTCGGGACCGCCTGAATGAGGTTGCGTAGCAGACTGCGGCCAACCCGCGTAAGCCTCTTCATGGAGCTGCCTCCCAAGGTCCGGAGACGGGTGAGGGAGCGACGCGGTCGACCGCGATGGACGGCCCGAGGCTCGCAAGCCGCTCGTAGTCCGCGCGAGCATGGATAAAGAGTGAGCGAGCGACTGCCGCGATCAGGCGGGGCAGTGCGATCGCGGCGCTGCCGATATCGCCAGCATGGATGCCGTGACTGATGATCGCCGCGAAGGTATAGACATGGATACGCTTAAGCCATGGCGCCGAACCAGGCTCTATCTCCTGCAATTCAAAACCTTTCCCAAGATAGGGATGCGAAGACCAGCCGCTTTCCCTCTCCGCCGCCGCAACGCGGTCTTGCCAGAGGAGAATGTGGGGAGCCGCGGCGGTCAGTTCCGGCCGGGCATAAACGTTTTGCCTATAGCCGGTCGCGGCAATGACCGTGTCCAGCATTATATCGCCCGTCGTCGTTCTCGCTACGATATCGTCGCCAAGAGCTACAATCTGTTCTGCCGCAACGTTGAAATGGAGATAGTGGTTCGGATGCTGGCAGGCCCGGGCGATGGCCGCATCCGGCGCGGAGCTGCGTCGCCGGCGCTCCAAAATCAAACGCCATCGCATTGCATCATCGAATTCCGGAAAGAACAGCTTGTCAGCCGAGGGTCTGGCGGCAGCCTGATCGTTGGCCTCTACGAGATCGCCGTGTCGGACGAATTGATGCACACTCGCTGCACCATGTTCCAGCGCGACAGCCGCTGCGTCGAACGCGGATGCGGCCGCTCCGACCACACCCACGCTCAAGCCGCGAAGGCTAGCGAAATTAATGAGGTCGTTCGTGTGGACAAGGCGGTCGGGAGGAAGAGTGTGGGAAAGAACCGACGGTATATAGGGTTCGCCCAAGCCGTCCAGGCCAGTTGCCAGTACGATCGTCTGTGTTGACAGATCTATCACGCCCTTGTCCTGCAGTTCAAAGCGCAGATTGAGCGGTGCGTTTTCGGCGTCCGAACGCGGATCGATCGAAATCAGGCGATGCTGCCATCGCACGTCGATCCCCGCCGTTTCGCGATACCAGTTGAGATAGTCGAGCCAGACGGTGCGGGGTATTTCCGCCATTGCGGCAAATGCGGCGTCACCATGAAGCGCAACGTACCAGTGCTCGAATGTCAGTTCAGGGATGCCCTGTTCGAGACCGGTAAATCCCTTGCCCGCGCGAAGCGTGTGCATCCTGGCTATGGTATTCCAGACGCCCGCTGTTTCCGGCGTGGCGGCATCGAAAACCTGCACCCGTCGGATGCCGGCACGGCGCAGTCCAAACGCAATGGCAACACCACTCTGACCACCGCCGATGACGGCAACGTCCATATCTGTGGCGACCGGAGCAACCCAATCCAGAGTGACCGGTTCGAGCTGCGCGATTGCGCGACGCGTCTGTTCACTGAGCTGGTTGAGACGCTCTTGCGACACCGTTCTCCCGCTTGATCGGCCCGACGCGATTTTTTGTTGAACTGTCATCTCATCACCCCTAGAGCCGCAAACCGGCTGCCCGCATCAGCGGGAGAACGGTTCGTCCGAAATGGGTGAGGTCGGGCAGGTAGTCGAAGAAGGAGATGTGGAAACCGTCCACTCCTTCGGCATGCAAAGCGGCAAGCTGTTCGACGATCCGTTGAGGCGAGCCGACGAGCCGGACATTCCCCCCGACAGCGATCGCATCGACCGAGTTTACATCGTTGCTCTTCGCCCACGCCTGCGCGTCGCTGACCAGCCGTTTGTCGAAATCCTTCGTGTCAGCAATGTTATGCAGCCCGCCGACATTCCTCTGCTCGACGGCGGCAACAATCGCGCCATAGTATTCCTGAGCTTCCTGATCCGTGTCGCGACAGACGATGATTGGATTGAGGATGACGCGGATTGTGCGCCCGTTTCGAGCCGCAGCTGCCTTGACGGTGGCGGTATGGGCGCCGAGCGACGCCCGCGCTGCCTCGAAACTGCCCCCGCCGGGGCTAGTGACAAAGACGATATCCGATTGCCGCGCAGCGAAGTCTATGCCGGCGGGCGAGCCTGTCGCGCTGATCAGAAGGGGTCGGCCGAAACGCGGCTTCGGCGTGATGAAGCCCTCTTTGATCCGCCATGGCGATTTACCGGAAAAGGTGACGGGCTCGTCCGAGCGCCACAATGCCTTCAGCGCATTGACGAATTCGTCGGCGAGCCTGTACCGCTGATCGTGCTCGATCTGCGAGCCGCCGAACATCTCGTGTTCAATCCGGCGATGACCGGTCACGACATTGAGGCCCCAGCGGCCATTTGTGATGTGATCGAGGGTGGCGCCGGCGCGCGCCAGATGAAGCGGGTGCCAAGGTCCATACAGGATATGCACGGTCGATGCGAGCAGGATATTCTTCGTCTCTGTCGCCAGCGCAGCCATGGTGACGAAGGGGTCGAGAGAGGTGCCGTTCAGTACTTCGCCGAACCCGCCTTTCGGAAGCCATTGCGACAGTCCAAAGACGATGTCGAAGCCGAGTTCGTCAGCGATTCGTACGAGGTTGCGGTTGTAGCCGAAATCCCATGACGTCGTGCGTGGCAGATGCGACGCACTCCAGCCACCGGCATTGAGTGGCAGAAAGAGGCCGAGCATCGTCGGCTGCCGGAAGATGCGCGCGACTGGGCTTTCGTCAAAATCAGCGGGTGACGGGACCGGATCGTTCTGCGTTAGTTCCGTGGATGTGAGCGTGTGGTGAGGGTCGCGCGTCATTCACCGAGCCCCAGGTTTCCGCGCAATGTGCTGTGCCGATATTCCGACCGGAAGATGCCACGTCGCTGCAGGATGGGGATGACGCTTTCCGTAAACGAACTGAAGCCATCGGGAAAATGCGTGGCGCTGACATTGAAGCCGTCAGCCGCACCGCTGCGGAACCACAACTCAATCTCATCGGCGACCTTCTCTGGCGTCCCGGCAATAAAGCGGTTGCGTCCCTGCGAACTGAGCAGGATTTCCCGCAGCGTCGCGCCGGGCCGCCGCTCGATCATCTGCCAGGTGGATTCCGAAATCCCGGTTGAAACCGCAGGTGTGAAGTCAGCCTGAGCGCGGGTCGGAGCCGGTTTGTCGAGGTCCTCGCCACCAAGAGGGACACCAAGACGAATCCCGAACCAGCGCGCATCGGCGGCGAGGTCGCGAAGCGCGTCGAGTCGTTCAACTTTTCTGAGCGCCTCTTCTTCGGTTGAGCCAACGACCGGATAGATTCCAGGCATGAACAGCGTCCGGTCGGGATCGCGCCCCGCCTTGCGCACCGCATCCTTCGTCCTTCTGTAACCCGCCTGGGCCGCCTCGAGGTTGGTCTGGAGGCTATAGATCAGGTCGGCGTGCCTTGCGCCGAAGCTAAGGCCGACCTCGGAGGATCCGGCTTGTACCAGGATGGGCTTTCCTTGCGGGCTGGTCGGCACCTGCAAGGGCCCACGGACTTTAAAATGCATTCCAACATGGTTGAGATGGCTGACCTTCTTCCAGTCGACGAACGTGCCGCCAGCCTGGTCGAGTAATAGCGCACCGTCTCCCCAGCTTGCCCAGAGAGCCTTTGCAACGCTCACGAACTCCTCCGCACGGTCGTAACGCTCGTCATGCGTCGGCAGGTCCATGCCGAAATTCCAGCCTGCTTCCGGAAGATAGCTTGTCACAATATTCCAGGCAGCACGGCCACCGCTGATATGATCGAGCGAAGAGAGCTTGCGGGCGAGTTCGTAGGGCTCGGAAAATGTCGTGGAAACAGTGGCGATCAGTCCCACGGATTCAGTTCTCGCCGCTATCGCCGAAAGTGCCAGCAATGGATCGAGTGCGTGCCACGGTTCGACTGGCGGCTCCATCGGAAGGCTTTGGAAGTCCGATAGAAAAACAGCGTCGAAACCTGCCTTCTCCGCGATCTGCGCGACCTCGATGTGAGCGTTCACATCGAGAAACTGCGCGGGGTTGTCGATGAGGCGCCATCGCGCTGGGTGCAAGCCGAGGCCAAGATTGTAATTTGCGGTGAAATGAAGTTCTCGTTGCATATCGTTCTTTGCTTCAGGAATAAGGAGGTGCCGCGCCCATGACAGACGGTTTCAAATTGCGGGCGGCGGGCCTATTTAGGAAGCAAAAGTCTACTAATTCTATAGACGTTGGTGCATATTCCTGTCGATTATATGTTTGTTTTCGATTTCACTATTCGAGAGGTTCGAAGAATGCGGGGCACCGACTTTGGCAATCTGCGTGCTTTTATGATGATCGTGGATTCCGGCAGTTTCGTTCGGGCCGCAGCAGCCCTGAAAATCGCGCCTTCCACTCTCAGCTACACAATCCAGGTTCTGGAAGGGCGGCTTGGGACGAAACTGCTGCAGCGTACGACGAGAACGGTCAGATTGACCGAAGCTGGAAGTCGATTGGCCCGGCGCCTCGGGCCAATGATGTCCGAATTCGACACCTTGATGGAGGACCTGACGGAGCCTCGGGAAAAGCCCTCCGGGACGCTGAAGCTTTGCGTCCCGCGTATGCCGATGCGGCTTTATATGGAACCGCTTCTTAATGGCTTCGAAGCCGCTTACACGGACATTACCATCGATCTCACGATTGGAGATGTGCTCGTCGACATCGCGGTGTCCGGGTTTGATGCTGCGGTCATCCCTAACCGGAGCATCCAGGACGATCTGGTCTCTATTCGGTTAGGACCGGAATTAAAGCGCATTGTCTACGCCTCACCAAGATATCTCGCCCGTTTCGGGGCGCCCTCTGAACCGGGAGACCTCGTTCATCATAATTGCATCAACTTTCGAGGCCCCCACACCGGAGCAATCTACCCCTGGGAGTTTCAGCGCGGTCAAGAACGCTTCGAGGTTGCTGTCAGCGGTTCGCTCATCGTGTCGGATTCGACCTACACACTTTCAGCCGCTCTCAGCGGCAAGGGCATAGGCTATGGCATAGAGCCAATTTCGAAGCCTTTTCTGGACGACGGCAGTCTGATTTCACTCCTGGAAGGCTGGGTCGCCCCCCATCCGGGGTTCATGCTGTGTTATCCAAAGAACCGGAATATCTCCGCCGCACTCAAGGCATTGCTTTCGTATGTAAGAAAGCAGAGCCGTGCCGGCAGTAGACTGAACGACGACCGTGTGAATGGTCGCCTTGGATCTACTCATATTGTTCGAACATGAAGCGCGCTCTTGAATGTCAGAAAAATATAGCCTAATTTCTGACGCATGAAACCCCTCGCGACATCAGTTCCAGACCTAATTATGAAGCGTGCCCGTGCCGGCGGGCGCGGCAGTGTCTTCACGCCCAGTGATTTCCTGGACGTGGCCGCGCGCGCGGCCGTCGACCAAGCGCTTTCTCGGTTGGCCAGGAATGGAAAGCTTCGGCGCCTGACGCGAGGCCTGTACGACTTCCCAAAGGTTCATCCGCAACTTGGGGCCCTTTCGCCTAGGCCTGACGATGTGGCGAAAGCGTTGGCGCGGGAGACCGGATCTCAGGTGCAGATCGCCGGTGCGCGCGCGGCGAATGCCCTTGGCCTGTCAACACAGGTCCCCGCACATAGCATCTATCTGACTGATGGCCCGTCGCGCCGTGTTGTGCTCGATAAGCGCGTCGTTGATCTGCGCCACGCTTCGCCCAAGCACCTTATTGCTCCGGACAGTGCTGCCGGCACAGTTGTTCAGGCCCTTCGTCACGTCGGGGCGGTGCGTGCCGCCGACGTTGCGCAGATCGCCTCGCGTCGACTGTCGGCCAGCGACAAGAAGACGCTAGCATCCAATGCGGTCCGGGCTCCCGCTTGGATGCGTTCGACGCTGGTCTCGATCGCTAACGCAATGCCGAGTGAGATAGATGGATAACCATGCGAATGTATCCATCAAGCTGATAGGAAAGAATTTGCTCTCGTTGCAGTCTCAAATGTTGGGAACTGTTGCTCCGTTCAAATTGCTTTTCGCTATGGCGATCATTAAACTGGATTTTAACCAGTTCTTTGGGAGAGGCGTCTATCTCTCGAAAGTGCCAAAAAGTCACCGCGAGAGGGACACGATGACGCAAATGTGGACCATTCAATCAGAAGGAGCTCGATCTATGAACCGAGCTCAGTCGTCATGACCACGGCGCAGCAGTTGATCTCGCTGCTGAAGAGCCACGTCGAAGGCGACGACGAGCAGTTCCTGACGATTGCATTGCAGGCTGCAGCAAGTGAGGCCCGCAGGGGTCATGGAAAGGTGGCTGTGCAACTCCGCGAGCTTGTCGATGCAGCGCGCGCCAACAAGGATCGTACCTCCGGGCGCAAGAAAGCCCCTGTTCCTATTGCGCAGCCACGCGGTGATCTCGCGAACCTGGTTGCGGTGCGCTACACTGACGTTCGGTTGTCGAGCATGATCCTTCCTGCGGAGCTCGAAGCTCGTTTGAAACGAGTCATTCTCGAGCAGCGACAACAGCATAAGCTTCGCAGCCATGGGCTGGCCCCACGGCGCAAACTGTTGCTCATCGGTCCCCCCGGATCCGGAAAGACAATGACCGCGGCTGCGCTCGCCGGTGAACTCCATACGCCGTTGTTCACCGTGCAGCTCGATGGCTTGATGACGAAGTTCATGGGGGAGACCGCCTCAAAGTTGCGGCTGGTGTTCTCGGCGATGGCTGAAACCAAAGGCGTCTACTTCTTCGACGAGTTCGATGCGATCGGCGCGAAGCGCGCGGAACGCAATGACGTGGGCGAGATCCGGCGTGTCCTCAATTCGTTCCTTCAATTCCTCGAGGAGGATGAGAGTGACGGTCTGGTGGTGGCGGCGACTAATCACCCGGAATTGCTCGATCCAGCGCTCTTTCGGCGGTTCGATGACGTCATCGAGTATGCATTGCCGAGCGTTGAAGTCGCGACCGGCATTTTGCAAGCGCGCCTTTCCAGCTTCGACACCCGGGATATCAACTGGACAAAAGCGGTTACAGATGCTGCCGGTTTGAGCCAGGCCGAGATTGCTCGCGCTGCGGCCGACGCCGCGAAACTCGTCGTCCTGTCCGACCGGGACCGCATCACCCAGAACGATCTGTCCCTCGCGATAGCCGAACGCAAAGGAGCGGCGTCGCAATAATCGATGGCAGAAGAACCACCGCGTCCACTCCCACACGTTTATTTGCCCGGTCACGGGAACATCCAGGACTACACCGCCAGAGGCGGAGGTGGCGGCACAACCGTGCCGGTGCGCGATAGGGCTCAGCATGCTGTAAAGCTGACAGAAGCCCTTACCCGGGCAGTGGCAGACGCGGAAGCGCAATTGAGAGCCCGCGAGCCCGACCTTGCGGGTGGAACGCCAGGTTTCTATCTTGAGTTCGAACTCCCTTCATCCCAGAGCGAGATCGTCGATAAGCTCGAAAACCGCCAGGGCAGGTTTCCGATCGAACTTGTTAGCGTTCGCCCGATAGGGGAGGGAGGGAACGCGATTGCCGCCACCGTCTTCGTCCCCGAGCGCCAGCGCGACTATTACCTCAAGAAGGTGGCCGAATATCGCGACCAGGACCGGATCCAACGGGTCGAGGTGGACGGTGAGATCGTCGAAAGAAACAACGGACCCAAGAATGAAGTGCTCGTGGCCTCACTTGAGACCGCGCGTCTTGCGGTGGCCAGATCCCTCTATACGGATGACGAGGCGTTCTTTCCGGTGCCCGGTACGGCCATCTGGTGGGAGGTCTGGCTGCGTCTCGGGACCAGAGATACCTTTGCGACGGCGGCTGAGCGACTGGAGCTTCCGGTGCGTGAACATGCCCTTCAGTTTCCGGAGCGCGAGGTGTTGATCGTCCACGCGAGCGCCGAAACCCTCGGGCGGATCATTGCGCACACCGACACGATCGCAGAGCTACGAACCGCCCGCGATACACCGGCCTTCTTTATGGAGATGGACGGCGCCGAGCAACGCGCCTGGGCTGCGGAGACGGCGGGCCGCATTGTGGCCCCCGATGGTGACCGTCCCGCCGTCTGCCTTCTCGATTCAGGCTCTACCCGACGTCACCCTTTGATCCTCCCGGCGCTCGCAGCAGTGGATCAGCAGGCATTCGATCCCGGCTGGAACGTCGAAGACACCAGTAATCAGGGGCACGGCGGACATGGCACCCAGCTTTCCGGCGTCGCCCTATACGGTGACCTGACCGATGTTCTCGCCGGAGCCGGGCAGATCATCCTGACGCACCGACTGGAGTCGGTAAAGATTCTGCCCGACCATGGCGCGAATGACCCCGATCTCTTCGGCGCCATCACCGCCCAATCAATCGCCCGTGCCGAGATCGTTGCGCCGAACCGGCCTCGCGCGATCTGCCTTGCCCTGACCAGTGACGGCGATCACTGGCGCGGCCGTCCGTCGTCATGGTCTGCGGCTCTCGACGCACTTGCCTATGGCGCCGACAATGCGCCGCGCCTGATTGCGGTTTCCGCCGGCAATATTCGTGAGGATATCCATCAGAACGATTATCTCGTCCGCAACGATATCATGCCGATCGAAAGCCCTGCTCAGGCGTGGAATGTGCTGACGGTCGGAGCATTTACCGAGAAGACGACAATCACCGACCCTGTCTTCAACGGGTGGGGTGTCATGGCCCAGGTCGGCGATCTTATGCCACGTAGCCGCACCTCCGTCACTTGGAACTACGATTGGCCCCTCAAACCCGATGTCGTCTTCGAGGGTGGCAATCTGGGCGTAGATCCGGCGACGCTCATTGGTGATCACCTTGACGATCTCGCGCTGCTGACGACCTATCGGACGCCTGAGAACCGGGCGTTCACGACGACCGGCGAGACCAGTGCAGCAACTGCGCTCGCGGCAAGGATGGGCGCGCAGATCCTGGGGCAGCGTCCTGATCTGTGGTCCGAGACGGTCAGGGCGCTGATCGTCCATTCGGCGGAATGGACACCGACGATGAAAGCCCATCTTGGCGGGATCAACAAGAATGCCTTGATGCGGCGTTACGGTTTCGGGGTTCCATCACTGGTGCGCGCCCTTGGAAGTCTCGATAACGATGTCACCATGGTCATTGAGAACGAGATGCAACCATTCAAGACCGTGGGCAGCAGGATCGAGACCAAGGACATGGTCCTGCACGCGCTTCCCTGGCCGACGGAGGAGCTCGAGGCTCTTGGAGAAACCCAGGTCCAGTTGCGGATCACGCTCAGCTATTTCATTGAGCCCAATCCTGGGGAGCGTGGCCAAACACGCCGTCACAGCTACGCTTCGCATGGATTGCGGTTTGCGTTGAAACCGGGCGACGAGCGCCCCGATGTCTTCTTGCGTCGCATCAATGCCGCGGCCGGGGCAAGGCCGCCGGCAAGGGCGGCGGGAGACACAGGCTGGACGCTTGGTCCCGTTCTTCGCAATCGAGGATCGCTGCATGGGGATATCTGGGAGGGAAACGCCGTCGAGCTCTCCCAGCGTGACGCTATCGCCATCTATCCGACTGGCGGATGGTGGCGGGAGAATACGGGTCAGAGAAGGGGTGATACAGCAGTTCGTTATGCACTTGTCGCAACGTTGCGAACTGCGGCTGATGTCGATCTCTACACCCCGATCAGCACCCCCATCCTTCCAGAGGTGGCGCCCGAAATTCTGATTGAGACTTAAACCCTCCCGCGTGGGGCATTGGACCGTGTACGTGCCAGACGAGGGGGCCTCCCAGTCAGTCATCCGACTCGGCAGCTCATATTGGCGGGTTCCCGCCCCACCGCCTTGAAGGAGGGATGTGTGGCTTTCCCCAACAGATCAGGACACGCGTGCGACAATTTCGACGTCATCGTGGTAGGCAGCTATTCGCGAAAACTGTTGCCTACGAGGAAACTGTTTCCGCAAACCTCAGACAATTAGACCCCTGAGGCTTTCTTTCGATACCAAGCATTATTCCATTATTTCTATATTGACGGTAGATTTTATATAAATAGTCTTTCTGAGAATGATTATCTCAGGAAGGCGTACGGATGCATCTCGCTCTTTATCTCGAGGCCGGCACACATCTCGGCGGTTGGCGGCTCCCGGAGTCGGCCACCTCAGGCGGCGTCGACTGGGCGCTCTACAAGACCGTCGCCCGCCGCGCAGAAGCCGCGAAGCTGGACATGCTTTTCGTCGCCGACAAGCTTTCGATCGACGACAACTATGGCCAGCACTTTGCCGACACTGTGAAGTATCGTCTCGTCACCAGGCCCGAGCCGTTGACCACACTGGCGGCGCTCGGAGCCGTCACCGATCATATCGGCATAGGCGGCACGATCTCATCATCATATGCCTCGCCTTATGCCGCCGCCCGTATGTTGGCGAACATCGACCATATCAGCGGCGGTCGCGCCGCCTGGAACCTCGTCACCTCCGTCAGCGATGGCGAGGCGCGCAATTTCGGCCGGGAGCAACATTTCGGACACGAGGAGCGCTACCTCCGCGCCATCGAATTTGCGGACGTCATGGGCAAGCTATGGGATAGCTGGGAAGCCGATGCGCTCGTCCTCGACAAGAAGTCCGGCGTCTTCGCGGATCCCACCAAATTCCATTACATTGACCATGAAGGCGACTTCTTCAAAATCCGCGGCCCTATCAACGTACCCCGCCCACCGCAGGGTCGTCCGGTCCTCATTCAGGCTGGCGTTTCGGACCGGTTCCAGGGGATCGCGGCGCAGAATGCCGAGGTGATCTTCGTCGTCCATGCTGAACTGGAGCGCGCACGAAGCTTCTACAAGAACTTCAAGGAAAAGGTAGTCGAAGGCGGCCGCTCGGAGAACGCCGTAAAGGTCCTCCCCGGCATCGTCCCCGTGGTCGGCCGCACCCGTAAGGAAGCACTGGACAAGGAACGAGAGCTCAAGGAACTCATTCTGCCCGAGGCAGGCCTCAGCTTCATGTCGGCGAGCATGAACTTCGACCTCGCCCAGTTCCCCCAGAATGCACCCTTCCCCGATATCACCGACAAGATCACCGGCAGCGTCGGCCGCTTCCAGTACGTCATCAAGCGCGCCATTGAACAGAAAATGACAGTTGCCGAGGTCGGAAAATGGTATGCGGAAAGCCTGTCATTCTTCGCGCCCGTCGGTACGCCGGAGGAAGTCGCCAGTCAGTTGGCCCATTGGTACTCCCAGCGTGCGTGTGACGGCTTCGTCATCCTGCCTCCCTACATCCGTCGCGACGAGGACCTCTTCCTCGAAGGCGTCGTCCCGGTTCTCCAGGAGCGCGGACTTTTCCGTCGGGAGTATCCGGGAACCACCCTGCGCGAGACCCTGGGTCTCGAACGGCCAGCCAATCAATTCGAAACACGCGAGACAACCGAGAAGCGGCGCGCTGCGCTCTGACCTCGCATCAAGGAGTATTGTGATGAAGACCAAGTCAATCATTCGCCTCGCACTGTCAGTGGCGATCTCCGTCGCCGCGACTGTCGCCTCCGCCCAGGAGGTTCTTCGCGTTGGCGACCAGCGCGGCAACGCGCGCGCTGTCATGGACGCTTCCGGCGTGCTTAAGGACGTCCCCTATCAAGTCGAGTGGAGCGAATTCGCCAACGCCGCCCCTCTGCTCGAAGCTCTCGCTGCCGGAGCTCTTGACGCTGGTTCGGTCGGCGACGCGCCACTGACCTTTGCCGCTGCGCGTGGTGTCAAGGCAAAGGCCATCTTCGCCACAAAGTACGAAGGAAACGCCATCATCGTAAAGAACGACGCACCTTATCAGGGCATCAAGGATCTCGTCGGCAAGAAGGTCGCTTTCGTGAAGGGTTCGGCGGGCCACGCCCTTATCCTTCAGTCGCTCAAAGAGGCTGGTCTCAAGGAAGACGCCATCACGCCGGTCTTCCTGCCGCCTGCGGAGGCGACGCTCGCCTTGACGAACGGATCGGTCGATGCCGTCTCGCTCTGGGAACCCTACATCTCCTTCACGACGCTCAAGTCCGGGGCTCGCATCATCGTCGATGGCAAGAACTACCCCAGCCTTTCCTATTTCATCGCCTCCGAGGCTGCTATCGAAGGCAAGCGCGATATCCTCAAGGACTTCGTCGCCCGCAGCGCCAAGGCTCGCGCCTGGGGGCTCGAGCATCCGCGGGAATACTCGAAGATTATCGCCCAGCTCGTCAAAATTCCCGATGACGTGGCGCTCGGCAAGCAGACCCGCGAAAGGCACGCTCCCCAGCTGATCAACGCAGACGTCGAGAAGCTCCAGCAAAGCACGATCGATCTCTATTATGGAGCCGGGATCATCGACAAGAAGCTGAACGCCAGCGACCTGTTGGACGACTCCTTCTCTCCCAAGCAGACGGACTGACGAACGCAGAGGCTGACGATGATGACGACCAGCGCGAAGACTCCAATCACAGCAGGACGGTATCTGGCCCAGGCATTTGCTCCGTGGGCGTTTCCTGTAATCGTCGTCATTCTCTGGCAGATCGCCTCATCGGGAGGACTGCTCTCCCAAGGCATTCTACCCTCGCCGCTCGCCGTCCTGGAGGCCGCCTGGTCTCTGGCGGCAAGCGGCGAGCTTGTGCAGCATATGGCAGCCAGTTTTTGGCGAGCGGCCGTCGGCTTCGGTATAGGTGCGGCTCTGGGGCTGTTCTTCGGTTTTGTGAACGGCCTTTGGCGAACCGGGGAAACGCTCTTCGACAGCTCGCTTCAGATGCTCCGCAACATTCCATCGCTCGCCATGGTGCCGCTCGTCATCATGTGGTTCGGAATCGGCGAGGAAGCCAAGATTTTCCTCGTAGCGTTCGCCACCATGTTTCCGATCTACCTCAACACCTTCCACGGCATCAAATCAGTCGATCAGGGTCTGATCGAGATGGGGCGGAACTACGGACTGACACGAACCGGTCTTCTACGTGACATCATACTGCCTGGAGCCATGTCGTCTATTCTCGTTGGTGTGCGGTACGCGCTCGGGGTGGCCTGGATCGTGCTGATCGTCGCCGAGACGATCGCAGCGAGTTCGGGTATCGGCCTTCTCGCTACGAACGCGCGCGAATTCCTTCAGGCCGATGTCGTGGTGCTCTCGATCATCCTGTACGCGCTTCTCGGCAAGCTGACAGACTGGCTGGCGCGGCTCGCGGAGAACCGTTGGCTACGCTGGCATCCATCCTATCAGAAGTAAGAGAGGTCTCTGGTGACTTTAGTCTCCTTGAAATCGACGCGGCCGAACGTGGCAAAAGAGGTTTCGTTAAGCAACACCTCCGCGGGCGGAGCCGCGCTGGACATCCTCGGCCTGTGGAAGGGCTTTGACGGGACGGAGGTTCTCAAGGGCCTTTCGCTCAACGTACCCGCCGGTCAGTTTCTTTCGATTGTCGGCCGCTCGGGCTGTGGGAAGTCCACTCTACTGCGGCTGATCGCGGACCTCGAAACTATCGATGGCGGGACAATCCAGATCGACGGAAATCCCCTGTCCGAAATCTCCGGTGAGGTGCGGATGATGTTCCAGGACGCGCGCCTCTTGCCCTGGAGAACCGTTCTCCAAAACATCGGGATCGGCCTGCCCAATCCATGGCAGAACCGCGCACGCAAGGCGCTTGCCGAGGTTGGTCTTTCCGAACACGCTGACAAATGGCCGTCCCAATTATCAGGTGGACAGAGGCAGCGCGTTGCCCTTGCCCGTGCCCTTATACACCGGCCGCGTCTCCTGCTGCTTGACGAACCGCTCGGCGCACTGGATGCACTGACGAGACTTGAAATGCAGAACCTCATCGAAAGCATCCGTGCGCGCCACGGATTCACTGTCCTTCTCGTCACACACGACGTCGAGGAGGCCATTGCTCTTGGCGATCGCGTCATCTTGATGGAGAAAGGCGAGATCGTTCTCGAGCTGGATATCGAGCTTGCGCATCCTCGTGTGCGCAGTTCGCAGGCGTTCACGTCAATTGAGGAGAAGGTTCTTTCCAGGGTACTGAACTCCAGAAATGCACCAAGCGGAGACGATTGCAAATGAACCTCGACGACATCGAAGCTTTCATCGCCGTGGTCGGAGCCAGGTCGCTCAGCCAAGCGGCGGCTATTCTTTCGTTGACCCAGTCGGCGATCTCGAAGCGCATCCAGAACCTCGAGAAGGACCTCGGTGTTACCCTGCTCGACAGAAGCGTCAAGCCACCCGTTCCAACCACCGTAGGTCTCGGCGTCCACGAGCAGTGCCTCAATATCCTCAAGGAAGTCGACAAGCTCCGCTTGACGTTGAGTGCCCGCTCGAACCTGACGGGTGGTGCGCGCTTGGGACTGACCCAGGCGGTCTGCGATGTGATTCTTGCCGACATAGTCCATCTGCAACGGGAGCGATGGCCGGAACTGTCTATACGTGCCACCACAGGCTGGGCGAACCAGATTGTTGAAAAGCTCGTCGACGGCCAGATCGATGCTGCGATCGTATTGATGCCCACACGGAAAATCTTTCCGCACAAAGTGACCGCCGTTTCGCTGGCGCAGGTCGAGATGGCGATCGTGGGGCCGCTCGGATCGGGCGGAGACCGTGCCCAACGCCTTGGCACCCTTCACAAATCCGGGTGGATTCTGAACCCCGACGGATGCGGTTTCCGGGCGGAACTGCAGCGGGCGCATGCGGCGCTCAATCTTCCGTTCAAAGTCAATCTCGACACCTTTGCTCGAGAGACGCAGTTGGAGATGGTTGCCGCAGGTCTCGGACTTGGACTCGTTCCCGTGCCCCTTCTGGAGATGAGCCCCCACCGTACCAAACTGGAGATCATCACGGTCAGCGACTTTTCGTTGCGCGCAGAACTCTGGCTCTGTCACGCGCCGACTCTCGGTGCTCTCGAACCACCCATCAGCGCTTTTGGAGCGAGAGCCGCAACGCTGTTTCAGGGGGCGGCAGCTCCGAGCAGGCTGGTCGACTTTGAAGCTGCCAACCAGACCATCACCTCGTGAATAGCTCACGAGATCGATAGCAGGAGAAAATATGTCAGCCCCGACAACGAAGCACAGCCTCAGGTACGACGAAGTGCGGCAGCATCTTCTGGCCCGCTCGGAAATCCTTCTCGCCGACGTCCGCGAAGAAGATCCTTTCGCGCAAGGGCATCCCCTCTGGGCAGCCAACTTTCCCATTGCCCGGCTTGAACTGGATGCATGGCGCAGGATCCCACAACGCGATACGCTGATCGTTCTGTATGGTCACGATGGCATACGAGACCTCGCTCCCATCGCCGTCGAGAAACTGAAATCGCTCGGCTACACGAATGTCCATATCCTCGAAGGGGGATTGGAAGCGTGGAAGGCCGACGGCGGCGAACTGTTCATTGACGTCAACGTGCCGAGCAAGTCATTCGGTGAACTGGTCGAAGCGAAAAGGCACACGCCGCTCTGGGACGCGACCAAGGTAAAGGCGCTTCTAGATGAAGGAGCCAACGCGGTCGTTTTCGATGCACGCCGTTTTGACGAATATCAAACGATGAGCATTCCAAAGGGTATCAACGTTCCCGGTGGTGAACTCGTCCTGCGCGCACGGGACCTTGCTCCCGATCCCGAGACCCTTGTGATCGTCAACTGTGCTGGCCGCACACGCAGCATCATCGGAACGCAGTCTCTCATCAATGCCGGGATACCGAACAAGGTCGTCGGTCTTCGCAACGGAACAATTGGATGGACTTTGGCAGGTCAGACACTGGAACATGGAGCGAGCAGGAGCTTCGCTGACGTCGAAGCCAGGGACCGCTCGGAGGCGCAAAAATCCGCTGCAGCCGTCGCCGCGCGCGCGGGTGTTCGGAGCATTGCTCTGTCGGACATCGGCAGCCTTCAAACCCCGGACCGAACGACTTATCTGATCGACGTCCGCACCGAACCAGAATACCTCGAAGGCCACCTGCCGGGCTTCATGCACGTGCCAGGCGGACAGCTTGTACAGGAGACTGATCACTACGCGCCTGTCCGTGGTGCGCGTATCGTACTAAGCGACGACGAGACAACGCGTGCCAATATGGCAGCGTCGTGGCTCGCGCAGATGGGTTGGGAAGTCTATGTCGTAGAACAGGCTCCGAGTGATGCCATCAGCGAACAAGGATCCTTCAAGAGCATATCGCCCGAAGTCGAGCCGACCCCGACGATCTGCGTCCGCGATCTTTCTTCCGCGATCTCCAATCCGAATTCCGATATCGTCGTGCTCGATTTCACGACCAGCGCGAACTACCTAAAGGGGCACATCCCGGGTGCGTGGTTCGCGCTACGCTCCCAGCTCCCGGAAGCGATCAAGCGCGCGCCTCCCGCAAAAACCTACGTCGTCACATGCGGCACAAGCGCGCTCGCCATTTATGCCGCCGTCGACCTTAAGAAACTGGTCGATGTTCCAGTCCTCGTTTTTGAGGGCGGCAACGCTGCCTGGAAGGCTGCCGGTCGAATCCTGGAAACCGATGAGTCCCACCTCGCATCACCCCGCATCGATCGCTATCGTCGGCCCTACGAAGGCACGGACGCCCCCGTGGAGGCTATGCAGGCCTATCTCGACTGGGAATACGGACTGGTCGCGCAGCTCGATCGCGACGGCACGCACTTCTTCAACGTCATCTGAGCAGGACCGCACCATGAGCGACGACCATCACCACGACCACCATCACTCGGACCATTGGAAGCACAACGGGATCCGTGTCATCAAGGGCGACCAGCTCGATTCCAACACGGCCCAGACGCCTGGCATGTTCCGGCAGGCAGCCGTCAATCATGCCCGCGTCGGCGCACAGAAAATCTGGGCAGGCACCGTCGCAATCGAGCCGAACGCCAAGACCGGGGTCCACCACCACGGTGCGCTCGAAAGCGTTATTTTCGTGATCCGTGGCAAGGCCCGTATGCGCTGGGGGGATCATTTGGAATATGTCGCGGAGGCGGGACCAGGCGACTTCATCTTCGTGCCGCCTTACGTACCGCACCAGGAAATCAATGCCGATCCTGACAACGTGCTCGAGTGCGTCCTGGTGCGATCGGACAACGAGGCAGTCGTCGTCAACATCACGGATGTCGATCCTGTAGAGAAGCCGGAAGAGGTTTATTGGGTTGATCCAATACACCGCCATCCGGATTGACAGAGAGAAACCGGCCCACCATGGGCTGCTCGCATGCCGGACCTCGTCCAGCGACGCTTCGGTGTTGACGGCCGTGAACAAGTCGACAGGGAAGGTTTCCTTGGCCGTAAACCGGCCGGCGATGATCAAAAGCGGACCGCCGATTGCTCCATCGGGCAGTCCGCCCCCATGTTGGACTGCGGCGCGTTGACTCTCCGTTCAATTTTTCCAGATGCGTCGCGATCATTCTAACTCTACGAGACTCCGGCTGCGGGCGACGGTTGGTGTCAGAAATTCGTTTGATTTTGTTGGATACCGTCCATCCGGCAAACCGACTCGGCGAACTGCTGCCGTGGAACTAGGGGCTCAATTATCGCGCCGCGGCCGACGTCCGGCGGGCGGAGCGAAGCATTGCCGTCGTCGCCTCGACGCCTTGATATAACGCAACCCGATCTTCAGCCAGACCTGATACAAGCCAGGAAGAACATAGCCATAGAGGGCATAGTTATGATTGACCATATGGGCATCAGCCCCCCGGACATCGAAAGCGCACGGCAATTTTACGATGCTGCACTCAAGCCGCTCGGCATTACGACCGTGATGGAAGTGAAGCCCGGACAGACCGGCGGCTATCACGGCATAGGCTATGGAACTGGTCGAAAGCCTTTCTTCTGGCTGTCCAGCGACAGCCGCCATGCCGTCCCGGATGGTCCGCGCGGGACGGGCATCCACATCGCGTTCGAAGCCGAAAGTAGAGCAACGGTCGATGCCTTTTACGCGGCGGTGATGGCGCAAGGCGGCCGTGACAATGGTGCGCCCGGCATCAGGCCCCACTATCATCCAGCCTATTATGCGGCGTTCGTGATCGATCCGGACGGGGTCAACGTCGAGGCCGTGTGTCAGAAGTCGGAGTGAGGTCACGACCGGATCGAAGTCGGTACCGATCCGGTCATGCTGGTCATCCACCAGGCCAATCCAATCGGCGGAATACAGAAGATATTGGCGCTCAGTCACAACGCTACGTCCGACGTGTGAGAACCGGACGGATACGTACTGCCAGACAGCCTTTCGCGGGTGCGTTTGAGAGTCGTGGCGGCGGGTGTAAAATTTCGCTTCAGCCGCTCTTGTGCTTGCGAGGGCACCCCGTCTGCTTCAGCGATGGGTCGGCCCAGCTAAAGCAGCAGTTTGTGCTCTAGTGGGTCGCCCGATTTCGAGACGATCGAAGATCCGTATGGTTCGCGCGACGAAATGATCAACGCATCATCTGGCAAAGGCCGTGCCAGATCTTTGGCTTCGTCCCATGGCGCCTGCATCCACACCTCGGTCTCCTCTTCGGTCAGGAGAAGAACAGGCATCGCCTTCTCATGGATAGGCTTCACGAGATTGTTGGGATCAGTGGTCAAAAACCCATAGAGGTCGTCGGTCGTCGGCCCATCCTTCACCTTGCGGACGCTCTGCCATTGCGGGACATGGATGCCGGCGAAGAACATCAGCGACTTTTCCTCGTCCCGTGCAAACCAGGCGTTCGGCACGTTCCCCCCGGATTGCTGGCTGGCGGGATCGGGTTCGGCGAAGCTGGTGACCGGGACGAGGCATCGGTGCTCAACACCAAACCATCGTTTCCAGTGTGGGAAGGTGAGCTTGCGGACGTTGGTCGTGCCGCGGTCCGCCTCCATGCGGATGAGCTCTTCAAGATCGGCGGGCTTCCCTTTGGCTTTCAGTTTTTCGGCCTTGGCTTTGGCGGCCTTTTCCAAGGTGAACCGCGGCGAGGGAAGACCCCATCGCGCATGTGCCAATTGTTTCCTCCCATCAGCGGTGTTGCGGACAATCGGTCCCATCTGATCGGGGTTCATTTGATAGGCTGGCATGAGGTTGATGAGGCTCTCGGCGTCCTGAGCCCATTTTGAAACCCAGTCCTTGTCCTCCATCCGATAGAGATTACACATGCGACCCCCTCCGCTCGACCAAATACGGCTACTCTAGCGCATGTCGCTTGTTTCGCTAGTCGAGCTGGTAAACGTCGGCATTGTCTTGCCGTTCCCGCAGGCCCTTGTACGACGGATGACGGAGTTTCCCGTCCGATGTCCAGGCGCGAAACTCGATCTCGGCGATCAGGGTAGGCTGGACCCAGACAATGTCGGCAGTTCCGGAATGGGGCAGGGGCGGCTGCTTTCGCTTCCATCGCAGCGTGTCCAGTATCTTCCGCAACCGGATGATCTCGGCTCCCTTGAAGCCCGTGCCGACGCTTCCGACGTGGACGAGATCGCCATCGCGGTAGGCGGCGAGCGCTAACGAGCCGAAGCCGGCTGGGTACGATGCGGACCTCTCATAGCCGACGATGAAGAAAGCCTCGCTCTGGATGCATTTGACTTTTACCCAATCCCCGGTCCGGCCCGAACGATAGGGCTGATCGAGGCGCTTGCCGACGATGCCTTCCAGGCCGAGGCGGCAGACATGCTCAAGCAGGACAGCTGGCTCGGCATCGAATGTTTCTGATATCCGAATGGCGCTGGCTTCATTCGTTGGGCCGTTTATCGTGTCCTCGAGAAGGTGTCGGCGCGAACGGTATTCAACACCGCGCAGATCGTGCCCATCCAGATAAACAAGATCGAAAGCGTAAAGAACGGCGTGGGAGGCGCGCCTGCCAGCTTGTTTGCCGAATGCACCCAGCGATTGCTGCAGCAGCCCGAAATCCGGCCGCCCCTCATCGTCGAGCACGACGGCTTCCCCATCGATAATCATCGTCGCCGGCCCCAGCGCTCGGGCGGCCTGCTCTATGGCCGGAAACCGATGTGTCCAGTCGTGGCCGCCGCGAGTAAGGATCCGGATCCGCTGGGGCTCGATATGGACCGCAAGGCGATAGCCATCCCATTTCAGCTCCCAACTCCATTCGTTTCCGGTGGGAGGCTTAGCCTTCAATAGGGCCAGCGCCGGCTCGACGCGATCAGGTATGGGATCGAAGAGGAGCTGTGGTTGAGCTGGATTACGCTTCCTGCGCGGCTTTGAGCGGATCGGCGGCTCGGTGTCGCGAAGGAGGGGTTTTGATCTCGGAGGCCTCGTCATCCGGCCAGTTCATCAGAAAAACCTTAATAATACTGTGACTATCCCTATATTGTCCCCGCTATTCACCGATCAGGAGATAAGACTGCAGAAGCCAGCGAAATTTCTTGGTCGCAGCTATTCACCTGATTCTCATGAAGAATCTCGAACTTCTAATGTTCGGAACAATACTCGTACGTTTTTGCCGCCTTGACTCCTTTCTCATATGGGAACAAAAACAGAACATTGACATTTGCACGACATGAAGTCGCCCTGCCAACACGACCTTGAAGGGAGCCGTGAACAATGACTGCTGCCCGCGAAAGGGTAATCTGCGATCTGCGGGAGCGTATTGCATTGCTCGAAACCAGCACGGCGAAAAAAGCCGGTTGGTTGCCATTTGGCGTGCCGGAGATGGATGGGGTTCTGCCTGGCGGCGGCCTTGCTCATGGCGCGCTTCACGAATTTGCCGGTGGTGGATCGGGCACCGTCGATGGTGCGGCCGCTGCTCTTTTTGCAGCCGGCATAGCGGCACGGACGAAGGGGCCGATCGTGTGGTGTCTGACGCGACCAGATCTGTTTTTCCCCGCGCTTGCGCAGGTCGGACTGCATCACGACCGGATAATCTTCGTCGAGTCCGACAAGGAGGAAGACGTGCTCGCCAATATGGAGGAGGGGCTGTCCTTTGGTGGGCTCGGCGCCGTCGTCGGTGAACTCGTTCGCCTGCCGATGGTCAGCTCGCGCCGCCTGCAGCTGGCGGCCGAGCGCACGGGGACAATGGCATTGGCTGTGCGTCGTTGGAGGCGGCAGACAGAGGCCAATGATTTCGGGCAGCCGACGGCGTCGACCACGCGGTGGCGGGTGAGCGTGATGCCATCGGAGGATTTGCCAGTGCCGGGTGTGGGGAGGGCCCAATGGTTGCTGGAATTGATGCGCGTGAAAGCGGGTGAATGTGCTGAGTTTCTCGTGAGGGCGTGCGATGACAAGGGTTGTCTCGATCTATCTTCCGGATCTGCCGACGGATCGCATTCGTCGCGCCGATCCATCCATTCCGCCTGAACAGGCGATCGCGGTGATCGCCAGGAGCGGCTCGAAACGCTGGGTATCGGCGGCCGACGCAGCCGCCAGACAAGCCGGCGTTCATGTCGGCATGCCGGCTGCGAAAGCACAGGCGCTGTTTCGCGGCCTGATGCTGGTCGATGCGGATCCTGCTATGGATGCCGCAGCGCTCGAACGCATCACCCTCTGGGCGCTGACGCTTTATTCCCCGATCGTCGCGGTCGATGGGATCGATGGGATCGTCATGGACACAGAGGGTGCCGATCACTTGCAGGGCGGAGAGCTGCCGATGGTGACGAAGATCGCCAATCAGTTCCTAGCAAGGAAACTCACTCCCCGGGTCGCGATCGCCGACACCTGGGGTGCAGCACACGCCTGCGCCCGTGCCATCAGCCGCGAAACGGTCATAGTGCCTTCAGGTGAGACCGTCCGCGCCGTCGAGAAGCTGCCGATATCGTTGCTGCGCCTTCCCGGGAAAGTCATCAGCGATCTGCGCACGCTTGGCTTCCAGACCGTCGGCGAATTGGCCAACACGCCGCGCGCGCCGCTGACCCTTCGTTTCGGCCCCGAGATTGGCCGGCGGCTGGACCAGATGTTTGGCCGCGCCTGCGAACCGATCGATCCGATCCGCACCGCCGAGCTGATCGAGGTGAGCCGCGCCTTCGCCGAACCGATCGGTGCTGCCGAAACCATCAACAAATATGTCGGCCGGCTGGTCGTGCAACTGATCGAGGAGCTGCAAAGGCGCGGCCTTGGTGTCCGGCGCGCCGACCTGATCGTCGACAAGGTCGATGGCACACGGCAGGCGATCCGCGCTGGCACCGTGAAGCCGGTGCGCGACGTCGCCTGGCTGACGAAGCTGTTTCGCGACCGGACGGAGAAGATCGAGCCGGGCTTCGGGATCGAAAAGCTCACTCTGGTCGCGGTGATGGCTGAGCCCCTGGAGGAGCGCCAGAAATCCTCCTCGCTGGTCGAGGAGGAAGTGAAGGACGTGACGCCGCTGATCGATATCTACGGCAACCGCGGGCAGCGCGTCTATCGGGTGGCACCGGTTGCCTCCGACGTTCCAGAGCGCTCCGTCCAGCGCATCAGTCCTGCTGCCGATCCGGTCGAGGTTACCTGGGTCAGCCATTGGCGCCGGCCGGTCCGGCTGCTGGCCCGTCCGGAGCTGATCGAGGCAATCGCCTTGCTACCGGACCGCCCGCCGGTTTCGATCACCTGGCGCGGCAAGCGGCGGAAGGTCAAGCGGGCCGACGGGCCCGAGCGGATCTTTGGCGAGTGGTGGCAGCGCGACGCGGAGATGGAGGCGGTGCGGGACTATTTCGTCATCGAAGACGAGGCCGGCGAGCGCCTCTGGGTGTTTCGCTCCGGTGATGGCATCGATCCTGAAACCGGAAGTCACCGCTGGTTCGTGCACGGGATCTTCGCATGAGCTATGCCGAGCTGCAGGTCACGACCCATTTTTCGTTCTTGCGCGGTGCAAGCTCGGCGCAGGAACTGTTCGAGACCGCGAAGGCTCTCGGCATCGAAGTCCTCGGCGTTGTCGATCGCAATTCGCTTGCCGGAATCGTCCGGGCGCTTGAAGCATCGCGCGCCACCGGCTTACGCCTCGTTGTCGGTTGCCGGCTTGATCTGGCCGACGGCATGTCGGTGCTGGTCTACCCGACCGACCGGGCTGCCTATTCCCGGCTGACCCGCCTCATCACGCTCGGCAAGTCGCGCGGCGGCAAGAACAACTGTATCCTGCACTGGGACGACGTCGTCGCATACAATGACGGCATGATCGGCATTCTTGTGCCGGACCTACCGGATGACACCTGCGGGATCCAGCTGCGCAAGATGGCCGAGGTGTTTGGTGATCGCGCCTATGTGTCGCTTTGTCTGCGCCGTCGGCAGAACGACCAGTTGCGCCTGCATGAGATTTCCAATCTTGCGGCGCGGTTCAAGGTGCGGCCGGTCGTCACCAATGATGTCCTCTTCCATGAGCCGGGCCGCCGGCAGTTGCAGGACATTGTCACCTGCATCCGAACCCGCACGACGATCGACGAAGTCGGCTTCGAACGCGAGCGCCACGCCGATCGCTACCTGAAGCCGCCCGAAGAAATGCAGCGGTTGTTTCCGCGATACCGGCAAGCCCTCGCGCGAACCATGGAGATCGTCCGTCGCTGCACGTTCTCGCTCGAGGAACTCACCTACCAATATCCGGAGGAGGCGATCGTGCCGGGCAAGGATGCTCAGGCCTCACTGGAACATTATGTCTGGCAATGCGTGCCCGACCGCTATCCGGAGGGACTACCGCCCGACGTGTTGAAGGTCGTGCGGCACGAGCTCGATCTCATCCGTACCATGAAATACGCCCCGTATTTTCTGACCGTCTTTTCGATCGTGCGTTATGCTCGGTCTCAAGGCATTCTCTGCCAGGGGAGGGGCTCCGCCGCCAACAGTGCCGTCTGCTACATCCTCGGCATTACCAGCATCGATCCCTCGACCAACGACCTTCTGTTCGAGCGTTTTGTATCCCAGGAGCGCGACGAGCCGCCGGACATCGATGTCGATTTCGAGCACGAGCGGCGCGAGGAGGTGATCCAGTGGATCTATCGAACCTATACCAGAGAAAAGGCAGCGCTCTGCGCCACCGTGACGCGCTACCGGGCGCGCGGCGCGATCCGCGATGTCGGCAAGGCGCTCGGCCTGCCGGAGGACGTGATCAAGGCGCTGTCATCCGGCATGTGGTCCTGGTCGGAAGAGGTCTGCGATCGCAATGTCCGCGAGCTCAATCTCAATCCAGACGACCGGCGTCTTGTGCTGACTTTGAAGCTCGCACAGCAACTGATGGGCGCCCCGCGCCATCTCGGCCAACACCCCGGCGGTTTTGTCCTCACTCATGATCGGCTCGACGATCTCGTGCCGATCGAACCGGCGACGATGAAGGACCGCCAGATCATCGAGTGGGACAAGGACGACGTCGAAGCCCTCAAATTCATGAAGGTGGACATCCTGGCGCTTGGAATGCTGACCTGCATGGCCAAGGCCTTCGATCTGATCCGCGAGCACAAGGACCGCGATCTTAATCTCTCGAAAATCGAGCAGGAGGATTCTGCGACCTATGCGATGATCCGCAAGGCCGATACGCTCGGCACGTTCCAGATAGAAAGCCGCGCGCAGATGGCGATGCTGCCGCGGTTGAAACCCCGGACCTTCTACGACCTTGTGGTACAAGTCGCAATTGTCCGGCCCGGTCCGATCCAGGGGGACATGGTGCATCCCTATCTGCGCCGGCGAGAAGGCAAGGAGGCAGTCGAATATCCGACGCCGGAGCTGGAAGCGGTGCTCGGCAAGACGCTCGGCGTGCCGCTGTTTCAGGAGTCGGCGATGCGCGTCGCGATGGTCTGCGCCGGCTTTACCGGTGGCGAAGCCGACCAGCTGCGCAAGTCGATGGCGACTTTCAAGTTCACCGGCGGCGTCTCGCAGTTCAAGGACAAACTCGTCTCCGGCATGGTGAGGAACGGCTACGCGCCGGAATTCGCCGAAAAGACCTTCTCCCAGCTCGAAGGCTTTGGCTCCTATGGTTTTCCGGAGAGCCACGCGGCTTCGTTCGCGCTGATCGCCTATGCCTCGAGCTACATCAAATGCCATTATCCGGAAGCCTTTTGCGCGGCGCTCATCAATTCGCAGCCGATGGGTTTTTACGCGCCGGCGCAGATTGTCGGCGACGCGAGAGCCCACGGCGTCGAGGTGCGGCCGGTTTGCATCAACCGGTCGCGGTGGGACTGTACGCTGGAGCGGATCGGCAATTCCGATCGGCATGCTGTCCGGCTCGGTTTCCGGCAGGTGAAAGGACTGGCGGTCGCTGATGCGGCGCGCGTCGTCGCGGCACGCATGAACAATGCCTTTGTCTCGGTCGACGACATGTGGCGTCGAACCGGCGTGCCATCGGAGGCGCTTGTCCAGCTTGCCAAGGCCGATGCCTTTCTGCCGTCCCTGAAGCTTGCGCGCCGCGACGCGCTGTGGGCGATCAAGGCGCTGCGCGACCAACCCTTGCCACTATTTGCGGCCGCCGCCGAGCGGGAGATGGCTGCGATCGCCGAGCAGCAGGAGCCGGAGGTGGCACTTCGGCAGATGACGGACGGGCATAACGTCATCGAGGATTACAGCCATACCGGACTGACATTGCGGCAGCATCCAATCGCCTTCCTGCGCAAGGATTTATCAGTGCGCAACATCATCACCTGTGCCGAGGCGATGAATTCGCGGGACGGGCGTTGGGTTTATACCGCCGGACTTGTCCTGGTGCGGCAAAAGCCCGGATCGGCCAATGGCGTGATGTTCATCACCATTGAGGACGAGACCGGGCCGGCCAATCTCGTTGTCTGGCCGACGCTGTTTGAAAAACGCCGGCGGGTCGTGCTCGGATCCTCGATGATGGCCATCAATGGTCGGATCCAGCGGGAAGGGGAGGTCGTGCATCTTGTCGCCCAGCAGCTGTTCGACCTGTCAGGCGATCTGACCGGTCTGGCTGATCGCGATGAAGAGTTCAAGCTGCCGGCCGGCAGGGGTGATGAGTTCGCCCACGGATCGCCGGGAAGTTCGGATACGCGGGACAAGTCGAAGCCTGTTGTAGCCCCGCGCGACATTTTCACGCCCGATCTTCACATTGATACGCTGAAAATCAAAAGCCGGAACTTCCATTGATTTTCCCCATCCTGAGGCGCGGTGGCGCCCAGGGAGTTGTCAGTCCGCTCGCAGCAATTTTAAAGCAAAATAAAGCTTGAGCGCAATTTCCAGAACAAAATCGCTGTCTGCGCCCGAGGTTAAGTTTAGAGCATCAGATTATTATACAGGAGAGGCCAGTGGAAGCTTGGTATCGACAAGAAGACCCAGATTTCGGGACCGAGAATTCACGCAGAGCATAAAACAGAGAACCTCATGATACGCGCTTTCAAATCGTCGTCGAACTCAACCGAAATTATCAACCTCGACAGGGATGCCATCCGAGAAAACCATCGGAATGGTCGACAAACCAATATTATGTTCGACACCAATATCCTGATTGCAATCGAAAGCGCCTATAAGACTGGCCAGCGACACCAGGAACTTAAGAATGCTGGTGTTCTGGAACTGGCGAGACTCATCGAGAAAACCTCCAGGTATGGCGTATTCATCTCGCCTGCAGCGGCTTACCAAGAACTGCCCCCAGCGCGTCGAGGCGACGTTGAAGCAGCGTTCGACAGGTTTCTTGCAGACTATCTGCCAAATTTCCGTGAGGACCCAAACTCGATAAAGGTTCCGTATGCTGGTGCAAAGATGGACCCTGAGCATTTTAGCGCGCTGTCGCTGGAGCGTCAGAAGGCAATCTCGTGCTCATATGCTTCGCTGCTCGCTATGAACGTCATACATCGATTAGAGGCGTTGAATGGCCTGGAAAAATTCGCCCTCTACATCGATTATTGCGCCGAGGTACTGGATCTCATCAGTCTCAAGGAACTGACGATCGCTCGATATGTCTTCGCCCCCGAAAATGGCTTAACTGACCAACTCAGGACGCGGAAAGTAGCTATCACAAACAACTTCGTGAAACTGAAAAAGGGTGGCGGCAAAGGCTTGACACCCGTCAAAGTACTGGAGCGCATCGCTTTGAATGGAGCCAACGACCTGAAGCTGATTGCTGCTGCAGATATCGTGAACAATTCGCGCGAGCAGTTCAACTTCGGGATCATCGAGCATGATGTCTGGATCGCAACGAGCGACGATAAGCTCTACGAGTTTTGCTGCGCCTGCCCGGGCTACATGGGTCGGGAACGTGGCGGTCCCTTGGCTAGATATGTCGAGACACATACTGACGTAAAGGGAACCCGCTACTGGCGGGATTCCATCGAAATACAGCAGCGCAGACTTGAGGAGCGCTATTTCACAGTAGATCGCGAAAAGGAAATGGACTCAATTGTGCAGTCAGCCTTTGATATCGAGGCTGACCTGCTGAACGGTAAAGCTGACGATTATTTCAGACTAAGGTCATGGCGATCTGCGCGAGTGATGCATGACTAATACGGGTCCTCGCCCCGGGCCTCTAGACGCAAGCGTTCGAACCCATGCTTTCGCTCCTGCCCCTTTAGCTGTTGAGGCAGTACGGCAATGTCCTCGCTTTTCATCACGCGTTCCAATTTCTTCCTCTGTCCTGGGACCAAGAACACCAGTGCGTGCGATGGCCCTGTTACCAACACCCCAACGCGCGCACGCTGTTCTCACCAGCTCAATCTTACCGCGCCTCTGAATTGATACCAAAACCGGCCTCTGAGGAGAGCAGATCTCGGCGAGATCCGCATTCGCTATAAGGTTTGCTCCCGCATGATCATTGTCGGTTGAACGAGGTCCATAGGAGACGTCCCACCGCTCTTGATGGATGGCTTCCTGGTCCGGCCCCGGATCTCCGACGATCAACCCGCTGCGGGGTCGGCTAGCAAGCTGCCGCCGCTCGGCTACGCCCTCGCGGTGATCGCGACCGGTTCCGGACACTGACGGGAGCCATCGAGCGGGAATGGCCCGCTCCAAAGATGGAGCCTTCAGATGAACACCGATCTTTCCCTTGCGCAGAACCATGCCTTCCAGCTTTCCCGCACCCTGATGGTTCCGGTCACGCTCTTTAGGTCCGGTAACGAGTTCGGCGTTCTGCCGAGCGACGAACTCGACGACGAAGACGATCTGGAGATCGTGCATGAATACGTTCCGGGCGGGTCTCATTGAGACCCTTCTCGCCTTTTTGGTGCCGCTTGCGAGCCGCAGGCGGCAAGGGAAGCTGCGCCGCTGCTGGCACCCCGGCGGCGGCGCAAGGTGCAGATTGTCATCTTGCCAGCCGCGCCCTTGCCTCCTTTGCTCTTCGCGGCGTCCGGAGCAGGCCCCGCAAGGTGTGGGGAAAAGAAACAGAAGGAAAGGCGGGCGCAAGGGTGCGTCGGGAAGAAAAATGGAAAAGAACGAACTGGAAAAACTGCGGGACCGCGTGCAATGCGCCGCGGTGCTGGAGCAGGCAGGGTTTGCCATCGACCTGAAGGAGAGCACCCGCAGGGCGGTCAAATTCCGCGGCGGCGGGGCCATAATCATCGTGATTCACGAGGGCAGGGGCTGGTTCGATCCGCTGTCCGATGCCAAGGGTGACGTGTTCGGTCTTGTCGAGCATCTCGACCGAGTGCCCTTTGTCGAAGCCCTCGACCATGTCGCATCGCTGGTCGACTTCGTCCCGAAGGAGCCGGTCTGGACCCACGCTGCGCGCGAGATCGATCTGCCGGCCGGAGTTTCAGAACGATGGACGAAGCGCCGCAAGCCGTGGCCGGGTTCGATGACCTGGCGCTATCTCTGCGAAGAACGCTGCGTTCCTGAAGCAACCATCCGCGCAGCGATCCGGCATGATCTCGTGCGCGAAGGTCCGCGCGGCAGTATGTGGGCCGCGCACCGTGACAGCGAGGGCGCCGTCACCGGCTGGGAGGAACGCGGGCCGGAATGGCGCGGCTTTTCGACCGGAGGCGCGAAAGTGTTGTTCAGGTTCGGCGCGATCCTTGCGCCGCGCGTTTGCGTGACGGAAGCTGCGATCGACGCCATGAGCCTTGCCGCGCTGGAGAGTAATCGTCGCGATAGCCTCTATGTCAGTACCGGCGGCGGCTGGGCTCCCGCCACCGATGCGGCGATCCGTTTGTTGGCGGCGCGGACGGGTATGTCGGTGGTCGCCGCCACTGACAATAACGCGCAGGGCGATATCTACGCTGATCGGTTGGAAGCAATTACCCGGGACGCTGACTGCGGCTTTGAGCGCCTTCGTCCCCACCACGAAGACTGGAACGAGGACCTTTGCGCTCAGCTGCGCGCGAATTCGAGGAGAGGCGCGATGTCGTGATTATCCGCGGCCTGCAGTGCCGCGACGTACCGCGTGCGCAGATCTCCCACGTCGCCCAGGCTCCCGCTACCCCAGCTGAAGGGCTCGGCGCCCAGTTTTTCCACGAGCAGATCGGCGGCCAGCCGCGCGTGACGTCCGTTGCCGTTCGGAAACGGATGGATGGCGACCAGGCGATGGTGGAAACGTATTGCGATCTCGTCCGGCGCGAATGTCTCATGCTCGACCCAATACCGAACGTCATCGAGCAGCGCCGTGAGTTCGACCGGAATTCGGTAGGCCTGGATGCCGATATTGCGCTCCGTCGTTCGGAAGCTGCCTGCCCATTGCCAGACCTCGCCGAACATGCGTCGGTGCAATGTACGCATGAAGTCTTCGGTCAGCATCCTGCCGACCGGCATGCGCCGTCGTCCGCGAGCCCAGGCTGCGCCCTCGACGATGTTTTCCTGTTCTGCCTCGTTGAGATCCTGCCTGTGGGTGATCCAGCTTTGAAGCAGGCCCTCGCGCTCCTGCGGCTCGAGAGGTGTTGCGTCCTCTGGTTCCTGGAAAAGGTCAGTCATTTTTCTGACCAGAGATCGCGCTCGGAAAGCTGGTCGCGAATATAGGTCTGGACGCGGGCCTCGAGATCGCCATCGTCCGTTCCCTGTGCCTCCAGACGCATCGTATGCGCGACCCGCTGGAGTTCGCGCATTGCGATCTTGCGCGCTCGCTCATCGACGGTGGCCTCGAGCGACGTATTCGGGACCAATGCGTAGACCAGCGTGCAGTCGAGCGCCTCTGCCGCACGCCGCAAGGTGTTGAGCTGGATCGTTCCGGATGCCTCCGACTTCTCGATCGCTTCGACGGTCTGGGGCCGGATTCCCATCCGCGAGCCGAGCTGCGACCCCGTCATGCCAAGCGCGTCGCGCAACGCCCGGACCCATCCTTTCGGAGGTGCCCTGAAGCCTTCCGCCGGCTGCAGTCCGCAAAGACGCTCGTCAAGCCTCTTGCGTGCTCGTTTCCTTGCATCGTCCTTCATCGTTTATCTTTCCTCCGCCGCTCGTCATCAGACAACAGGCTGATTGCTGCGCTCAATCTATCAGGTTACAACCTGATAATCAATTCCGTTTGATCAGCCCAAAGTATGATAGGACAAGCGATTGAACCAGCCTGTAAGCTGATTTCATCTGAATGAAATAGCAAGGAGGGGAAGGAAGGAGGGGAAGGGGAAGGGGAAGGGGAAGGGGAACGCCGGTTGCCGCATGCCCGCCAGCCGCGTCAAGGGTAAAGCTTCGCCCGCTGCGCGGCCCTTGACCCGTCCGGACGGAGAGGCGGCGCCAAGGAGGGGTCAGGAAGGGCTGAAGAGGATGGCGACATCGCGAGGATGAGCCGCGTGTCTTTCCCGACGAGGCTGAAAGGAGCCCGCCCATGACTGTCTCTCCGATCCGAAAAGTCCTTGAAGGCATTGCCGATCGCCGGCAGATGTTCCGCATGTTCGACCGCCACGCGCAACGCCCGAACCGTTGGGAGGGTGACGACAGCGCACTTTATCGAGGCGAATGGTTCGAAGTTGCCCAGGCGCAACACGATTACATGTTCGAGATCCTGCCACCGCTGTTCATGCGGGGCGACATGTTCGCCATGCGCGAGTTCCTTACCGACAGCATCACCAGCATCTTTTTCACGCTGAAGATCGACGACCGGATGCGGTATTTCCATGCCTATTGCGACCTCGCTGGCAAGGGTTCGCCCGAACGGATGCGCGATGCGATCATCGAGCGCGAAACCCGGCCCGTTCGGGCAATGACGCGCGAGGAACGCCTGGACCACATCTGGTCGAGCACCCATGATGACTATCGCGGCTATGCCGGCGAGCGCTGGCCGGAACACGACCACGGCAAGCGGACCGTGCTGTTCTACGGCGGACGCCAGGGCACCGTCCTGAAGCTGCTCGACGACCTCACGGATGCGCAGATCGCATCGAAGCTGCCGGTGCACCTGCGCTACCTCCCTGACGCGATCGCGGCGTAACGGGAGGCGGCGATGTTCACCTTTTCCGTGACGGACATCCACGTCGTCATGATGCGCGGACGCCTAGACGCGCACCTCAATGGCGGCTTCCGCAATCCCCACTACGGCATGTTTCCGGGCCGCGATGAGAAGCCCGGTCTTTGGCTGGTCGGCGACGAGAGCGTGTACCTCATGTCCAACGGCAAGCTCGCAGAGGGGCAACGTCCGTTTGTCGTCTATGCCGAAGAGTGCGATCCGAAGTCGAACCCCGACTACTGGCACTACAAGCGCCAGCATTTCGGCGGCGATGACGGGATCGAGTTTCTCGACGGTGCCATGCTCGTGAAGCTAATCGCTGCCAGCCCCGCCTGCACGCATCTGAGGATCGCCTTCCACGGGGATTCGATGCAACTCACCGTGATCGCGCGAGACTAGCGATCCGCAGACGCTCGCCGTCCCGCGGCCGTCCAGCCCACCCAGTTCTCTTCATCCCCGCACGTCGTCAGCCGACTGGAACCTTCCAGGGGGGTGGCGACGCGCGCCTTCACCCAAGGAGATTCCAGCATGTCACATGACGATCCCTTCACCATCGATCTTTTCGGCAACACCGGGCTTTCGTCGGGCCTTGGCCTTGGCGTGACGGCCTTCGCCAGCAACTTCGAGCCCGACGATGATCCCGATCCTACAACTCCAGCGCCGGCCTTGCCGATCGCCGCGGTCGTGCGGCCGTCGTCCCCGGCGGGCCGTGCCCGTGGTCTGAACTTCCATCTCGCCGATGACCGTGGTCTCGCCCGCAGCTGGAAGGACCGTGCGCGCGACAATATTGCCGCGATCCGGCTCGCGGCCGAGATCGAGGCGGACGAACGTCCTGCGACGCGCGAGGAACAGGAGATGCTGATCCGCTTCACCGGCTTCGGCGCGTCCGATCTTGCCAACGGCGTCTTCCGCCGTCCCGGCGAGCTCGAATTCCGCAAGGGCTGGGACGACATCGGTTCCGATCTCGAGGATGCGGTCGGCGAGACCGACTATGCCTCGCTTGCCCGCTGCACCCAGTATGCCCATTTCACCCCGGAGTTCATCGTCCGGGCGATCTGGTCTGGCCTTCAGCGTCTCGGATGGCGCGGCGGCCGGGTGCTGGAGCCGGGGATCGGCACGGGCCTGTTTCCGGCGCTGATGCCGGAAGCGCTTCGTGATCTGTCGCACGTCACCGGCGTCGAGCTCGATCCCGTAACGGCACGCATCGTACGGCTTTTGCAGCCGCGAGCGCGGATCCTCACCGGAGATTTTGCGCGCACGGAGTTGCCGGCGAGCTTTGACCTTGCCATCGGCAATCCGCCTTTCTCGGACCGGACCGTCCGTTCCGACCGCGCCTATCGCTCGCTCGGGCTGCGATTGCACGACTATTTCATTGCCCGGTCGATCGACCTGTTGAAGCCCGGGGCTTTCGCAGCCTTTGTTACCAGCTCCGGCACGATGGACAAGGCGGATTCCTCGGCGCGCGAGCATATTGCCAAGACGGCGGACCTGATTGCCGCCATCCGCCTGCCGGAAGGCAGCTTCCGGGCCGACGCGGGAACCGACGTCGTCGTGGACATCCTCTTCTTCCGTAAACGCAAGGTCGCCGAGCCCGAGGGCGATCTTTCTTGGCTCGACACGGACGAAATCCGGCCCGCCACGGAGGATGAGGGCGCCATACGTGTCAACAGGTGGTTCGCCCAGCATCCGGAATTCGTGCTCGGTACCCACGCGTTGACCGCCGGTCCTTTCGGCGAGACCTATACATGCCTTCCGCGTGACAGCGAGGATCTCGCCGCGGCGCTGTCGGCCGCCGTCCATCTTCTTCCGGAAGGCCGCTATGACGGCGAGCCCACCGCGATCGATCTCGATCTTGAGGGCGCGACCGAAGATATTCCTGCCGATCTTCCGTCCGGCCAGCATGTCCGCGAAGGCAGCTTCTTCTTCCACAACGCCCGAGGCCTCATGCAGGTGATCGATGGCCAGCCGGTCACTATTACGGTCCGAAAGGGCCGCAGCGCGGACGGTATCCCGGAGAAGCACGTCCGGATCATCAGGAAGCTGATCCCGGTCCGTGACGCGGTACGTCAGGTGCTGAAGGCCCAGGAGCTGGACCAACCCTGGAAGGATCTGCAGGTCAAGCTGCGCATTGCCTGGTCGAGCTTCGTGCGCGACTTCGGCCCGATCAACCACACCACGGTCTCGATCAACGAGGATCCGGAGACAGGCGAGACGCGCGAGAGCCATCGCCGGCCTAATCTCCAGCCGTTCGCAGACGATCCCGATTGCTGGCTGGTCGCCTCGATCGAGGACTATGACCTCGAAAACGATACGGCAAGGCCCGGGCCGATCTTCACCGACCGTGTCATCTCGCCGCCCGCGCCGCCGGTGATCACCAGTGCGGCGGATGCGCTCGCCGTGGTGCTCAACGAACGTGGGCACGTCGATCTCGACCATATCGCGGAACTTCTGCACCGTAATCCCGAAGACGTCGTCACTGAGCTTGGCAGCGCGATCTTCCGCGACCCCGCCGACGGGTCCTGGCAGATGGCCGACGCCTATCTGTCCGGTCATGTCCGCGAGAAGCTCAAGGTCGCGGAAGCTGCGGCCGCGCTCGAGCCCGCCTATGAGCGCAACGTCTCGGCGCTCACTGCCGTCCAGCCGGTCGATCTGCGCCCGTCGGACATCACCGCGCGCCTCGGCGCTCCGTGGATACCGGCTGGAGATGTCGTCGCCTTCGTCAAGGAGACGATGGGAACCGATATCCGGATCCATCACATGCCCGAACTGGCGTCATGGACCGTCGAGGCCCGCCAGCTTTCCTACCTCGCCGCCGGAACATCCGAATGGGGAACGGACCGCCGCCATGCCGGCGAACTGCTGTCCGATGCCCTGAACAGCCGGGTGCCGCAGATCTTCGATACGATCAGGGACGGCGACAGCGAAAAGCGGGTTCTCAACGTCGTCGATACCGAAGCGGCCAAGGAAAAGCTTCACAAGATCAAGCAGGCCTTCCAGCGCTGGATATGGTCCGATCCCGATCGCACCGACCGGCTGGCACGCGTCTATAACGACCGCTTCAACAACATCGCGCCGCGAAAGTTCAACGGCGATCATCTCAAACTTCCAGGCGCCTCAGGCGCCTTTGTTCTCTACGGGCATCAGAAACGCGGGATCTGGAGGATCATCTCGGCCGGCTCGACCTATCTCGCCCATGCCGTCGGCGCCGGCAAGACCATGACGATGGCAGCAAGCATCATGGAGCAGCGGCGTCTCGGCCTGGTCGCCAAGGCGATGCAGGTCGTGCCGGGGCATTGCCTTGCGCAGGCCGCGCGCGAGTTCCTGGCGCTCTATCCCACGGCTCGCATCCTCGTTGCGGACGAGACAAATTTTTCGAAGGACAAGCGCGCCCGGTTCCTGTCGCGCGCGGCGACGGCAACCTGGGATGCGATCATCATCACGCATTCCGCCTTCAGGTTCATCGGTGTGCCGGCGGTGTTTGAACAACAGATGATCCACGACGAACTGGAGCTCTACGAAACCCTACTCCTAAAGGTCGAGGATGAGGACCGCGTCTCTCGCAAGCGCCTCGAGCGCCTGAAGGAAGGGCTGCAGGAGCGGCTCGAAGCGCTTTCCACCCGCAAGGACGATCTCCTCACCATCGCCGAGATCGGCGTCGACCAGATCATCGTCGACGAGGCGCAGGAGTTCAGAAAGCTCAGCTTCGCAACCAATATGTCGACGTTGAAGGGCGTCGATCCGAACGGCTCGCAGCGGGCCTGGGATCTCTATGTGAAATCCCGTTTCATCGAGACGATCAATCCCGGCCGGGCGCTTGTCCTCGCTTCGGGCACGCCGATCACAAATACGCTCGGCGAAATGTTCTCTGTCCAGCGGTTGATGGGCCACCCGGCGCTGATGGAGCGCGGCCTGCACGAGTTCGACGCCTGGGCGTCAACCTTCGGCGACACCACCACCGAGCTGGAGCTTCAGCCTTCCGGCAAGTACAAGCCGGTCTCCCGCTTCGCGAGCTTCGTCAACGTGCCAGAACTGATCGCGATGTTCCGCAGCTTCGCGGATGTCGTGATGCCGGCGGACTTGCGCGAGTATGTAAAGGTGCCGGCGGTCTCGACCGGCAGGCGCCAGATCGTCACGTCGAAGCCAACACAGGCGTTCAAGCACTACCAGATGGTGCTGGCCGAGCGCATCAAGGCGATCGAGGAGCGCGACCGGCCGCCCGAACCCGGCGACGACATCCTGCTTTCCGTCATCACCGATGGCCGGCATGCGGCGATCGACCTGCGCCTCGTGGATGCCGACAATGACAATGAGGCGGACAACAAGCTCAACAGTCTCATCTCGAATGCCTTCAATATCTGGAAGGCGACCGAGGGCAGCACCTATCTCCGCCATGATGGCAAGCCGTTCGAACTGCCAGGTGCTGCGCAGATGATCTTTTCCGATCTGGGCACCATCAGCGTCGAGAAGACCAGAGGCTTTTCCGCCTATCGCTGGATTCGTGACGAACTGATCCGCTTAGGCGTGCCGGCATCGGAGATCGCCTTCATGCAGGACTTCAAGAAATCGGAGGCGAAGCAGCGGCTGTTTGGCGACGTCCGGGCAGGCAGGGTCCGGTTCCTGATCGGCTCGTCGGAGACGATGGGGACCGGCGTCAATGCGCAACTGCGGCTAAAGGCACTCCATCATCTCGACGTGCCCTGGCTCCCTTCCCAGATCGAGCAGCGCGAGGGCCGCATCGTGCGCCAGGGTAACCAGCATGACGAGGTCGATATCTTCGCCTACGCCACCGAAGGCAGCCTCGATGCCACGATGTGGCAGAATAATGAGCGCAAGGCCCGGTTCATCGCGGCGGCCCTTTCCGGTGATACCTCCATCCGGCGTCTCGAAGATCTCGGCGAGGGGCAGGCGAACCAGTTCGCCATGGCCAAGGCGATCGCCTCGGGCGACCAGCGCCTGATGCAGAAGGCGGGGTTGGAGGCCGACATCGCGCGGCTGGAACGCCTGCGCGCGGCACACATTGACGACCAGCACGCCGTTCGCCGCCAGCTTCGCGACGCCGAACGCGATATCGAGTATGCCACGCGGCGGATCGCAGAGGTTGGCCAGGATATCGAGCGTCTGCTTTCGACCGCTGGCGCCGCCTTCTCGATGACGGTCATGGGCAAGGTCTATGCCGAGCGCAAGGAGGCCGGTCGTGCCTTGATGAAGGAGATCCTGACCCAGGTACAACTCCAGCAGGACGACGAGACGGTGATCGCGTCGATCGGCGGCTTCGATTTGGAATATCGCGGCGAACGCTTCGGCCATGACAATTATCGCTACACCACCATGCTGATGCGCACCGGCGCGGATTTCGAGATCGATCTGCCCGTGACGGTCACGCCGCTCGGTGCCGTCTCCCGCCTCGAGCACGCGCTTGATGATTTCGAGGGTGAACGCGAGCGCAATCGCCAGCGCCTTGCTGACGCCCGCCGCAGGCTCGCGTCATACCAGACGCGCGACGATGGCGGCGACTTTGCCTTCGCCGGCGAGCTGGCCGAGAAACGCTTGCAGCTTGCGGAGGTGGAGGCTTCACTGGCCGCGGATGTTGAGGGCGCGGCACCGCCAATGGCGGCGTAAAATTTTAACAGTGAGACAAAATCGCCGGCGTTGAATTTTCATGGGAGTTTCTATCGCGCAAGTGAAAGTCTCGCGACAGTCCGACCTTGATCGCCCTATGCGTTTTCCTCGTTTCTTTGAAGTCGCTCTCCCCAATCCCGCATCGCTATCAGGACGGGAGCAAGGGAAATGCCCGACGCGGTGAGTTCATATTCCACCTTCGGCGGCACCTCCGGGTAAACAATCCGGTTGATGACCCCATCCGCTTCCAGCTCGCGCAATTGTAAGGTCATCATGCGGGGGGTAGCGGCCGGTACGAGGCGACAAAGCGCATTGAAGCGCAGCTTTCCTTCCAGGAGGTGAAACAGGATAACCGGCTTCCAGATGCCGCCGATGACCGACAGGGTTGCCTCGACCGCGCACCCCGTCTTGTCGGCGCGGCGGCGTGTGCGCTTAATGGGGATACTATCATTCATGATACTACATGCGTAATTTGTGTGTACTTCATAGATATGACTTGTATCCCTATGGTGGATCTCTCAAAAGGAGATATCTCACATGCACCGATACATTCTGACCGGAAACGAAACCCGCCGTCTCAAGCTCACGCAAGGCGACGTGCGCCAGCCCGAAAAAGGCGAGGTTGCCGTAGACGTGCGATCTGCTTCGCTGAACTACCGGGACCTGGTTATTGCCAGGAACTTCAAGGACGTTGTTCCGCTCTCGGACGGCGCGGGCGTCGTAGCAGCTGTTGGCGAAGGCGTGGAAGACTGGAAGGTCGGCGATCGCGTCGTAATCGGCTTCATGCCCGGATGGGTGGAAGGCCCGATCACCCCCGCGAAGAAGGCCACAAGTCTCGGCGGCCAGACGATGGACGGCGTGCTGACGGAACGTATCGTTGTTCCATCGAACAGTATCGTGCGCATTCCCGATGCCATGACGTTCGAGGAGGCCGCGACCTTACCATGCGCCGGGGTGACCGCATTTTCGGCCCTGTTCGAGCGTCGGCCCTTGCAGCCAGGTGAAACGGTCCTCCTGCTCGGAACTGGTGGCGTTTCGATCTTCGCCCTTCAACTCGCAAAACTGGCGGGCGCCCGTGTCATCATCACCTCCAGTTCCGACGAAAAGCTTGAGCGTGCCCGCGCGCTCGGGGCGGATGAAATGATCAACTATCGCCGCACAACGGCCTGGGAGGACGAAGTGCTGCGTCTGACGGACGGTGTCGGTGCTGACCTGGCGGTGGATGTGGCAGGCCCCGCGACGCTCAGTCAAACGCTCAAGGCCACCCGGTTCGATGGGCGTATTTCACTCATGGGCGTGCTGACCGGCTTTGACGGTCATATCGATACAGGGGCGATTCTGGAAAAGAGGATCACGCTGCAAGGGATCTATGTCGGTCCGGTCGCGACACTCGCCGCCTTGGTGAGAACCGGCATCAAGCCGCAAGTCGATCAGGTCTTCCCGTTCGCCGAAGCCGAAGCTGCCTATAATGCACTTCGTGATGCAGGACACTTCGGCAAACTGGTCGTGAACATCGCGTAAAAACACCAGCACCCGCAGAAGGCTCAAAGCGCCTACCGCATATCTCAGGTCGATTTTCTGTATCCGGTCTTCGCAAATCGCGACCGATTATTTTGAATTTATATAATCGCTCTCCTGAAATGAGAAAATAGGGAAAGGGGGAAGCTTGCTCGCAGATCGGGCAGGCCGCTGACGCTTGCGCTCAACCGCGCCACTCGCGATCCCGGCCCGTCGCCCTGCGCAGGGCTGTCAGCCCTGCTTGACCAGCCGGGCAGGGATGCTCAGCCGCAGTTGCACCGGCCCGTCCGCTCCGCGGTCTGGGAAGTGTCTTCGGAAAGAACTGAAGACGAAAAAGGGGCTGGCAAGGCGCCGGCTCAGCAATCCCCGAAGGAGCCAATCTCATGCAAATCCTTAAACTCGACCCCCGCGGGCTGAAGGACAATCCCGACGATGCGCGCCGCTCGAAATCGTCCCCACAAGCCGATGCACTGCTGCTGGCTACGGTGAAGGCTGTCGGCATTATCCAACCTCCAGTGGTCTCACCCGAAACCGATGGCGGCAACGGCTATATCATCCAAGCAGGCCATCGCCGTGTCCGGCAGGCCATCGCCGCTGGCCTTGAGGAAATCGAGGTGATCGTCCGCGAGGCTGCCAACGACAATGGCGCCATGCGCTCAATGGTCGAAAATATCGCGAGAGAGCCTCTTGGCGCCGTCGACCAATGGCGTGGCATCGAACGTCTCGTCGCTCTCGGCTGGACCGAGGAAGCGATCGGTATCGCGCTCGCCCTGCCGGTCCGGCAAATCAGGAAGCTTCGGCTTCTGGCCAACGTGCTGCCGGCCATGCTCGACCATATGGCGCTCGGCGATATCCCCAACGAGCAGCAGCTGCGCACCATCGCGGCCGCTTCGCTCGACGAGCAGAGGGAGGTGTGGAAGGCGAACAAGGCCAAGAAGACCGAGCGGGCGGACTGGTACAACATCTCCCGGTCTCTTTCAAAGACGCGCATGTTTGCCAAGGATGCGAGCTTCGGCGACGATCTTGCCAGCGCCTACGGAATCGAATGGGTCGAGGATCTGTTTGCACCAGCTGACCAGGACAGCCGATACACCACTAACGTGGAAGCGTTTCTCGGCGCCCAGCAGGAATGGATGACGACGACGCTTCCGAAGCAGGGGTCGATCGTCGAGGTCAACAACTGGGGCCAGCCGGAGCTGCCCAAAAAGGCGGAACGCGTCTACGGCAAGCCTTCGAAATCCGACCACGTCGCCATGTATCTCGACCGTGACGGCAAGGTGCAGTCGGTCGCCTTCCGCATGCCCGAGGACAAGAAGAAGGGCAAAGGCGGCGCGGCGACCGCGGGCGGTCTAGCCGAAGCCGATGATGCAATCGTCGACACGCCAAAGCCGCGCCCGGATGTGACCCAGAAGGGGCAGGACATGATCGGCGACTTCCGCACCGACGCCCTGCATGAGGCGCTTGGACGCGCCCCGATCGAGGACGACATGCTGATGGCCCTGCTCGTGCTTGCATTCGCCGGCCTGAACGTCCGCGTGGATTCCGGCGCGACCGATACCGTGTTCGGGTCGAAGCGCTTCAAGCGCCACGCCGCCCGGCTGATCGGCGAAGACGGCAGGCTCGCCTTCGACGTGGAGACACTGCGCGTGGCCGCGCGTTCGATGCTGATCGATGTGCTGTCGTGCCGGCGGGGTATGTCCAACAGCGGGGTGATCTCCAGGATCGCAGGTCACGCGATCGGCGCCGACAACTTCCTGCCGAACATGGGCGCGGAGGACTTTCTGCTGTGCCTGTCTCGCCAGGCGATGGAAGCAGCGGCGAAGGAGGCGAACGTGCTTGCGCGCCAGAAGGTGCGGGAGACTCGTGCGGCTCTCGTTGATCATTTCAGGCAAGAGCGCTTCGTTCACACGACCGCACTCTTCGCGCCCGATCCGCAGGACATCGTGGATCTCATCAAGAGTGGCGAGGTTCTCGATGCCGACGACAGCGCGGAAGAAGCAGACGTCGATGAGTCCGACCTTGATAGAGAAGAGGGCCTCGCCACCCCCGAAGACGAGGCCGACCTTCCAGACAGCGCCGACGATGCTCCCGAAGCCGTCGATCCTGACGAAGAGCAGGATGCTTACGGGATCGCCGCGGAGTAGCCGCGTCCCTCCTTCTCCTTCCGAATGATTGTGCGCCGCCGGTGATTTCCACTGGCGGCGGCTTCGTTTCCAACTCTAAAGATCAAGGAGATCAACATGTCCGCACATCTCGCATTCCTGGCGCCGATCGGCACCGTTCTGGCGTGGTCCAACGGCCAGCCGCGCCCGCCGGAGCGCCATCGCAAAAAGCTCTCCGCGTGGAAGACCAACAACAGCAGAGGCCGGCTGATACGCAAGCAGGACGAGCGCGGCGCCGGCAACATCAGCCTGCCGCCCAGCTTCACGCTCCACGAAGGCGACTATGGCAGCGGCGGTGTTATTGCGATCCGCGTCCACCGCACATTTTCGCTGGAAACCAGCCTGATGTTCACCATCGTCGAACGTCCGGCGGTCGGCAGTTACCGTGTCTTCGACCGCCCTGGCGACAGCGCCGAGCTCGTCCATCTCGCGGCGAGCCGGCAGGCTGCCGAGGAATGGCTGACCACCCATGGCTATCCGTTCGCCGTTCTCGAGGACGTCACGGCGGATGAGATCGCCGCCGATGTTGTGGAAGGGAGGGCTGCCGCATGATCGATCTTCCCAACACGAACATGCCCGACTGCACCCCCGGATTTCCGGGGGTTTTCTTTGGTCTGTCCTGCGAAGGGTTCCCCGTCGCCCGCGTCGGCGATCACGCCTTTGCCATGCTGCCAGGTCAGGCCGGGCGGCATTATCTGGCCACCGGCTGGAAGATTGGACGTCCGCTTCCCGAGTGGCGACGGGGAGACTTCTACGGTCATTGCGGCGAACTCGCCGATGAGGCGGCTTTTAGTGCACACGTCCTCGAACAGGCCGAACATCAGCGCGAAATACAGGCGCTCGGACGTCGGAATACCGCCCCCCATGTGCATACGCCATGGGGTTCGGCCCAGCACTCGACAACCTATGCCGAGGGGATCGAATTCCACTCCACTGCAAGCCACGGCGGCTTCAGGCTCTCGGCCGACCGAAACCGCGCGGTCCATCCGCTGCTCCGGGCGGACGACGGGTTCTACGAGGAGGATTGCGCTTGGGCTGCCGTGGCGCACACCTTCCCTGAACTGTTCACCAGCTTCGAGAAGCGTTGCGCCAGCGAGACGCTAAAGGATTGGGAGCCCGATGCGTGGGAGGCGATTTTTGCGACTGTGCTTGCTCACGGCGAATCTCATGTGAAGGATCGCCGCGCGTTCGAGCTCGAGCACGCCAGCGACTGGATCGTGATCTCGGCACTTCGATCGGATCATCATCCAGGCATGACCGAGGTAATCGCCACGCGCGCAGGCAGGCGCGATCATGGCGGCGAGGAACGGCGATTTCTCGTGCCGTCACCCGAATACGAAGCGGGCCGTTTCGGCTTCATCATCGATGAAGCGCGCCACGCAGCCTACGACGGTCCATCAAGCTTTGCCTCATGGACGAGGAGGACGGCGGCATGAACCGGTCCATCGATCGACAGGCGGAATTGCGGCGCATGGAAGAAGCGTGCCGGCAGACGCGGCATCAGCTCGACATGATCGACCGCCAGATCATTCGCAGGATGACCGCGCTGATCCCATCGCTTGGACGGCGCAAATACGGATATCGCCGCGTCAGGCCTCCTGAACCCGAAGCCTTCCTCACCCGCTACCGCTCCAATCTTGCGGCGATCACCGCGCAGCGCCAGCCAGAGATCGATGCTCTGGCGCGCAAGCTTATGCGGCAGCAGTCCGCGATTGCGGCATTGCAGGAGACGATACCATGAAGCGCCATGAACCGCTTCCGTCCCTCACGGATCAGGAGGTAAAGGCGCTTCAGCATTACGCAGCGAGGCACGGCCGATCATGGAAGCGCATCCTCAACACCGTCTGGATGGGCGAAGCGCGCTGCGATGACGGCCAGATCCTTCGCAAGCTGCGCAACACGCACGGCCCGACCTGGCTGGACCGCTATCGGCTGCCGAAACCTTGAGCAATCGGCACAGCCCTGATCAACGCTTGCGCACGAACTCGGTGCGCAGGACCAGGCCTTTGATTGCATCATGCCGGCAGTCAATCTCTTCCGGATCGTCTGTCAGCCGGATCGAGCGGATGACCGTGCCCTGCTTCAAGGTCTGGCCGGCGCCTTTGACCTTCAGGTCCTTGAGCAGCACGACGGAGTCGCCATCGGCCAGCACGTTGCCGGAGGCGTCGCGCACTTCTGCGGCTTTTGCTTTTTCGGCGGAAATCTCGGATGCCGGACGCCATTCTCCGGTTGCTTCGTCATAGACATAATCGTCGCCGCTATGATCGCTCATCTGCGGTGTTCCTTTCGCGAATACTGTTGGTCGGTCGTAACGCCAGATGCGCGTCTATCGGGGAAAGGCGGGGCAAGCAAATCAGAGTGATCTGACAGGCACATCGGGCATATCGGCGATCCATTCTGGCGACGTGGAGCACCAGTGACGTCAGCATGGAAAGACCAGCTTGCAGGTGCGGGCCTGGCGCGCATTTTGCATGACCTCCTTTCCGGCTTCGGCATCCGGGATCAGCCCCTTGGCCGTTCTGTCCTTCGGTTTCGTGGCGGTCTGAACCAGCGCCCGTCCGGTTCAAGGCCGCTGTCGCGCCGCGGGACGGCCGGTCATGCCGCTCTCGACAAAACAGGAACGCGGGCTTCGCAGAACCGTGGGTTCCGCTTGCCCGCCCACCTGCTTCGCTCGATCAGGCCTGCCCGGACCCTGAACCGCCCGGCTTGCGCCGGTTCTTTTCGACCGCACCGAAGGACAGAACGGCCAAGGGGCCGATCGCTTCGGGCAAACCGAAAAGGAAACCATCATGGCAAAGCCCGCAACCTCTTCACGTCAAGCTTCTCGCCCTGCCGCCCGTGTCGTGCAGCTCCGCAAGGGCGCCACGATCGAAATGGTCCGCCTAACATGCCCCGATGAAGCGCAGGCGCTCCGGATCGCCGAAAGCTTCGGAACGGCCATCCTCGACAGCGACGGCATCCGCGACATGCACGAGCGCCTTATCGTCGAAACCGCGACTGGCCTCTCCGAGGGCCTCGGCGAACGGGCGATGCAGATCCATCTCCAGCGCATCGTCGGCGCCTATGTCGGATCGGCCCATGGCGCTGGCCAGTTCTACAGCAAGGCCGTCACCGAAGCACGCGATGCGACCGCCAAGGGTGCGTCGGACGCTCGCGACGAGGATATCGATGGCCCGGTCGGTTACGACAGCGCCGCCCAGCGCAAGCGCGAGTTCGCAGCCGACATGGGTATTCAGGCCCACGCGCTCCGCCTGGCAGCTGAAGGCGCCGTCGCAGCCTACGAACAGATTGTCGGCGAAGCGTGGAAGCCTTTCGATCGGCCGGTCGACAATCCCGGCCAGACGCTCGACCGCAAGGCGGCCGCAGCGCAGATGGACGCTCTTGGCTGAGACGTCTCCGGCGGAGCATCCAGCTCCGCCTTCGTCGGGACGAGGCCGTCTCACTCCGAGGCGGCCATTTTTTGTGTCGCCGTTGGAGTAAAGCTCAATGGGGAAACAGAGGAAAGACGAAGAGACGCGGGGCGACATCGCTGCCCCGTCCCGTTCGTCGGTCCTGCAGGATCCGGCGGCAAGCCGCAACGGCTGCGCCGTCCTCCACTGGCGTTCCGGCCGTTCCGGTGCGCCTTCCCCCTGATCGCTCCTGCTTTCGGCCCTCCGCGACGGGGCCGCGATGGGCGCGGCCTCCTGAAACGGAGGTTTGGAAATGAGCAGGAAAACAGCAAACACGCGGACCGATATCTATGCACGCATCACCGACAGGATCGTCGCCGATCTGGAAAAGGGCGTGCGCCCATGGGTGCAGCCGTGGAGTGCGGCCAATCTATCGGGCCGGGTGAGCCGGCCGCTTCGTCACAACGGACAAGCTTACACCGGCCTCAATGTTCTGCTTCTGTGGTCGGAGAGCGTCGCCAGTGGTTTCATGTCGTCAACATGGATGACGCTGCGCCAGGCAAACGAACTCGGCGCTCACGTGCGCAAGGGCGAGAGCGGCGCGACCGTCGTCTATGCCAGCCGCTTCACCAAAACCGAGACGGACGCGGGCGGCGGAGAGGTCGAGCGCAATATTCCCTTCCTGAAGGCCTATACAGTTTTCAATTGCGATCAAATCGATGGCCTTGCAGATCATTATTACAGTCGCCCCGAACCGATCGCGAAACCGCTCGAGCGTATCGAGCATGCCGATCGCTTCTTCGATAACACGGGCGCTGTCGTCCGTTACGGCGGCGACAAGGCCTATTATTCTCCTGCCTCCGACCACATCCAGCTGCCGCGGCCCGAACAGTTCCGGGACATGGCCTCTTTCGTTGCGACGAGAGCGCACGAAACCTTGCATTGGGCGGGCGGTCCCGCCCGACTGAACAGGGACCTGAGCCGCTACCACAAGGATCGCCGTGAGAGGGCGTTCGAAGAGATGCTGGTGGAGCTTGGGGCAGCGATGATCTGCGCCGATCTGGGTATCGTGCCAGAGTTGGAGCCTCGGCCGGATCATGCCGCCTATATCCAGAGTTGGGCCGAAATCCTCGGATCCGACAAGCGGGCGATCTTCAATGCGGCGGCGCATGCGCAGCGCGCTGTCGCCTATCTGCACGACCTTCAGCCGCAGGCAGCTTCCGGAAAGGAGGCGGCCTGATGCTCCAGGTGTCGAACTTTACCGGGGATGGCGCGTCCTCCCCGATCCGGCTGCGGGCGCTTTCGCTCGGCGCCGGCGTCCAGTCCACCACCATGGCGTTGATGGCAGCGCATGGTGAGATCGGGCCGATGCCCGATTGCGCGATCTTCGCCGATACTGGTTGGGAGCCAAAAGCCGTCTACGATCATCTTGAATGGTTGATGTCGCCGAATGTCGTTCCGTTCCCGATCCATGTCGTCTCGGCCGGCAATATTCGCGACAATCTCATGGACGCCGCTGCCGGCAAACGGTGGGCTTCGATTCCGGCTTTTGCAAAAACCGTGACGCCAGCCGGGAGCGCACGACCGGTTCTCGATGAGGACGACGACGGCGAACTCGTCCAGATCGGTTCCCGCGCGACATCGCGCGAGACCGTATCGATCGGCATGATGCGCAGGGCCTGCACTGCGGATTACAAGATCGTGCCGATCCGGAGGAAGGTCCGGGAATTGTTGGGCCTCACGCGCAAGCGATCACCTGATCATCCCGTCGCGGAGCAGTGGATTGGCATTTCGACAGACGAGGCCAGCCGGATCAAACCCTCGTTCGAGGACTGGCAGATCAATCGTTGGCCGTTGATCGAACAACGCATGAGCAGGCGCGATTGCCTGGCCTGGTTGCGCCGTCATGATTATCCGACGCCCCCGAAATCGGCCTGCATCGGATGCCCGTTTCACGATAACGGACGCTGGCGCCACATGCGTGATCATGATCCGGAAGCCTGGGCAGACGCGGTGAAAGTCGATCGAGCGCTGCGGACCGGCATTCGACGCATCCGTGGCGAAGTTTATCTTCATCGCTCATGTGTTCCTCTTGACGAAGCCGACCTGTCGACGGCCGCCGATCATGGCCAACTCGATCTCTGGCCCATCGAATGCGAAGGCATGTGTGGCGTCTAGGGCAGCCTTCCGGCGCTGCGGTAACGGCTGACCGCTCCATTTGGAGCGGAAGAGGCACCGCCATATGGTGGAACTCTGCCGTGAAAGACGCCGGCCCAGTCAGTTTCTGAAGTGGGGGACACGTTCCATGCCGACCAGCCGTTGCGGTGTGGGGCGCTGAGGGCAAGGGGGATCGCAGCATAGCGGAGGCCCTTGCCGGTTGGGAGGAGACACCATCCAGTCGAAGATGGCTCTGATGTCGAACGGTCGGTAATGCAGACGCACCCATCGGCGATGGCGTCGAAGGGAACGGCAGGTCCGCAGCCGTGACGTGGTGTGAGCATGGTCCCGAAAACGATTGTGCCAGCGGCGTGCTGGTGGTGAGTTCAACGATTGGTCTCGCGGCATGTCGTGGTCGATCCGGTTCGGACAGGCCACACCCACGCAGACCTCGATGAATCTGTTGTGACCGAAGGACGCCTTCGTCTCGATCGCCTTGGCCGCAACGGCCATACGCAACTTTCTTCCCCTGCGAACAGGTTCGCATTCCTCGCGGGCCAAGAAAGCCGCTCCCGGCCGTCCTCCACTTCGTTCCGGCCGCCAGCGGTGCGGCGTCGATCGCCGTCGGTCTTAACACCGTCATCGAGGACGCGATGGGCGCGGCCCGAGCAAACCGGAAAAGGAACACGACAATGGCAGTCATCGGCGAATTCACCACCAACGGCAACAACTCCATCATCGGCAACGTGCGCACGCTCACCGTCAGCATGAAGGCCCGCCTGAACCCCATCGAGCGCGTCTCGCGCGACGCTCCGGACTTCCGCATCACCGCCGGCAACGGCGTCGAGGTCGGCGCGGGT
>NZ_JBNWDB010000007.1:0-254420 GCF_053522105.1 Agrobacterium sp. 22-3639C2 | reverse complement strand
CCCTCGTTCAGTGAGCGGACTTATAAGAGATCACCCTCAAACAAGTCAACACACCAAAATACAAATTCTAAAAAAAACATTCAAAGCATTGATTTTAAAAGAGAGTTTTGATTTTTCGAGATTATGCCTCCCATTGGCCTCCACCAACGGACCGATTTTCAACAAGGGAATGCAGCCTGAACCCATATGAATGGTGCTGCGCCTTGTTTTGGCCCGACTCCTCGCTAATTGCTTTGCCAACAAAACGTTAATGCGGGCACGCGCGCGAGCCTGTTGCCGGCAGATCTATTGAGGGTGCCGATCAATTTGACTCACGGCTTTGAAAGTTGCACACCTTCGCCTGAAGTTTCTGGAGAGCGCATGACCCACGGGGCACAGCTAGTATGACTGCGGATCGCAACGTGATCCGGTCGCTAGGCACGGAACCGCCAATTCTGGCGGAAGGGCGCCGTGCACCCGATCGCCGTGAGATTTCGCTCAGATGGCTTTCCGGCACGTTCCTTACCGGCATTACCTCTTCCATATTGATGGGTGTTGCGCTGTTTGCAGCTCTCGATGGCCGCCAGCAGCTTGCCATTCCGGCCGAGGCCTTCGCCAAGGCGGATATGGGCAACAATACCGCGGAAGCGGCACGCCGCGGCACACGCCTCGTTGCGCCCAATATTGCGGCCCGGCCCTCGGACCGCTCGATCATGGAAGTCTCCACCGTTATCAACGAGGGCGACAAGGAAGTGGTCCGCAAGGTTCCCTTTTCCCACGTCAAAATTCCGCTGGCGTCCAACTACGCCAAACAGGACGATTATCCCGCCTTCGATCCCCTGAACATTTTCGCAAGCGGTGACGACAAGGACGCCCCGGCGCCGGCGCCAAGCCGAACGGGCACAATCTACGGCTCCGAGGTCGAATCCGAAGTCAGCCTGAAAACGGTCGCCTTTCCGATCCAGCACTCCAAGTATCCCTTCGCCGGCTCCCTGAGCTTCGACGAGGTGGAGGAGGCAGTGCGCTCGAACGGCTCGATCCTGACAGACGGTAACGAGCAGCTTGCAGCGCTCTATTACATCGACCCCCGTCGTTTCGATAATGATGAGGGTGATGTCGATATCACCGCCGGTCTTGCCGCCCGTGTCGTCGAACAGAATATGTCGGTTTCGACCCCTCAATCGCCCTCGGTTCCGGTCAAGGAATATGCCGACGACGTTATCCCTGCCCGCCAGACCGAAACCATCGAAGCCGCTTTATTCGGCGCGGGTTATTCGAAGGCGCAATCCTCCGAAATCGCTGGCCTGTTGTCACCGCAACTCCAGTCGAACAATGTCGAAAGCGGCGATGTGCTCCGCGTCGGCATTATTCAGGAAGACGACAAAAGCGACATCGTACGCGTAAGCCTTTACCGCAAGGGTCGCCACATGGTCACCATGGCCGTGGACGATCGCAAGAATTTCATCAAGGCCAGCGAACCGCCGAAGCTCGACGCGGTGGCGACGGCCTTTGACAGCACCCCGGCACCGGCCGCCGGCCGCGATCTGCCCAGCGTCTACGATGGCGTTTACCGGGCGGCTCTGGCCTATGGCATGAATCAGGGCATGGTCTCCCAGCTCATCAAGCTTTTGGCCAGCAGCGTCGATTTTCAGGCGCAGTTGAAACCGGCAGATACGCTGGAGGCCTTCTTCTCCGTGGAAGATGCGGATGGCAAGGCGACGGACAAGTCCGAACTGCTCTACGTCAACGCCAAGTTCGGCGATAACGAGACGCGGTTTTACCGGTTCCAGAACCCGGACGATAACAGCATCGACTATTTCGACGAGAACGGTAAGAGCATCCGGCAGTTCCTGTTGCGCAATCCGGTTCCGAACGGCCGTATGACATCAGGTTTCGGCATGCGCCGCCACCCCGTTTTGAAATTCAGCCGCATGCATACCGGCACCGACTGGGCGGCAGCCCGCGGCACGCCGATCATCGCGACAGGCAACGGCACTGTCGAAAAGGCCGGCTGGGCCTCCGGTTACGGCAACCAGACCCTGATCCGCCACGCCAATGGCTACGTCTCCTCCTATAACCACCAGAGCGCCATCGCCAAGGGTGTCACCGAGGGTTCAAAGGTCCGGCAGGGCCAGGTAATCGGTTATGTCGGTTCGACCGGCCTTTCAACCGGCGCGCATCTGCATTACGAGCTGATCGTTAACGGCACGAAAGTGGACGCGATGAAAGTGCGTCTGCCGGGCGGCAAATCGCTTTCCGGCGTCGCGCTCGCGCGGTTCTCCGACGAGAGAAAGCGGATCGACAATCTACTCAACATCGAAGAAAAACCCAATCAGGTGGCGAGCCGTTAGTCCGCCGGGCCTCGTGACCAGAGGGACCGCTATACGAAAAAGGGCTCCGTTACCGGAGCCCTTTCGTTTTATGCCGCATCGGCGGTTTCAGTCTCGGCCTCACCCTTTGGGGGCTTGACCTTGAAAAGCAGCCGGTCGGTGCCAGAGGTCACCTTGACCCGCGATCCGTCCGGGATCTCGCCGCCGAGAATCATTTCGGCGAGCCTGTCCTGAACGGTCTTCTGGATCACACGCTTCAGCGGACGTGCGCCATAGGCCGGATCGTAACCCTTATTGGCAAGCCAGTTGCGGGCATCCTCATCCAGTTCGAGCGTGATCTTGCGATCACCCAGAAGCGAGACGAGGCGCTTGAGCTGGATCTCCACGATCGCACCCATCTCGTCGCGCCGCAGGCGATGGAAGAGGATGATATCGTCGATACGGTTGAGGAATTCCGGCCGGAAATGCGACCGGACACGCTCCATCACCAAGTCACGAACCGAATCCACATCGTCATTGTCGCCCATCTGCGTCATGAATTCCGAACCGAGGTTCGAGGTCATGATGATGATGGTGTTCTTGAAATCGACGGTGCGGCCCTGACCATCGGTCAGGCGGCCATCATCCAGCACCTGCAACAGGACGTTGAACACGTCCGGATGCGCTTTCTCGATCTCGTCAAACAGCACGACCTGATAGGGCCGGCGGCGAACCGCTTCCGTCAACGCACCGCCCTCTTCGTAACCGACATAGCCGGGAGGCGCACCGATAAGCCGGGCAACGGAGTGTTTCTCCATGAATTCCGACATGTCGAGGCGAACCATCGCGGTCTCGTCGTCGAACAGGAACCGGGCGAGTGACTTGGTCAACTCGGTCTTGCCCACGCCCGTCGGGCCGAGGAAAATGAACGAGCCGATCGGCCGGTTCGGATCCTGAAGACCGGCGCGCGAACGGCGAACCGCCTTGGAAACGGCCTGAACGGCCTCGCCCTGCCCGACCACGGACTTGGCAAGATCGTCTTCCATGCGCAGCAGCTTCTCGCGCTGGCCTTCCAGCATCTTGTCGACAGGAATACCGGTCCAGCGGGAAACGATGTGGGCGATATTGTCCGCCGTCACCACTTCCTGAACCATCGAGCCAGCACCGCTGCTGTCGCGCGCTTCCGCTGCAGCCAGTTCCTTTTCAAGGCCCGGAATGATCCCATAGGTCAATTCACCGGCGCGCTGGAACTGGCCGTTACGCTGGGCACTTGCCAGTTCGTTGCGGGCATCGTCCAGCCGCTTCTTGAGGTCTGCGGCATGGCCCAGCTTCTGCTTTTCCGCCTGCCAGCGGGCCGTCAGGGCATCGGCCTTTTCTTCGGTATCGGCCAGTTCGTCCTCGAGCTTCTTCAGGCGATCGACGGATGACTGATCCGTCTCCTGCTTCAAGGCTTCGCGTTCGATCTTGAGCTGAATGATCCGGCGATCCAGTTCGTCCAGTTCTTCCGGCTTGGAATCCACCTGCATGCGAAGGCGCGAAGCGGCTTCGTCCATCAGGTCGATTGCCTTGTCGGGCAGGAACCGGTCGGTAATGTAGCGGTTGGAAAGCGTTGCAGCTGCAACCAAGGCCGAATCCGAAATGCGGACCTTGTGGTGCTGTTCGTATTTTTCTTTCAGGCCGCGCAGGATCGAGATCGTGTCCTCAACGGTCGGCTCATCTACGAGCACCGGCTGGAAACGACGGGCAAGGGCCGGATCCTTTTCCACGTGCTTGCGATATTCATCCAGCGTGGTGGCGCCAACGCAGTGCAGTTCACCTCGGGCAAGAGCGGGCTTCAGCAGATTGGACGCATCCATGGCGCCATCGGCCTTGCCGGCACCGACCAGCGTGTGCATCTCGTCGATGAACAGGATAATGCCGCCATTTTCCGCCTGCACTTCGTTCAGTACCGCCTTCAGACGCTCCTCGAACTCGCCGCGATACTTCGCGCCAGCGATCAGCGCACCCATATCCAGCGCCATAAGCTTCTTGTCTTTGAGGCTTTCGGGCACATCGCCATTGACGATGCGCAGCGCAAGACCTTCGGCAATCGCCGTTTTACCGACGCCGGGTTCACCGATCAGCACGGGATTGTTCTTGGTGCGGCGTGAAAGCACCTGAATGGTCCGGCGGATTTCGTCGTCACGGCCAATCACCGGGTCGAGCCTGCCTTCGCGGGCTTCCTCCGTCAGGTCGCGCGCGAACTTCTTCAGCGCGTCGAAGCCCTGTTCGGCATTGGCGCTGTCAGCCGTGCGGCCCTTGCGGATTTCATTGATGACCTGATTGAGCGCCTGCGCCGTCACGCCGCCCTTTTTCAGGGACGCCGAGGTGGAAGCAGAGTTTTCGATCGCCAGCGCCTGCAAAAGACGCTCGACGGTGACGAAACTGTCACCAGCCTTCTTCGCGAGTTCTTCCGCAGTCGAGAACACTTTCGCAAGTGGAGCCGTGAGCGAAAGGCCGCCATTGCCACCGGAAACCTTGGGCAATTTCGCCAGTGCCGCATCGTTGGCCAAGCGCACTTCCTTGGCGTCGCCGCCAGCCCGCTCGATCAGGGATGCTGCCATGCCCTGCTCGTCATCAAGCAGAACTTTCAGAACATGTTCGGCAGAAAACTGCTGGTGATTTTCCGCAAGCGCAAACGTCTGCGCCGATTGCAGAAAGCCGCGAACGCGCTCGGAGTATTTTTCAATATTCATAGTCGAACCTCCATATACCGGCCCGCCCGCTTTCGGCACGGATCCGGGTGTTTGGGTTGAGGCTCCCTCAAAGGCAAGCCCCGCTACGGCAGTCGCGTTTTACAGATTTCACGATTGCCGCCTCTTGATGGACGGTTACCGCTGCATGCGGCATCCGTCCTTACCGCACGAATATGGGAGGCATTTTCATCGGTTTAAAGGGGAGGAAAACGACTGCCGGGGAAATTTTAGCCGGACTTGATAAGCGTCACGACTGTTTGCCGCGATTGCCCCCTTCGAAAAGCGCCCAAGCTTTTACACCCGACCCCAAAAACAAAAAAACTCCGGCAAGCCGGAGTTTTTTCAATCGCGTGGTATTTTGAAAACCCTGCTTATTCAGCAGCGTTTTCGAGCGTGGCAGGTGTTGCCTCATCACCGGCTGGCGTATCTCCGCCTTCGGCACCCTCAGCACCTTCCGCGGTTGCGGCGCGGCGCGGGCGACGCGGGCGTGGGCCAGTGGCGCGGCGGGCCTTTGGTGCGCGTTCAGTCGCTGGCGCTTCCGTCTGTTGCTGCTGTTCCTCGACGGCCACTTCCATAGGCGTGCCTTCGATGACGGGCTGAGGCGCCTGGCTGGCGTCGTATACCGGCTGCTGCCGTTCGTCCGAAGCCTGCGGCTGGCGCGGCTGGCGCTCCTGCCGTTCACGGCGGTCCGGGCGCTCACGACGTTCCTGACGCGGCTCGGAACGCTCGGTGCGCTCCTGCCGTTCCTGGCGCTCCGGCTGCTGAACCCGTTCCGGCTGTTCGAACTGCTGCTGCGGTGCACCATCGTCACCGTCGTTCATATCCATATCGTCGGCATCCGAAGCATTGTATTCGCCACGGTCGTCGCGCTGGAAACGCTCCTGCATCTGGGCCTGAGCGGTGGCGATGATACGATTGTAGTGTTCAGCGTGCTGCAGATAGTTTTCAGCGATCACACGGTCGCCAGCACTCTGCGCGTCCCGCGCAAGGGTGGCGTATTTTTCCGCTATGTGCTGGGCTGTGCCACGAATTTTAACATCGGGACCGGAGCTGTCATAAGTCCTGGTGAGCGGGTTACCGCCCTTGCGGTTGAAGTTGTTGTTGTTACCGCCACCATTGTTATTGTTGTTGTTGCTTCCACGCCCCCGGCCGCGCTTGTTTTGCTGTCCTGGCCTCATCAATTGCTCACCTGAATTCTGTTTTGCTGACAATCTGGTTATTTTCATGCAATTCCGGGCGGAAAACCGCTGGAAACTTTTCCTGAAATTGCTCCATTACGCGCCCTGCTGGAGATAACCCCAGACAAGACCCCGCGTATGACGACCGGTCGCGCAAAATGCTGCAACGAGCCACCTGCGAACAAAGTTTACTGATTCACATGCCGGAAACGCCCAGCCTTCAGGGTTCTCAAAAGAACCCGCTTCGGGACTGACCCATACCCTGACGAATCTAAATTCGTCCTCAGCCACCCGGCATGTGGCGGCAAACTATCCCGCTTCATGCGGAAATCCAAGCCTTTTCTTTTGCTGTGCAAAATATCCTTGCAAATAATCCGCAGACGTATCGCGAACAACTATCTCCGGAAGGTCAAAACTCTGTCGTTGCCGCCATAATCCTTCACGGCGTCGAGAAGAGAGAAGCCGTGGGAAGCAAATATAGCGGAAACATCAAGCCTTTGATCGAAACCGATCTCCACACCGACAATCCCGTTTTCCACAAGAAAGCGGCCTGCGTCGGCAGCGATGAGGCGGTACGGTGCAAGGCCGTCCTGACCTCCGTCCAGCGCCGCCATCGGATCGTGATAGCGAACCTCTCGGTCTAGCGTTGTGACGATGTCACTTCTTATATAAGGCGGATTCGACACAATTATGTCAAACCTGCCAGAGATTTTTTTGAACCAGTCGCTACGCACGGTTTCAAAACGCGAGGCGAGACCATTTCGGGCAGCGTTTTTCGCTGCGGTTTCCAGCGCATCGGCGGAGATATCGCTGCCGACGCCAGTTGCTTCCGGACATTCCTTGAGAAGCGCCAGACAGATCGCACCCGTGCCCGTACCCAGATCCAGAATGCGCGCACTGCCCTTGTCGGCAACAATTTTTTTCAACGCAGGCAACAGCGTATCGACGAGAACTTCCGTATCCGGGCGGGGTTCGAGCGTCTCCGTCGATAAAAGAAGATCGAGCCCGTGAAATTCGCGATGGCCGAGAATGCGATGGACTGGCTCTCCGCCTGCGCGCCTTTCGACCATGGCGGCAATGCGGGCGCTTTCTTCCCGCGTGACGGGATGGTCCGGTTTCATCACGAAATCGGTCAGTGAAAAACCGGTAACGTCGGCAACCAGCAGGCGCGCATCAAGCAGCGGATCGGCGATGCCCGCCGCCTGCAGCCGTTTGCGGGCTGCGGCAAGCTCGGTCGAAACGGTCCCGTCAGCGCCGCCACTCAAAGCTGTTGTTCGCCAAGCTGGGCAAGCTGACCGGCCTGATAATCAGCAATCAGCGCGTCGACAAGCTCGTCGATCTCGCCTTCGATCATCCGGTCGAGCTTGTAGAGGGTCAGGTTGATGCGGTGATCAGTGACCCGCCCCTGCGGAAAATTGTAAGTGCGGATACGCTCGGAACGGTCGCCGGAACCGACCTGGCTCTTGCGGTCGGCTGAACGCTCGCTTTCCACCTTCTGGCGCTCGATGTCGTAAAGACGCGAACGCAGAACCTGCATGGCCTTGGCGCGGTTCTGGTGCTGCGACTTTTCAGAACTGGTAACGATCAAACCCGTCGGAAGATGGGTGATGCGAACGGCGGAGTCAGTGGTATTGACGTGCTGGCCGCCTGCGCCCGAAGCGCGCATCGTGTCGATACGAATGTCTTCCGGGCGAATTTCGACATCGATATCCTCCGCCTCCGGCAGCACGGCAACAGTGGCTGCCGAGGTGTGGATGCGGCCGCTCGCTTCTGTTTCCGGCACGCGCTGCACCCGGTGCACGCCGGATTCGAATTTCAGCTTGGAAAACACCCCTCGCCCGCTGATCGTGGCGATGATTTCCTTGTAACCGCCCGCCTCGCCTTCGCTTGCGGAAAGAACTTCAACTTTCCAGCCCTTGGCTGAAGCGAAGCGCTCATACATGCGAAACAGATCGCCGGCGAAAAGTGCCGCTTCGGATCCGCCCGTGCCGGCGCGGATTTCGAGGATGGCGCTTTTTTCGTCCGCCGCATCCTTGGGAAGCAGCAGGACCTGCATTTCCTTCTCAAGCTCGCCAATTCGGGCCTCGACCTCCGGCAGCTCCATTTCCGCCAGATCGCGCATGTCCTTGTCGGTCGTCTTGTCGGCAAGCAGCGCCTGGAGATCGGCGGCCTCGGAGACCGCCTTTTCGTATTCGCGGACTTTTTTCACCACCGGCTCAAGTTCGGAATATTCCGAAGCCAGCTTCACATAGACATCCGCTGCCGGACCAGCCGACATCCGCGCTTCGATCTCTCCGAAACGCCTTTCCAACTCGCGCATTTTTTCGACGGGAAGCTTCGCCACCAGTCACTCCGATTATGAAACAGGTCTTTTAAATGGGAATGGAATGCGTCGCGGCAAAGCGTAACAACACCTCGCGCGCGCTTTCCAGCGAATTATGATCGTCGAGCGCAGCGTTCAGCTCATCGGCGAGGCTCGCGGCATCAAGCCCGAGAAGCATGGCCTTGACGGGGCCAATCGCCGTCGGCGACATGGAAACCGAACGGAAACCAAGGCCGATCAAAGCCATGGCCGAAAGTGGCTTGCTTGCCATTTCGCCGCAAAGCGTGACCGAGGTGTGGTGCTTTTCGCCAGCGCGCACGATATCGCGCAGAATGCGCAGGAACGGCTTGCCAAGATTGTCGAAACGATCCGAAACCCTTGCATTGCCGCGATCGACCGCCATCGAAAACTGGAACAGGTCGTTCGAACCGACGGAGACGAAATCCACTTCCTGCATCAGCTCATCGAGCTGCCACATCAGCGAAGGCACTTCCAGCATCGCACCAAATTGCAGCTTTTTCGGAAGCGCATGGCTGAATTTCGAAAGATGCTGCACTTCCTTCTGAAGCAGATCGCGCGCCGCGCGGATTTCGGAAACCTCCGTCACCATCGGCAACATCATGCGTAGTTCAGCACCTGAGGCAGCACGCAGAAGCGCGCGCATCTGTGTGCGCATCAGACCCGGGCGGTCGAGCGACAGGCGGATCGCCCGCCAGCCGAGCGCCGGGTTTTCCTCTTCCTGGCCGCGCATATAGGAAACGACCTTGTCGCCGCCAATATCCAGCGTGCGGAAGGTAACGCTCTTGCCCTTGGCCTGCCGCAAGACAGACCTATAGAACGCTTCCTGCTCCTCGCCCTTGGGCATGTTGGAGGCGATCATGAACTGCAGCTCGGTGCGGAACAGGCCGATGCCATCGGCGCCGGATTCCTCGAGCTGCGGCAGATCTACGAGAAGGCCCGCATTCATCTTGAGGTTGACCTTCTGGCCATCCTTGGTGATCGGCTCGACATTGCGAAGCGCGCGGAACTGCTCCTGGCGCTTGGCACGCAGGCGCACCTTTTCCTCATAGGCGCGCTGCAAATCCGACATCGGGCGCAAATGCACCTGGCCGTCATCGCCGTCGATGATGATGGGATCGTTATTTTCAGCGAGGGCGACGATGCCCGTCGCCTGCCCGATGATCGGAATGCCCATGGCGCGCGCCACGATGACGACGTGGCTCGTCACCGCACCGTCTTCGAGCACCAGGCCGCGCAATTTCTCACGCGGGTAATCCAGCAATTCGGCGGCACCCATGGCGCGCGCCAGAACGATGGCGTCCAGTGGAAAATCATGCTCGGGGCTTCGACCGCCGAAACCGATCAGCTGGCGCAGCAGCCGGTTGGCAAGATCGTCGAAATCATGCATGCGCTCGCGAAGATAGGGATCGGTCAGGCGCATCATGCGCGCCTTTGTGTCGCTCTGCACTTTCTCGACCGCAGCTTCCGCCGTCAGGCCGTTGCGGATAGCTTCTTCCATGCGCCGCACCCAGCCCTGATCGTGGGCGAACATGCGGTAGGTCTCAAGAACCTCGCGATGCTCGCCTTCGGTCGGGACGTCGCGGCGCTGCAACATGTCGTCGATCGACAGGCGCAGCGAACCGATGGCGTCGGCAAGACGCAGGATTTCGGTATCGGCATCCTCATTCAGCAGATTGGTGACAACGATTCGGGGGTCGTGCAGCACGACATGACCAAGACCGATGCCTTCGCCATAAGCATCGCCATCAATGGAAACGGCACGCGTCAGGTCCAGCTCCACACCGGGGCGGGTGATTTTTTTCAATTCACCGCTCGCCACTATTTCAGCGATAAGCATCGCGGTTGTCTCGAGCGCTTCAACTTCATCCTCCCGGTATGTTCGGCTGACCTTGTTCTGGACCACAAGAACGCCAAGAGTGCGACCGGAGCGCAAAATCGGCACGCCGAGGAAGGAATGATAAATTTCCTCACCCGTTTCAGGAAGATAGCGGAAAGCCGGATGCGCCTGCGCATCGGAAAGATTGAGAGGTTGGGCGGAAGCGGCAATGGTACCGACAAGACCCTGCCCCATTTTCAGCTGGGCAAGATGCACGGCATCCTTGTTGAGACCTTCGGTAGCGTAAAGCTCCAGCACGCTGTCGGAACGCAGCACGTAGACCGAGCAAACCTCCGCCACCATGTTGCTGGCTATCTGACGGACGATCTGGTCCAGACGGTCCTGCGGCTCAAGGTGCTCCGCCATCATTTCGCGCAGCCGCTTTAGCAGGACGCGCGGACCTGCAGAAAGGTCTCTCATCGCGTTTGCTCCCCGACGCTTCCGATCCGAATGTCATAATATTCGAGAATCAAAACGTCATTTAAAAAATTTATAGCGCGAGAAGCGCGTCCCGCAAGGGACACGCTTTCATGAAACGCCACATCGGAAGAACGCAACCCCGAAGAATCGGAGCATCGGGAACCGATGTCTCGAACTTAGTTCTTATCGAGACCGTAAGCAGAATGCAAAGTGCGAACGGCCAGTTCGGCATAGGCACCGTCGATCAGGATCGAAATCTTGATCTCGGAGGTGGTGATGGCCTTGATGTTGATGTTCTTCTCGGCAAGCGCCTTGAAGGCGCTGGCAGCAACGCCGGCATGGCTGCGCATGCCGATACCGATGACCGAAACCTTGGCAAGGCCGGTCTCGTTCTGCGCAACGTCAAAGCCGATCTGGGCCTTGTTCTCGTCCAGAACGCGCAGAGCCTTGGCAACGTCGCCAGAAGGAACGGTGAAGGTCATGTCGGTGCGCGACCCATCTTCGGAGATGTTCTGCACGATCATGTCGACATTGATATGCGCTTCGGCCAGTGGCCCGAAGATCGCGGCGGAGACGCCCGGACGGTCGGCCACGCGGCGCAGCGAGATCTGTGCTTCATCCTTGGCATAGGCGATGCCGGTTACGACTTCCTGTTCCACGATTTCTTCCTCGTCACAAATCAAAGTACCGGGCGGGTTGATGAGGTCGCCCATGCCCGGCGCATCGGGATCCTCGAAGCTGGAGCGAACGAAGGTGCGCACCTTGTGTACCATGGCAAGCTCGACGGAGCGAACCTGCAGAACCTTCGCACCGAGAGACGCCATTTCGAGCATTTCCTCGAAAGCGATCTTCTTCATGCGGCGAGCCTTGGGCTCGATGCGCGGATCGGTGGTATAGACGCCATCGACATCGGTATAGATATCGCAACGGTCCGCCTTGACGGCGGCGGCGATGGCAACGGCTGATGTGTCCGAACCGCCGCGACCGAGCGTCGCAATGCGGTTATCCGGGCCGATGCCCTGGAAACCGGCAACAACGGCAACCTGGCCCTCGCCCATGCGGTGAACGATATCCGAACCGTCAATCTCCAGAATGCGGGCGGCACCATGTGCGTTGTCTGTGCGGATCGGAATCTGCCAGCCCTGCCATGAGCGCGCATTGATGCCCATGGATTGCAGCGTTATCGCCAGAAGACCCGATGTCACCTGCTCGCCGGATGCAACGACCGCGTCATATTCGCGTGCATCGTAAAAGGAGGCGGCGTTGGCGCCAGCCACCTTCGCAGCATTCTGCACCCAGTCCACCAACTCGTTGGTTTTACCGGACATGGCGGAAACGACCACGGCCACTTCATGGCCGGCATCCACTTCGCGTTTCACATGCCGTGCGACATTGTGAATGCGTTCGAGGTTCGCGACGGACGTGCCGCCGAATTTCATGACAATGCGAGCCATAGCCTTGACCAGTACCATCCCTTTTTTCCGCCAGCCGTTTTTCAGGTGCGGACAAGAACAAACCCAGTCGGCTCTTTTTGATAAAGAGCCTCAAGTTGCGGGTCTCTTAGCGAAAAGGCGGGGGGCACGCAATGCCGTTTATGAACCATGCGGTACGCCTTTTTTTATAGCCCCGGCGAAAGAAGATGTCGGGATGGAATGGGCGACCGCATGCGGCGCTGTGAAAGAGCGTACCGCAGTGCACTGTACAAACGGGCCTATTCGCAGTATGGAGCGCGGCAATGCAACCGGCCAAATGGCCGTAATGGCCTGCATCGGCTGCCCCGGAGACTTTAGGACCTATTGGTTTCGGGCGGATGCAGGCAGCTTCATATCCGAAAGACGGTAGATGACAGACACCCAGGGTATCGCCCCGGCGATCGCGCAGGCGTTGGAAAAACGCGGCTACAAAGATTTGACCCCCGTGCAGAAGGCCATGCTTTCGCCGGAACTCGCCGACAAGGACGCGCTGGTTTCCGCGCAGACCGGCTCCGGCAAGACAGTTGCCTTCGGCATTGCGCTCGCGACCACGCTACTGTCGGAAAACACCCGTTTCGGCCAGGCTTCCGCGCCGCTGGCACTCGCCATTGCGCCAACCCGCGAACTGGCCATGCAGGTCAAGCGCGAGCTGGAATGGCTTTATGAATTCGCCGGCGTATCGATTGCGTCCTGTGTTGGCGGGATGGATATCCGCAGCGAACGACGCGCACTGGAGCGAGGCGCGCATATTATCGTCGGCACCCCCGGCCGCCTCTGCGACCACATCAAGCGCGGCGCGCTCGATCTGTCGTCGCTACGCGCCGTGGTACTGGACGAGGCCGACGAGATGCTCGATCTCGGCTTCCGCGAAGATCTGGAATTCATTCTGGAAGAATCGCCGGATAACCGCCGCACGCTGATGTTCTCGGCCACCGTTCCGCGCAGCATCGCCAAGCTTGCCGAAAGCTACCAGAAGAACGCCGTTCGCATCGCCACCGCCTCAGAACAGAAGCAGCATGTGGACATCGAATACCGCGCCTTGCTGGTGACCGGCTCCGACCGCGAAAACGCCATCATCAATGCGCTGCGCTTTTACGAAGCCCGCAACGCCATCGTTTTCTGCTCCACCCGTGCGGCCGTGAACCATCTGACGGCCCGTCTGAACAATCGCGGCTTTTCCGTCGTGGCTCTGTCAGGCGAACTGACCCAGAACGAACGCACGCATGCGCTTCAGGCAATGCGTGACGGTCGCGCCCGGGTTTGCGTGGCGACTGACGTTGCTGCACGCGGCATCGACCTGCCTGGCCTCGAACTGGTTATCCACGCCGACCTGCCGACCAATTCGGAAACGCTTCTCCACCGTTCCGGCCGTACCGGCCGCGCCGGGCAGAAGGGCGTCAGCGCCATCGTGGTGCCTGTCAACCAGCGCCGCAAGGCCGAACGTCTTCTGGAAGGTGCCAAGGTCAGCGCAGCATGGGTTCGCCCTCCTTCGGTCGAAGAGATCGTTGAACGCGACGGCGCCCGTCTCCTGGCCGATCCGGCTCTCACCGAGGCCGTGGCCGATGACGAGCGTGATTTCGTCAAGCAGCTGCTCGAGCAGCATGGCGCGGAAAAAGTAGCAGCCGCCTTCGTGCGCCTTTATCACGCCGGACGTTCCGCCCCGGAAGACATCACCGAAGTCGCGCTGGACAATACCCGCAAACCGCGCCGCGACAGCTTCGAAACCCCTGAAAACGACGCGCCGCGCCGTGAACGTTCCGACTTTTCCGACAGCGCTTGGTTTTCGCTTTCGGTGGGCCGCAAGCAGAGCGCCGAACCCCGCTGGCTCATCCCCATGCTCTGCCGCTTCGGCAAGATCACCCGTCAGGATATCGGCGCCATCCGCATGCAGCAGACGGAGACCTTCGTGGAACTGGCGGCCGATGCCGTTGATCGTTTCACCTCCGCCATCGGCAAGGACATGATGCTCGAAAAGGGCATTCGTCTGAAGGCGCTGGAAGGCAAGCCGGAAATGACCGGCAGTGTTCGTGAGGACACCCGCCCGGCCACGGCTCAGCGGAAGTTCAACAAACCCAATAATGCTGGCGGCGCAGCCGACGACCGCAAGGGCGACGACAAGCCCTGGAAAAAGAAAAAGACCTTCGGCGACAAGCCCAAATTCGAAGGCAAGAAGGACCGGCCTTTCGAAAAGCGCGGACCGAAGCCGGCAAAGGGCTGAGGCGCGGGTCAGTACCGTGCGGTAAATCCTCGGCTTAAGGCCGAGGATGATGCCAAGTAACTGGCAAACTTCATCACAAAAAAAGCCCCGCTTTTGCGGGGCTTTTTATTGTCTTGATGGATCAGAACGTCAGGGCGCGGTCGCCGTTTTCGTCCTTGATACGGCTTGGAAGGCCAATCTTGTTCAGAAGGTTCAGGAAAGGCTGCGGTGGCAGTTCTTCCACATTGGCCATCTGCTTCACATCCCACTCGCCGGTGGCAATCAGCATTGCGGCGGCGACCGGAGGAACGCCGGCGGTGTAGGAAATGCCCTGCGATCCAACTTCCTCGTAGGCTTCCTTGTGGTCGGCCACGTTGTAGATGAAGACTTCGCGTTCCTTGCCATCCTTGATGCCCTTGACGACATCGCCGATGCAGGTCTTGCCGACATAGTCGGGTGCAAGCGAAGACGGATCCGGCAATACGGCCTTGACCACCTTCAACGGCACGACTTCCAGACCTTCGGCAGTCTTGACCGGCTTTTCGGAGAGAAGACCGAGGTTCTTCAGCACGGTGAAAACGTTGATATAGTGATCGCCGAAGCCCATCCAGAAGCGCACATCGGCGCCATCCATGTTTTTGGATAGCGAATGCACTTCGTCATGGCCGGTCATATAGGCCTTCTGCTTGCCGACAACCGGCAGATCGAATTCCTGGCCGACCTCGAACATCTGGTTCGTCTGCCACTGGCCATTCTGCCAGGAATAGACAACACCGGTGAATTCGCGGAAGTTGATTTCCGGATCGAAGTTGGTGGAGAACCAGCGGCCATGGCTGCCGGCATTGATATCGACGATATCGACCGAAGTGACCTTGTCGAAATATTCATCCTTGGCAAGGCGGGCATAGGCATTGACCACGCCGGGATCGAAACCGACGCCGAGCAGTGCAGTTACGCCCTTTTCCTTGCATTCGGCAGCGCGCTTCCACTCGTAGTTTCCGTACCACGGCGGCGCCTCGCAAATCTTGGTGGGATCCTCGTGGATCGCCGTATCCATATAAGCAACACCCGTGTCCATGCAGGCACGAAGAACGGACATGTTGACGAAAGCCGAACCGACGTTGATGACGATCTCTACGCCGGTTTTCGTAATCAAGGCTTTCGTCGCCTCGATATCCATCGCGTCAAGCGCATGGGCCTCAAGTTTCACATCTGTCTTGAGGCTCTTCTTTTCGCGTACGGACTCGACAATCTTGCGGCACTTTTCCAAAGTCCGTGACGCAATATGAATGTCTCCCAATACATCGCTGTTCTGGGCGCATTTATGCGCCACGACCTGTGCTACGCCACCGGCGCCGATGATCAGAACGTTCTTCTTCATTTCAGGTGATGCCTCCTTTTCCCCGCAGGGATCAGCTTCGTTTCATGTTAAAACAGGGTTTAAGACAGGCTTTGCTCGAAATCGGCAAAGTCGAATTCGCGAACGGCACGCACGCTGCCGTCGAGTTCCTTGATGGCAATCGCCGGCATCTTCACGCCATTGAACCAGTTCTTCTTGACCATGGTGTAGCCGGCCGCATCCTCAAAGGAGATACGATCACCGACCTTCAGCTCCTTGTCGAACCGGAAGTCGCCGAAAATATCGCCCGCAAGGCAGGATTTACCGCAGACCATGTAGGGATGTTCGCCCTCGTTCGGCAAAACCTTGGCGGTTTCGCGATAGATCAGGAGGTCGAGCATATGCGCTTCGATGGAGCTGTCGACGATGGCGAGGTTCTTGCCATTGAACAGCGTGTCGAGAACCGTCACTTCAAGCGTCGTGCTCTTGGTGATCGACGCTTCGCCGGGCTCAAGATAGACCTGAACGCCGTATTTTTCCGAAAAGGCCGCCAGGCGATCGCAGAACTGGTCGAGCGGATAGTTGTCGCCGGTAAAATGGATGCCGCCGCCCAGGCTGACCCATTCCGCACGCGACAGGAGCGATCCGAATTTCTCTTCGATCTGCGTCAACATGCGGTCGAACAACGAAAAATCGCCGTTTTCGCAATTGTTGTGGATCATGAAGCCGGAAATCCGGTCCATGACCTTGTCGACCTTGGCGACATCCCATTCGCCGAGACGGCTGAAGGGACGTGCGGGATCGGCAAGATCGAAGCTCGAAGAGCTGACCTGCGGATTGAGGCGCAGACCCCGGGTGATACCGGAGGCCTTTTCTGCAAAGCGCTCAAGCTGGCTGATGGAATTGAAGATGATCTTGTCCGCGTTCGAAATCACCTCGTCGATTTCGTAGTCGGCATAAGCGACGGAATAGGCGTGGGTTTCGCCATTGAATTTCTCGCGGCCCAGACGCACTTCATAAAGCGACGACGAGGTGGTGCCGTCCATATATTGCGACATGAAATCGAAAACGGACCATGTTGCAAAGCACTTCAGCGCCAGAAGCGCCTTGGCGCCGGATTTTTCCCGCACATAGGCAATCTTCTCCATGTTGCGAAGAAGTTTTGTCTTGTCGATGAGGTAATAGGGCGTCTGAAGCATGGCGTTTCACATATTGATTGAAGTCAAGGTCCGTCTGGATGATGGGCCTTATATGATGCTTGTTACAGGAAAACAAATGTCCGGCACCGAATTCCCGGAAAATTGCCCCCGCCGCAAAATCCGCGGGAGAAAACTCGCCAAGCCGCGGAACCAAGCGGGCATCGGCGCGTTTGAATGGCGGACAATCGGGTTTACGGCTGCCGCAACGAAAGTTCGTAAGCGTCGGCATTGATCCGCGGCGGCAGTCTTTTTGACCTGACGCCATTTCCATCAACGATGTTCCAGGAAGGACTTCACCCATGGCAAGCGTGCGTAGCAGCGTCAACGACAAGATCCAGCAATCCCTCGAGAACGGCGATGCAGCCGATGTGGCAGCACAGCTTGCCCAACTTCGCGAAGATCTGGCAAATCTTGCCAAGAGCGTTAAGGCGCTGGGCGTTGGAGCCTCGCATGAATTGAAGGCGCAGGCCGCCCGCGTGGCCGACGACGCACTGACCGCTTCCGGCGAGATGGCCGACAGCGTTCGCAACGAAATTTCCTCGCTGAACGACAATCTGACGGATCAGGTCCAGAAGAACCCGCTGCAGTCCCTCGGCATCGCCGTTGGTGTCGGTTTCGTGCTCGCTCTCCTCACACGTCGATAAGGCCGCATCATGCTTGAGGCATTGCTGGTCTATCTGGGAGACACCCAGCGTGAAGGACGCGTCGTGACGCGGCGCCTGCGCTCCACGATAATCCTTTGGGTGCTGACCGGGATATTCTTCCTGATCGCCTTCGTAGCGGCTGTCGTGGCGGGGTCCATCTATCTTGCCCGGCATGTCGGCGCAGGGCCGGCCGCGCTTGTCGTAGCCGGTACGGCGTTTCTGCTTGGTGTCATCATGTTGGTGGCGCTTGCGATCGTCAAACGTCCGAGAGCCTATGCCGCAAGACGACCCGTCGCATCCTTGACGGCGGCTCCCTTGACCGCAGCACCTCTGGCGCTGCAGTCGCTCCTGACGCTGGCGATCCAGGCGCGCCCCTACGCGACGCTCGCCGTTGCCATGGCTGCCGGCTTTCTGGCAACCAGAGCCAACACCAGGAAAAAGAAATAAGCACGCCTTCGGGCGCGTCTAAGGCTCTTCGTCAAACTCTCATTCGTTGCTGCGCATCCAGACCATGGATGCGCAGTTTTTTTTATGTTACCCGCGATGGATAGACTGGTTGATGGTGCTCAGTGCCACGCCGCCCTTATTTGAACAAAGTGAAATACAGTCTCCCGCACGTCCCGTTTTTTTTCTGAAAGGCGATTGATGAAGAAGAAAGTCCTTGTCGTCGGCGGTGCCGGCTATATCGGTTCGCATACCTGCCTTCTCCTGTCGGAGCGGGGATATGAACCGGTCGTTTTCGACAATCTGTCCAATGGACATGAGGAATTCGTCCGCTGGGGACCCTTCGAGCAGGGCGACATTCGCGACCGCGCACGCCTGGACGAGGTTTTCGCCAAGCACCAGCCGGAGGCCGTACTCCACTTTGCGGCGTTGATTGAAGTCGGCGAATCGGTAAAGCAACCCGTGGCCTTCTACGACAACAACGTCATCGGTTCGCTCAACCTGCTGTCTGCCGCCATCGATGCCGGGGTCACGGCATTTGTCTTCTCCTCTACCTGCGCCACCTACGGTTTGCCGGAACAGGTGCCGATTGACGAGACGCACCGTCAGGCGCCGATCAACCCTTACGGCCGCACCAAATGGGTAGTCGAGCAGGCGCTGAAGGATTACAGCACCTATAAGGGGCTGCGCTCGGTGATGCTGCGCTATTTCAACGCCGCAGGTGCAGATTTCGAAGGCCGCATCGGCGAATGGCACAAGCCGGAAACCCACGCAATCCCGCTCGCCATCGAGGCGGCACTCGGTCGGCGTCAAGGCTTCAAGGTGTTCGGCACGGATTATGACACCCGCGACGGCACCTGCGTGCGTGACTACATCCATATTCTCGATCTTGCCGACGCCCATGTGCGGGCAGTGGACTATCTGCTGGCGGGCGGTGAAACGGTTGAACTCAACCTTGGCACCGGCACCGGCACGACTGTGAAAGAGTTGCTGGCGGCGATTTCGGACGTATCCGGCCGCCCCTTCCCGGTGGAATATACCGACCGCCGCGATGGCGATTCCACCACCCTTGTCGCCAATAACGACAAGGCAAAGGCGGTGTTGGGCTGGGAGCCGCGTTATTCCCTGTCTGATATCATCAAATCCGCCTGGGCTTGGCATTCCTCGCGCAACGCCGGGGACTGAGCGAACGCAATTTAAAACAAAAAGACACCGGCCAATGGCCGGTGTCTCTCGCGGGACGCCTGTTGAGGTCGATCCCGCTCCTGCCTCCCAGGTAAGGGGATCAGGGCTTGGTGGCGGACGTGGTGGTGCTGTCCGGAGCTGCAGGCGTTGCCGCGCTCTTTTCGCTGGCCTGCTGTTCCAGCGTCTTGAATTCCGGAGCAGCCTTCAGCGTTTCCGCCGTTTCGGTCGTCGTCAGGCGAATGGTGCCGTCCTGCGTGTTGCGGGTCATCGTTACCTTGTCCATAGGCACCGCGACATCCTTGGCACCGATACCGAGGAAACCGCCGACACCAATCACGGCTGCGACGAGACCACCGTCTTTTTCCATGATGAGGTTGGTGACGTTACCGATGCTCTCGTCGGCTGCGGTATAAACCGACTTGCCGATGTAATCATTGGCGCTGATCTGCGTTTCGCCCTGCTGGGTGATGTAAGCACCGCCCGTCGTCGCGGCCGCGCTATCATTGGCCAGAGGAGCCGCCGGCGCCATCGGGGTGGCGGGAGGCGTTGCCGGTTCGGTCTGAGCACTCGGATTTGCCGGTGCTGGCTGGGTTGTACCCTGGGCGATGGCAAGCGGCGCGAAAGCCGTCGTGCCCATCAGGGCGGCGGTGACGAGTATCGTAAGTTTCTTTGCCATTTTCGTACCTTCCTTTCATCGTTTTCGACTGGCCGGGCGGTGACGAATTTCGCTTTCCACTCCATGACCGGTTCGCTTTGCAAACGGGCTGACCATTGAAATGGTTCCGATTTTTTCAGTCGCATAGACGCGATTGCGACATTTTGCGGCTCCCGAACGAAAAAATCAGGCATTGCTAAAGGAGGATGGCGCGGTATTATCCTTGACGTAACAATGCCGTAACTGCCGGAGTTTTTGCATGCCTCAACCCGGCAAAAAACTGAAAAACACGTTCTCGGCTTTACGTCGACGCAGTGCGAATTTTTTTCCGACGGCCTCCATCGGCACCTATCTGGTGGTGATGGCAACCGTCATCACCCTGCCGCTTATCCTTTTCGGCGGCTACTTGATGCTGCGCCTTGAAAGCGAAAAGCGCGACGACCTGCAAAGGGAGACGATCGAGGATGTCAGGGTCGTCAGCCGCAACATCGATAGGCGCCTGCAGGAAATCGCCACCTCCCTCAATCTGCTGTCGCAATTCCCGGAACTCGAGAATGGCAATCTTGCCGCTTTTCAGGGACGTGTTGCCGAAAGCCTGAAACGGGAGGGCCTGTACGCCATTCTGGCTACCAAGGAAGGCGAACAGTATCTCAATACCCGGGTGTCATTTGGCCAGCCTCTCAGCAAGGTGCCGGCCGAGGCCAATCTGGCCAAGGCAATCGAATCCCGTCGGATCACCGTTTCGGACATGTTTTTCGGCGCGACGAGCAAGGAATGGGTGTTCAACGTTACCTTGCCGCTCGACCCCAATCTGGGGTCCGCCGGAGATGCCCTGATCCTGACGCAGAATACAAGTGACCTGAGCCGGCTCATTCCCACGGAAAACCTGCCGCGCAACTGGGCGGTCGCCATTATCGACGGTAACAATCGTGTTGTCGTTTCCAGTGCGCAGAATGGGGTGGAAGTGGGCAAGCCATTTGCCAGCCCTGCCATTCTTTCAGAAATGCAGGCCTTCAGCGGTAATTTCTTCGACGACAAGGGTAACCTCTATGCCTATGCCCAATTGCCGGGCTGGCAATGGCGAACCGTGATGTGGGGGCCACTTGCCGCAAGTCAGGCAGCATTGGTCGACACGTGGCGACAAATGATGATCGGCAGCACGATGCTGGTGCTCATCGCCATCGGCGGCGCCTATCTGGTCGGCCGGCAGTTGCGCAGTTCCATTCGCGATCTCACGCTCATGGCTGAACGCATCGGTGAAGGCGAGATCGTGGCGCCTGTCGATACCAAGATCAAGGAAGCCAACCAGGTCGCCGTCGCGCTCTCCAATGCTTCCTTCGACAGAAGCCAGTCGGAAGAACGGCTGCAACTTCTGCTGCACGAACTGGTTCACCGCTCCAAGAATATTCTGACGCTGGTTCAGGCAATGATCCGGCAATTGGGGCGGGAAAACAAAAGCATCCCGGAATTCCAGAAAGAGGTGGACCACCGTCTGCGCGGTCTCGGAATGTCGATCCGGGCATTGGCGGAGGTTCAATGGCAGGGCTTGCCGATCCGTAAGCTGATCGAGACCCACCTCGACGTTTTCGGCACCGTTTCGGAACGCTTCGAGCTGTCTGGGGACGATTTCATGCTTTCTCCGGAAGCGGCGCAAAATTTTGGGCTCGTAGTGCATGAGCTGACGACGAATTCCATCAAATACGGCGCCCTGTCGGTTGCGCTCGGAAAAATCACGGTGAGCTGGAAGCCGCTCGAAAAAGATGGACGTCAGATGATTTATATCGTCTGGACCGAAACGGGCGGGCCACCGGCGACGGAACCAAGCCGCAAGGGCTTTGGTACCACGGTCATCAAAAGGCATGCGGAAGGCGCATTCGGCGGACAGGTGGTGACGGAGTATCGCGAAACCGGGTTCGAATGGTCGCTTGAAGCGCCGATGCGCTATTTTATACCCAAGCGACCCGATCAGGCAGGCCCGCTTTGAAAAATGGCGTGCTTGATCCCCGTACCTGCAGACGAAAAGCAGCTAATTTCGCCCTCCGCAAAAAAAATACGTTTTAGTGGAACCGAATTAGGGCGGATGCATTTTTGCTGCAGGCCAAGCAATTCCCCCGTCCCCGCCTGAAGCTTGGCTGACAATAAACAGGTTTCACCCCTGAAAACCTGTCATAATAAAAAAGCACGGCTCTTTCATGGGCCGTACTTTTTTATTGCGTTCTCGCAAAAACGGCCGAAGTACTGCCTATGAGGCAGGTCTCCAGCCGAGGGCCATTATTTCGAAATTTCAAATGTCGGTGACGTCCCCGGAAGGAAATTTCAGCCGGTAGACGATCCGCTCCGGCGTGAGGTGATATTCGGCATTCCCGCCCAATGCGGATGGAACGACCTTTTCCAGCACGACGCTGCCGAAACTGCCGCGCCTCGCCTGCGCCGGCTCTTTCGATGGCATAATCGGCTCTATCCACTCAACGATACAAAAATCGCCTTCCTGTCGGCATTGCAGCGAGATTGGCGGATGATAGGCGAGATTGCCGCTGTGGCTGACCGTATTGACGACCAGCTCATGGAAAGCCAGACCGATATAAAGCGCCCCATTCGGATTGAGCAGCAGGTTTTCACCTTCCATGTGGATGAGATTAGGATATTCCGGCACATAGAGATCGAATTGCTGGCGAAGAAGCTCGAATATGCGAGCACCTCTCCAGTCGGAATCCGTGATGAGATCCTGACTTTGGGCAAGAGCGTGTAACCGGCCCCGAAACTTGCGCAGAAAATCTTCCTTGGTGAGGCTGAAACGGGCCGTCTGGCCTGCAAGGCTCTGGATGATCGCCAGGAGGTTCTTGGAACGGTGGCTGACCTCGCGCAGCAGCGAGCGTAAAAGCTGCTCGCGCCGCCGTTCCGCCGTCACCTCGCGAATGGTGGTTTTCATCACCGCCTGCTTCGCCTGGTTGAAGGTGGAATGGATCTGGAACTGGAAAACCCGGTCATTGCCGGCATTAACTTCCAGCATGCCCCGACTGCCCACCACATTCATATCTTTTTTGAGTTCGGCAAGCCGCTCTGAAAGATCGGTGCCAAACACATTTTCATCCGTGGGATGGCTATCGGTCGGCAGACGCCACACATCCGGCAGATTGGCCACGAATATATACTCGCGGTTCCAGTCTTGTAACATGACTGTCTCGCCCGAATCGAGCAAAGCGAGGACGAGCGAATCGTGTAGCTCGCTCTCGTTCCTCTCCGCGTTATGCCATGCCAGCCGATGCAAATTCATCTCCCTGCAAAAAGCCGTGAGATCACCTCACGACCGTAACCGCGAACGTCCGGGTACCGTAGTTGTTCCCGGACAGTCTACGGTTTCGGCAAATTTCACGCCGCGACGCGAGAGCTTTCGTTGAAAAACAGGGCCTGGCTGATAAGCGCTTTCACCATGTCCGGGTTGAACGGCTTCGTAACGAGGAATGTCGGCTCGGGCCGCTCACCCGTCAAAAGACGCTCAGGGAAGGCTGTAATGAAGATCACCGGCAGAGACGTCATCTGAAGGATCTCCTTCATGGCATCAAGCCCGGAGCTGCCGTCTGCAAGCTGGATGTCGGCAAGGATCATCTTCGGCTGCGTGCGGTTGAAGAGATCGATCGCCTCCGCATGCGTGCGGGCAATACCCGTAACGCGATGGCCGAGATCGGTGACCATCTGCTCGATATCCATGGCGATCAGAGGTTCGTCCTCGATAATCATGATATCGGTGGCAACCTGACGGGCGATTTCAGAGGCAGCCTCATCGATCAGCTGGCCGATCTGGGCTTCAGTTACCCTCAGAACCTCTGCTGCTTCCGAAGCTGTGAACTCTTCGACCGTGGTCAGAAGGAAAGCCTGGCGGGCGAGCGCTGGTACCGCAGAGAGGTTGGCGGAAGCGCGCTTTTCCCAACCTGACAGGTTTTCATCGGCCTTTATATTGATCGTGACGGAACTAAAAATAGATACGAACAATTGATAAAGCGAAACCCGATCGTTGCTTGTCGGCGGGAAGATGCTGATATCGGCGATCAGAGCTTCAAGTGTTGCTGCAACATAGGCATCGCCAGTGGATTGAGAGCCGCAAACGGCACGCGCGAACCTGCGCAGATATGGCAGGTGCGGTGCGATGCGTGTAGAAACTGACATGGAATTCTCCCCTTTCATGCGGTCTGCAACGCAAACCCACGATAGCAACGTGCGCATCATAAAAAAAGTTCCGGATCGCCGGAACTATTTTTTTCATCGCGCATTCTTGCCACGACACAAAAGGAATACCGGACGTTATGAACATATTTCAATCGGACCAAGATTCTCCGGACAATCCGGCCAACCCTCAGGTCCCGCACTCTGGACGTGCGGTGATTTCCCGCAAGCTTAGGGAACTCTACGATGCTGTTCAGGAAGAAGGCATCCCTGACAAATTCCTCGATCTTCTCGAGAAACTCGATGAAGCCGAAAACAGAGCCAAAGACAAGGCTTCGGGGGAATGATGGCGAAAGAGCCGGAGCAGACAGAATACAATTTCAAACGGGAAATGCTGGCGGCACTGCCAAACCTGCGCGCATTCGCGATCTCACTCATCCGTTCGAGGGATCGCGCTGACGACCTCGTGCAGGATACGATCATGAAGGCCTGGGCGAAACAGGAGAGTTTCCAGCCCGGAACCAACATGCGCGCATGGCTGGTGACGATCCTGCGTAACGAATTCTACAGCCAGATTCGCAAGTCCGGCCGCGAAGTACAGGATACCGACGGGGTTTACACCTCGCGCCTGTCGGTGCCGCCAGAACAGCATGGTTCGGTCGATCTTCAGGATTTTCGTACGGCACTTGCAAAATTGCCCGACGATCAGCGCGAAGCTATTCTACTGATTGGCGCCTCGGGCTTTGCTTACGAAGAAGCAGCCGAGATTTGCGGGTGCCCGGTTGGCACAATCAAGAGCCGTGTCAGCCGCGCGCGATTGCGCCTGCAGGAACTTCTCGGCATCGAAAACGAAAACGAGTTCGGTCCTGACGCGCAGATGAGCGCCGTTACCGCCGCAGCCACTGCGCGCTGAGCTGGCAGAATTCGCAAAGCATTAGACGGGTAGGCTCGTGCCTGCCCGTTTTTCTTCGCCGCGTCGTCAGATACCGGTCTCCTTGACCGACTGCATCACGACGAATGTCGAAGTGTTGGAAACCGATGGAAGGCTGGAGATTTTTTCGCCGAGCACCCTTCGGTATTTGCGGATATCGCTGGTGCGCACCTTCAGTAGATAATCGAAGGCGCCGGCGATCATGTGGCATTCCTCCACCTCCTTGATCTTGCGTACCGCCGTGTTGAATTCCTCAAGTGCCTTTTCGCGTGTGTCGGAAAGCTTGACCTCGGCGAAGGCGATATGGTCGACGCCCAGTTTCTGCGGATTGAGCACCGCACGGAAGCCCAGAATATAACCTTCATCCACCAACCGCTTGAGCCGTGTCTGGCACGGCGTCTTGGAGAGGCCGACCCTTTTCGACAGTTGCAGCACCGACATGCGCCCGTCTTCGCTGAGGGCCTCGAGAATCTTGAGATCGAAGTGGTCCAGATCGTCTGTTTTATGACTATTTGCCATGTGATTTAACGCCAATTTTGAATAATAAAAGTTCATATGGCCTGTTCTATCCTCAAAATAGGACCATAGCAATTTTTACGGCAATGATATTGTACGCAGCAGAATGACAAGCGGCGAGCGGAGGACACGCTGCCGCTGACAGTCTGTCTTCAACAGCTTTTTCAGGATTTTCAGAATGGCCGATGGTGCAAGCAAAGCCGATGTAAACCCGCAGCAGACGGTGAACGGTATTTTCCAGAATTTTGCACCGCCCGTGCGCGAGCAGAGCCCGTTGCGCAAAGCAATTACCGCCGCTTACCGCCGCCCAGAGGAAGAGTGCCTGGCGCCTCTGATCGATGCTGCGACCGTCACGCCCGAGCAGGCCGCAGCCATTCGCACCACGGCAACCAAGCTGATCGAGGCGTTGCGCGCCAAGACGAAAGGCACCGGCGTCGAGGGGCTGGTGCAGGAATATTCGCTCTCCAGCCATGAGGGCGTGGCCCTGATGTGCCTTGCCGAAGCACTGCTGCGCATTCCCGACACCGCCACCCGCGATGCGCTGATCCGCGACAAGATCGCCCGCGGCGACTGGAAGTCCCACATTGGCGGCGGGCGCTCGCTGTTCGTCAACGCCGCAACCTGGGGTCTCGTCATCACCGGCAAGCTGACCTCGACGGTCAATGACAGCGGCCTTTCGGCGGCGCTGACCAAGCTGATCGCCAGGGCTGGCGAACCCGTCATTCGCCGCGGCGTCGATATGGCGATGCGCATGATGGGCGAGCAATTCGTGACCGGCGAAACGATTGGGGAAGCGATCAAGCGCTCGAAACCGCTGGAGGAACAGGGTTTCCAATATTCCTACGACATGCTCGGCGAAGCAGCGACCACCGCCAAGGATGCAGAGCGTTATTACAAGGACTACGAAAACGCGATCCACGCCATCGGCAAGGCCTCCGCCGGGCGTGGCATCTATGGTGGCCCCGGAATTTCCATCAAGCTTTCGGCCCTGCATCCGCGTTATGCCCGTGCGCAGGCAGAGCGGGTAATGGCGGAGCTTCTGCCGCGTGTGAAATCCCTGATGCTGCTCAGCAAGAAATACGATATCGGCCTCAACATTGACGCCGAGGAAGCTGACCGGCTGGAACTGTCGCTCGATCTTCTGGAGGAACTGGCGCTCGACAAGGATCTTGCCGGTTGGAACGGCCTAGGCTTCGTTGTGCAGGCCTATGGCCGCCGCTGCCCCTTTGTTCTCGACTACATCATCGATCTCGCCCGACGTGCCGGTCGCCGCATCATGGTGCGTCTTGTCAAGGGCGCCTACTGGGATGCGGAGATCAAGCGCGCACAGGTGGACGGGCTGGAAGACTTCCCGGTCTTCACCCGCAAAGTGCACACGGATGTCTCCTATATCGCCTGCGCCCGCAAGCTGCTTGCCGCGCGTGACGTCGTGTTCCCGCAATTTGCGACCCACAACGCCCAATCCATGGCGACTATCTACCATCTCGCCGGTCCGGACTTCAAACTCGGTGATTATGAGTTCCAGTGCCTGCACGGCATGGGCGAACCGCTTTACAGCGAAGTCGTCGGCAAGAAGAAGCTCGATCGTCCCTGCCGCTTTTATGCACCTGTTGGCACCCACGAGACGCTGCTTGCCTATCTTGTCCGCCGTCTGCTGGAAAACGGCGCGAACTCCTCCTTCGTCAACCGCATAGCGGATCCCGCCGTACCGGTGGCTTCCCTGCTGGAAGATCCGGTCACCGTGGTCAAGGCCTACCCCGTTCCCGGCGCACGGCACGACCGCATTGCTGCACCCGCTGGTCTCTTCGGCCCCGAACGGGCAAATTCCGCCGGCCTCGATCTTTCGAATGAAACGGCACTTGCCGCGCTAGACAACGTCCTTAAGGCAGGTGCGACGACGGAATGGAAAGCCGCAGCACCGCATGCAGGCGGAAAGACACGCCCGGTCCTCAATCCGGGCGACCACAATGATGTCGTCGGTTATGTAACCGAACCGACAGAGGCCGATGTCGAGGCGGCAATGCAACGGGCCGCAGCCTCCAACTGGTCTTCCACGCCGGTCGAGGAGCGCGCCGCCTGCCTGGAGCGCGCTGCCGACCGGATGCAGGCCGAGATGCCGGCCCTGCTTGGCCTCATCATGCGCGAGGCCGGAAAATCCATGCCGAACGCCATTGCCGAGGTGCGCGAGGCGATTGACTTCCTGCGTTATTACGCAGCGGAAGCCCGGAAGACCTTCAAGGCCAACGAGACACCGCTCGGCCCGGTCGTCTGCATCAGCCCGTGGAACTTCCCGCTTGCCATCTTCATCGGTCAGGTAACGGCAGCACTGGTTGCCGGTAATCCGGTACTGGCAAAGCCCGCCGAAGAAACCCCGTTGATTGCCGCGCAGGGTGTGCGCCTGCTGCATGAGGCAGGCGTTCCGCAGGACGCCGTGCAGCTTCTGCCAGGTGACGGCAAGACCGGTGCGGCACTTGTCGGCTCAGCGCTCACGGCGGGTGTGATGTTCACCGGATCCACGGAAGTGGCGCGGCTCATCCAGGGTCAACTCGCAGGCCGGGTTCTCGCAAACGGCCAGCCCGTTCCCCTGATTGCCGAGACCGGCGGCCAGAACGCCATGATCGTCGATTCCTCAGCGCTTGCCGAGCAGGTCGTCGCCGACGTCATCGCCTCTGCCTTCGACAGTGCCGGCCAGCGTTGCTCGGCGCTTCGCATTCTCTGCCTGCAGGAAGATGTGGCCGACCGCACCCTGACGATGCTGAAAGGCGCGCTGCACGAATTGCGCATCGGGCGCACCGATAGCCTTTCCGTCGATGTCGGCCCCGTGATCACCGCTGAAGCTAAAGGCATCATCGAAAAACACGTTGACAGCATGCGCGCACTCGGCCACCGGATCGAGCAGATTTCGCTTGCCGGCGAAACCGGCAAGGGCACCTTCGTGCCACCGACAATCATCGAGATGAAATCGCTCGCCGATCTGAAGAAGGAGGTCTTCGGGCCGGTGCTGCACGTCATCCGGTTCAAGCGCGACAATCTCGACCGGCTGATCGACGAGATCAACGCCACCGGCTATGGCCTGACCTTCGGCCTGCATACGCGTCTTGACGATACCATCCAGCATGTCCTGTCGCGCGTCGCGGCCGGTAATCTCTATGTGAACCGCAACATCATCGGCGCCGTGGTCGGCGTCCAGCCCTTTGGCGGGCGAGGCCTCTCCGGCACCGGCCCCAAGGCGGGCGGTCCGCTCTATCTCGGCCGCGTCACACAAACCGCGCCGAAGATCGACCGCGTTGCCAGCCAGCAGGACCAGGCGGCTGTCGATCTCGCCCGCTGGCTGGATGAAAACGGCCAGAGCGTTGCAGCCGAAGCCGCAAGACAGGCCGCAGCCCTCTCCGGCCTCGGTTTCGAAACCGAACTGGCAGGCCCAGTCGGCGAACGCAACGTCTATGCGCTGCATCCGCGCGGCAAGGTGCTGCTTATTCCGGCCACCGAGCAAGGGCTCTATCGCCAGCTTGCGGCAGCGCTTGCCACCGGCAACTCGGTCGTCATCGATAATGCGTCGGGGCTGGAAAAGTCGATCTACGGATTGCCGGCAACCGTCACCTCGCGCATCACATGGGCTGACAGCTGGGAAAAATCCGCACCGTTCGCCGGCGCGCTGATCGAGGGCGATGCGGAACGTGTCGTTGCGATCAACAAGAAAATCGCCGCCCTGCCCGGTCCTCTGGTTCTGGTTCAGGCCGCCACGACGGAAGCGCTTGACCGTGAAACCCAGCCCTACAATCTCGACTGGCTGGTGGAAGAAGTCTCCGTCAGCGTCAACACAACGGCTGCCGGCGGCAATGCCAGCCTGATGAGCATCGGCTGATTATCTGGTTCCGGTAGGGTCTCGACCCTGCCGGTCCATCACATCACCCACCGATTTCACCACGACCGAAAAGCTGGTTCAGAACCTGCTCTTCAAGCCGCGCGAATTCCGGGGTGCCGTGCCGGCGCGGACGCGGCAGTTTCACATCGAGATCAAGCGCGATGCGCCCCTCATCAATCACGACGATGCGGTCTGCAAGTGCGACGGCTTCCGAAACATCGTGCGTAACGAGAACGGCGGTGAATTTCTGCTTGCGCCAGATGCGCTCCAGCAGAAGCTGCATTTCGATGCGGGTGAGTGCATCGAGCGCCCCGAGGGGTTCATCCAGCGCCAGAATTTGCGGATGCGCCACCAGCGCGCGTGCCAGCGCCACGCGCTGCTTCTGGCCTCCAGACAGGACATAGGGCCACTCGCCCGCCCGGTCCTTTAGCCCAACCTCTTCGAGAATGGCAAGCGCCTGCTCGTTGGCCGCCTCACCTTTGGCGATGCCGGTCAGGCCCACGGATACATTGTTTGCGATCCGCTCCCATGGCAGAAGGCGCGGCTCCTGAAACATCATGCGAGTGCGGCTCGATGCGTCTTTCGAAACGGTGCCGCTTGTGGGCGCATCAAGACCGGCCAAGATACGCAGAAGCGTGCTCTTGCCGCATCCACTCTTGCCGATAATAGCCAGAAACTCGCCTTCCCGCACATCGAGATCGATGCCGCGCAGAACCGGTTTATCGCCAAAGGTCTTGGTCACATTGCGGAAGCTGAAAGCGACCTTGCTGTCGTTCTGCTTGCCGCGCTGTTCAACCTTTGTCTCTGCCCCGGAACGGGAGGATGATGGGGCATCGGGGCGTCTCAACGTCGTAACATTGCTGGTCGACATGGGTTACCTCAGACTTTCTTGAAGGCTGGATGCCACTGCAGGAAGATGCTTTCGAGGAAGCGGGCGAAACTGTCCGCCAGCTTGCCAAGAAGCGCGTAAATAAGGATCGACAGCACGACGACATCGATCAGCAGGAACTCGCGCGCCTGCATGGCCATGTAGCCGAGGCCGGAAGAGGAGGAAATCGTTTCCGCCACGATAAGCGTCAGCCACATGATGCCGAGCGCATAACGCAGGCCGGTGAAAATGGACGGCAGCGCGCCGGGCAGGATCACCCGCCGGAACAGGGTGAAGGGCGACATGCCATAGGTACGCCCCATCTCCACCAGTTGCGGATCGACCCCCTGAATGCCGAGCAGCGTGTTGATGTAGATGGGGAAAAACACTCCGAGTGCCACGAGGAAAAGCTTTGCCTCCTCGTCGATGCCGAACCAGAGGATGACGAGCGGAATGAGCGCCAGATGCGGGATGTTGCGGATCATCTGCAGCGTCGTGTCGGTAAAGCTGCGGGAAAACCGCGACAGTCCGTTGGCCAGCCCGAAGATGAAACCAATCGCGCCGCCAACGGCGAAACCGGCCAGAGCGCGAGCGGAGCTGACACCGATATTGGCGATAAGTTCTCCCGAAAGCAAAAGCCGCCAGAAGGCTTCCGCGACGGCAGAGGGAGCCGGCAGGACGTTTGCCGAAATGAGACCGACGCGGGCAGCAAGCTCCCAGCCGGCAAGAATGATGGCAGGAAGCAACCAGCCCGTGATGCTTCCAGCCTCGATACGCCTTCTGATGCTCATCGCGAAGCCCTCCGTATCCGGGATCAGTTTGTGGCGCCTGACCAGACGGCATCCTTGATGCTGATCTGCTTAGGGATCAGGCCCAGGCGATAAAAGCGGTCGGCAGTTTCCTGCTGGCTGGCAATGATCTTGTCATCGATTTTCGAAATACCGAATTCCGAACGGTTTGCAGCCAGCGTCTGCGCTTCCAGCGGTACACCTGTCACCTCATGCAGGGCTGCTGCAACCTTGTCGCGGTTGGCGGCGGACCATTTGGCCGCCTCGCCCAGGGCATCAAGCGTGATATTGATGGTGTCGGCATGGGATTTGGCATAGTCGCGGTTGGCGAGGAAATAGGTGCTCACGTTGAGAACCTCGCTGGTGCGGGCCAGAGTGACGGGCTTATAGCGGGTCTCGGCAATTGCATAGAACGGATCCCAGACGGCCCAGGCGTCGATCTTGTCGCTGGCAAAGGCTGCCGCCGCGTCAGCCGGGCTGAGATAGACCACGTCGATATCGCTAAATTTCAGGCCGTTCTTCTCAATTGCCGCCACCAGCAGATTGTGGGCGCTTGTGCCCTTGCCGACGCCGACCTTCTTGCCCTTCAGATCGGCAACCGACTTTATACCGCTCTCGGGCTTGGTGAAGATCGCCTCACCCTTACCGTTCGAGGGAAGAGCCGCAACGTAAACGATGGCCGAACCGGCCGCCTGACCGAAGATTGGCGGCGCATCGCCCGTCCAGCCGACATTGATGGAGCCAACATTCAAGGCCTCCACCAGCGGCGGGCCTGCGGTGAATTCGACCCACGAAACCTTGACGCCCTTGGCCTCAAGCGCCTTTTCGATGACGCCCTGTTGCCTCGCGATCACCGGCAGGCCGGTTTTCTGATAACCGATCTTCAGCTCTTCCGCCGCCTGCGCCCGCAAGGGCAGCACGGATAATGCAGCGGCAACAAGAAAACTGGCGAAGAGGGCACGACGGGTAATGGCTGGCATTTTAGCTCCTTGTCGCCGACCCCTGGGGCCGGTTTGCGATATGGAGCAATGCTAGGGTTTTCGATGAAAACGATAGAGAGAGGATAATTCAATATCAGCGATATTGCGGGAATAAAATTCCGCAGAGACGCCTCTTTCCCGTAAATCATCGCAGGAGGCATCATCCAGCCTACTTAACAGACGAATGCCGGTGCGGACTGGCCGCACCGGCATGATGGATCAATATCGCTATCGAACGCGCAAACTTGCGAAGCGATTTACTCGATATCGAAGGAAACGCCCTGCGCCAAAGGCAGCGCCTTGGAGTAGTTGATGGTGTTGGTGGCGCGGCGCATATAGGCCTTCCATGCATCCGAACCGGATTCGCGGCCACCGCCGGTTTCCTTTTCACCACCGAATGCGCCGCCGATTTCCGCGCCCGAGGTTCCGATATTGACGTTGGCGATGCCGCAATCCGAGCCTTCCGAAGACAGGAAACGTTCCGATTCCTGAATGTCACGGGTGAAGATCGACGACGACAGACCAGCGGCAACGGCGTTATGCGCGTCAATCGCCTGATCGAGATCGCTGTACTTCATCACATAAAGGATCGGCGCGAAGGTCTCTTCCAACACCGGCCCTGCCTGTTCAGGCATTTCGACAAGTGCCGGCTTTACATAATAGGCATCCGGCGCACCCGTATCCACTCGCCCGCCGCCATTCACCACGCCGTCATGCGCCTTGGCCGCTTCGAGCGCCTTCTGCATGCCGTCGAAAGCCGCCTTGTCCACCAGCGGTCCTACAAGCGCCGATGTTTCGAGCGGATTGCCGACGGAGACGGAGGCGTAGGCCTTTTTCAGACGCGGCACGAGCTGGTCGTAAACACTGTCATGCACGAAGAGACGGCGAAGCGTGGTGCAGCGCTGGCCGGCCGTGCCCATGGCGCCGAAGGCAATGGCGCGCAGCGCCATGTCGAGATCGGCAGACGGGCAGACGATGCCGGCATTGTTGCCGCCCAGTTCCAGAATGGCGCGGGCGAAGCGCTTCGCCAGACGCGGGCCGACATCGCGGCCCATGCGGGTGGAACCGGTGGCAGAAACTAGGGGAACCTTGGGGTTGTCCACCAACGCTTCACCAACGGCGCGGTCGCCGATCAGAAGCTGCGACAGCCCTTCCGGCGCATCGCCAAAACGGGCTACGGCACGTTCGAAGATGCCCTGAACCGCAAGTGCCGTCAGCGGGGTCTTTTCAGATGGCTTCCAGACCACCGAATTGCCGCAGACCAGCGCGAGCGCCGCGTTCCACGACCAGACCGCGACCGGAAAATTGAAGGCGGAGATAACGCCGACAACGCCGAGCGGATGCCAGGTTTCCATCATACGGTGGCCGGGGCGTTCGGTGGCGATGGTGAGGCCGTAAAGCTGGCGGGACAAACCGACCGCGAAATCGCAGATATCGATCATCTCCTGCACTTCGCCGAGACCTTCGGACGGGACCTTGCCCGCTTCCAGCGAGACGAGCCGACCGAGATCTGCCTTGAAGGAGCGCAGTTCTTCGCCCAGAAGCCGGATCAGTTCGCCACGGCGCGGAGCAGGCACGTTGCGCCAAATCTTGAAGGCGGCATCGGCCTTGTCGACCACGGCTGCGACACCCTCGACCGAAATGGTCTTGAGGCTTGCGATCTGTTCACCCGTTACCGGGCTGAACGACGCCATATCGCCGCCGGTATAAAGATCGCGGGCGACGCCCATTCTGTCGAGCAGGGCCGCGGCTTCCTGTTTCACGTCAAGCTTCGTGGTCGCATCCATGTCAAATTATCCTTTTTGGCTCAAAAGGGAGGAAAGGCCGTTTTTGATACGGCGCTTTCAACTCCCGTCGCTGTTCTTTCCCCGAATTTATCATTTTGTGAAACGGGGCCTCAGTCGAAGCCGGCAAAACACCGTTCCATTCTTTCCCGTAATCATATATGGCCATAATGACCCTTTTCCAATGAGGAAAGCGGGTAAGTTGATGCGAGAATGGTATGGATCCGCGCAGAAGACTGGTCCCTGATATCGTAACCCTGCAAGCATTCGAGTGTGCCGCTAGGCATGGGAATTTTACCCGTGCGGCGGAAGAACTCAACCTCACGCAAAGTGCGGTCAGCCGGCAGATCGGCGAACTTGAGGCGCAGACCGGAATGCAGCTTTTCGAACGCATCCGCCGGCGCGTCGTCCTTTCGGAAGCGGGCCGCAAATTCCTGCCAGACGTGCGGCGCCTGTTGCAGCAATCCGAACAGCTGATGGTGCGCGCGGTCTCGGCCGGAACATCTCATGCATCGCTCTCCGTCGCCACCCTGCCAACCTTCGGCAGCCGCTGGCTAATGCCGCGTCTGCACCGCTTCATCGACGCCAACCCGGAAATGACCATCACCATCGGCTCGCGCTCGCACCCCTTCGATTTCGATGAGGAAGGTTTCGACCTGGCCATCCATTACGGCCAGCCGGTCTGGGCGCACGGCACCTGCACCTTTTTATGCAACGAAGTGATCGTGCCGGTCGCCAGCCCCGCTCTGCTTCAGCGCGCGGGAATGAGAGAGCCGGAGGATTTTAACCGCCAACCGTTGCTGCACGTGACCACACGGCCGAAACTATGGACTGAGTGGCTGGAGATGAATGGGGTAACGGCGGAGAATGCCTATAGAGGCAGCCGTTTCGACCAGTTTTCTATGATCATTGAAGCAGCTATAAGCGGCATCGGCTTCGCCCTTCTGCCGAAATATCTGATCGAGGCGGAACTCGTCTCCGGCCGTCTCGAAATCGTCTTCGACATTCCACTGCAAACCGACAAGAGCTATTACGTCGCCCTGCCGGAAGGGCGGCAGGACAATGTCCTTGCCCGCGCCTTCCAGGCATGGCTTCTCGATCAGGTCGGCAAGCCGGCCTAGATATTCACACAGTGCCGCCGATGGAAACCTCGTCAAGCCCCGGCAGATCGGGGCCGACCGGCACGATCCGGGTCGGATTGAGCGCCTTGATCGAATAATAACCGCGCTTGATGTGGTCGATATTGACCGTGTCACGCACGCCCGGAATGTTCAGCACCCGCATCATATAGGCCTGCAGGGCCCGATAGTCGGCAATGCGGCGAAGGTTGCACTTGAAGAGGCCGTAATAGGCGGCATCGAAACGCACCAGCGTCACGAAAAGCCTGACATCCGTTTCCGTCAGGCGATCGCCGAAGAGGAAGGGACCGCCTGATGCCAGGCGAGTTTCAAGTTCCTGAAGTGTCGCGAAGACGTCGGCAAAGGCTTCCTCATAGGCAAGCTGAGTGGTGGCAAAACCGGTTCTGTAGACACCGTTGTTGAGGCGGGGATAGATATGGTCGTTGAGCGCATCAATCGCGTCCCGCAGATCTTCCGGATAAAGATCGATGCCGTTATCGGCCAGATCGCCGAAGCCGGAATTCAGCATGCGGAGAATGTCGGCGGATTCGTTGTTGACGATGGTTTTCGTCTTCTTGTCCCAAAGAACCGGAACGGTGGCACGGCCGGTATAATGCGGATCGGCGCTGGTATAGGCTTCGTGCATATAAGCGAAGCCGTTCAGCCCGTCGCGGTCCGAACCTGGATAATCGCCGAATTTCCAACCCTCGTCGGAGAGCGCCGGCTCCACAATTGAGACCGAAATGACATCTTCAAGCTTCTTGAGCTTGCGGCCGATCAGCGTGCGTGAGGCCCATGGACAAATCAGCGCGACATAGAGATGATAGCGCCCAGCCTCGGCCTTGAAACCGCCCTCTCCCGTCGGGCCTGCTGAACCATCAGACGTTACCCAGTTGCGGAAGCCGGATGTCTGGCGAACGAAACCACCCTTCTTGTCGGTCGCCTGCACCGGGTGCCATTCGGCGGTCCACTTTCCATCCACGAGCATTTTGGGCTCTCCATTCATCTATCGATGAAAAGCTTATGGGGCCGTCTGCACCCACCCCGCAAGCCGCGCTTCGGTTGACGCACTGTTTCCGATCGATGGATGACTTCAAAGCCGATTGCGGAAAAACGGATTCCAGCGAACTGTGCCGAGCCTGACCCTTTCGCGGATCATCGTCAGAAGTCCCGATGCGGCGATGACACCCAGCCCAAGCACCGCGATCGCATCTGGATATTCGTGGAAGAAAGTCATGCCGATCGCCACGGCCCAGAGGATCTGAGAATAATGCGAGGGTGCAATCTGGCTGGCCGGCGCGATACGTGTTGCGACGAGCAGCGTTATCTGTCCCGTCGCCGTGCAGAGGCCGATGAAGGCAAAGGCGGCGAACTGGTGCAGATTGGGCATGACGAACTCGGGAATAGAGGCAATGCCGTTGAAGGTGAGGCCGTAGACCAAAAGCACGCCCATTATCGAGGTGCGCTTCTCCTTGCCCGCAAGCGAGCGGAGCAGCACGATAGTCATTGCTGCCAGGAATGCGACACCGATGGCTGCGACGTGCCCGAGTTCCAGCGCCTTGAAGCCGGGCCGCACGACGAGCAGAACACCGACGATGCCGGCCAGAACGGCCGCCCAGCGCCATGGCCCTATATCTTCCTTCAATACGACAGCCGACAGCACTGTCACAAACAGCGGTGAGAGAAAGATCAGCGCATAGGCTTCGGCCAGCGGAATGGTGGTGAAGGCATAGATGCCGAGAATACCGGCGAACAGGCCGGAAATCGCCCGCCCGTGCACCGCAAACGGACGGCTCATGCGCCAGAATTCACGCCACCTTTCCTCACGAGGCTTGCTGAAGAAGATGAAAATGCCGGAAAACAGGATGCTGAAAAAGCCGATCTCGAAAACGCTGATCTGTGATCCAAGCGACTTGATCGTGGCATCGCCCAGGGAAAAGGTCGCATAAGCGAACAGACCGAGCAGAAAACCCTTTTGCATTTGAACTTCCCCGAACAGCGACCGCAACGCAAAGCGCACCCCGGCCGCTTAAAGCAACCCGGACGCCCCTTAAGGGACAGACAGTCTGGCAGATTTGATCCTCACCCTATGGCTAGACCCGGCTACCTATGAGTGCAAGCCGCAAAAGCCGCAAAAACATCCGATCCGACCGCATCGATGCAGATGGCCGCAAGGTGCGGCAAATTTGTCCCGCCGACGCCATCATATCACCGTCACGGAAAGAGGTTAGCCCGTGTTGATCGTGGCGCTTGGCGGCAAGCGTGAAGGCGGCTAAACAATGTGGTGTGATTGCACCCGCTGATTTCGCCTGAAGCTTGCTGCGCGAACATCGCCTCACGAACCGAAAGGAAGAAGAATGCGGATAGTGATGATCGGTGCCGGTTATGTCGGCCTTGTTTCCGGTGCGTGTTTTGCCGATTTCGGCCATGACGTGATCTGCGTGGACAAGATGCCGGAGAAGATCGAAGCGCTGAAAAGCGGCCATATCCCGATCTTCGAACCGGGTCTGGAGGTCATCGTTGCCAACAACGCCAAGGCGGGCCGATTGAGCTTCACCACCGATCTCTCCTCCGCGGTTGCCAATGCCGATGTCGTGTTCATCGCGGTCGGCACGCCCTCGCGGCGCGGCGACGGCCACGCCGATCTCGGGTATGTCTATGCGGCGGCGAAAGAAATCGCCCATTCGCTTGACGGCTTCACCGTCATCGTCACCAAGTCTACCGTCCCCGTCGGCACGGGGGACGAGGTGGAACGCATCATCCGCGAAGAAAACCCCTCGGCCGATTTTGCCGTGGTTTCCAACCCGGAATTTCTGCGGGAAGGCGCGGCCATCGAGGATTTCAAGCGACCGGACCGCATCGTCGTCGGTCTTTCCGACGAGCGCGCCCGCCCGGTGATGACGGAGGTTTACCGTCCGCTCTATCTCAACCAGTCGCCTTTGCTCTTCACCACCAGGCGCACTTCGGAACTGATCAAATATGCCGCCAACGCCTTTCTGGCGATGAAGATCACCTTTATCAACGAAATGGCGGATCTGTGCGAAAAGGTCGGCGCCAATGTTCAGGATATTTCGCGCGGCATCGGCCTCGATGGCCGCATCGGCGCGAAGTTCCTGCATGCCGGCCCCGGTTATGGCGGTTCCTGTTTCCCCAAGGATACGTTGGCGCTTGCCAAGACCGCACAGGACTATGACGCGCCTGTGCGGCTGATCGAGACCACCATTGCCATCAACGACAACCGCAAGCGCGCCATGGGCCGCAAGGTCATCAACGCGGTGGGTGGCGACGTGCGCGGCAAGAAGATCGCCGTCCTTGGCCTGACCTTCAAGCCCAATACCGACGATATGCGCGACAGCCCGGCAATTGCAATCATCCAGACCCTCCAGGACGGTGGCGCCAAGGTGGTCGGCTACGATCCGGAGGGAATGGTGAATGCCCGCCATGTCATCGAGGATATCGACTATGCCAGCGGTCCCTACGAGGCTGCCGAAGGCGCCGATGCCGTCGTGATCGTGACGGAATGGAACCAGTTCCGCGCACTCGATCTGCCGCGCCTGAAGGCCATCATGAAAAACCCCGTTCTGGTGGATCTACGCAATATCTACCGCACGGACGAGGTCACCGGGCACGGCTTCGTTTATGCCGGCATTGGCCGCCCGCACGACAGCAGTTCCGACAAGGGCCAATAGCGGTTTCGCCTTCGAAGTTTCATTAAAACGGTTTTTGCGCTTCGGTTCGGCCGCAAACGCACCAACGGATTTGGGATATAGTCATCATGCGTTATCTGGTTACCGGCACCGCGGGCTTCATCGGTTTTTACGTTGCCAAACGGCTGCTCGATGCCGGCCATTTCGTAACCGGTTTCGACGGCATGACGAAATATTACGATGTCAGCCTGAAAGAAAAACGCCATGCGATCCTTTCCCGCTCCAACGGTTTCAGGGCCGAAATCGGCATGCTGGAAGATACGGATGCGCTGAAGCGCGCGGCAGAGGCTGCCGAACCGGAAATCATAATTCACCTCGCCGCGCAGGCGGGTGTTCGCTACAGCCTCGAAAATCCACGCGCCTATATCGATTCAAATCTCATCGGATCGTGGAACATGCTGGAGCTTGCCAAGAACCTGCGTGTCAAACACCTGATGCTGGCTTCGACTTCCTCCATCTACGGCGCCAATGAAAAAATTCCCTTTGCGGAAAGCGACAAGGCCGACGAGCCGATGACGCTTTATGCGGCCACCAAAAAATCGATGGAATTGATGGCGCACAGCTACGCCCATCTTCACAAATTGCCCACCACAGCCTTCCGTTTCTTCACGGTTTACGGACCGTGGGGACGGCCGGACATGGCGCCAATCAAATTCGTCGACGCCATCTCGAACGGCGAGCCGATCGATATTTACGGCCAAGGCAATATGAGCCGCGACTTCACCTATATCGATGACCTCGTTGAAGGTATCGTCCGGCTGAGCCAGGTCATTCCGTCCGAGGAAAACCGGGTAACTGAGGAAGGCGTCACCGACACGCTGTCGCACCACGCACCCTTCCGCATCGTCAATATTGGCGGCGGCCAACCGGTAGAGCTGATGCACTTTGTCGAAACGGTCGAAAAGGCGGTCGGCAGGCCGGCAATCCGCAACATGTTGCCGATGCAGCAGGGAGACGTTCCCCGCACCTTCGCTTCACCCGATCTTCTGAGGGCCTTGACGGGCTATGTGCCGCAAACCCCGGTTGAGGAGGGCATCAAGGCCCTCGTCGCCTGGTATCGTGACATGCAGTCGACGGAGCTGCGCGAATAAATCAAAGCGTCGCCAGCAGACGATTTGAAAGCATACCGCCGGAGGCGCTCTGCATGGCGATCTTGGTTTCCACGGCTTCGATGATCGTATCGCTGAAATCGACATCGGTGAGGTCGCGAATGTTGGAGAGACCGCCGGGCGAAAACACGTTCACCTCCAGTATCTTGTCGCCGACAATATCAAGCCCGACCAGGAACATACCGTCTTCCACCAGCTTCGGCCGCATCATTTCGGCAAGCGCCACAATCTCGTCCGTCACCTTCACGGCCTCGGCAGTGCCCTTGGCGTGAATGTTGGAGCGCAGATCGCCTTTTGCCGGAACGCGGCGCAAAGCCGCATATTGTCCGTCACGCATCAGAGGCTTGCCATTCATCATGAAGAACCGAATATCGCCATCCTTGGCGGCCGGCAGATAGGCCTGTGCGATCAAGTAACCTTCGAGACTGACCGCCTCGAAAATCTGGTTGAGATTGGCCTCCTTGCTGGAGCCGATCTTGAAGACGTTCTTGCCGCCTGAACCCTGCAGCGGCTTGACGATGACACCCTTAGGGTGGGTATCCGCAAATGCGCGTATTTCATCGACATTGCGCGAGATGATCGTGGTCGGGCGTACGATTTCCGGAAAGCTCTGGAAATAGAGCTTGTTCTGCGCCAGCGCCAATCCTTCCGGGTCGTTCAAAACCACAACGCCGCGCTGTTCTGCCAGCCGCCCGAACAGAATGCCGGCATGCACCGCCCATGGCCGCGTCGTCTGATCCAGCGAGGGATCGTTGCGCAGCATCAGCGCGTCGATTTCCTCTACATCCATGGTACGCCGTTCCAGTGCTTTGTCCTGAAGTGCAGCGTGAAAAGCATCGGCTTTCTTGTATTTGGCCTTCGGTAGAACGGTGGCGTGTACGGTCAGGCTATCATCCGAGCGCAAGGTAAAATCGCCAGGCGTCAGATACACCACCTCGTGACCGCGATTGAGCGCCGCTATGGCCAGCAGGCCGGTTGCGAAAGTAGGCCCCTCAGTTTCGATGGAATTGACGAAAAATGCGATACGCATAAGCCCCTCCTGTAATATTACAATGTCGCCAGTTCGGCGATGGATAATCCGGCCCGTATCTTTTCCAGCCGCTCATTGGCCTTGGCCGGCAGCAGAAAAGCGGGACGTACGCCCGGCGGACGCAAGAGGCCGCGCAAGGCAAGCTCCTGCATCACCGGGAAATGGGCAGCGGCAATCTTGCCCATCCAGAACGGATCGAGCGCGCCGCCCTTGCGCAGATGCTCCAGCACCTCCGCAAGCCCACGCAGATAGATCGCGTCCTTGGAAAGACCGCCGCCACGATAGATGCGCAAAACCATGTTGAAGGCGCCAGCCTCGTCGAAACCATGATCGCGGGTCATAGTCCGGAACGTCTCAACAAAAGTCGCGCCGTCCAGCATGGCGGCGCAGCCGACGACACGGCCGGCGATCAGCCGCAGGCGCTCGCGCGTCATGCCGCCGGCCAGATGTTCCGCCAGCACTGCCAGCCCTTCCTGCACGCCCTCGTAACCGGAAAGGCCGGTGCGGAAGAGCCGGAGGCCCTGAAACGAACCGTTGAAATAAGTGAGGAGATGCACGCCGATCTCATGCGACAGCAGCGCTTCGACCCGGCGCTGTTCCATGACGGTGTGGCGAGAAATCAGGAGCTTCTCGCCCGTCACCATCAGGCCAGGCGGCAGGTCATCCCTGATCTCGACACGCGCCTTGAATTCCGGCTCCTCCGCCAGATAGGTCTCGATCATCTCGCGCGATTTTTTGGCGACCGCATAACAATCGACCATGGCGATTTCGCCGCTCTCATCCTTGCGTGGGCAATCGGCAAGCACCTTGAGCGCCAGCGTCAAAAGCGCGGGTTCGACGGCTCCGTAAAGGGCGCGGGAGAAATCGGTGAAAGTACGGCGATGCAGATTGGCGAGCATGGTCAGTTGCAGATCGATCTCCTGCTGTTTCTCCCGGTAGAGATGATAGAGCACCGGGTCTTCCAGATGATCGAAAACGACGGAATAGAGCTTGCGTTTCTGCTCCTCGACGTCAACGCCGAGCGGCCGGTAAAGCAGGCGCGGCGCATATTGGAAGCTGCCGTCGCGAAATTCCTCGAAGGCCCGGCGGGCATTGATCGGCGTCACGGACAGAAGAAAATCAAAGGACGAGACGATGTCGTCTATTGAACGATCGGCACGTCTGACGGCATCAACGAAGGCCTTGCGGCCGAGAGCGCGATGGCTGGTAACCTTGAGTGCTTCTTTACCGGCAGCGAATGACGAGAAGGCCTGAAGGCCGGCATCGAAAATATCCGCAATCATCGTCTCGCGCAGGCCGGGATAATCGGCGCCGGATTCAGGCTGTCGGTAGATCGGCGCGAAACGCACGCTGATGCAAGGAAAATCAAGCCCGGCATTTTGAAATCTGAGGATCGGATCGGCATCCGGTTCCGGACGGGTTATGCGGGGCGTGCGGAAACGCACTTCGGCATCACAAACCGCCTTGATGAAAACACGGCGGGCACTTTGCGTTTCCGGCTCAGATGTTGCAGAGACGGAAACCTCATAATGCGGCAGGAAAGGTGAATCGTCAGCGAGCAGAATGTCGTGTTCCAGTTCGCCGATATCGAGAACCATGAAGGCGCCGAAACGTTCGCGCATGGCCGTGCCGACGGCTGCAATTAGGGGTGCAGCCTCCTGAATGCTCGATGCGATCAGATAAGATGCATGCGCAGAGGCGATATCGCGGGCCGCAAGGTCCTTCGTGCCACCAGTCAGATGCAGGCAAAGAAACGGCAGCGGCCGGTCGATATGCAGCCGGCCGTTCTTTCCGACATCACGACGGACGGCTTTGCCGGCCTCAAGGCAGGCGACGACATCGTCTACCAGCTCGATAACCGGTAACGGTTCACTACGCGCCGAGGAGACGTTCATCGCCGCGCCCTCAGGCACTCTTCGAGTACCGGCTGAAGTGCCGTGATAGCGTCGCGAATATCGGAAACGACGCGCTTATCCGGCTTACCGGTCCACTCGTCCATGAAGAATTTCTTGAACTCCACTGCGATGGCGCAGCCGTTCTGCGCAAAACGCTCGTGAATAAACCGGGTCTGCTCACCCTTGCCCTGAAAGGCGACGTTCTCGCGTACATCAAGGCGGCGTCCGCCGATGGTGGCTGTCGCAAAATGATGGCCCACCGCACTCACGACGTCACTCCAGCGGCTGCGATCCATGGAAAATGTGCCGATATTGATATCAGGCGCTTCCGCCTGGGGCGTTTGCGGCGCTGTAGCGCCCTGCCGGCGATGATTGTAGCTGTGTATGTCCAGCACGACAAAAGCACCATGCCGCCGCTCGACGGTTGAAAGAACTGCTTCGAGCATTGCGTAATAGTCGGCATGAAAATCGAGCGATTGCCGGGTGGCCTCTTCCGGCGGCTCCTGTTTCCAGACCTCCAGCCCCCAGGATTGTTCCGGCTTCAGATAAACTGCCTGATCGGCGGACCGGTTGAGATCGATTTCGAAACGCGAATGGTGAACGACAATGCGGTTTGTCATCCCCGCGATCATCTCGCCGGTAAAAGGGTCTTCCTCTCTCAGCCGCTGGTCGGCGGAAATAGCCATCAGCGAGGCTATGTCCGGGCGAATGAGATGACCATCATGAATGGCCGTGCCGATGATCGGTGAATTGCCGAAGTCGATCGACCAGAAACCCTTGTTTTCGTCGTTGCCGCGGCACTCGCCGTCACTGTGTCTGGCTGTCATGCTGCCTCCCCTGCATCTGGGCTAAAACAGCACGACTTGCCGGTTTGTTCCGATAAAAATTGCGCGCGATACATTTGTCCTTGGCAAGAATCCGCCTGAAAAAATGCGGAACCATACCGGAAAGCTCACGTTGTTCTGGCAGGAGGGCCGCCGTGTCAAACGGACACGATGGCGCTGAAGAACATCGGGATTTTTCCGTTTTCTCCCGGTGGCCAACGAAATGGCAGCCGAGCTTCTTACCCATCCGGCGCCCTCCGTCCCCGCTTTCCACGCACAAGGAACCGCGACATGGAAAAGACCGAAACGCGTAAACTTGCAGAAGAATATCTGCGGCTCGGCGGCACCCGTCAGGTCATGATCGACGACAACAAGACCTTCGTGCGCCAATGGGAAGACGAACCGGCAGAAGCCGAGACCTTCTGGCAAACGAATATCGAAAAGCTCGATCCGGAGCGCCGTGAGGATGTGGAGTTTTTTCTGCCCTCCGTGAATTCGGACAAAGACGAAAACAGATAAACAGGAAGGAAACAGACATGACTGCCATCAACACTGCAAAAATCGTCATTCTCGCAACGGACGGCTATGAGCGTTCGGAACTGCGCGTGCCATATGATCAGCTGAAGGCCAAGGGCGCGGACGTCAAGATCGCCTCGATCAAGGATGGTGAGATCAAGAGCTGGGACGAAAAGAACTGGGGCGACAGCATCGCCGTCGATATGTCCGCGAAGAACGTCAGCGCCAATGATTTCAATGCACTCGTCCTGCCCGGCGGCCAGATCAATCCGGACGTATTGCGTCATGACGAGGATGCAATGCGCGTGGTGCGAGATTTCGTCAAATCCGGCAAGGTCGTGGCTGCCATCTGCCATGCCCCTTGGCTTCTGGTTGAAGCAGATGCCCTGCGCGGTCGTGACGCGACCTCCTATTGGTCGATCAAAACCGACCTGAAAAATGCCGGCGCCAACTGGAAGGACGAAAAGGTTGTGACCGATAAGGGCATCATCACGTCTCGCAGCCCCGATGATCTGGACGCCTTCGTCGCCAAAATCATCGAGGAGGTCGAAGAAGGCAACCACGAGCGCCGCGCTGCCTAAGGGCCGTAAAGCGGAAAAAAACCAGAGCGCATCCGGCCTATCCAAAATGGCCGGATGCGCTCTCTGTCTTTGTTTGTTCGCATTTTCCAGACGTAACCCGCCAGGCGTTTCCACCGTAAATGCCCTGCACCTTTCAGGAAAACTCCATGCCCACATCGGAACTGACGAAGGAACGCGACCTCAGGGAATCGAAACCCCTTTGGGCCGACACGCCACGCATAGGCCTCCGCACCAGAAACACCCCGAGTTCCGACCATTACGATACGATCGTCGTCGGCGCCGGCATCAGCGGCGCGCTTGCCGCCCATGCGTTGCAGAGACCGGGGCAATCCATGCTGATCGTCGACCGGCGTGATCCGGTGATGGGCAGCAGTGTCGCCAGCACTGCGATGATACAGCACGAGATCGACACACCCCTGATCGAGCTCAGAAAGATGATCGGCAAGGATGCTGCTGATCGGGCGTGGCAGCGCTCCGCGCGCGCCGTGCTGCGGCTGGAGGAAATCGTTTCTTCGCTTGGCATTTCCTGCAGCATGGCGCGCAAACAGGCGCTTTATCTTGCCGGAGACGAGATGGGTTTGCGTGCATTGAAGGCCGAAGCGGCAGCGCGCGAAGAGGCCGGGATCGAGGCCCGCTTTCTCGACACCGCAGAACTTAAAAACGACTATGCGATTGAGCGGACAGGGGCGATCCTCAGCGATATCTCCGCTTCCGCCAATCCGGCGCAGCTGACGGCAGGCCTGTTGCGCCACACAGCGGGCGCCGGCGCTGAGATCGTTTCACAACTTGAAATCACCGATCTTCGAAATCTCGGTGACGAGGTGGTCGTCGCCACAGCACAGGGCGAAATCATTTCCGCGCGCAATATCGTTTTCTGCACCGGATACGAATTCCTGAAATCGCTCGAAAGCCCGAAACACCAGATCATCTCCACCTGGGCGCTGGCGAGTGCGAAGGGTATCGATCTGCCGGACTGGCTGAATAGCCACATCCTCTGGGAGGCTTCAGATCCCTATCTCTACCTGCGCACCGACCGGGACGGGCGCCTTATTGCCGGTGGTGAGGATGAAGAGAACTCCACATCCTACCTGTCTGAGAGCAAGCTTGCCTCCAAGGCGGATGCAATCAAACGCAAGATCGAAAAGCTTCTTGGCGTCGACATCGGCGAACCCGAATATCGCTGGGCGGCCGGCTTCGGCACGACCACCACGGGCCTGCCGCTGATCGGCGCGGTTCCCGGCATGAAGAACGTTTATGCCGTCATGGGCTTTGGCGGCAACGGCATCACCTTCAGCCAGATCGCCGCCGAAATAGTCGCCGCCGCCGTTAATGGTGGCAAGGACCCCGACGCCGATCTCTTCCGTTTCGACTGATGCCCCCTCGTCATCCCGTATGCGGCGGAGCGTCTGCTGGAATATAAAACGTTGCGCGCAACAGAGCCGGAACCATAGGGGCTCCGAAAGGTTTGTCTCCAGTGCGCAATGGCGTACATCACGCACTTTCACACGATGGGAGAAGAACCAATGGCCGAGAAAAAACTCGACGACCTGTTTTACGATACGCTGAAGGATATCTATTACGCCGAAAGGCAGATCCTGAAAGCTCTGCCGAAAATGGCGCGGGCAGCGACAGACCCGAAGCTGAAACAGGCCTTCGAAAAGCACAAGGAAGAAACGCAGGGCCAGATCGAACGCCTGCAGGAAGTGTTCGAGATCATCGGCAAGCGGGCGCAGGGTAAGACCTGCGAGGCCATCCAGGGCATCATTGCCGAGGGTGAAGAGATCATGGACGATTTCAAGGGCACAGCAGCTCTCGATGCCGGTCTCATTTCCTCGGCTCAGGCGGTCGAACATTACGAAATCGCCCGTTATGGCACCCTGAAGGCATGGGCCGAAAAGCTTGGTCACGCCAATGCCGTTACCCTGCTGGATGCGACGCTGAAGGAAGAGTCCAAAACGGACGATGCGCTGAGCGCGCTTGCCAAGACATCGATCAATGCCGCAGCACAAAAAAAGGCGGCCTGATCGCCTTTTCCAACTGCACAAGCAAAAACCGGAATGGTCACCCATTCCGGTTTTTTTGTTTGATTGAATCCGCCTCGTTTTACGGCAGGGTATAGGCGATCACATAGTCGCCCGGCTTGGTTCCAACCGAGCCGTGACCACCCGCAACCATCACAACATATTGCTTGCCGCCATCCAGCGCATAGGTCATGGGCGTTGCCTGCCCGCCAGCCGGCAGACGTGCTTCCCAGAGCTGTTTGCCGGTGGTGAGGTTGTAGGCGCGCAGATAGTTGTCGACGGCAGCACCTAGGAAGGCCACACCACCCTTGGTGATCATCGGCCCGCCAATGCCCGGTACGCCCACCTTGAAGGGCAACGGCAGCGGCGTCATGTCATGGACCGTGCCGTTCTTGTGCTTGTAGGCGATATCGCCGGTGCGCAGGTCGGCACCCGCGACATAACCCCACGGCGGTGCCTGGCAGGGGATTTTCAGCGGACCGAGGAACGGTCCCATGAAGACGCCATAGGGCGCACCGTCATTGCGGTTCAGCCCCTGCTCACTGCCCTTCTCGTCCTGGCCCTTCGGCGGGATGTCGGCGCGCGGCACGAGCTGCGAGGTAAAGGCAAGGTATGTCGGCATGCCGAACATGACCTGACGTTCGGGATCGACCGCGACGCTGCCCCAGTTGAACGTGCCAAAATTGCCGGGATAGATGATGGAGCCGTTCAGCGAGGGCGGCGTATAGCGGCCCTGATAGTTCAGCTGATGGAAGCGGATGCGGCAGGCGAGCTGATCGAACATGGAGACGCCCCACATGTCCTTTTCCTTCAGCGGCTCCGGCTTGAACGACAGCGCGGTGGTTGGCTGAGTCGGGGAGCTGAAGTCCTCAGGGATTGTACCGCCCGGTGCCGGTTCTTCCGTAATCGGCAGAAGCGGCTCACCGGTGCGCCGGTCCAGAACGTAGATATCGCCCTGCTTTGTAGGGCCGACGAGTGCAGGAACGCTTTGACCGTTCTTGGTGATGTCGAGCAGCACCGGCTGGGCCGGCACATCCATATCCCAGAGGTCGTGATGAACCGTCTGGCGCACCCAGCGATCCTTGCCGGTATTGATATCGAGCGCCACGATGGAGGAGGAATATTTCTCCACATTCTCGCTGCGACCCATACCGAGCTGGTCCGGCACCTGATTGCCGAGGGGTACGTAAACGAGGCCAAGCCCCTCGTCGTAGCTCAACACGGACCAGCTGTTCGGCGAGTTGGTAGTGTAGGTTTCGCCTGCGGCAATCGGCTCGGTCTTTTCCGGATTGCCGGAATCCCAGTTCCAGATGAGTGCGCCGCTGTTCACATCGAACGCACGGATGACGCCGGACTGTTCCTGCGTGGAGTAGTTATCGTTCACCGCACCGCCGATGATGATCTTGCCCGCCGCGATCACGGGCGGCGAGGTCGAATAATAATAACCGGCAGGATTGTATTTCATGCCCTGTTCCAGATGCAGCACGCCCTGATCCGCAAAGGATGTGCAGATCTGACCGGTCGCTGCATCAAGCGCAATCAGCCGCGCATCCGAGGTCGGCAGGTAAACGCGCTGGGCGCAGGCGGTGCCCTGTGCGGCATTGGGTTCGGCATAATAGGAAACACCGCGGCACGTCTGATGCTGGCGGTCCGGGTTAAGACCGACATTGGGGTCGTATTTCCATTTTTCCTTGCCGGTGGCGGCATCGATGGCGATCGCCCAATTGTGCGGCGTGCAGATATAAAGCGTATTGCCGATCTTGAGCGGCGTTACCTGATAGGTGGTTTCACCCACATCATCCGGTAGCTTCACGTCGCCGGTCTGGTACCGCCACGCTTCCTTCAGCTGCGAAACATTATCGACATTGACCTGCGTCAGCGGCGAATAGCGCTGGCCATAAGGCGTGCGGCCGTATTGATGCCAATCGCCATCCGGCACGTCGCCGCCATAGATCGGAGCTGACGCCACCTTCTCCTCAGGCAAGGACCCTGCCTGGTCATGCGGATCCTGCGCCATCGAATATCCCGCCACCACAATGGAGGCGAGAACCGAGAGCGCGAGTGGCCAGGCATTCGGGCCGTAATTCAGCCCTGTCGGGCTTGAAAAACCGAGAGGCTTCCTGACCCAGGGCACCAGTAACCACAGGCCGATAAGAATGACGATGCCACCCCGCGGCCCAAGCTGCCACCAGTCGAAACCTACTTCCCAGAGTGCCCAGGCGAGTGTCGCGACAATGAAGACGGCATAGACGTGGAGGGCTGCCCGGTTACGCTTGAACAGCAGAATGGCTGTCAACAGGAAAGCCATACCGGAAAGGACGTAATAGAAGCTCCCGCCCAACATGACGAGCTGAGAGCCGAAACCGAACAGCGCAAGGCCGATCAGCGATAGAATAACCGCAGTAACGGTGACTGCCATGAATGAAACCCCCGATTCCTGTCACTTTGCGTGAAATGGAATTGGGGGCAATCTGGTTCCATACAAACTCAACATTCACCGTGAAAAATTTCACGGCATGATGGTTATGGGTTTTGTGGCGCCGGCGCAGTCTCCGTCTGAGCGTTTTGCGGCCGGTTCTCGTCGGGTTCGAAAACCGCATATTCGACGACCGTCCAGACCACCAGTGCGAGGAGCAGACTGACAACCAGAATGACAAGAACTGGACGTCCTTTTACCCCTTGCCGCGCCCGCGTTGCCGTTTCATTTTTCGGATCATGCCGACCGCCAAGATAGCTGGTATTTTCTCTGGCCATGTCTCTCACTCCCTGTAACCCTGATGATTTAATTCACAGGGACACAGTTTGTTCCAGACAGCAAAATCAGCTTAGCCGTACTCTGCGACCGCAAGTCTATCGCAACCGGCACCGTCGAACTCATCGACCGCACTGAAACTTTGCCCAATCCCAAGCCACGAGAATGGTGGCCGGCGATTGACGTCTTCGGTTTCGCACTGGATTTCCGGCGGGTTTTCAGAAATCGACAGCCACAGCGGTGGTCCCGCCGTTTCAAAGTCGCATTGGTCGCCGGCGGCTTCGAGGTATCTCGTCGTGTCGCGGCGACGCACCCGCCATACGGGCAGCATCTCCAGAAAATTGAGAATTCGTATCATCATGATTGTCAGGCGAAATATCTATTAAAAACAACGTCCGTACTGTGGCACGCCCGCCGCGCAAGCGCATCCCTGCGAAGGTACAAGCGGAACGAATGGTCGGATTGTGCCAACATTCCGTCATACAGTGTCAGATCGGCTTCGAAACAATCGCGTCAGCGACCGAGCTGCACGATCCAGCGTGTCCACTCTGCGCTATCCGGTTTGATAATATCCGGTATGGTATCGCGGTTTTCGGATGCGAAATGCCGCATCTGACGCGGCGACAGGCCGAAGGTCTTCTTGAAAACGCGGCTGAAATTTTCCGGGTTGGTGAAGCCATAGGACGCCGCCACCTCAGCTATCGTCATATGGGCCGACTGCGGCGCCCGCAGGAAATCCATTGCCCGTTCGAGGCGCCTATGGGTGATACAGGCCGAAAACCCGCCCAGCGGTTCGAAAAGCCGGTAGACGGTGCGTCGCGATACGCCGAACTCGCCCATGACCTTTTCCACCGACAAGGCCGGATCGAGCAGATGATTGTCGATATAGCGCCTGATGGATGCTCGCAGCGCCCGCTGAACACCCTGCGCATTGTCTTCCCGGACATGATTATTGATGGCAGCCGCGGCAAGCTCCAGCAATGGCGAGACCGTGGCCGCGCCGTCATTGGCGTTCATGACGTCAAAGTGGCGGTAAACGCTGGTCATCGTTTCCCGCAGCAGAGATACCAGCGGCAAACCGGCCGGCAGCACGCGCTCGTGATTATTGCCGGAACCGATGAGCCTGCCTTCCAGCAGCCGGCGCGGCACGACAAGGCTCAGATGATCGTGATCGGTTGTGGCTGTGGCCAGCGGCTGCGCCATGTCAATGATGTAGAGATCGCCCGGGCCGGCAGTCTCGCCCGCTCCGCGCCGCGACATGCTTTGGCCGCTGGCGTAAAATTGCAGGAGAAAGCCGTCCATCCCGTCCCGGGCAATCTTGTGGCGCGAGCGGTCGAAATCCTGCGCCGAGGACTGGGTGCGGCCAAGCGCGACATTGCCGATGAAGGCGGCATCGACACTAGCAAAAAAACCGTCATCCTGCGATCTGCGCAGGCGGGCATCAAAAAGCACGTTGATCGAATCCCGCCACAGCGCCATGGCGTCGCGCTTCGGCACATGGCGTGTATCGAAACGCGAGCGCGCTAACGGAGCTTCCGAAAACCCTGTGTTCATAATACCGCTGTTCCGTGAAAACGGCGCTGACCCCGCCGCACGCAAAACTATACAGTATTGAAATCGCCTCACAATACCGGAAGGACGGCAGATGGTTCGCTTGAGCCGGATGCGCGAAAATTATTTAGCGGTCCAGCCGCCATCGATGGAAATGGTGGTGCCGGTGATGGAGCGCGCCATATCGCCGGTGAGGTAAAGCGCCATCTCCGCCACTTCCTCCGGCTGCACGAAACGTCGCGTCGGCTGCGGCGCAAGCATCACCTTCTTCACCACCTCATCCTCGCCCATGCCATGCAGGCGCGCCTGATCGGCAACCTGCGCCGCGACGAGTGGCGTCCAGACGTAACCGGGGCAGATGGCGTTGCAGGTAATGCCAAGTTCGGCCACTTCCAGCGCCACGCTTTTCGTCAGGCCCACCACGGCATGTTTCGTCGCCACATAGGGACCCTTGAAGGGTGAGGCGCGCAACCCGTGCGCGGAAGCAATATTGACGATGCGCCCCCAACCCCTTTCCTTCATGCCCGGCAGGGCTGCACGGATCGTATGAAAAGCGCTGTCGAGGGAGATCGCGACAATATGGGAGAAATCGGCGAAATCGAATTCGTCGATCGGCGCGACCTTCTGGATACCCGCATTGTTGACGAGCACGTCGATGTGACCGAATTCGGCAATGACGGTTTCCGGCAGATGTGCACTCTCGTCATAATTGGCGAGGTTGGCGGAAAAGTAGACCGGCCGGTGCCGCGCCACCTTCGCAACCGCCTCCAGTGCCTGCGTCGCCGCCTCCACGGTTTCTATGCCGTGGACGGCGACGAGAAATCCCGCCTCGGCAAAACGTTTGGCGATGGCAAGGCCAATGCCGCTGGTGGAGCCGGTGACCAGAACGGTTTTCGGTTGATCCTCCATCATCCTAATCCTTCAGTTGCGGCAGGTTGCGGAAAAGCTCGAGCGCTTCGGGATTGGCGAGCGCGTCGGTGTTTTTCACCGGCCTGCCATGAATGGTGTCGCGAACTGCGATTTCGGAAATCTTGCCCGAGCGGGTACGGGGAATGGCCGTGACGGCAATGATCCTTGCCGGAACATGCCGTGGCGTAGCACCCGAGCGGATGCGCGTACGGATGGTCTTTTCGAGTTCCTCCGTCAGCGCTGCACCCTCTTTAAGGCGCACGAACAGGATAACCCGCTGGTCACCGTCAATGTCCTGACCCACGGCAATCGCTTCCTCGACCTCCGGCACTGCTTCCACCTGACGGTATATTTCCGCCGTACCGATGCGAACCCCACCGGGATTGAGCGTCGTATCCGAGCGCCCGTGGATGACATATCCGCCGGTGGCACGCATTTCGGCAAAATCGCCATGCGCCCAGATGCCCGGGAAGCGATCGAAATAGGCAGCCTGATAACGAGAACCGTCCTCATCGCCCCAGAATTTGACCGGCATGGAAAGATGGGCATTGCGGCAGACGAGCTCACCAGCCACGCCGCGAACGGGATGGCCTTCATCGTCCAGGGTATCGACATCCATACCGAGCATCGCGCCCTGCAGCTCCCCACGGTGAACAGGTTGCAGCGGATTGCCGCCAAGGAAACAGGCGCATATATCCGTGCCGCCGGAAATGGAGGCGAGATGCAGATCGGCCTTCCAGTCGCGATAGATATAATCGAAGGATTGCGGGATGAGCGGCGAGCCGGTGGAAAGGATTGTCCGAAGGGATGAAAGGTCATGGGTTTCGCGCGGTTTCAACCCTGCCTTCAGGCATGCGTCGATAAATTTGGCCGATGTTCCGAAGGTCGCGATCCGTTCGGCGTCAATGAGATCGATCAGCCGCGCGGGCGACGGATAACCCGGGTTGCCGTCATAGGTGACGAGGGTGGCGCCAAGCGCCAGGCCGGACACCTGCCAGTTCCACATCATCCAGCCGCAGGTGGTGAAATAGAAGAAACGTTCGCCTTGCCTGATATCACATTGCAGCTTCTGCTCCTTCATATGCTGAAGAAGCAGGCCACCGCCGGAATGGGTGATGCATTTCGGCTTGCCGGTGGTGCCGGAGGAATAAAGGATCGCCAGCGGCGCCTTGACCGGCAGCCGGTTAAACGCGATTTCACCCGGCTCAAAGGGCGAAACGAAATCATTCAACGTCACGCAGCCGAGATCGGAAAGGCTGGCGGGAACAACGTCACCAATCAGCACGATCTTTTGAGGGGCAGCGCTTTCCACCACCGCGCGGATGGTCGGAGCGACATCGATCCGCTTGCCGGCATAACCGTATTCCGGCACGGCGATGAGGATTTTCGGATCGATCTGCGAGAGCCGGTCGGACGCTCCCGCCGGGCCGAAATCCGGTGAACAGGACGACCAGATGGCTCCGATGGCGCTCGTTGCCAGATAACCGACGATCGCCTCGATATCGTGGGTGACGATAGCGCCGATACGATCGCCTTCCTGCACGCCTGCGTGGACAAGCGCCTGCACCATGCGGGAGACATCCGCATAAAGCTGCCTGCGGCTGATTTCACGCCGCGTGCCATCATCGCGATGGGCGATGATCGCCAACCGTTCATCGGCATCGCGCAGCAGGTTTTCGGCATAATTGAGCCTCGCGCCGGGATAAAACTCGGCTTCCCGCATGGTCGCGCCAGGCTTGAAGGCACTTTCGCCGCGCGTGCCGATGATCCCCAGCTCGTCCCACAGGGCATTGTAAAAGGCATCCGGTGACTCAATGGACCAGCGCAGCAGGCCGGAATAATCATCAGCCGAAAGCCCATGCAGCGATGCGGTCCTTGTGGCAAAGGCAAAAAGCGCCGAGTGCTCCAGCCTTTCCATTGCCGGTACCCACAGAATATCCGACGGCGTGGCGTCCATCATGCCTCGCCTCCGCGTAGCATTTCGACGATTGCGGAGAAATCACGCGCGCCACCGCCCTCACCCACGAAGTTCTCATAAAGCGTCGATGCTGCGGCGCCGAGTGGAGTGGCAACGCCGGCTCCACTCGCGGCCGCCTGCGAGAGTAGCAAATCCTTCAGCATCAGCGCCGCAGCGAAACCCGGTTGATAATCATTGTTCGCCGGTGATGTCGGCACTGGTCCCGGCACCGGGCAATAGGTGGTGAGCGACCAGCATTGACCCGATGAGGTGGAGGCGACATCGAACAGCGCCTGATGCGAAAGGCCGAGTTTTTCGCCCAGCACGAAGGCCTCGGAAACCGCAATCATGGAAATGCCGAGGATCATGTTGTTACAGATCTTGGCCGCCTGGCCGTTGCCGCCCTTGCCGCAATGGACAATCTTCTTGCCCATGGCTTCCAGCACCGGCTTGGCCGCCGAGAAAGCCTCGGCCTCGCCGCCACACATGAAGGTCAAGGTGCCGGCACTGGCACCGCCCGTACCGCCAGATACAGGCGCGTCGACGGAGGGGCAACCGGCGGAAGCGGCAAGCTCGTGTGCCTTCAGGGCACTGTCCATATCCACCGTCGAGCAATCGATGAGAAGCGTTCCGGCAGCTATTTTCTGCACCAGATCGCCATATACCGAAACAACATGTTCCCCCTTCGGCAGCATGGTTACGATCGCTTCCGCCGCATCAATGGCTTCGGCAGAATCCAAAGCGACGGGAATTCCGGCCTCCCTCGCCGCCGCGCGGCATGCCTCGGAAAGGTCGAAACCCCTGACGGCATAACCGGCCTTGACGAGATTGGCGGCCATCGGCAGGCCCATATGGCCAAGTCCGATAAAAGCGACGGTCTTCATGGGAACGCTCCTCTTAGCGATTATCCGCAAGGATCATGTCGGCAGCCTTTTCGGCAATCATGATCGTTGGCGAATTGGTATTTCCGGACGTGATCCTCGGCATGATGGAGGCGTCCGCCACACGCAGCCCTGCAAGCTTGCGGAATTTCAGCCGCGTATCGACAACACTTTCGGCATCGGAGCCCATGCGCAGGGTGCCGACGGGGTGGAATATGGTCGTGCCGATATCGCCCGCAGCGCGGGCCAGATCGTCGTCATTCTCAAAAGTGGGGCCGGGCCGGTATTCCTGCGGTTTGAACCGCGAAAAGGCGGGCTGGTTGACGATGCGGCGCGTCAGCCGCATGGAATCGATGGCTACCCGGCGGTCGCCTTCCGTCGATAGATAATTCGGTCGGATTTCCGGCTGCATGGCGAAATCCGGTCCTTTCACATGCACTGAGCCTCGGCTTTCGGGCCGCAGATTGCAGACACTTGCCGTAATGGCCGGAAAAGTGTGAACCGGATCACCAAACTTGTCGAGTGACACCGGCTGGACATGATATTCCAGATCCGCCGTCTCCTTTTCCGGAGAGGAACGGGTGAAGACACCAAGCTGGCTCGGCGCCATCGACATCGGCCCGGAGCGGGTCAAAGCATATTCGAGGCCGATCCTTGCCTTTCCGAACAGGGTGGAGGCCCTCTCATTCAGCGTCAGGACGCCTGAAACCTTATAGACCATGCGTAATTGCAGATGATCCTGCAGGTTCTCGCCCACACCTTGAACTTCCGTCACTGTGTCGATACCGGCGGCCTGCAACACGTCGCCGCGGCCGACGCCGGAAAGCTCCAGAATGTGTGGTGAACCGACTGCACCTGCCGAAAGCACCGTTTCGCGCCGTGCACGCATCTTTTTCAAGACGCCGTCGTGGTGAAACTCGACGCCGGTGACCAAGCCCTCTTCGACAATGAGACGCTTGACATGGGCCTTGGTCATGACTGTCAAATTCCGGCGGCCAAGCGCCGGTTTCAAAAAGGCCTTGGCCGTGTTCCAGCGCCAGCCCGACCGCTGGTTCACATCGAAATAACCGGCCCCTTCATTGTCGCCCCGGTTGAAATCTTCGGTCGCAGGAATGCCGGCCTCACCCGCCGCCTGCTGAAAGGCATCAAGCACATCCCAGCGCACGCGCGCCTTCTCCACCCGCCATTCGCCGCCGGTGGAATGCATGTCGCCCTTGCCGCGATAAAAATCCTCCGACTTCATGAAATAGGGCAGGATATCATCCCATCCCCAGCCCTCGCAGCCGAGTTGACGCCAGACATCGTAGTCGCGGGCCTGACCACGCATATAGATCATGCCGTTGATGGAGGAGCAGCCGCCGAGAACCTTGCCGCGAGGATAGATCAACGACCTTCCGTTAAGCCCAGGTTCTTCCGCCGTCTTGAAACACCAGTCGGTGCGCGGATTGTTGATGCAATAGAGGTAACCGACCGGAATATGGATCCAGTGATAATTATCGTTGCCACCCGCTTCCAGCAGCAGGACGCGATTGTTCGGGTCTTTCGAGAGGCGGTTGGCGAGAACGCATCCCGCACTTCCCGCTCCGATGACGATATAGTCAAATTCCGCCATGCTATTCTCCATGGGGCGCCCTTGCCGCGTCGCCCCGGACGCGGAGGAGCCTTCCCCCTGTTTCAAAAAATTCTTATCCTCGGTGCTGAAAACCCAGTCTTCGCCCGAGCCGCGAAGCGTAAAATTCACCGATCAGGCCGCGCCGGAACACCAGAACGCAGGCCATGAAAACGAGGCCAGTGATGATGGTGACCGGGAAATCGGATGTCGCGAGATAGTTCTGCAGTGCGACGACAAGCCCCGCACCGAAGATCGGGCCGATCATGGTGCCAATACCGCCGAGCAGGGTCATCAGGATAACCTCGCCCGACATCTGCCAGGCCACATCGGTCAAGGTTGCGAACTGGAACACCAGCGCCTTCAGGCCGCCCGCAAGACCGGCAAGCGCCGCCGACATGACGAAAGCACCAAGCTTGTAACGCTGCACGCTGTATCCAAGAGAAATGGCGCGCTGCTCGTTTTCGCGGATGGATTTCAGGATCATGCCGAACGGCGAGTTGACGAAACGCCAGATGACGAGAAGTGCCAGCACGAAGGCGGCAAGCACCGTGTAGTAAATGTTCAGCGGCGCGTTGAGATCGAGAAGGCCGAAGAGGTGTCCACGGGGCACGCCCTGCAACCCGTCCTCACCATGGGTGAAGGGTGCTTGAAGGCAGAAGAAATAAAACATCTGCGACAAGGCAAGCGTGATCATGGCGAAATAGATGCCCTGCCGGCGAATGGCGAAAAAGCCGATGACGAGGCCAAGAAGGGCGGCACCCGCCATGCCGATGAGGAGGCCGATCTCGGGCGTGACGCCCCATTCCTTCACCGAATAGGCGGTGAAATAGGCAGCGCCGCCGAAAAATGCCGCATGGCCGAAGGAAAGCAGCCCGGTGTAACCGATCAGCAGATTGAAGGCGCAGGCAAACAGCGCGAAGCAAAGCAGCTTCATCAGAAAGATCGGATAAACGAACATCGGTGCAGCGATCAGCACGGCCAGTCCTGCCAGTATCAGCACGGTCTTGATGGTTCCAGCGGTTGCGGAAACCTCGGCCTGCGGCATCGCGCCGGCTGTCGGGTTGTGAGTGGCTTTGGACATATCAGGCGTCCTTTCCGAAAAGTCCGGCGGGGCGGATGAGCAGCACAAAGGCCATGATGACGAAGATGACGATGTTGGACGCTTCCGGGTAGAACACCTTGGTCAGGCCTTCAGCGATACCCAGCATGTAGCCGGTGACGATGGCGCCCATGATCGACCCCATGCCGCCGACCACGACGACGGCGAAGACGACGATGATGAGGTTGGTGCCCATCAGCGGTGAGACCTGATAGATCGGCGCGGCCAGCACGCCGGTGAAGCCGGCAAGGCCCGCACCCAGCGCGTAGGTCAGCGTCAGGAGCACAGGCACGTTGATACCGAAGGCCTGCACCAGTGTCGGATTTTCCGTCGCCGCCCGCAGATAGGAGCCGAGCCGCGTTTTTTCGATCAACGCCCAGGTGGCGATGCAGGCGACAAGCGAGATGACGACAACGAAAGCGCGGTAGTTCGGCAGGAACATGAAGCCGAGATTGGTGCCGCCGGCAAGCTCGCGCGGAACCGAATAAGGTTGACCCGCCGCACCATACAGCCAGCGGAACGTGCCTTCCACCACCAGCGCCAGGCCGAAGGTGAAGAGCAGCCCATACAGCGGATCGAGATCGTAAAGCCGCGACAGTAGCAGGCGCTCGATGATCGCGCCGAAAAGTGCAACGACAAGCGGCGTCACCACCAGTGCCCACCAGAAGCTGATGCCGAAATATTGCAGGCCGAGAAAGGCGACGAAAGCGCCAAGCATATATTGGGCGCCATGGGCGAAATTGATGACGCGCAGGAGGCCGAAAATGACGGCAAGGCCGAGCGACAGGAGCGCATAAAACGACCCGTTGATGAGGCCGATCAGCAATTGCCCGAGCAGGGCCTGAAGCGGAACGCCGAAGAGCATGGTCATCGTTAAACCCCCAGCACTTTATTGAGTTCGCCCATGCGGCCGGAAAGCTCGCCCACCGGAAAATTGCTGACCATCTGGCCATGATCCATCAGGTAGAAACGATCTGCGATGCGGCTGGCGAAGCGGAAATTCTGCTCGACCAGAACCACTGTCATGCCACGACTTTTCAAGGTCTTCAGCACCTCACCGATGCGCTGCACGATTACAGGCGCAAGCCCTTCGGTCGGCTCATCTAGCAGGAGAACCTTGACCCCTGTGCGCAGGATGCGCGCCATGGCCAGCATCTGCTGTTCGCCGCCGGAAAGCTTGGTGCCGGGGCTCGCCCGGCGTTCGTAAAGATTGGGAAACAGCTCGTAGATTTCATCGAGCGTCATGCCGCCGGATGCGACGACGGGCGGCAGTTTCAGATTTTCCTCGACGCTCAGTGTCGCGAAGATGCCGCGCTCTTCCGGCACGAAACCGAGGCCGTATTTCGCCGTGCGATGCAACGGCACCGGCATCAGATCCTTGCCGCCGAGCTTGATCACGCCCTTGCGGTTGCGGATGATGCCCATGATGGTGCGCAGCGTCGTGGTCTTGCCAACCCCATTGCGCCCGAGAATGGTGATGGTTTCGCCTTCGCCGACGGTCAGATCGACACCGTGCAGCGCCTGGCTTTCGCCGTACCAGGATTTCAGGTTGGAGACTTCGAGCATTGCCGCCATATCACGCCTCCTCCGTGCCCATATAGGCCGTACGCACGCGCGGATCGGCGGATACGGTGGCGTAATCGCCTTCCGCCAGAATTTCGCCCCGCTGCAGCACCGTGACCTGATGGCAGATATCCGCCACGACCTTCAGATTGTGTTCGACCATCAGCACCGCGCGCGTTTTGGCCACTTCGCGGATGAGATCGGCGACATGCGCGACATCCTCGCCCCCCATGCCCGCCATCGGCTCATCGAGAAGCAATACCTTCGGGTCGAGCGCAAGCGTCGTGGCGATTTCAAGAACGCGCTTGCGACCGTAGGAAAGATCGGCCGCAAGTGCATTTTTTTCCCGTGTCAGGCCAACCGTTGCGATCAACTCCTCGGCACGTGCATTGAGCCTGTCGAGTGAAGAGAGCGGCAGCCAGAATTGCGTTGAAAGGTTATTCGGCCGCTGCAACGCCACCCGAACGTTCTCAAGAACCGTCAGATGCGGAAACACCGCCGATATCTGGAAAGACCTGACGAGACCGAGCCGCGCCACCTTGTCCGGCGGCGTCTTTGTTATATCCGTTCCCATGAAGGTGATCGCCCCGCCTGTCGGCTGGAGAAACTTGGTCAACAGGTTGAAGACCGTGGTTTTGCCGGCGCCGTTCGGACCAATAAGTGCATGCACGCGGGCATGATGGACGTCGAGATCGACGTTTTTCACGGCCGCGAATGCGCCGAAGGTCTTGGAGAGACCGCGCGCCGAAAGCACGACGCGGGGTTCCGCCTGACCGGCAGGGGCGGGAGCGATCATCATGAAGTTCCCCCTTTTTACTGCGTTACCAGCGGGCAACCGCTTTTTGCGGGGTCCATGAAGGCTTCCTTGCCGGGGATCGTGGCAAGCACCTTGTAGTAGTCCCACGGCTGCTTGCTCTCATCCGGCTTCTTCACTTCCATCAGATACATGTCGTGGATCATGCGGCCATTGGCGGCCACATGGCCATCCTTCGAGAAGACGTCGTTGACAGGCATTTCCTTCATGGCCTTTGCCACGGCGTCAGCATCGTCGGTGCCGGCCTTATCGATGGCCTTCAGGTAATGCAGCACGGCGGAATAGGTACCAGCGTGGACCATGTTCGGCATGGCGCCGGTGCGTTCCTTGAACCGTTCGCCGAATTTGCGCGATTCATCGTCGCGGTCCCAATAGAACCCTTCCGTCAGCGTCAGGCCCTGAGCCGCTTCGAGACCGAGGCCGTGCACTTCGGCAAGCGTAAAGAGAAGGGCCGCCAGCCGCTGCCCGCCCGCAACGATACCGAATTCAGCGGCCTGCTTGATGGCGTTGGAGGTGTCGAGACCGGCATTGGCAAGGCCGATGACCTTCGCGCCTGATGACTGCGCCTGCAACAGGAAGGAGGAATAATCCGTAGAGGCCAGCGGATGGCGCACGGAACCCAGCACCTTGCCGCCATTGGCCTTGACGAAGTTGGACGTGTTTTCTTCCAGCGAATAACCGAAGGCGTAATCCGCAGTCAGAAAGAACCAGCTGTCGCCGCCCTGTTTCACCAGCGCACCGCCGGTGCCGACTGCCAGCGAATAGGTGTCGTAGGCCCAGTGGAAACCATAGGGGCTGCACTGCTTGCCCGTCAGTTCCGTGGTCGCAGCGCCCGTGTTGATGGTGATCTTCTTTTTGTCCTTCGAGAGAGCCTGCACGGCAAGGCCGACCGAGGAAGAGGTCAGTTCCATGATCGAATCGACCTGTTCGGTGTCGTACCACTGCCGGGCGATGTTGGAGGCGACATCCGCCTTGTTCTGGTGGTCAGCCGTTACCACTTCCACCGGCGCGCCCAGCACCTTGCCGCCAAAATCCTCGACCGCCATCTTCGCGGCCTCATAAGAGTATTTGCCGCCAAAATTGGCGTAGACGCCCGACTGGTCGTTCAAGATGCCGATCTTGACCTTGGCGTCCGAAATCTCGGCAGCGTAAGCGGCGGTGCCTGCCGCCAGTGCCATGGCCGTGGATAAAACGATACTCTTGCGCATGACTTCTCCTCCCAGAGATGATTGCGAGCCTCAGATAGGTCTGTGCAACGGTGAACGAAGGCGCATGGCGATCGTCCCACGGTGTTGCATCACAACGGTCGCGCCACCCTCCTCAAAGCAGCGCCTCCCTATGTAGACTTCTCGAATTCGGCCGTTGACACAAGAGCGGGGCATCATCAAATTGCGAACAGGAACTGTTCATTTTTGAACAGACCTCGCAATGGAGACCGAATTGGCCACGCCTTTTACCTGGGACGACCTGCAATATTTTCTGGCGGTGGCCCGCACCGGACAACTTTCATCGGCAGCGCGTAGCCTGCGCACCAGCCACGCCACCGTCTCCCGCCACATCGACCGGCTGGAATTCTCGCTTAAAACCAAGCTGTTCGAGCGAAATCCACGTGGTTACGAACTGACGACGGTCGGGCGGCGCCTGGTCGATACCGTCGAGCGCATCGAGGCGGAAGCGGAAAGATTGCAATCGGATATTTCCGAAAGCGGCAGCCTGCTGCGCGGCGTGGTCAGGCTCAGTGCGCCTGAAGGTTTTTCCAACTTTTTCTTCGTGGAAAGGCTGAAAGACTTCGCCGTCACCCATCCGCACATCATGGTGGAGATGGTTACGATCCAGCAGATCATGGCATTGTCGAAGAAAGAAGCGGATGTGGCGGTCACACTCGATCCGCCGAAAGCAGGCCCCTACATCAACGAACAGATCGTCGATTACACGCTGCATATCTACGCATCGCGTTCCTATCTTGCCAGCCACCCGAAAATCACGCGGCGCGAAGATTTGCCCGATCATTTCTTTATCGGTTACGTGCAGGATCTGATCTTCTCGCCGGGCCTCGATTACATGCGCGACGTGATGCCCGGCCTCCGACCCAACTTCCAGTCATCAAGCATTTTTGCGCAGTTGACTGCAACGCTGAGCGGACGTGGCCTTTGCATATTGCCCAACTTCATCGCCGCACGCTTTCCGGACCTGCAGATGGTGCTGGCAGGTGAAGTGGAACTGCGGCGGGGTTACTGGCTGACAAGCCATCAGGACCTTGCCAATGTGCCGCGCGTGCGCTCGCTGATGGATTTCATTCTCACGACGGCGCGCGCCCACCAAAATCTCTTCATCCTCGACCGCAAGACGATCGCCTGAAACAACCGTCGTTCACATTTCGGCGACACCGTGTCTACGCGTGGCGGATTGGAGAATCCGCACTGCAGCCTATATGACTGACAACAACGATGCCGGCTCAAGTCAGCTGCATCCTAAACATTTGGAAGGTCATCATGAAAAAGATCGGATTTCTATCCTTCGGACACTGGACGCCCTCGCCCCAGTCGCAGACCCGCTCTGCTGCAGACACCCTGCTGCAATCGATAGACCTGGCCGTTGCTGCGGAAGAACTCGGCGCCGACGGCGCTTATTTCCGTGTCCACCACTTCGCCCGCCAGTTGGGATCACCTTTTCCGCTGCTTGCCGCCGTTGGCGCAAGAACGAAAAGTATCGAGATCGGCACCGGCGTCATCGACATGCGTTATGAGAACCCCTTTTACATGGTGGAGGATGCGAGTTCAGCCGATCTCATCGCCGGCGGACGCCTGCAACTCGGCATCAGTCGCGGTTCTCCCGAACAGGTGATCGACGGCTGGCGCTATTTCGGCTACCGCCCTGCCGAGGGCCAGACCGAGGAGGACATGGCGCGCCAGCACACCGAAGTCTTCCTCGAGCTTCTGAAGGGCGAAGGTTTCGCCGAGCCGAACCCTCGGCCGATGTTTCCCAACCCGCCCGGCCTGCTGCGGCTGGAGCCGCACTCCGAAGGGTTGCGCGAGCGCATCTGGTGGGGTTCCAGCTCCAATGCGACGGCGGTTTGGGCGGCAAAGCTTGGCATGAACCTTCAAAGCTCCACCCTGAAAACGGATGAGACCGGCGAACCCTTCCATGTGCAGCAGGCCGAACAGATCCGTGCTTACCGCGCCGCATGGAAAGAGGCTGGACACGCCCGCGAGCCTCGCGTGTCTGTCAGCCGCAGCATCTTCGCTCTCGTCAGCGATCGCGACCGATCCTATTTCGGTTACGGCAGCGAGGGTGACGACAAGATCGGTTACATCGACGACAAGACGCGCGCGATCTTCGGGCGCAGCTACGCCGCCGAACCGGAAGCATTGATCGAGCAGCTAAAAGCCGACGAAGCTATCGCCGAGGCCGACACACTGTTGCTGACCGTGCCGAACCAGCTGGGCGTCGACTACAACGCCCATGTTATCGAGACGATCCTCAAACAGGTGGCTCCTGCACTCGGCTGGCGCTAAGTCTGGCAAAACCTGCATCAAGCCCACACCGTCACCCCGGATTAGATTCTGGGTGACGGTGCGATCAAGTCTTCGATAGCGCACGATTCCTTTGACGACGCCGAAGCCCCGTGGCCGGATGCAATCCGGGCTGAACGCCTCTGTTTCATTTCACCGCTTTGCCGTAGCGGGCGATGCTTTCGGCCAAAGGCGTGGTGCTGGCGCCGGGATGCTCCGGGCGCTTGTAAACACCATCGCGAACATGGATCGGCTCTTCGAAATGGTCCTTGATCCACGGAATATATTCGAGGATGGTCGATGCCGGATGCCAGTAACTCAGATGCACATGCACCTGACTCATCTCACCGGCATGCGGAACGACAGGCAGGCGATTGGCGAGCGCGAGGTCAGCGACCTGGATATATTCGGTGATGCCGCCAAGCCGGGTTACATCCGGCTGGACATAGGCAACAGCGCCCGCGTCGATGAATGACCGGAACGCATCCACCGTATAAAGCTGCTCTCCGAGAGCGATGGGAATGGATGTGTTGCGTGCCAGCCGCGCGTGGCTGGTCACATCGTCGTACCAGAGCGGTTCTTCGAACCAATAGATATCCAGATCCTTTGCCGCCGCGCAGAAGCGCTGGCATGTCGGCAGATCCCACTTGCCGTTGCCATCGATAGCGATGCGTATCGCGGAGCCGAGACGCTTGCGCACCGCCGCGAGGCGTCCGATATCAATATTCGGATCATCGTGCCCGACCTTGATTTTCAGGCGGGTAAAACCTTCCTCTTCAACTGCCCTGGCGCTGCCCGCCAGCAGGTTTTCGAGATTGAAGGAAAGCCAGCCTATATCGGTATTGTAAGCTTCGACCCCTGTGGTGTGCGCGCCGCCGAGGTATTGCCAGAGTGGAACGCCCGCCTTCTTCGCCTTCAGATCCCAGAGCGCCACATCGACCGCAGCCAGCGCCAGATGGGTGATGCCCGCGCGGCCGACCCATTGCAGGGACGGATAACGGGCAAGTTTTGTCCACAGCCGCGAATGTTCGGATGCATCCTCGCCGATCAGCAGAGGCGCATAGCAATCGCTGATGCAGGATGTGATCAACCGGTCGGACGGCAGATGCGCATGGGTGCCGGTGAAGCCGTATCCCTCAAGGCCGTCACTCGTCGTAATTTTTGCGCCGACGACGCCCCAATGGGTGATGCTGTGGGTGGAATCGGAAATGGATTCCGATGTCAGCGGCAGATGCAGGATGAAAGGTTCGACAGCGGTTATTTTCATGATCGGTCAATTCCTCGACGCTTGAGCAGCCTTTGGGGAGGAATAAACGGAAGTTCCGTTCTGATCGAAGCTCTACCGATCAACCAGTGGAATGTCGCCTCGGCCCCGCGATCAATGACCGCAGGAGATGAAGCCTCAGGGGATTGCCCGGCCACCCTCCTCCAGCAGCCAGCTTCCGATGACGGATACAGCTAAAGCAAAATCGACCATTGTAAAATAAAAAATTTTTTATTTTTTATATTCTGTCATTGCCTGTCACTTGCGGTTAGGTGATGGTGTTGCCATGAACACACTGATCAAAGTCACGCTCGCCGACCAAGCGCATCAGGAACTGCGGGCGCGCATCGTCAGCGGCAGATTGCGCGGCGGCGAACGGCTGTTGCCCAACGAACTTGCCGCCGATCTCGGCATCAGCCCCACGCCGGTCAAGGAAGCATGCCTGAAACTCGAGGCAGACGGGCTGGTGGTCAATTCCTCAAGGCGCGGCATGGTGGTGCGCGATTTTACCGTGGAGGATGTGGAAGAACTCTACGCCGCCAGAATGCTGCTGGAAAAAGGCGCTGTGGAAGTGGCCTTCGATGCCGGGCAGCTGGACGAAGCCTTGCATGCGCAGCTTCTGGAAAGCCTTGCGAAACACCGTGAATTTGCCACGAGCGCGACGCTGGACGATCTCTCCAAAGCGCTGTTTCACGATCGCAGCTTCCACACGGCCCTTGTTTCGGCCGCGCGCATTCCGGTCATTTCCGGCACGCATGGGCGCATTCTCGACCAGACCCACACGGTTTTCGTATCGATCCTTGGCGACTACGCCCGCTCTGTCGAGGAACACCAGAACATTGCCGACGCCATAGCCGCCCGCAGCAAGGCCCAGATTATCGACGCCCTATGGCGCCATCTGGAGCGTAGCCGGCAGAATACGCTGCGGCAGGTGCGTCTGCTGAGAGAGGCCGGCGCCTGAGCGTACCCCCGCAATCTTTTGAAGTCCTGAAAAAACAACAGGCCGGAAATCCGGCCTGTTCCACTTATTCATCGGTCAATCGTCGATCTCAAGCAGTCGCAGCCTGCCGTGCCGCCTTGCGGCGCTCCACGCGGGCGCGGATGGCGTCTACATCCGTTACCGGAGTGGCGGCAAAAAGCTGGCGTGTATAGGCGTGCTTCGGATCGGCAAATAGTTCCTCGCGCGTGCCCTGCTCCACGGCTACACCCTTCGAGATAACCATGACGTCATCGGCGATATAGCGAACGACGGAAAGGTCGTGGCTGACGAAGACGTAGGTCAGCTCGAACTCTTCCTGGAGATCTCTCAGCAGGTTTAGCACCTGCGCCTGCACTGAAAGATCGAGTGCCGAGACAGGCTCGTCCAGCACCAGAAGTGCGGGGTTGAGCATCAGCGCCCGCGCAATCGCGATGCGCTGCCGTTGGCCGCCAGAAAACATGTGCGGATATCGGTTGAAGTGTTCGGGACCCAGTCCAACCTTCACGAGCATGGCTTCAGCCCGCTCACGACGCTCGGACGCCGGCATTTTGGTGTTGATGACAAGCGGCTCCATCAACACGTCGCCAACCTTCTGGCGCGGATTGAGGCTACCATAGGGGTTCTGGAACACCATCTGCACCTTGGAGCGCATGTCCGTGCCGGGACGGCGCTTTGCGATATCGACCGGCTGGCCGTCGATCTTCAGCTCGCCACCGGATGCCGGGTCGATCAGCGCGATGATGCGTGCAAGCGTCGATTTGCCGGAACCGGACTCGCCGACGATGGCGAGCGTCTTGCCGCGCTCGACGGCAAAATCGATGCCTTTCAGCGCCTGCACGGTCTTTGCTCCGCCGAACAGGCCGCCCGGAACGTGATAATGGCGGGTAATGCCCTTGCCTTCGACAACGATGCTCATTGAACGCCCTCCTTGCCGAAGAAGTCGGAAACCGTGGGCAGGCGGTCGCCGGTCGCATGTTCCGGCAGCGCGGAAAGCAATGCCTTGGTATAGGGATGTTGCGGGGCCTCAAACAGGCTCAGCACATCCGCTTCCTCCATCTTGCGGCCCTTATATTGCACGACCACGCGGTCTGCTGTTTCGGCCACGACACCCATGTCATGGGTGATGAGGATCAGCGCCATGCCGTATTCTTCCTGCAGATCCATCAACAGATCGAGGATCTGTTTCTGGATCGTCACGTCGAGCGCGGTGGTCGGCTCGTCGGCGATCAAGAGACGCGGTTTGGAAGCGATGGCGATGGCGATCATCACACGCTGGCATTGACCGCCGGACATCTGGTGCGGATAGGCATTGAGCTTGGTTTCCGGATCGGGAATACCGACGGACCGGAACAGCTCCAGTGCGCGTGCACGCGCCGCAGACCGGCCCATGCCGAGATTGAGGCGCAGCACCTCCTCGATCTGGAAACCGACCGTAAAGGACGGGTTGAGCGACGCAACTGGCTCCTGGAAGATCATGGTGATCTCACGGCCGATCAGCTTGCGGCGCTCCTGCGGCGACATGGCCAGCAGGTTTATACCATCGAAGATCATCTCGTCGGCGGTGATCGTCGCCGTATCGGGCAAAAGCCCCATGACGGCGAGCATGGATACCGACTTGCCGGAACCGGACTCGCCGACGATGGCCAGCACCTCATGCTTGTCCACGGAGACGTCGATGCCGTTGACGGCCGTGAACGCGCCGGTGGCGGTGGCGAACTTGACGGTGAGGTTCTTGATTTTCAGCAGGCTCATCGCTTAGCTCCGCTTCAGTTTGGGATCGAGCGCATCGCGCAGCCCGTCACCCATCAGGTTGATGGCGAGCACCGATACGAGAATCGTCAGGCCGGGAAGGGTAACGACCCACCAGGCGCGCAGGATGAACTCGCGGGCTTCGGCCAGCATCGTGCCCCATTCGGATGCGGGCGGCTGCGCGCCCATGCCGAGGAAGCCGAGAGCCGCCGCATCGAGAACGGCAGATGAGAAGGAGAGCGTCGCCTGCACGATCAAAGGTGCAAGGCAGTTCGGCAAAATCGTCTTGAACATCAGCCGGAAATTGCCGGCACCCGCCACACGGGCGGCGGTGACATATTCACGCCGAAGCTCGCTCATGACAGCTGCACGCGTCAGACGCGCGAAATGCGGCTGATAGACGATGGCAATCGCGATCATGGCGTTGGTCAACCCCGGACCCAGGATCGCAACCAGCACCAGTGCCAGAAGCAGCGATGGAAACGCCAGGATGACGTCCATCACGCGCATGATGACAGTGTCCACCCAGCCGCCGAAGAAGCCGGCGACGAGACCGATGACAATGCCGCCGACAAGGGCGATGGAAACAACGACGACGCCGATGAACAGCGAATATTGCGCGCCATAGATCAGTCGGGACAGCATGTCGCGGCCGACAGCGTCGGTGCCGAGCAGGAATGCGGTACGGCCTCCATCCTGCCAGACCGGCGGGACGAGCAACGCGTCTCTATATTGCTGGGTCGGGTCATGCGGGGCAATCACGGCTGCGAAAACCGCGATCAGAACCAGAAGAAGGAAGACGGCAAGGCCGACGACGGCGCCACGGTTCTGGCGGAAGTAGAACCAGAAATCGGCGATCATCCGGCGGCGGATGGCGGCGTCGGAAAGCCTGACGCCGGGAGCTGTGGTCACATCGCTCATTTGTGACGGATCCTTGGATTGATGAGGCCATAGGTGAGATCGACAAGCAGGTTGACGATCATCACCAGACCCGCGATCAGAAGCAGGCCGCTCTGCACGACCGGATAGTCGCGGCGCGAGATGGAATCGATCATCCACTTGCCGATGCCCGGCCAGGAGAAGATGGTTTCGGTCAGGATTGCACCCGCCATCAGCACACCGATCTGCAGGCCGATGGTGGTGATGACCGGGATCATGGCGTTGCGCAATGCGTGAACGCCGACGACACGGGACGGCGACATGCCCTTTGCACGCGCTGTCCGCACATAATCCTCACCGAGGACTTCGAGCATTGCCGACCGTGTCTGGCGGGCAATAACTGCAAGCGGGATGGTGGCAAGCACCACCGAAGGCAGGATGAGATGTGACAGAGCCGAAGCGAAAGCACCCTTCTGCCCTGAAATCAGGCTGTCGATCAGCATGAAACCGGTGACGGAAGGGAAGAAATACATCAACGAGATACGGCCCGACACCGGTGTCCATTGCAGGATGCCGGAGAACATGATGATGAGCAGCAGGCCCCACCAGAAGATAGGCATGGAGAAGCCAACCAGCGCCGTCGTCATGGAGATCTGGTCGAACCACGAGCCACGGCGGATGGCGGCGATGACGCCGACCGGCACACCGATCAGTGTGGCGAGGATGATGGCGACGAGGCCAAGCTCGACTGTCGCGGGAAAGAGCGCCAGGAACTCGGTCAGAACGGGTTTCTTGGTGACCAGCGAATTGCCGAGATCACCCTGAAGCAGCCGCCCCAGAAAATGGAGATATTGCTGCCAGATAGGCTGGCTAAAGCCGAGCTGTTCGGCAAGTTGTGCATGCCGCTCGGGCGAAATGCCGCGCTCACCCGCCATCAACAGCACGGGATCGCCCGGCAGGACGCGAACGAAGGCAAAGGCAACGATGGTAATCCCGAGAAATGTCGGAACGAGATAGAGAAGTTTGCCGAAAATGAACCGGATCATGGTTTTTTCCTGAAAAGACGCGCGAAAGAACCTGAGTTCTTCCGCGCGTCCTGTTGTTTGGGATTACTCAGCGATATCGACGGATTCGAAGGTGAAGTCGCCAAGCGGGCTCATGGTGAAGCCGGAAACCTTGGCGGACATCGGAACGAACTGCGTGGAGTGCGCAAGCGTCGCCCACGGAGCCTGTTCCTTGAAGATCACCTGCGCCTGCTCATAAAGCTTTGTGCGCTCGGCAACGTCAGTGGTCTGCTTTGCCTTGGAAAGCAGTTCGGAGAACTCCTTATTGCACCACTGAGCACGGTTTGCACCGCCTTCGCCGGTTGCAGCGCAGGAAAGCAGAACGCCCATGAAGTTATCAGGGTCACCGTTGTCGCCGGTCCAGCCGAGGATGACGGCACCGTCGCGGTTCACTTCAGTCGACTTCTTGAGGTATTCACCCCATTCGAAGGAGACGATCTCGGCCTTGACGCCAACCTTCGCGAAATCCGACTGGATCAGCTCGGCGGTGCGGCGGGCATTCGGCATGTATGGACGCTGAACCGGCATCGCCCAGATCTTCATCGTCAGATCCTTGACGCCAGCGGCTTCGAGAGCCTTCTTGGCAGCTTCCGGATCGTAAGGATCGTCCTTGATGCTGTCGTTGTAGGACCACATCGTCGGCGGGATCGGGTTCTTGGCAACCGTGCCGGCACCCTGGAATACGGCGTCGATGATGGCCTGCTTGTTCATCGCCATGTTCAGCGCCTTGCGGACTTCCGGCTTGTCGAAAGGTGCAACAGTGGTGTTGTAGGCGAAGTAGGCAACGTTCAGGCCCGGCTGTTCATCGAGCTTGAGGTTGGAATCGGCACGAATGGTGGCGAGGTCGGCCGGGGCCGGATAAGGCATAAGGTGGCATTCGCCAGCCTTCAGCTTCTGCAGACGAACGGCAGCGTCCGGCGTGATCGCGAAGATCAGATCGTCGATCTTCGGAGCTTCGCCCCAGTAGTCGGCGTTCTTCTGGTAGCGGATGACCGCGTCCTTCTGATAGGCGACGAACTTGAACGGGCCGGTGCCGATCGGCAGGTTGTTGAAGTCTTCCTTGGTGCCGGCCTTATCAAGCGTATCAGCATATTCCTTCGAAACGATCGAAGCGAAAGGCATCGCGATATTGGCAAGGAACGGAGCTTCAGGACGGGTCAGCACGAACTTCACGGTGTAATCGTCAACCTTGACGATTTCCTTGATCAGCGACGGCATTTCCATGGAGTTGTAATATTCGTACGTGATGCCTGCGATATACTGGTTCCACGGGTTCTTTGTGTCACCCTGGCGGTTGTAGCTGAAGATCACATCATCGGCGTTGAAATCGCGGCTTGGCGTGAACTTCTCGTTGGAGTGCCACTTTACGCCCTTGCGCAGGTGGAACGTGTATTCGAGGCCATCGCTCGAAACTTCCCACTTTTCGGCAAGGCCTGGCTCAACTTCGGTCGTGCCCTTCTTGAACTCGGTCAGACGGTTGTAGACCGGATGCGCGGAGGCATCGAAGGTGCCGCCGGCGGTGTAAGGCGAAGGATCGAAGCCTTCCGGAGATGCCTCGGAGCAATAAACGAAGGTCTTCGCCATGGCGGGCACGGCGGAAGCCATCGCAAGCGCAGAGGCTATAAGCAAACTGCGGGTCAGCGTTTTCATCTGGTGGTCCTTTCCCTCTTTTTCTGAGTTTATGCGACCCCGTTTTAAGGGGCCTACCTGTCCTGGTCAGCGACGACGCGGAGCCCCGTGTCGCCGTTCGGTCCTGTGCCTCCCGACCAATTACCCGGCGACCGGCTGGAACAGCCGGTCGAGGTTCTTTTCCGGCGGGCAGAACCAGCGTGGTCCCGCCTCCGTCATATAAGCTATATCCTCGAGACGGACGCCGCATTCCCCATAAACGCACAGCATCGGCTCGATGGAAAAGCACATTCCCGGCTGAAGTGCCGTGGCATTTCCTGCAACGATATAGGGTTCTTCGTGAATATCCAGCCCAAGCCCATGGCCGGTGCGATGCGGTAGACCCGGAACCCGATAATCCGGCCCAAAACCGGCCGCCTTCAGGCTGTCGCGCGCGGCCTTGTCCACGTCCGAGCAGGCAGCACCGACCCGGGCCGCGTCAAAGGCAGCAGCCTGCGCGTCCCGCTCGGCGTTCCAGAGAAAACGCTGCCGTTCCGTCGGCTGGCCGAACACATAGGTGCGGGTGATATCCGAACGATAGCCATGAAGGATGCCGCCGAGATCGACCAGCACCATGTCGCCGTCAACAAGCGTCTGCGCATAGGGCACGCCATGCGGATAAGCCGTCGCCTCGCCGAACTGAACCGCCACGAAAAGCGGCTTCATGCCAAGCGCAACATGTGCGGCGTTAACGAAGTCAGCCACTTCCGTGGTGGATATGCCGGGACGCAGCCCCTCGAACACGGCCTTCTGCACGCCGTAGCTCGCATCCATCGCCGCCTGGATGATGGCAATCTCGGCTGCGGATTTGACCTGCCGCTGTGCGACAATCATCGGCTGGGCGGAAATGATGCGGCCTTCCAGACGCTGCATCAGGGCCGATGCGAAAACGAAAGGAGTGGCAGGATCGATCGCGACAAGGTGGCCGGGACAGCCGAGCGCTTCGATGCGCTTTGCCATCAGGTCAAAAGGACTTTCATCCTCTTCCCAGACGGCAACTTCGCCCTCGATACGGATCATCGTCCGTAGTTTCGGCTCCTCAAATGCCGGACTGACATAGACCGGCTTGCCTTTTGCCGGCACCAGGGCGCCGTGAATGCGCTCCGAAAGACCAAGCGACAGGCCAGTATAATAGGTCAGCGACGATGATGCATCGAGCCAGACCGCCTTGATATTTTGCTGGATTAGCTGCGCTTGCAGGCCGCGCAACCGCAACCCGAGCTCGTCTTCAGCGATCGATGAAACCGCGATCGGCTGAAACCGCTTCAGCGCCTCTTGAAAGTCTGCCATTCTCTCCCCGCCGCTTTCAGGCGCACAGACACAAGCGTGTCGGCAACTCCCAAGCGTTCTTTTGCCAATGCTTAAACACAGGCCGGGGCCTAAGCAATGGGCCAACACCATGCACCGCCACAAAACTGTGCATATTCATCTAGACATAACGAAATCGTGATCGACACGCGCCCGATTTCGACAATCATCGCCTTGACGGGAAAATCAGAAATCCCCCGGAAACTTAAGGGGAAAAGCGGGGTATCGGTCATCCGGGCGCAGACGGCGCGCAGAAACCTCACCGCAAGATGCATTGGAAAAAGAAGCCCAGAAAAGGAAAAAGCCTGCCGCGGGAGGAGGTGCGGCAGGCTTCAAACTTGATCGGTGATTGGGAGGAGGAGTACCACCGATCCGCATCGAGCGACACTGGGAGGAGGAGTGCGTCGCTTCGATGTTTTGAATATAGCGGTATCCGCGATTTTTAACAGAGCAAGTCTCGCAATGCAGCATTGCATTTTTGCATAGCTCGAAAATTCCTGCTTTGTTTTTTAGCACTCCCGCAGAAAACGTTGGAAATCAACTTTCCCGATGCACTTGGAAACCGGCAAAGGACTGGTTGACCGGCATGAGTTCGAGGCTGTTGATGTTGATATGTTTGGGCTGCGAGGCGACCCAATGGATCGTATTGGCGATATCCTCGGCCGTGATCGGATTGACGCCCTTGTAAAGATTGTCCGAGGCATCCTGATTGCCGCCGGTGCGAACAAGCGTGAATTCCGTTTCGCACATGCCCGGTTCGATCGAGGTGACGCGCACGCCCTTGCCATGCAGGTCGGAGCGCAGACCGAGCGAGAATTGCCGCAGGAAGGCTTTCGTTCCGGCATAGACATTGCCGCCCGCATAGGGCCAGTGCGCAGCTACCGAGGAAAGGTTGATGACAATGCCCTTGCGGTCGATCAACGTGGGCAAAAGATGGTGGGTGATGTTCAAAAGACCGGTGATGTTGGTGTTCACCATGGTCTGCCAGTCTTTCAGCGGCACCTGCGGTGCAGGTGCGGTGCCGAGCGCAAGCCCCGCATTGTTGACGAGAATATCGATGTCCCGGAAACCTTCCGGCAAAGCCGCAAGTGCCTTTTTAGTGGCATCTTCGTCGGTAACATCGAAGGCAGCGCCGTGAAAGGCGGAGCCGAGTTCTTGCGCCAGGGCCTCCAGCCGTTCCGCCCGCCGACCTGTGCCGATGACCTTCCAGCCTTCCTTGACGAAGCGCCGCGCCGTGGCCTGTCCGAAGCCGGACGTGGCGCCGGTGATGAGGATGGTACCGCTCATGATGATGTCTCCAGTAAATTCGTTCTGTCGGGATCGGTCTGTGTCAGTAATTTTTCAGCGGCGGCCGCCAGGCAGCGCTTATACGCCTCGAGATCCGTATAGAGGGCCTCTGCCGTGGCGTTGCCGACGATTACGACGCCGCCGCGCCGCAAAATTCCGCCGTGCAGCATGAGATTGTCGACCATGTCGAAATTCTCGATCGACAAACCATCCGGACCGCGATAGCGCCCTGTTTCATCGATTACGGCAACACCGTTATATTGCGCCTTAATACGGGTGAAGTGATTGGCCGCGACATTGGTGTAGGCGAAAACCGGCTTGCCCAGCGCGCACATGAACCCCAGTTCGTAGCTCGTTCCCGTATCGGCGGCGATGCCGCGAAACGGCGTGAGATTGGCGATGACCGCATCCGCTTCCAGCATCATCCGCTCGTCTATGGCATTGATGTTGCAGCCGTGGCCGATTTTCGTGTCCGCGGGCGGAATTTCCAAATCGCCCGGCGAAAGCGGCGTAAACCCGGCCTCGCGTGCAAGCGAGGCCTTGAGGTCGAGCATTTCACGGGCATTCGGGAGGAAGACCTCCGGCCCGGCGAGATAGATTTTCTTTGTCATAGGAAATTTCATACAATTTGGAGAAACAGGATTTCCGCAAACCTAACCCGGAGACTTTCGCAAACGCAAGTACCAAGCGGACATGCGCCAAGGCGCGTCGGAGCGACCTACAAAACGGTATCGTCAAACCTGTCTTTCCGTTATAGCCGGAGCAACGAACTGGACATTCCCGGAGCAAGACAATGGCAGCAACCATCCGTTATCACGAAGGCGATATTTCCGCCGCAGATGCCGCACGCTACCTTGGCGCCATCGCAATCGATACGGAAACACTGGGGCTGGTGCCACGCCGCGACCGTCTCTGTGTCGTTCAGCTTTCTCCTGGAGACGGTACGGCGGATATCATCCGCATCGCCGCCGGCCAGAAGGAGGCTCCAAACCTCACCCATATGCTTGCAGACCCTGCCCGGCAGAAGATTTTTCACTATGGCCGTTTCGATATCGCCGTTCTGTTCCACACGTTCGGTGTGACGACGACGCCGGTTTTCTGCACCAAGATCGCCTCCCGCCTGACCCGCACCTATACCGACCGGCACGGGCTGAAGGACAATCTGAAGGAAATGCTTGAGGTCGACATCTCCAAGGCGCAGCAATCGTCCGACTGGGCAGCAGAAAAACTGTCACCCGCACAGCTCGAATATGCTGCATCCGATGTGCTGCATTTGCATGCGCTGCGCGACAAGCTGACACACCGCCTCGTGCGTGATGGTCGCCTCGATCATGCCGATGCCTGTTTCGCGTTTCTGCCGACCCGTGCCAAGCTCGATCTTCTGGGCTGGGACGAAACGGATATCTTCGCCCATAGCTGAGCGGTTTCACGCTTCGTTTAAGGACTGATTTACCGAAACTGCCTATTCTCGGCCGCAACTTTGGGTGGCCGGGGACTTCCAGATGATTACACCGTTGCAGCAGACGGCAAGCATTGCAGTCAGCGACCTCATGCGGTCGATGGTGGAAACCATTGAGGAACGCCATCGCGAAGAGCAGGAAAAAGCGAACGGTACCAAAAAAGACGAGACGATAAAGACCCAGCCGCAGCCGGACCAAAGCCATCGCGTTGCCAATGAAAAGATAAGCGCCTATCTGTTCGGCGCCATGAAGCCTGATGGCGATGCCTTCGCCTCGCTTGTCTCCCGTTTCTCGTCTGCGCTTGGCATCACCCAGGAAAACAATGAATCGAACGCCGCTTTCGCACAAAGGCTTCAGGACGCGCTGACCCTGACCGACGGCTTTGAAAAAACCGATGCGGCAGGAAAAGCCACGACGATTTCGCTGAAATCCTTCGGCGTTTCGGAAGCGCAGGTCGTGGAAGTCCTGAATAACGGCGTAACTGCCAAGACCGCGCCCATGGCAGCACTTGCCGCACGCATTGCCCAAAATGCCGGCCTGAGCGGCAAGGAAGAAGATTTCGGCGTGCAGATGTCGAAAGCAATCATGGCAGTGCGCGCCACCGCACCCAAAAATGTCAATGATCTCGAAGAATCGACTGGCCTCAAGGAACTTGGTATTTCCGCGCAGCAGATGATCGCCGCAATCGCAAACCCATTTGGCGATGCGGCACGCGCCGTGAAGAATGCGCTGAACGATCAGGCGCAGGGCACCCAATTCATGACACGGGAAACCATGAAGGTCATCCAGCGCCTGGAAGACGTTGCCGATCCGAAAACCAAGGAAGAATTGCAGGCCGAACGCGGCAAAAACCGCATGGGCGAAATCAACGATGCCGAAGTTGCGGCGGAGCGGGAAGAGGATATCCAGACCCGAGACGCACAGGGCAAGCTGGAGGATGTGCAAAAACTTCAGGACGTCGTGAAGGAACACATAGACGCTGCCGCCGAAGAAAAAGCGCAAGGCACTGACGGGCAAGGCCCGGTCGATATTTCATCGGAAATCGCCCTTATCTCCGTGCTCGCGGCAACGCCATCAAGCGAAACGGCCCAGGCTGAAAATGACAACGAACCCGCAGAGACAGACGCCGCAACCAAGACGGAAGCCGATCAGAAAGACGACGCCGAAAAACTGCTTGATGTTCAGGCAGTCGTCGATAACGCCCGCAGCGCCATTTTGCCGATCTCGATAGACGACAATGGAATTTATGCACTGCTGAAGAAGAGGGCGGCATGATCTCGCCGCTACCGATAGTCACTTGAGCGAAACATGATGTGAGTTCAAACATGTCTCAAATTTCCGGCATATCCGGCAGCGCCGGCCTCGATGCCGAACCAAATGCGGCGCAAGCGCTGCTCTCCATCGCCGCTCCGCCGCTGGCGCCGAATGACGACAATTTCGTTGCCGCAAGCGAGGAAGACAACCTCATCGCCCCCGTGGAAAATCGCCCCGAGAGAGGTTTTCCCAAGGCAAGCTGGCTCGACGCGATGCCACCGGAAGCCTTTGAGGCAGCGGATAGCGAACCGGACCATATTTCATCGGTCAATTCCGACGATAACGGGCTTTACCGCATGTTCATCAGCGTCTCTCCCTGATTGCCATATCGACACGATTTTTATGGTTAGCGAATTCTTAATATCTACGGCCCAGACTCAGGGTTGATGATTCTGTGTGCATCGCGAAGAGCTGGCATTCCTGCCAGCGACGCACACGGCGCTCCCGCATGAGCGGGCGAGATGACACCTGTACATCACCGGCGCGGCAATCTTTCAACATAGGCCAAATGCGGATCAGAGAGCCAGGGACTGGCCCTTTCGCAGCCAGCGGCGGTAATCGATAGGAACGGAGCGCAGCATGTTACCGCCTGTACCGAAAATTCCGGCAGCCGATGCCGCCTATGGAGCCGCAGCCTCGCAGACGCAGCGCGGGGAGCCGAAGGAGGCCGTGCAGCCGCAGGCAAGCAATCTTGCTCCCGACAATGGCAGCAGTCTTTTCGCCAAAGCCGCAGTCACCTCTCTCGCCAGCGAATATCAGCTTTCCCGCAGCACCGCCGTTCTGGCGGAGGCGCTTGGCAAGCTGATGAACCTCCCAAGGCGCGACGGCGAAGCCATTCAAACCTATGTGATGCGTCTGACGGATGCGCTGCGCGCCCTGCCCGCACCGCAGCGCCTGGCGCTGGAACAACAGGTCAGCAAAGTCCTGCAGGGGTTGAGCCTTTCGATGCTCGCAGAAATCCTGAAACAGCCAACCGGGCCGGATGCCGCAAGGCTTGCGCTGCTGATCGAACTTTCCCGCTACAAGGGAACGGATCTTGCGGCGAAGGCGGTGGTGTCCTCTTATCAGCAGAACAATTCGGCCAATCCGGTGACCGCGCAGCCAGTGCAAGCGAGACAGCAGAACGGCCCGAGCCAGAGTGCTGACGGCCGCCCAAACCCGGCAACGACCACCACAACAACAGCACAACCGGCAACCGCCGCCGCGCCCGGCCGGCTGTTGCCTATGCTCATCGGCCCGCTTGCCCAAAGCGCCGCCGCAATAAAAGCCATGGTTGCGGCGCAGGCAGCGCCGCAAGGCCCGCAGGCCAATCTTCCCGCCCCACCTGCCGACATGTCCGACTCTCCGCACGATGCGGCAAAACCGGAAGGGAAAGCCGCCGAAAGCACCGTACGCTCGCCTCAGCCGCAAACGGGCAGCACAACAAAAGAAGCTTCGACAGATGCCCGCCCGGCGAATCCGCCACGGGCTGAGAACGCCGAGATGCGCCCTGCACTTCAGCATCGGGACACGATGAAGCTGGAGCCGCGGGAAACCCGCACTACCTTGAACCCGCCATCCGGCCAGTCCACGGCTGGCGCCAAGGATATGGAAAACCTGCTCCTTGCTGCAGTGGCCGGCAAACTTCCCGTCAAGGCCACCACCGCTGCCCAGCTTTCCGCCACGCCACCGGGCGCCATACCGCAACCACTCGAAGAGCAGCCTGCCGAAAAAACTGCCCTCGCAACGCCCATCCACCCGACCGGGGAGGATGCGGAGACGATTACCAACCGGCCAGAAGCCCAGCCCATGCCGCGCGCCGCTCTCGACCCGGAAGCAAGAATGGCGATGCTGGAACAAACGGCTTCGCAATCGCTGATCGCTGCGGCTCTGGCAAAAGACGGCACGCCGTTACCGCTCGTCGCATACCCACCGGCGGAAGAGGACCACGAATCGGAAACGCCGCATCGCGGGCGTGGTCCATTTTCCGAGGATGAAGCGAATGGCGAGGCGGAGGGCGAAAATCCCGACGGTCAAGACGAGATGGAAGAGCGGGTGGCCGCCAATGACGAGATTGGCGATGGGGAAAATCCGCGGACAGCGGCTTTCGACGACAGTGCGGAAAATTATTACCTCAAGATGAGTGGCATGCACTGAATTCCGCGCCGCCCATTGGCCTGTGCCACGAACACTGTAGCCAACAAAAAACCCGCCGGAAAATTCCGGCGGGTTCTTTAAATCAAACGATCTCTAGCGATTATTCGCTGCGGTTCTTCAGAGCCGCACCGAGGATGTCGCCGAGCGAAGCGCCAGAGTCGGACGAACCGAACTGTGCGACGGCTTCCTTCTCTTCAGCGATTTCCAGAGCCTTGATCGAAAGCATGACCTTGCGGTCCTTCTTCGAGAAGTTGACGACGCGAGCGTCGAAAACCTGGCCAACTGCGAAACGCTCCGGACGCTGATCGTCACGATCGCGTGCGAGGTCGTTGCGGCGGATGAAGGAGGTGATGTCCTCGTGGTTGACGAGCTTCACTTCCACGCCACCGTCGTTAACGGCGATGACTTCGCACGAAACGACTGCGTTCTTGCGCAGGTCGCCGGACGTTGCGGCTTCACCGACAGCATCCTTGCCGAGCTGCTTGATGCCGAGCGAGATGCGTTCCTTCTCGACGTCAACATCGAGAACGACGGCCTTGACCACGTCACCCTTGTTGAACTCTTCGATGACCTGTTCGCCCGGACGGTTCCAGTCGAGATCCGACAGGTGAACCATGCCGTCGACATCGCCTTCGAGGCCGATGAACAGGCCGAATTCGGTCTTGTTCTTGACTTCGCCTTCGACTTCAGTGCCGGCCGGATGGCTGAAGGCAAATGCCTGCCACGGGTTTTCCAGCGTCTGCTTGAGGCCGAGCGAGATACGGCGCTTGGACGGATCGACTTCGAGAACGACAACGTCAACTTCCTGGCTCGTGGACAGGATCTTGCCGGGATGTACGTTCTTCTTGGTCCAGGACATTTCGGAAATGTGAATCAGGCCTTCGATGCCCGGCTCCAGCTCGACGAATGCACCGTAGTCGGTGATGTTCGTGACCGTACCGGAAATCTTCTTGCCAACCGGGTACTTGGCAGAGATGCCATCCCACGGATCGGACTCGAGCTGCTTCATGCCGAGCGAGATACGGTGGGTTTCCTGGTTGATGCGGATGATCTGAACCTTGACCTGCTGGCCAATGTTGAGGATTTCCGAAGGATGGTTGACGCGGCGCCATGCCATGTCGGTAACGTGCAGCAGGCCGTCGATGCCGCCGAGGTCAACGAACGCACCGTAATCGGTGATGTTCTTGACGACGCCGTCAACAACCTGGCCTTCTTCGAGGTTCTGAACGATTTCAGAACGCTGCTCGGCGCGGGACTCTTCGAGAACCGTGCGGCGCGAGACAACGATGTTGCCGCGACGCTTGTCCATCTTGAGGATTTCGAAGGGCTGCGGGTTGTGCATCAGCGGGGTAACGTCGCGGATCGGACGGATGTCGACCTGCGAACGCGGAAGGAAGGCAACGGCGCCGTCCAGATCGACGGTGAAACCACCCTTGACCTGGTTGAAGATAACGCCTTCGACGCGCTCGCCAGCTTCGAACTTGGCTTCGAGCTTGACCCAGCTTTCTTCGCGGCGAGCCTTCTCGCGCGACAGAACGGCTTCGCCGAGTGCGTTTTCGATGCGCTCGACGTAAACTTCGACTTCGTCGCCGACCTTCAGCGTGCCGTCCTTGGACTTCGCGCCGAATTCCTTCAACGGTACGCGGCCTTCAACCTTGAGGCCAACGTCGACGATGGCAACGTCCTTCTCGATTGCCGTCACGATACCCTTGGCAACATAGCCTTCGGCAAGATCGTTAGAGGCAAAGGATTCTTCGAGAAGCGCTGCGAAATCTTCGCGCGTGGGGGTAGATACTGACATGAAATCTCCTGATTGCATCCGCGCGAGAGCGAATACAAAAGCGCCGGTGGGCTAGCGTTGTTGATACCCGAACCCATGCCCGCCTTTTCAAAAGGCTTCCCGGCGCAAGGACATGTCTTCAGGCAATTCCGGACTAAACGCGGACCGATTCAAGCGGTTCCGCGAAAAACCTGTTTCTTCAGGGCGGCGTCGATAATCATCCGCGCGGCCTGAAACGCCGCCTCTATACTCATTTCCGACGTATCTAGCAAGTGCGCGTCTTCAGCCGGTTTCAACGGGCTGTCGGCTCGGCCCATGTCGCGCTCGTCGCGTTTCTTCACCTCGGCGAAAATGGCGTCGTAGTCTGCAACGCTGCCGTTGGCGACAATTTCATCATAACGCCTGCGCGCCCGCACGTCCGGCGAAGCGGTGACGTAGAGTTTCACCGGCGCATCAGGGCACACCACCGTGCCGATGTCGCGGCCATCCAGAACCGTGCCCGGTTCCTTTGCCGCAAACCGCTGCTGCGCTGTCACGAGCGCGCGCCTCACCGGCGTCATCACCGCAATCCTGGACGCCGCCTCGCCGATATCGTGCCTTGAAAGCACCGCGCGGTCGAGGCCGGCAAGGTCGAGTTGCAGCGCCACCTTTTCAGCGACTTTCTCGTCATCGAGCGACAGGCCGGCGTCAAGAAGTGCCTTGGCCGTGGCTCTGTAGGTCAGCCCGGTGTCGAGATGATGGAAACCATAGGTCTCCGCAATCTTGCGTGACAAGGTCCCTTTGCCCGCCGCAGCTGGCCCATCTATGGCAATCGTAAAGGTCATGAAGCTTTCTGCCTGTGCGTCCATCATTAATACAGTAGAGTGCGTCGGCCTCCAATCTTTATGAGCAGCCTGACATACAAGTCGCATCATGGGAGGGCGGCCTCCAAAGTTTGTCTTTGACACGAAAGACCGCAACGATTAAGGGGACCGGCTAGAAATTTTACCGTCTATGCCGGTTTTACGGCGTACACACCGAAACTCATTCGACAATTTGAGGCTTAGACAGTGGCAAAAGCGGACCTTGGTACCAAGCGCACAGACCCCGATACCGGCAAGAAGTTCTACGATCTGAACCGCGACCCGGTCGTTTCTCCCTATAGCGGCAAGTCCTGGCCGCTCTCTTTCTTTGAAGAAAGCACCGCTCAGGCAAAGCTCGAGCAGGCTGAAGAAGAAGAAGTCGCGGAAGTCGATGCCGAAAACACGGAAGTCGAACTCGTATCGCTGGAAGACGCCGACGGCGACAACAGCGGCGACGATATCCCGGACCTGGGCGACGATGACGACGACGTGGAAATCGGCGACGACGACGACACCTTCCTTGAAGCCGACGAAGACGACGATGACGACGACATGTCCGGCATCATCGGCGTACCGGGCGACGACGAAGAAGCTTGATCTTATTGGATAAACCAGCCCGGCGACAAAAAAATGAAGCCGGGCTGTTTTTTGTGCTTGCACTCTTCGATTAGCCGAAGTAGTAAGCCGCCACCGAACGGAACAACAGCCGCTTCGGTTCCCGGAACCGGACGAAATGCCGGAACCCTTATGGGGCTATAGCTCAGCTGGGAGAGCGCTTGCATGGCATGCAAGAGGTCAGCGGTTCGATCCCGCTTAGCTCCACCAAACCTTCTAAAATACAAATTTCTATCGTCCAGCACGGGCGTTCGTGCGGCATTGTCTGTTCTTCGCGTTGACTATTGCAAGAGCGCCCGCACATCCTGCCCGTTGATCCGACATTCCACCGACGGAACGCCGCCGCCTTCTTCCAGCACCCGGCATTCCAGATATTTGCCGCGCAGGCGGTTCTCCAGCGCCTTGAAGGCGTTCAGGCCGCAGGCATAACGGCGGCCGTCAGGTCCGGCGCAAACCCGGTTGCGGTCGATGTCTTCCACGCCGGCGAGGCGGAACTCCTGTCCTTTGAAGGTGAAGCGATTGTTGGACGCAACGCGCAGGCGCTGATCCGCATATATTTTCAGGGGGTATGGATCGGGCGGGGTCGGAATACGCTCATAATTCTGATGGCGGGGATCGACCCTGACCGGAGAGGTCGTCCACAGCGTTTCCGTGTTTGCGGAGAGGCCAGTCGCTGGATATGCCGCCTCGCCATTCATGAGCGAGGCGATGCGGATGCCGGCTATACCAAGCCCCGTGACCAGCACGATCTGAAACAGCAAAATGAAAACCTGCCGAACCATGTCACCGCACATCAAAACAATCGACAAGAAATAGATCGGCGTTTTTCAAGACAGACCGAACGCGATAAATATTACATCAATAAAATCTTGCGCGAGGTGATGTCTCGCACCGTGCCCATCGCCATGATTGGAATGCGGTCACCATCAAGGATAACCCTGCCCGTTGTCCGCAGCCAGCGAAAATCGCCGGATTTGAGTTCGATGCGGTATTGCTGATCATAGAACACGCCGTTCGTCAGCGAGTTGTAAACCGCCTTGGCCACGCGCGCGCGCGAGCCGCTTTCGATCTGATCTATGAAATCCTCCACGGGAATGCCGCGGGCGGCTTTCTCTTCGGAAAATTCGCGCAGGCGAGCCGCCACAGCATCCAGATAAACCAGATTCTGTCCCACGTTCCAGGTGTAATAACCCACAAGTGTTTCTTCGAGATATATATCCTCTAACATCGGCCTTCTACATTATGGATGCTTTTGACGCGGGTCTTAACATAAAGGACGATACGCGACTAACCACAAGCACTTATTCTTTTGTCTGATCGCTACGTAAAGTTTTACATGCGCGGCGGCATCCGCGTTTCCCCGCCCGCTTGTTGGCGAACAGGCATTCCTGTGCCAAAGAAGGTCGATACCGACGCCATCTACCAGAGGAGCCGCCGTGACCATAGGGCTTGCCCACGCCGAACTCATCGCCGTCGTCACCGCCATCACCACGGACGAGCCGCGGGTAATGACCGTGCGGGCGGGCGCGGCACTTCCATCAGGGCCGTTTGAATTCGGACACAGGACGCTTCAGAGCGGGTTGAGAGAGTGGATACACGAACAGACACATCATCCTGTCGGCTATCTCGAACAGCTCTACACCTTCGCCGACCGGGACCGCAACAATGACATTCTTGGCGGAAGAACCATATCGATCGGTTATCTCGGGCTGGTTCGCGAACAGGAGCCGCCTGGCAATGGCCGCCCTCTCTGGCATGGCTGGTACGAGTATTTTCCCTGGGAAGACCATCGGCAGGGCCGGCCGGCGGTTCTGGACACAATCATCGAGAAGCTGCGCTGCTGGGCGGATTCCGACCCTGCCTGCAAAGGCCAGCGCCATTTACGCGCCGACTTCACCTTCGGCCTTGATGGCGGCGGCTGGAACGAGGAACTGACACTTCAGCGCTACGAATTGCTCTATGAGGCCGGACTGGTCGAAGAAGCCCAGAGTGAGCCTCGGATCAATTTCGGCAGACCGATGTTTGCCGATCACCGCCGCATTCTTGCCACCGGCATCGCGCGCCTCCGGGCTAAGATCAAATACCGGCCTGTAGTTTTCGAACTGATGGCCGACGCTTTCACCCTGCTGCAATTGCAGCGCGCGGTGGAGGCGCTCGCCGGTCTGACGCTGCACAAGCAGAACTTCCGCCGGCTGATAGAACAGCAGCAGCTGGTGGAAGAAACTGGCGACATGGCGACCGAAACCGGCGGACGCCCTGCAAAGCTCTTCCGATTCCGCCAGACCGTTATGGATGAACGCGCCCTTTCCGGAACCAAACTGCCGCTCTCCCGCAATTGACATATGCTCACAATGAGAATATCTCTTTGCCGTAGATATACTCAAATAGAGTATAAATGGGAGAGTGCCGTGAACGAACAGATATCTGCCGCAAGCCTTTACGACCGGGTCAGCCGCGTCATTCCCAAGGCGGAATGGATGGGTTTTCAGGATGATGTGGAGGCGATCCTCGATCTGAAGCGCAGGCGCAACGCCGTCATCCTCGCCCATAATTACCAGACGCCGGAAATCTTCCACGGCGTTGCCGATATCGTTGGCGATAGCCTCGCCCTTGCGCGCAAGGCAATGGAAGTAGAAGCGGATGTGATCGTTCTCGCCGGCGTGCATTTCATGGCTGAGACGGCAAAGCTGCTCAATCCGGGAAAAACCGTGCTTATTCCGGATATGGCCGCCGGCTGCTCGCTCGCCGATTCTATCACGCCCGAAGACATCGCACTTCTGCGCAAGGCCTATCCCGGCGTTCCTGTCGTCACCTACGTGAATACCTCGGCGGCGGTGAAGGCGGCTTCCGACATATGCTGCACCTCCGGCAATGCCCGCCAGGTGGTGGAATCGCTCGGCGTGCCGCGCGTGCTGATGCTGCCGGACGAATATCTGGCGAAGAATGTAGCGCGGGAGACCAATGTCGAACTCATCGCATGGCGCGGCCATTGCGAGGTGCATGAGCTTTTCACCGCCGACGACATCAGGGAATTGCGCGAAAGCCATCCCGGCATCACCGTTCTCGCGCATCCCGAATGTCCGCCCGATGTCGTTGAGGCCGCAGATTTTTCCGGCTCGACCGCTGTCATGTCGGATTATGTCGGCCGGGAAAGACCGGCCCGCGTGGTGCTTTTGACGGAATGCTCGATGAGCGACAATGTCGCCGTGCATCATCCCGATGTCGAATTCATCCGCCCCTGCAACCTCTGCCCGCACATGAAGCGCATCACGCTCGGCAATATCCGCACAGCGCTTGAAGAAAACCGCCACGAGGTGACAATCGATCCGGCTGTTGCGGTCGCCGCCCGCCGCGCGGTGGAGAGGATGCTGGCGGTATGAGTGACGCTCTGTCGCAATATGCGGGCAGGACGGTCATCGTCGGCAGCGGTATTGCCGGCCTGATGGCAGCATTGACGCTCGCACCGCAACCGGTCCTGCTTCTGACCCGCGGCGCGCTCGGTGGCGAAACGTCCAGCGCCTGGGCGCAGGGCGGCATTGCTGCAAGCCTTGGCGCTGACGACAGCACTGCACTGCATCTTGCCGATACGCTCGCCGCAGGCGACGGCCTCTGTGACGCGGCTATGGCAGCAGATATCGTCTCCACCGCCCCCGCAGTCATCGATGCCCTGGAACGAGCCGGAGTTCGTTTCGATCGCGATGCACAAGGCAGGCTCGTTTTCGGGCTGGAAGCCGCCCATGGCCGCCGGCGCATCCTGCATGCCGAAGGTGACGGCTCGGGTGCGGCCATTGTGAGGGCTCTTGCAGCCGCCGTTCTCAACACGCCGTCCATCGCAGTCCTGGAAGGTGCGGAGGTGCGCCGGCTGCTGACAGAAGGCGGGGCCATAGCCGGTCTCATCTGCGCCGGGCAAAAGGGCAGCTTTGTTCTGCCGGCCACAAACGTCATTCTTGCGACCGGTGGCCTCGGCGGGCTGTATGAGGCCACCACCAATCCCACCGGCAATTTCGGACAGGGGATCATGCTCGCCGCGCGCGCCGGAGCCATCCTCACTGATATGGAATTCGTCCAGTTCCACCCGACGGCGCTTTCCTCTCCCCGGCGGCCGCTGGCTCTGGTCAGCGAGGCAGTGCGGGGCGAAGGTGCCGTTCTTCTCAATGAAAGCGGCGAACGTTTCATGGCGACCGTTCCGGGTGCAGAACTTGCCTCCCGCGATATTGTCGCCCGCGCCATCGACCGGGAAATCCTGCGCGGCGGCAAAGTCTTTCTCGATGCCCGCAAGGCGATCGGCAGCGGTTTTTCGGCGCGTTTCCCGTCAATCGACCTGCTATGCCGCGAGGCTGGTATAGACCCCGCCCGCGAACTCGTGCCCGTCCGTCCCGCCGTTCACTACCACATGGGCGGCGTCGCCACGGATGGTAATGGCCGTAGTTCCGTGCCGGGCCTATGGGTTGCGGGCGAAACCGCCTGCACCGGTCTTCACGGGGCTAACCGGCTGGCCAGCAACTCCCTGCTGGAGGCGGCTGCCATGGGCATGCGTGCGGCAAAAGATATTGCCGCCCGACCGGCGTCAAAACGGGTGACAGCTGTCACGCCATTCGCAACGCCTGTTCTTTCGGCAGCAGACCCGTCAGTCGTCCGGCCCATCGTCTCCCGCCATCTCGGCATCGCCAGACATGAAGCGGGGTTGATCAGCGCGATCAGCGAACTTCTCCCACTGGCCGAACAGAGCGGCCCGGCATCCGATCCCGCCATCGTCGGGCTCGCAATCGCCGTCTTCGCCGCCTTGCGAAGAGAATCGCGCGGGGCCCATTTCCGTAACGACTTCCCGGAAAAGGACGCGACCGCCACAAGGCGCAGGCTTTGCCTGTCCGATGTCATCGCCATTGCCCATGACCTCTTATCGTCCAATCTTTTTTCTTCCAGCATTGCGCGGAGCGCCTGACATGACCCTCACCCCTCTGCCACGCATTATCGTGGAGCCGCTTGTCCGCAACGCCCTGCTGGAAGACCTGGGTCTGGCGGGCGACATCACGTCTGCCGCAGTCATCCCCGCTGATCATCGCTCAGTCGTCGTCATGGCGGCGCGTGAACCGGGTGTCATCGCAGGTCTTGATGCCGCAGAACTGGCTTTCCAGTTGGTGGACCCGACAATCGTGATGAGGCGGCAGGTGCAGGATGGCGCGGCGGTCGCTCCGGGCGATATTATCGCGACGATCGAGGGTCCCTCGCGCGGTCTTTTGACGGCGGAGCGCACCGCCCTTAATTTTCTCGGCCATCTCTCAGGCATCGCGTCCGTCACCGCCACAATTGCTGCCGCCATCTCCGGCACCAGAGCCTCGGTTGCCTGCACCCGCAAAACGACGCCGGGCCTCAGGGCGCTGGAAAAATATGCCGTGCGCGCCGGTGGCGGCATGAACCACCGTTTTGCCCTTTATGATGCTGTACTCATCAAGGACAACCACATCGCCGTAGCCGGCGGCGTGCGTGACGCTATCCGCAGCGCCAAGGCGGGTGTCGGACATCTGGTCAAGATCGAGGTCGAGGTGGATACGCTCTTGCAATTGCGCGAAGCGATGGAGGAAGGGGTCGATGCGGTTCTACTCGACAACATGCCGCCGGAACAGCTGCGCGACGCGGTGCAGATCGTCGCCGGACGCGCCATCACCGAGGCCTCCGGACGCATCACGCCTCAAACCGCAGCAGCCATTGCAGCAACCGGCATCGATCTCATCTCCGTCGGCTGGCTGACCCACAGCGCGCCGGTTCTGGATATCGGGCTGGACTTTCAAAGCCAAAGCTGACGAAAGCAAGGAGACCGGAACAAAATCCTCGATTGGCCGTTAATTCCCTGCCTGGGGTCAAGAGGCGGGGGGATCAGTGCGCGCAAAAGCCTGTCCATATGCCTGCGGACCTCTCTCACAAAGGAAAGGCCTGTTATGGAAGACGCACAAATCGGCTGGATTGCAGCAATCATCATCGGCGGCGTAGCCGGTTGGCTTGCCGAACAGTTCATGAAAAGCAACATGGGTCTTTTCATGAACATAATTCTCGGCATCGTTGGCGCCATCGTCGCCAATTTCCTGCTTGGGCTTGTGGGCATTTCGCTCGGAGGCTGGATTGGATACCTTATCGCCGGTTTCATCGGCGCATGCATTCTCATTGCCATCGGGCGCGCATTTCGCCGATAGAGGGAGGACACAATGAGCTTTTTCGACAAGATCAAGAACGCGATTTTTGGCAAGGCAGAGGCTGCACCGCAGACTTCGGCGCCAGCTGGCGCGCCTACGACAGGCGCAAGTCCGGCCGCTCCGGCTCAGCCAGCAGCACCCGCACCGACAGCCGCTGCTCCGGCATCCACCGGCAGCGTCGATGTCGCATCCATTCTGGACGCGGCGGTCAAGCAGAACGGGCAGAAACTCGACTGGAAACATTCGATCGTCGATCTTCTGAAAGCGCTCGATCTGGACAGCAGCCTAACCGCTCGCAAGGAACTGGCAAGCGAACTCGGCTATACCGGTGATACCTCGGACTCAGCCACAATGAACATCTGGCTGCACAAGGCTGTCATCAAGAAGCTGTCTGAAAACGGCGGCAAGGTTCCGGCAGAACTTCTGCATTGAACCAGTGACCGGGAGAACCGCGATGGACGACTATTCAGACTTGCGAGAGCAGATCGGCCAGGACCTCGACACCCTGCACAGGACCGAGAATCCGAAATCGATTTTCGAGATTGCCGACGACTATCTTCTGGGAAACCCAAATCTCAAGAGAGCGCTGGTCGAAGACATCATCAAGGAAGAAGCGGACAAGCGCGGCATCGCGATCCACTGAAACCGCGCGTGTCAATCGCGGCGATTTCTACAAGAAGGGCGGCATCCAGATTGGACGCCGCCCTTTTTTTGCCCCGTGCCCCGAAGCGTTATTTTTCCGGCTTGGCCTCGGCCTTTCTGGCGTTTTCTTCCATCAGCTCATACCACATGGCGTTCATGACGGCGAAAATGGCGGCGAGAGGCAGGCCGAGCAGCCAGGCGAAATACCACATGTTCGATCTCCTTGTATTTGTTCGATATTAATAAGCGTGGCCGCTGTCTTCACGGATCGCCTTTTCATCCACCTTGCCCCACAGCACGCGATAGACCCATGAGGTGTAAGCGACGATGATAGGGATGAAGATGAGGGCGACGACCAGCATGATGAATAGCGTCATATGGCTCGACGATGCGTCCCAGACCGTCAGGCTCGATTTCGGATCGATCGAAGAGGGCAGGATGAAGGGAAACATCGTCAGACCGACCGTCGAGATGATGCCGAATATCGCAAGCGAACTGGAAAGCAGCGCCAGCACCTCACGCCCGCCCCTTAACAACAGGAAGGCGACGAGCGGGAAGGCAAGACCGAGCGCCGGTGCCAGCATCATCCATGGATGGGCCGCGTAATTCGCAAACCAGACGCCGCTTGCGACCTCGACCGTCTTTGACAACGGATTGGACGGACCGTCGGTCACAACTTCCGAGGTGAAGCGATACCCGTCGATACCGAGCCACAACAATACGCCACCAAGCGCAAAGAGACCTGTGGTGGCAAGTGCTGCAACACTGCCGAAACTGCGGGCACGCGCAGCGACCGGCCCTTCGGTCTTCAGCACCAGCCAGGCCGCACCATGCATCACCAGCATGCAAACGGAAACGAGGCCGCAAAGGATTGCGTAAGGGTTGAGAAGCTCGAACAAAGTCGTGCCGTCGTAAAAAATCCTGAGGTCATCGTTGAAGCGGAAGGGTACGCCCTGCAGCACATTGCCGATCGCCACACCGAAAATCAGGGCGGGAACAAAGCCACCGACAAACAGCGCCCAATCCCAGGTACTGCGCCATGTCGTACTCTCGCGCTTGGAGCGGTATTTGAACCCCACCGGCCGCAGGATCAGTGCAAACAGGGTGGCGAACATCGCCAGGTAAAAACCTGAAAAAGACACCGCATAAAGCGGCGGCCACGCGGCGAAGATGGCGCCGCCGCCAAGGATGAGCCAGACCTGATTGCCTTCCCATACCGGGCCGATGGAATTGATGACGACACGCCGCTCGAGATCCGTTTTCGCAACGAAAGGCAGCAGCGCGCCCGTGCCAAGATCGAAACCGCCGGTCACGGCAAAACCGATCAGCACCACGCCAAGCAGCAGCCACCAGATGACGCGGAGGACTTCGTAGTCGATGAGTTGATGCAATATCATGATCGTTTACTCCGCAGCGACGAGTTTTTCAGGAACGAGCGGCGCTTCCGGCTCGTGATCCGGATCCGGCCCTTTGCGGATCGCCTTCAGCATCAGCCCCATTTCGACGATGAACAGCACCGTATAGATGGCGATGAAGCAGAGAAGCGTAATCAGAACCGTTGAAGCGCTGAGGCTGGAGACGGCGGCGGCCGTCGGCAGCACGCCTTCGATGATCCATGGCTGACGGCCGAATTCCGCGACCACCCAGCCCATTTCCGCAGCAATCCACGGCAGCGGAATGGCGAAGACGGCCACCTTCAGCAAGAACGGATAGTGATCCAGCCGGCGCCGTGCCGAGAGATAAAAGAAGGTCGCCGTCAACAGGATGAAGAACATGCCAAGACCGACCATGATGCGGAACGCCCAGAACAGCGTCGGCACATGCGGGATGGTATCGGCGGCGGCCTTGGCAATCTGCTCCTCCGTCGCCTGGCGCGGATCGTCGACATAACGCTTCAGCAACAGGGCGTAACCAAGCTCGTGGCCGAGTTCCGCAAAGGTGCCACGCACCTCTTCGGGCAGTTCCGCGCCCTTGCCGGTGGCACGTATCTGCATCAGCGCATCATAGGCCTTGATGCCATCGCGGATGCGGGTCTTTGCGAGTTCCACCAGATCGTTGATACCGGGGATTTCCGTGTCCAGCGAGCGCGTGCCGATAAGGCCCATCACCCACGGAATTTTCACGGCGAAATGCGTCTCCCGGGCTTCCTGATCAGGAAACCCGATGGCGGTAAAGGGGGCGGGTGCCGGTTCCGTTTCCCACATGGCTTCGATCGAGGCGAGCTTCATCTTCTGGTGCTCGGTCGAAAGATAACCGCTTTCATCACCCAGCACGACGACCGACAGTGCAGCAGCCAGGCCGAAAGAAGCTGCAACCGTCATAGACCGCTTGGCGAGATCGACATGGCGGCCTTTCAGCACGTACCAGGCGGAAACGCCGAGCACGAAGATGGAGGCAGTGACATAACCCGCAGAAACCGTGTGCACGAACTTCGCCTGGGCGACCGGGTTCATCAGCACCGCGAAGAAATCCGTCACCTCCATGCGCATGGTCTGGGGGTTGAAGGCCGATCCCGTCGGGTTCTGCATCCAGCCATTGGCGATCAATATCCACAACGCCGAGAAGTTCGAGCCGATCGCCACGCACCATGTTGCGATGAGATGGCCGAGCTTGGACAGCTTGTCCCAGCCGAAAAAGAACAGACCGACAAAGGTGGCTTCCAGAAAGAAAGCCATCATCCCTTCGATCGCTAGCGGCGCACCGAAGATATCGCCGACATAGTGGCTGTAATAACTCCAGTTCATGCCGAACTGGAATTCCATGACGATGCCGGTGGAAACACCAAGCACGAAGTTGATGCCGAACAATGTACCCCAGAATTTCGTCATCTGCCGCCAGATGGTGCGGCCGGTCATGACATAGACCGTTTCCATGATGGCGATCACCACGGACAGTCCGATCGTCAGGGGAACGAATAGAAAGTGATATAAAGCGGTAACAGCGAATTGCAGGCGCGATATCGCCACGATGTCGAGTTCCATGTTTTTACCCCACCTTTCAGGAAAGGCCGGCCTTCTGTTACGAAACGGCGCCGGCCCTGAAAAAATCACTCAGTCCGGACGCAATGTTTGCAGCATTACGTCGTATTCCGGGGTGCCGCTTTGACATTGATCAAGTTGGCGCCCCTCTCTCAGCACGATGATGCGATCGGCAAATTCCGCCTCACGGCGATTGTGGGTTATCATCACGACAGTCTTGCCTTCCGCCCTTGCAAACAACCGGCCGAGCACGTCACGGGCGGTTTCGCCGTCCAGCCCTTCCGTCACCTCGTCTAGAAGCCAGAGTGGTTTGTCGCGTAGAAGGAAACGGGCAAGGGCGAGCCGTCGTGACTGACCGCCGGAGAGACCCTGCCCCGCCTCGCCAAGTCTCGTATCCAGCCCTGCGGCGAGGGTTTTGACATGCTCGCCAAGGCCTGCCGATTGCAGTGCATCCCACAGTTCACGCTCGGTCGCGGCAGGTTTTGCCAGCCTCAGATTATCAGCGATGCTGTCTCGGAAAAGCTGACTTCTCTGCGTCATGAGCGAGCAAGGCAAAGCGCTGACCCTGCCCGCCGCCGGTTGCACTTCACCAGCCAGAAACTGGATGAGGCTGGTCTTGCCCGCACCGCTCGGGCCGATAATCGCAATCGTCTCTCCGGCGGCGATTGCAAGGTTGATATTCGTCAGGACAGGATTTTCGTTCCCATCCCGCTCCAGCCGCACACCATCAAGCTCAGCCACCAGGCCCATGGCAGGCACGCGTGGACAGTTGGCGGCTGCTTCAGCGGAAAGACGCGGCGCAATGCGTCTTGCCGAAAAAAGCGTGCGCCCGAGTTCCATTGCACCACGGCGCAGCGCCGTGAAGGGCTCCAGCGCGGCGAAACAGACAAGCAGGCCGAGGGCGGCAGTCGGCGCGGTCACAACGTCCTGCTCCGCAAGCCAGGCCATGCCGAGGAGAGCCGCACTCAAAAGAACCGCCGCTGAGATGCCGAATGAAAAACCGGCATTGGTTTCGATCCGGTTCAAGCGGTCATCGCAAGCGAGCAGATAATTGTCGGCCCGTTCGATCGCCGCAACCTGCGCGGAGAGACGGGCAGTCGTGAGCAATTCCACCTGCCCGTTGACCAAGTCCGCCGTGCGGGCACGAAGCGCTTCAAGCCCGATTGCCCGGCGACGCGCAAATTTTTCCGCCGTCAACGCCGAGCGCACTGAAATGCCAAGACCCGCCGCAATGAGGAAGAGGGCCGCCAGAACGCCCGCAAGCGGATTGAGGAGGGCAAGACCGATGCCTGTTGCGATTGCGGCGAGGATTGCGACGGCGGCGGGTACCAGCACGCGCAGATAAAGCGAATCCAGCGCGTCGATATCCGCAGTCAGCCGGTTCAGCAGGCGGGCGGGCCTCGCCTCCAGATGTTTCGCCGCCTGCGGTGCGGCAAAGCCACGAAACAGCTTTTCGCGAAGCGCTGCAAGCACGGACAGCGTCGCCTCATGGGTGGTCATGCGTTCGCCATAACGGGCAGCGGTGCGTGACAACGCCAGCAGACGGATGGCCGCCGATGGCGCAAAGACGTCGAAAGCATAGGCCGTCGCAGGGACCAGACCGGCAATCGCGGTCGCAGTAATGAACCAGCCGGAAACGCCGAGAAGGCCTATACCCGCCAGCACCGTGGTTGCTGCCAGAACCGCGCCAACGAGCAGCATGCCGCGACGTGCCGACCAGAACAGGGAAATGACAGGTTTCAATATGGCAAAACGCGCGATCATGACTGCCCCCTCGAATGGATCGTCGTCATATTCACGACCCTGTCCATGCGCGCGGCGAGCACAGGATCATGGGTTGCGACGATCAATGTCCTGCCTTTTGCGAGTTGCAGCAGGTTTTCGGTGACAAGCGCAGCCGTCTCCCGGTCAAGATGCGCTGTCGGTTCATCGACCAGCACAAGCTGCGTCGCCGGATCGGCGAAAGCACGCGCAATGGCGAGGCGCACCGCCTCCCCGCCCGAAATACCGTAGCCGCCGTCTCCTATAGGCAGATGCCGGCGTGCTTTCGACAATGCATCCAGCCCGGTGCAGCGCAGCGTCTCATCGACCATGCCTTCGCTGACACCGGCGCGGCCAAAGCGAATATTCGCCTTCAGGGAACCGGCAAAAAAGAACGGCTTCTGGCTGACCCAGCCGATTGTCTTGCGCAGTCCATCGGCCGTCGCATGACCAAGCGTTACGCCCCCGATCCCTATTGTACCGCCGTCAGCCTCGGCCAAGCCGGCAATCAAGGAGAGTACAGTGGATTTACCACAGCCGGAAGGCCCAAGAATCGCAACTGTCTCGCCTGACTGGACCGTAAGATTTAGATTCCGAATGACAGGCGGAGCATTCGGATAGGCGAAGGAGAGATTAGCCAACTCCACCAGACCGGGCGTTGGAAAAGGGGCCATTGCGACCTCCTTACCCTCACCCACGATGGCTTTGCCAGCCCGCGTCAATGTGTCGAGCGCGCCCAGCGCCGCCTCGCCGGCTGCGCGGTCGTGCCAGACGGCGGACAACTCCCGCAGCGGTTCGAAAAAGGCAGGCGCCAGAAGCAGGATGAACAGCCCCTCGGCAAGTGTCAGCTTCTCGCCCCACGCGCCGAAATCGAGAAAACCGAGCAGATGGAAACCGATATAAACGGCTGTCATGGCAACGCCGAGGGCAGCGAAAAGCTCCAGCACCGCCGAGGACAGAAAGGCGATCCGCAGGACAGCCATCGTCCGCTTCTTGAGGTTCTCTGCGTCCGTCCGCAGGCGTCCAGCGGTCAGATCAACGGCTTCCAGTGCGCGGATCGTTTCCAGGCCGCGCAGGCGATCGAGCAGGAAAGCATTCATGTTGCCGGTCTCGGCCAGCTGCTTTTCACTGGCAGCCTTCGCCTGCCAGCCGATCAGCGCCATGAAAAGCGGGATAGTGGGCATGGAAAGCAGCAGAACAAGCGCCGCAATCCAGGTAAATGGCAGGATTGCCAGCACGAAAACCAAGGGGACAATGGTAGCTTTCATCCGCGCAGGCTGGAACCTGGAGAGATAAGGTACCAGCGCTTCGGCTGCCTCCGCGATGACGCTTGCCGCCTCGCCGGAGGCCGTGCGCGCCAGATCAAGCGGCGACACCTCCGCAACGGCATGAAGCGCTTGCAGCCGCCGCCGCGAAAGGGCGGCACGCGCGGCGCGAAACGACAGTCTCGCGGCAACTTTTTCCAGCCATGCCTTGATGAGACCGAGAACGAGAACAGCCACGGCCGCCGGCAGGATTGCCGTCATCGGCGCACCGTCGGCAATGTTTCCGACCGAAAATGCAAGCAAACCCGCCTGGGGCAACCAGAGCAGAGCCGGCAGGACATGCAGCAGGGCGACCGATCTTCCTACCGCGGGTGCCTTCGCGAGTTCCGCCGTACCGACACCCTTGTCATTGGCGGATTTACCGAAGAAGCGCCGCCGTGCCTTGTCGGGAGAGACCGCCGCTGGAACTGGACAGTCTGCATCATCGCCATTGGCGGATTGCCGGATTTCTGCGGACATGCTCACGGACGATCTCCTCACCTGTCCTTCTTGGTACGGGGTCTGGCAAGAGAGACGATCTTGTCCTTGGCCTCCAGAAGCTTCGTGACCTTCGAGCCGAGTGCCAGAAGCGAAGCCAACCGCTCCGTCTCCAGCTTCTTCACATCGTCATACCAGCCGGTGAGCTGCTCGATCAGCGTTTTCATCTCATCGATGCGCTTCTGCGCATGCCGCTCCTCTTCGTTTTCCGGCTTCTCCATCAGGATTTCACGAAGCACGCTGAGTGTCGGGTCGATCTCGCGCTTCTTGCGCTCTTCGGCAAGGGTGCGCAGAATTTGCCACACATCCTCCGGCGTCGTGAAAAAATCGCGCCGGTCGCCGGGGAAATGCTTGAGAATTGCAAGGTTCCACGCCTGAAGCTCCTTCAGGCTCATCGACACATTGGAACGGGAAATGCCAAGCGCCTCGACAATGTCGTCGGCGCAGAGCGGCTGCGGTGAAATGTAAAGCAATGCATAGACTTGGCCGACCGTGCGGTTGATGCCCCAGCGGCTGCCCATCTCGCCGAAATGCAGCACGAAGGACTGAACGAGCGGAGAAAGATTGGTGGGCATTTCTTTGCTTCCTGTATTTTCAGTAATTTCTGAAATTTCGATAAAGCAAAAAATGGCAAGCGGCAAATCACCTTTTTGACCTGCGTCAATATGTGCAAATCAGAAGAGGCCGCGTCTGCCGGGGATCAGGGCTGCGCCCTTTGGCACACTTTCCCGGCCCGCGACGCACGAAATGATATCGATAACATCAAAGACGTCATGTTGTAGATGGAAGCGCGCGCGTGAAAAATCGGCGGGGATTAATCCACCGCCGATCAAGACGTCGACAAACCGGCGTGCGCAACAGGCGCTTACGAAAAAGCGATCTGCACCTTCATGGCGCGGCTGCGGTCGGAGGCAAATTCGAAGGCCGAGATGGCGTCATCGAGGTCCACCGTCTGGGTGATGAACGGCTTGACGTCGATCAGGCCTTTGCGCATCAGTTCGACGCCCGTCGCGAATTCCTCGTGGAACCGGAAAGAGCCGCGCAGATCGAGTTCCTTGGCAGTAATCGCCATCATCGGCAGGCTCATATCGCCACCAAGGCCAAGCTGGACGATGATGCCGCGCGGACGCAACGCCGTAATCCCGCCCGCCAGTGCAACGGCGGCACCGGAGCATTCATAGAGAACGTCGAAGGTTCCCTTGTTCGCGCCGTACGCCGCCAGCGCATCAGGCTCATCCTTGCTGTTTATGACGCGGTCCGCGCCCGCTTCCCGCGCCTTGGCAAGCGTGAAGTCCGAAAGATCGGTCGCGACGATTTCAGCGGCACCGGCACGGCGGGCAGACAGGATGGAGAGAATGCCGATGGGGCCGCAGCCGGTGACGAGCACGCGTTTTCCGAGCAAATCGCCGGCGCGGCGGGTGGCATGCAGCGTTACCGCCAGCGGTTCCGCCATAGCTGCCTCACCGGCACTCAAACCGTCGGCCGGAACGCATTGCAGGGCATCCGCGATGAGAACCTCGCGGAAAGCGCCCTGAATATGCGGAAACGGCATGGCGCTGCCATAAAAGCGCATGTTGAGGCACTGATTGTGCAGGCCTTCCTGGCAAAAGCGGCAGGTCCTGCACGGACGGGACGGCGAAACCGCGACCAGACCGCCAACCTTCAGCCCCTCGACGCCCTCGCCCAGCTCCTCAACAATGGCGGAGACCTCATGTCCCAGCACCATTGGTTCGCGAAGCCGTACCGCGCCGAAACCGCCGTGATTGTAATAGTGAAGATCGCTGCCGCAAATCCCGCCCCGAGCCAGACGAAGACGCACTTCTCCTGCCCCCGGCGCCTCCTCCGGCCGCTCCTCGATGCGCACATCCTTTGCCCCGTGGGCGACAATCGCTCTCATAAATATCTCCCGTTCGATATCGCGCCTTAAACGGCGCAACAAAATAATCCCTATCCCAATCATTGCCGCCGGCCGCGTCTCCGCCGCCCTGCAGCCTCCCCGCGCGCATGTTGCGTACCGGAAACAGGCGTTTAAGCCTTGACATCCACGTCTGAAAGGGATGAATGTTATCGATAACATAAACCGGCATGAAAGCAATGTCGAGAGACTGGAGGAAACAGTGGGCCTTAATTTGTTCGATCTTTCCGGCCGCCGCGCCCTGATCACCGGCTCGTCGCAGGGCATCGGTTTTGCGCTGGCGCAGGGCCTGGTGGAGGCGGGAGCCGAAGTGGTGCTGAACGGCCGCGACGAGGCAAAGCTGAAAGCAGCCGCCGCAGGAATCAAGGGTGCCAAGACGCTCGCCTTCGATGCCACCGATCATGATGCGGTGCGCAAGGCCATCGACGGTTTCGAGGCGGAAGTCGGCCCCATCGATATTCTGGTCAACAATGCCGGCATGCAGCACCGCACACCGCTGGAGGATTTTCCGGCGGACGCCTTCGAGCGCCTGTTGCAGACAAACATCGCCTCGGTGTTCCACGCAGGGCAAGCCGTCGCGCGTCATATGATCAGCCGTGGACGTGGCAAGATCATCAACATCGCCAGCGTCCAGACCGCTCTTGCCCGCCCCGGTATCGCGCCGTACACCGCCACCAAGGGCGCCGTCGGCAATCTGACGAAGGGCATGGCGACGGACTGGGCGAAATATGGCCTGCAGTGCAACGCCATTGCGCCGGGCTATTTCGACACGCCGCTCAACGCGGCCCTGGTGGCAGACGAGACGTTTTCAGCATGGCTTGAAAAACGCACGCCCGCCGGCCGCTGGGGCAAGGTCGAAGAGCTTGTCGGCGCCTGCATTTTCCTGTCGTCCGATGCCTCGTCTTTCGTGAACGGACATATTCTTTACGTCGACGGCGGCATTACCGCCTCGCTTTGAAGAAGCCGTAACCACGACGCTTTGGGAGGAGACCGTGAGCACCATGACCGAGAAGAACAAAATCGCCCTCATTGGCGCTGGCGCGATGGGCGGCGCGATCGGTACGCGGCTGATCGAGACCGGCAATCACCTGACGGTTTTCGATCTGGACGCGGAAAAGGTGGCGGCTTTGACCAGCCTTGGTGCGCATAGCGCCGAGACGGCGGCGCAAGCGGCTTCGCTCTCCGATGTCGTGATCCTCAGCCTCAATTCGCCGAAAATCGTCCGCGCCGCCGTTTTCGGCAAAGATGGCGTGGCGGCGGGGGCCAGGCCCGGCACGCTGATCATCGACATGTCCTCCATCGATCCGGAAGCGACAAAAGAACTGGCGGCGGATGCGGCTGAAAAGGGGCTGCGCTGGGTGGACAGCCCGCTTTCCGGCGGCGCGCCGAAGGCACTCGTCGGGCAACTGACCCTGATGGCCGGCGGCACCGAAAAGGATGTGGCCGATGCCCATCGCGTGCTGCGGCACGTGGCCAGCAACTACACCCATATGGGTCCAAGCGGCGCAGGCCAGACGACGAAGCTCATCAATCAGGTTCTTTGCGGGCTGAACTTCCTTGCCGTAGCGGAAGCAACGCAGCTTGCGCTGGATGCCGGCGTCGATGCCGCCAAAATTCCGCAGGCGCTGAAAGGCGGCCGCGCCGACAGCGCAATCCTTCAGGAATATATGCCACGTTACGTGGCGAAGGATTACCGCCGCACTGGCCGCATCGACAATATGGTCAAGGACCTGAACGGCGCGCAGGATCTGGCTCGACGCACCAACACGGCCATGCCGCTGACGGCGGTTTGCGCCGAGGTGCACCGCATGCTGACAGCGGCGGGACTTGGCGGCGAGGATCAGGCCGCCCTAATGGAATTTTTCACCGGCGCGAAACGCACCTTCACGGAATGATTTGCGCCGTGGCCAGGGCAATAAAACCTTAGAGGCCGAGCTGACGCGAGGTCATTAAGGTGTGCCACCGTCATGGCCATTGCGAAATGTCTCCGCAGCGAAGATGATCGGGCGAATCGGCGGCGCAATCGGCCCGACGGCCGCAGACGCTTGCATGAAGGACAATTTCCCGATGACCACTTCCGCAACAGGCACGGGGATTGCCAGCCTGACCGTTTCCGGAAACGGCTTCAGCGCCGAGATCGCTTATGAGGGCGCGACCCTTCTGAGCTGGCGGCCACGACTTGCCGATGGCAATGCAAAAAACCTTGTCGACGGCTATTCGTCGCTTCAGGAATTGCAGTCGCAGAACGGCGTGAGAAACGGCATTCTCGCCCCCTTCACCAATCGCATTCCTCAGGGCCAATTTAAATTTGGCGGGGAGATGCACCGTATCGAGCCGGTGCTTGCCCACGAGGACCTCGTCTTCCACGGATTTGCCCGTGCCCTGCCCTTCGCCCTCGACCGATCTTTCGAGGAAAACGACGCGCACATTATCGTCTTTCGTGCCGAGATATTGCCGGCCGAATTCAAGGGCTATCCCTACCATCTCGCCATCGAGGTGGAATACCGGTTTGCCGGCCATGCGGTTACCATCGATATACGCGGCATCAATGGCGACGACCGGCCTTTGCCCTTTGCGGCCGGCTGGCATCCCTATTTCCGTCTGCCCGGCATATCCTCCATCGACGATCTCCTTCTCACCCTACCGTCGCGAACAGCGATCGAAACGGACGAGAATTTGATACCACTCACCGACAGTGAGACGGGCATTCTCAAACGGGACGATGCAGCGTTTCTTTCTGCCGCGCCGCTCGCAGGCCATGTGCTGGATGTCTGCTTTACCGATCTGATCCCATCCGCAAACGGGCTTTACGAGACTAGGATCGAAAACCGGAACGATGGTTCGAGCCTGACCGTTTGGCAGGAGCGCGGCCACATGCATGTCTTTACCGGCGATACGCTTGCCCGCGACAGGCGAAAATCCATCGCGCTCGAACCTGTGGAAACACCGACAAACGCTTTCAACCAGCCGCAACTTGAAGCGGACATCACCCTTCAACCGGGCGAGACCCGAAGTTTCCGCTTTGGTTTCCGTTTTGAAGCCGAGCGCTGAAAAAAGACCAAATATTGCGATCAGATATGCGTCGTCGGGAGTGAAGACGACAGCTTCACCGTCTCCATGGAGATATAGGCGGACATGTCGTAAAGCTCGACCCGCCGGAGGATCTGTTTGTAGATGGTGTCGTAATATTCGACATTTGGAAGCACGAGTTTCAGAATATAATCGAAATTGCCGGTCAGCCGGTGCACCTCGACGATCTCCGGTATGGTGCTGACGGCGGCATGGAACCGGTCCAGCCAGTCCTCCGCATGCAGGCCGGTTCTCACGAGCAGGAAAACCGTGGTCGGCAGGTTGATTTTCCGCCGGTCGAGCAGCGCCATCGTGCCGGTCACATATCCTTCCGCACGCAGACGCGTGATACGGCGGGAACAGGCGGAAAGCGATAACGACACCTCATCCGCGATATCGGCGAGAGGTGTTTCTGCATTCTCCTGGAGAATCGCAAGGATTCGGCGGTCACGGTCGTCAATCATTGTTTCAGAATGCACCGGTTAACGTAGTGACGCAAGAAATTTGCGAGCTGAGCATAATGCACGCCCAGAATTTGCAATCTGCCTTCTAAATCCCTGAAAAAACGCATGCCGTTTTCATCGCGGCAATGGCATTCTTGTCATCAATCAAACTTTTATAAGGGAACGCCTATGAAACGGATCGGTCTGATCGGCGGCATGAGCTGGGAATCCACCGCAACCTATTATCGCATGATCAACGAGGCCGTTCGTGACAGCCGCGGTGGGCTCGTATCGGCCGATATCGTCATGCATTCGCTCGATTTTTCCGAGGTTGTCGCCCTTCAGAAGGCTGACCGCTGGGATGAGGCCGGCGCGCTTTTGGGCGCTGCGGGTGCGCGTCTTGCCAATGCGGGTGCCGATTGTGTGCTGATCTGCACCAACACCATGCACCTCGTTGCGGAAACCGTTGAAAAAATGTCGGGCGTCACTCTCATCGACATCATTGATGAAACTGCCACCGCATTGAAGGCGGATGGACGCCGCAAGCCGCTTCTGCTCGCCACGCGCTACACGATGGAACATGGCTTCTACACCGACCGCATGCGCCGCCACGGCGTCGATGTGGTCGTGCCCGATGCGGATGACAGGGCCGCCATCCACGACATCATTTTTGGCGAATTGTGCCAGGGCGAGATCAAGTCGTGCTCGCGCGAGCGCTACATGTCGGTCATCGAGAAAGCGCGTGCGCTCGGCGTCGATTCCGTCATTCTCGGCTGCACCGAAATTTCCCTGCTGATCGATCCCGATGCCCTGCCTTTGCCGGGCTACGATTCGACCGCCATTCACGCCCAGGCCGCTGTCGGCTTCGCGCTCGGAAACAAGGCCCTGAACAGAGCTGCATGAATGTGCCGCCTTTTTGCCTATTCCGGTAAACCGGTCTGGCTCGACAGTCTTCTGATCGAGCCGGAAGCGTCGCTGGTCAGCCAGTCCATGGCCGCAAGGGAAGCTAAAACCGTCGTCAATGGCGACGGTTGCGGTCTTGGCTGGTATGGCGAGCGCGGAACGCCCGGCGTTTTTCGCGACACCAGACCCGCCTGGTCCGACGCCAATCTGGCCGCCCTTTGCCACCAGCTTCGCTCGGGCATGTTCATGGCCCACGTCCGCTCCGCCACATCAGGCGAAGTATCCCGTGCCAATTGCCACCCCTTTGCGCATGGTCAATATCTCTTCATGCATAACGGCCAGATCGGCGGCTACGAGCAGATCAGGCGCGACATTGATTCCCTCATACCCGATGATATTTATTCCGCCCGGCGCGGCACCGGCGACAGCGAAGCCATCTTCCTGATTGCCGCCGGCCACGACCTTGATGCGGACCCAGTTCGGGCCATTTCCACCGCGCTGCGCCTCTGCCTGGAAAAGATGATCGCGGCGGGTGTTTCTTCCGCGTTGCGGTTCAGCGCCGTGCTGATGGATGGCGATTGCCTGCACGCCTTCCGCTGGTCAAGCGACGACAAGCCGCCAACGCTTTACTGGCGCGGGCTTGAAGAGGGCATCGCGCTAAGCTCGGAACCCTTTTCCTTCGATTGCACCCCGTGGTGTGCGGTGCCGCCAAATACCCGGGTGACGATCCGCGCCGGCGGTATGACCACTGAACCTTTTTCCCTGCCGTAAACGTCGCATTTCATGACGACCGAGGCCATTTTTTTCAGTTTGGCCGCCACCGGTGGGCGCGGCTGCGGCAGCGTCGTGTTTATTTTCATTGAATTATCTCCGCCGCGAAGGCTAGTGTGTGATCCGATAGACCGAAACAGATTTCAGGACCGGTGAACCATTTCAGAAGTGTTGCAGCCCCTCTCCCTTTCTTGAACGATGCCCTGCATCGCAACGACCATGCAAACCCGTTCATGAATGACGGACAATGGGCAGGCAATGCCTTTGGCGATCCTCGGGACGCTGAAGAAAAAGTGTTATTTTTCATTACCCTAAGCTGTTCAAATTTCCACAAAAAATGCTGTTGCCACGCCTCCATATCGATGCATAAACTGGCATCAGTAAAGGCAAACCGGATCGACCTCATCAGACCCTCTCCTCCCACCAAGGTGCTGACCGACCAATGATCAATAATCTAAACGCCGCCGATCTTCCCCGTCCCGCCCCGCGCAGTTCCAACCCGGAAATCATGGCAGCGGAAATCATCGAGCGCCTCACCTACCGTATCGGCAAGGACGTAAAAGTTGCCAAGCCGCATGACTGGCTGACCGCGACCATTCTCGTCGTCCGTGACCGCATCATCGACAAGTGGATGGCCTCCACCCGCAAGGCCTATGCCAACAATTCCAAGCGCGTTTATTACCTGTCGCTCGAGTTTCTGATCGGTCGCCTGATGCGCGATGCGATCTCCAATATCGGGCTGATGCACGAAATCAGGGACGCGCTTTCTTCGCTCGGCGTCGATCTCGATGTCATTGCGGGACTTGAACCGGATGCGGCACTTGGCAATGGCGGCCTTGGCCGTCTCGCTGCCTGTTTCATGGAATCGATGGCAACCGTCGATATTCCCGCCTATGGCTACGGCATCCGTTATGTGCACGGCCTTTTCCGCCAGCAGATGGCGGACGGATGGCAGGTGGAATTGCCGGAGACCTGGCTCGCGCACGGCAATCCCTGGGAATTCGAACGCCGCGAAAGCTCGTATGAAATCGGCTTTGGCGGATCGGTGGAAACCATCGGTGGATATGAGGAGCCGCAGCGCTTCGTCTGGAAACCTGCCGAACGCGTCATTGCCATGGCTTACGACACGCCTGTCGTCGGCTGGCGCGGCACCCGCGTCAACACCTTGCGCCTATGGTCGGCGCAGCCTATCGATCCCATTCTGCTTGCCGCCTTCAATGCCGGCGACCACATTGGCGCGCTGCGGGAAAGCAACAAGGCCGAAAGCCTGACGCGCGTTCTCTACCCTGCCGATGCGACCCCGGCCGGCCAGGAATTGCGTTTGCGGCAGGAGTTCTTCTTCTCCTCCGCCTCCCTGCAGGACATTCTGCGCCGTCACCTGCAGCAATATCCGGATTTCACCTCGCTGCCCGACAAGGTTTCGATCCAGCTCAACGACACGCATCCGGCCATTTCCATCTGCGAAATGATGCGCCTGCTATGCGATGTCCACGGCCTTGAATTCGACGAAGCCTGGAAGATCACGCAGGGCACCTTCTCCTACACCAACCACACGCTTTTGCCCGAAGCGCTGGAAAGCTGGCCCGTCCCGCTGCTCGAGCGGCTTTTGCCGAGGCACATGCAGATCGTCTATGCGATCAATGCCAATACGCTGGTCTACGCCCGCAAGGAAAAGAAGATGCCGGATCAGCAGATCCGGTCCATCTCGCTGATCGACGAAAACGGTGAGCGGCGCGTGCGCATGGGCAATCTCGCCTTCATCGGCTCGCATTCCATCAACGGTGTCTCGGCACTTCATACCGAACTGATGAAGGAAACGGTCTTTGCCGACCTGCACAGCCTTTATCCCGAGCGCATCAACAACAAGACCAACGGCATCACCCCGCGCCGCTGGCTGATGCAGTGCAACCCCGGCCTGACCGGATTGATCCGGGAAGCGATCGGCGACGATTTCCTCGACGATGCGGAAAAGCTGACAGCGCTCGACCGCTTCGCCGACGATGCAGGTTTCCGCGAAAAATTTGCCGAAGTGAAGCGTCTGAACAAGGTGCGGCTTGCCAATACGGTGGCGCAACGCATGGGCATCCGTGTCGATCCCTCGGCCATGTTCGACATCCAGATCAAGCGCATCCATGAATATAAGCGCCAGCTTCTGAACCTTATCGAAACGGTGGCGCTTTACGACCAGATCCGTTCTCACCCGGAACTGGATTGGGTACCGCGCGTTAAGTTCTTCGCAGGCAAGGCAGCGCCGAGTTATCACAACGCGAAGCTGATCATAAAACTTGCCAACGATATTGCCCGGGTCATCAACAACGATCCGGCCGTGCGCGGGCTTCTGAAAGTGGTGTTTATTCCGAACTACAACGTCTCGCTTGCGGAAATCATGGTTCCGGCCGCCGATCTGTCCGAACAGATCTCGACGGCTGGCATGGAAGCCTCGGGCACCGGCAACATGAAGTTTGCGCTGAACGGCGCGCTCACCATCGGTACGCTGGATGGTGCGAACGTCGAAATGCTCGAACATGTCGGCGAGGATAACATCGTCATCTTCGGCATGACGGCGGAAGAGGTGTCGAAAGCGCGCGCCGAGGGCCACAACCCCCGCGCGATTATTGAACAGTCGGTGGAACTGTCGCAGGCGCTGTCATCTATCGCCTCTGGCGTATTCTCACCCGACGACCGCTCCCGCTTCGCCGGGCTGATCGACGGCATTTACAACAGCGACTGGTTCATGGTCGCGGCCGACTTCGACGCCTACGCCGAAGCGCAGCGCAAGGTGGATGCGATCTGGAGCGATCCGGAAAGCTGGTATGCGAAAACAGTCCGTAACACGGCGCGTATGGGCTGGTTCTCGTCCGACAGGACGATCCGGCAGTACGCCGCCGATATCTGGAGAGCCTGATGAAAAAACCGCTCAATTCGGCCGAAGAGAAAAAGACTGGCGAAATCACGAAGGCTGAAATCGAGGCGATCAAGAGCGGTTTGCATTCCAACCCCTTTGCACTTCTCGGCGTTCACGAAACGCCGGGAGGTTTTTCTGCACGGTGTTTCATTCCGGGGGCTGAAGAAGTATCTGTCCTCACACTGGACGGATCTTTCGTCGGCGAACTGAAGCAGCTCGATCCGGAGGGTTTCTTCGAAGGCCCGGTCGATCTCACCTCGCGTCAGCCGGTGCGTTATCGCGCCTGTCGCGACGATGCGGAATGGGCAGTGACCGACCCCTACAGCTTTGGTCCGGTTCTTGGACCGATGGACGATTATTTCGTCCGCGAGGGATCGCATCTGCGACTGTTCGACAAGATGGGCGCTCATCCGCTCAAGCTTGAAGGGGTCGAAGGTTTCCACTTCGCCGTCTGGGCTCCCAATGCGCGGCGCGTCTCCGTCGTCGGCGATTTCAACAATTGGGATGGTCGACGGCATGTGATGCGCTTCCGCAAGGATACCGGCATCTGGGAAATTTTCGCACCTGACGTCTATGCCGGCTGCGCCTATAAATTCGAGATTCTCGGCGCAAACGGCGAGCTTCTGCCGCTGAAGGCCGACCCCTATGCACGGCGTGGTGAACTGCGGCCGAAGAACGCCTCCGTCACCGCACCAGAACTGGCGCAGAAATGGGAAGATCAGGCCCACCGGGAACATTGGGCGCAAGTGGACCAGCGCCGGCAGCCGATCAGCATTTACGAGGTGCACGCCGGTTCCTGGCGGCGTCGCGAGGACGGCACCTTCCTCAGCTGGGATGAAATGGCCACCCAGCTCATTCCCTATTGCACGGATATGGGCTTCACCCATATCGAGTTTCTGCCGATCACCGAACATCCCTACGATCCGTCCTGGGGTTACCAGACGACCGGGCTTTATGCCCCGACCGCCCGTTTCGGCGATCCGGAAGGTTTCGCCCGCTTCGTCAACGGCGCCCACAAGGTCGGCATCGGCGTGATCCTCGACTGGGTTCCTGCGCATTTTCCAACCGACGAGCACGGCCTGGGCCTGTTTGACGGGACAGCGCTTTACGAACATGCCGACCCGCGTCAGGGTTTTCATCCCGACTGGAACACGGCCATCTACAATTTCGGGCGTATCGAGGTATTGTCCTACCTCGTCAACAACGCTCTTTATTGGGCCGAAAAATTCCATCTCGATGGATTGCGCGTCGATGCCGTCGCCTCGATGCTCTATCTCGATTATTCCCGCAAGGAAGGCGAGTGGATCCCCAACGAATATGGCGGGCGCGAGAACCTGGAATCCGTCCGCTTCCTGCAGAAGATGAACTCGCTCGTCTACGGCACCCATCCGGGCGTCATGACCATTGCTGAAGAATCCACCTCCTGGCCGAAAGTGTCGCAGCCGGTTCACGAGGGCGGCCTCGGTTTCGGCTTCAAATGGAATATGGGTTTCATGCACGACACGCTGAGCTATTTCTCGCGTGAGCCGGTGCACCGCAAGTTCCACCATCAGGAACTGACATTCGGGCTGCTTTATGCCTTCACCGAAAATTTCGTGCTGCCGCTTTCCCATGACGAAGTAGTGCACGGCAAGGGATCGTTGATCGCCAAGATGTCGGGCGACGACTGGCAGAAATTTGCCAATCTCCGGTCCTATTACGGCTTCATGTGGGGTTATCCCGGCAAGAAGCTGCTGTTCATGGGGCAGGAGTTCGCCCAGTGGAGCGAATGGAGCGAAAAGGGATCGCTCGACTGGAACCTTCGCCAATATCCGATGCATGAGGGTATGCGCCGCCTCGTGCGCGATCTCAACCTCACCTACCGTTCGAAAGCCGCTCTGCACGCCCGTGACTGCGAACCCGAAGGTTTCCAGTGGCTGGTGGTCGATGATCACGAAAACTCGGTCTTCGCCTGGCTGCGCTCGGCGCCCGGCGAAAAACCGGTTGCGGTTATCTGCAATCTGACCCCGGTCTACCGGGAAAACTATTATGTGCCGCTTCCTGTTGCGGGGCGGTGGCGGGAGATTCTCAACACCGATGCCGAAATTTATGGCGGCAGCGGCAAGGGAAATGGCGGACGCGTTCAGGCGGTCAATGCCGGTGGGGAAATCGGGGCGATGCTCGTCCTGCCGCCCTTGGCAACGATCATGCTCGAACCGGAAAACTGACAGACAGAACGGGAGGACAACCATGTCGGAAAAAAGAGTTCAGCCCCTGGCGCGTGATGCAATGGCCTATGTTCTCGCGGGCGGTAGAGGAAGCCGTTTGAAGGAATTGACAGACCGCCGGGCAAAACCAGCGGTTTATTTTGGCGGTAAGGCCCGCATTATCGATTTTGCACTTTCGAACGCGCTGAATTCCGGCATTCGCCGCATTGGCGTAGCCACGCAATACAAGGCTCACTCCCTCATCCGCCACCTGCAACGCGGCTGGGACTTCTTCCGTCCAGAGCGTAACGAAAGCTTCGACATTCTGCCGGCCTCGCAGCGCGTGTCCGAAACGCAATGGTACGAAGGCACCGCCGACGCCGTTTACCAGAACATCGACATTATCGAGCCCTATGCGCCCGAATATATGGTCATTCTGGCCGGCGACCATATTTACAAGATGGACTACGAATACATGCTGCAACAGCATGTCGATTCCGGCGCGGATGTAACGATCGGTTGCCTTGAAGTGCCACGCAAGGAAGCGTCGGGCTTCGGCGTGATGCATGTGAACGAAAAAGACGAGATCATCGACTTCATCGAAAAGCCGGCCGATCCGCCCGGCATTCCCGGCAACGAGAATTTCGCGCTTGCCTCGATGGGGATCTACGTCTTCCACACGAAATTCCTGATGGAAGCGCTGCGTCGCGATGCCGCCGACCCCACCTCCAGCCGCGACTTCGGCAAGGACATCATTCCCTACATTGTCCAGCACGGCAAAGCCGTCGCGCACCGTTTTGCGGACTCCTGCGTGCGTTCGGATTTCGAGCACGGACCGTACTGGCGCGATGTCGGAACCATCGATGCCTATTGGCAGGCCAATATCGACCTGACGGATGTGGTGCCTGACCTCGATATCTATGACAAGTCCTGGCCGATCTGGACCTATGCGGAAATCACTCCGCCGGCGAAATTCGTGCATGACGATGAGGACCGCCGCGGTTCTGCCGTGTCGTCGGTCGTGTCAGGCGATTGCATCATTTCCGGCGCCGCCCTCAACCGTAGCCTTCTGTTCACAGGCGTGCGCGCCAATTCATACTCCCGCCTTGAGAATGCCGTAGTACTGCCGAGTGTAAAGATCGGGCGCCACGCCCAGCTCAGCAACGTCGTCATCGACCATGGAGTGGTCATTCCGGAAGGACTGATTGTAGGAGAAGACCCTGAACTGGATGCCAAACGTTTCCGGCGCACGGAAAACGGCATTTGCCTTATCACCCAATCGATGATCGACAAGCTGGACCTGTAGAGCCCATGAATGTCCTTTCGGTTTCATCCGAAATTTATCCCCTGATCAAGACCGGAGGGCTCGCCGACGTTACCGGTGCCCTCCCCATCGCGCTCGAAGCCTATGGTGTGAGAACGCGCACATTGATACCCGGATATCCGGCGGTGAAAGCCGCCGTGACGGACCCCGTCAAATGTTTTGAGTTCACCGATCTGCTTGGCGAAAAGGCTGATCTGCTCGAAGTCCAACATGAGGGGCTAGACCTTCTGATCCTTGACGCGCCCGCCTATTACGAGCGTTCCGGCGGCCCCTATCTCGGCCAGACCGGCAAGGATTATCCTGATAACTGGAAGCGCTTTGCGGCGCTCTCGCTGGCAGCGGCACGAATCGGCGCCGGTGTGCTTCCCGGCTGGCGGCCGGATATGGTGCACGCCCATGACTGGCAGGCAGCAATGACCCCGGTCTATATGCGTTATGCCGAAACGCCAGAGATTCCGAGCCTTCTCACCATCCATAACATTGCTTTTCAGGGTCAGTTCGGGGCCAATATCTTCAGCAAGCTCGAATTGCCCGCCCACGCCTTCGGCATGGAAGGCATCGAATATTATAACGATGTCAGCTTCCTCAAGGGCGGCTTGCAGACGGCAACCGCGCTCAGCACGGTCAGCCCATCCTATGCGGAAGAAATCCTGACCGCGGAATTCGGCATGGGGCTGCAAGGGGTGATCGGCAGCCGCGCCCATGTGCTGCACGGTATCGTCAACGGCATTGACGCCGATGTCTGGAACCCGGCCACCGACCATCTGATCCACGACAACTATTCCGTCACCAATCTCAAGAACCGCGCGCTGAACAAGAAGGCCGTCGCAGAACATTTCCGCATCGACCAGGATGACAGCCCGCTTTTCTGCGTCATCTCCCGGCTGACCTGGCAGAAGGGCATTGATCTCATGGCGGAAGCCGTGGACGAGATCGTTTCCCTCGGCGGCCGTCTGGTCGTGCTGGGCGCCGGCGATGTGGCATTGGAAGGCGCGCTACTGGCGGCGGCATCCCGCCACCATGGCCGCGTCGGTGTCGCCATCGGTTATAATGAGCCGCTGTCGCATCTGATGCAGGCGGGTTGCGATGCGATCATCATCCCCTCGCGCTTCGAGCCCTGCGGCCTTACCCAGCTTTACGCGCTGCGTTATGGCTGCGTTCCCGTGGTTGCCCGAACCGGCGGCCTTGCCGATACGGTGATCGACGCCAACCATGCCGCCATCGCCAATAAATCGGCGACCGGTGTACAATTCTCACCCGTCACGCTCGACGGTCTGAAACAGGCGATCCGCCGGACCGTGCGTTATTATCACGACCCGAAACTTTGGACACAAATGCAGAAACTCGGAATGAAATCCGATGTTTCCTGGGAAAAAAGCGCTGCGCTCTATGCCGCGCTTTACAGCCAGCTTATTTCGAGAGGCCATTGAAACAATGATCAAGACCGTTCAGACGACACCCTTTCAGGATCAGAAGCCGGGCACATCCGGCCTGCGCAAGAAGGTGCCCGTCTTCGCCCAGGAAAATTATGCCGAAAACTTCATCCAGTCGATCTTCGACTCGCTTGAGGGCTTTCAGGGCCAGACGCTGGTGATTGGCGGCGATGGCCGTTATTACAACCGCGAAGTCATCCAGAAGGCGATCAAGATGGCGGCCGCCGCCGGTTTCGGCAAGGTGCTGGTCGGTCAGGGCGGCATTCTCTCAACCCCCGCCGCCTCCAATATCATCCGCAAATACAAAGCCTTCGGCGGCATCGTGCTTTCCGCCAGCCATAATCCTGGTGGCCCGACCGAAGATTTCGGCATCAAATACAATATCGGCAATGGCGGCCCTGCGCCTGAAAAGATCACCGACGCGATCTATGCCCGCTCGAAGGTCATCGACAGCTACAAGATTTCCGACGCTGCAGACGTCGATCTCGACAAGGTGGGCAGCTTCAAGGTGGATGAACTGACGGTCGACGTCATCGATCCGGTCGCCGATTATGCCGCTTTGATGGAAGAACTGTTCGATTTTGCCGCCATTCGCGCCCTGATTGCCGGCGGCTTCAAGGTTGTCGTCGATTCCATGAGTGCCGTCACCGGCCCCTATGCGGTGGAAATCATCGAAAAGCGTCTCGGCGCGCCGAAGGGCTCGGTCCGCAACGCAACGCCGCTGCCCGATTTCGGCGGCCACCATCCCGACCCCAACCTGGTGCACGCCAAGGAGCTTTATGACGATGTCATGAGCCCGGAAGGTCCCGATTTCGGCGCGGCGTCGGATGGCGACGGCGACCGCAACATGGTGGTCGGCAAGGGCATGTTTGTCACCCCGTCCGACAGCCTGGCGATCATCGCCGCCAATGCGCGGCTCGCGCCCGGTTATGCCGCCGGCATTTCCGGCATCGCCCGTTCCATGCCGACAAGTGCCGCAGCCGACCGCGTCGCAGAAAAACTTGGGCTTGGCATGTACGAGACGCCAACCGGCTGGAAATTTTTCGGCAATCTCATGGATGCCGGCAAGGTTACAATCTGCGGTGAGGAAAGCTTCGGCACCGGCTCCAACCACGTGCGCGAAAAGGATGGCCTGTGGGCCGTGCTCTACTGGCTGAACATTGTCGCCGCCCGCAAGGAAAGCGTGAAGGACATCGTTACCAAGCACTGGGCCGAATATGGGCGCAACTATTATTCCCGCCACGATTATGAGGAAGTGGATTCGGACGCCGCAAACACTCTGGTGGCCATCCTGCGCGAAAAACTCGCAACACTTCCTGGCACCAGCTACGGCAATCTTAAGGTCGCAGCTGCTGATGATTTCGCCTATCTCGACCCGGTCGACCAGTCCGTCAGCAAGAACCAGGGTATCCGCATCCTGTTCGAAGGTGGTTCGCGCATCGTGCTGCGCCTTTCCGGCACGGGCACTGCGGGCGCAACGCTCAGACTTTACGTCGAGCGCTATGAGCCGGATGCGGCCCGTCACGGCATCGAAACGCAGGCGGCGCTTGCCGACCTTATTTCCGTTGCCGATACGATCGCCGGCATCAAGGCCCATACCGGCCGCAACGAACCGACCGTCATCACGTAAGGTTTTGCATTGCACGCACCGTTTCCGGCAACGGGCATAGCGAAAAACTTGGCAGGCGGCCATGAGGCCGCCTGAGGTTACTGACTAACCTCCCCGCCAGACTCGATATCATCATCTTCCGGAGAGAGAGACCATGCAGAAACCAGCCGTTTTCCCCAAAGGCGTAACCCAGACGGAAAACGGAACGGAATTTGCGGTCTATTCCCGGCACGCCTCACAAATCGACCTTTGCCTTTTTGATGCGACGGGCGAAAAAGAGACGGCGCGTTTGCCAATGAGGCGCGATGAGAATGACATTCACCGGCTGACAGTTGCCGAGACCGGCCCCGGTGCGCGATATGGCTACCGCGCCAACGGCATTTATGCCCCCGAACATGGCCTGTGGTTCGACCCCGCAAAACTGCTGCTCGACCCCTATGCCACGGAGATAGACCGGCCATTCCGGCATGATGCCGCGCTTTTGGCCTATGGCGAAGACACGGGCGCGATCATGCCGAAGGCGATCCTGTCGCAATATGAGCAGGTCAGGCGCCAGCCGCCACGCTTTGCCGAAGGCGGGCTGATTTACGAACTCGCGGTTAAATCCTTCACCAAATTGCATCCTGCCGTGCCGGAAGAGCTGAGAGGCACGGTGGCAGCGCTGGCTCATCCTGCCATTATTGCGCATTTGAAAAAAATCGGTGTCGATGCGGTGGAGCTGATGCCGATCACCGCCTGGATCGACGAGCGCCACCTGCCGCCGCTTGGCCTTTCCAATGCATGGGGATACAATCCCGTCGGCTTCATGGCGCTCGATCCGCGCCTCTGCCCCGGCGGAGTGCGGGAGCTGCGCGACACGGTTGCAGCCCTGCACGCGCAAGGCATCGGCGTCATTCTCGATCTGGTTTTCAACCATACGGGTGAAAGCGACAGCGAAGGCTCCATCCTGTCTTTGCGCGGACTGGACAATCTCACCGCTTTCCGTCACCCGGAAGGAAAGCCAGGCGTGCTGGTCAATGACACCGGCACCGGCAACACTGTGGCCTGCGATCATCCCTATGTGCGCCAGCTCATTATCGATTCCCTGAGGCATTTCGTTCTCAATGCCGGTATCGATGGCTTCCGTTTCGATCTCGCGCCCATATTGGGACGAACGGCTAGTGGCTTCGACATGGCCAGCGAAACGCTTGCCGCCATGCACTCTGACCCGGTACTATACGACCGCGTGCTGATCGCCGAACCATGGGATATCGGCCCCGGCGGCTATCAGCTCGGCAATTTTCCGGAGAGCTTTCTGGAATGGAACGACCGCGCCCGCGACGACATGCGCCGGTTCTGGCGCGGCGATGCGGGAACGACCGGGGCGCTGGCCAATGCGCTTTCCGGCTCTTCGCCGATCTTTTCCCGCCGTGGACGTTCGAAAAGCCGCAGCGTCAATTTCCTTGCCGCCCATGACGGTTTTACCCTGTTTGATCTCGTCAGCCACGAACACAAGCACAATGAGAAAAACGGCGAGAACAATCGCGACGGGCATAATGAAAATCATTCCTGGAACAATGGTTTGGAGGGATTGACGGACGATCCTGCCGTCGTGGCCGCGCGCCACGCGGATGTAAAAGCGCTGCTTTCCACGCTCTTCGTCAGTCGCGGCACGTTGATGCTGACCGCCGGCGATGAGGGTGGCCGCAGCCAACATGGCAATAACAATGCCTATTGCCAGGACAACGAGATAACGTGGGTCGACTGGTCGTCGCTCTCCCAGGAGCTGACTGACCACACGGCATTTCTTGCAGCACTTCGCAAACGCTTCGGCGTGTTTTCGCAAACCGAGTTTTTCTCCGGCAACGGCGATGTGACATGGCTTGCCCCCGGCGGAGAACCGATGACGGTCGCGGAATGGGAAAGGCCGGACATGCCGGCTTTCGCCATGGTGCTTGCCACGCCGGACCACGAGACCGAAAACGACGCGGAGCTTGCCGTGCTCATCAACCGCAGCCATGAGATCGTGCCCTTCACCCTGCCGGGCGACGACTGGCAAGCGATCGGCACGGATTTCGGCAATCCGGCCTTCCTCCCTGCCCGCTCGGTAGTGTTTTATCTGCGCGGTTGATCGCTTGGCCCCGGCACCTTTATAAGTTCCGAAAGGCAATCGAGAAGAGGTAACATGGCAAAGGAAATAGCGCTGGCGGAAATGAAAAATTTCGTCGGCACGGAGCTGGGCGTTTCCGACTGGATCACCGTCGACCAGACAATGATCGACGCCTTCGCAAAAGCGACGCTGGACGAACAGTTCATCCACACCGACCCGGAACGCGCCAAGGCGGAAAGCCCCTTTGGCGGCACTATCGCGCATGGGTTCCTGACGCTCTCGCTGCTTTCGGCTCTGAATTACGATGCCCTGCCCCGCATTCGCGAAACGACCATGGGCATCAACTACGGCTTTGACGCCGTCCGCTTCGTCACGCCGGTCAAAAGCGGAGCACGGGTGCGTGGCCGTTTCACTTTGGCCGAGGCGCGGTTTCGCGGCGCCGCCATGCTGGTGACGACCTATGATGTGACGGTGGAGATAGAAAACGAGAAAAAACCGGCGCTCACTGCCCGCTGGACAACCATCACCCAGTTCAACCCCGAGGACAGGCCGCAAGACGCCTGATGGCGAAGTAAATCCCAATTTGAGATCGGAGTGTCTGTGAGATTCGCATATTTGATAGAACCTCCGTTCAACTACAGGAACGAATGCGGCGATGTGACCGGGTGCGATGTGGAGTTGGCGCGAGTCATTCTAGCCATGATCGGTATTCATGACATTGAATTCATCGAAACCGAATTCTCGCAATTGTTGCCTGGGCTGAACGAAAACCTTTGGGATATGACTACTGGCCTCTTCGATACCGCTGAACGCAGAAAGATCGTGACGTTCAGCCATCCCATCTGGGCGTTGCCTGATGGACTGTTGGTGAGGAAGGGCAACCTCAGAGATCTGGACGGATACGCATCGGCAGCAAAAAATCCGGAATGTACGCTGGTCGCGATCCGTGATCAGATCCAACATCGCGCAATTATGGAAGCGGGCGTGCCCGATGACCGCATTCTCATTTGCGAGACCTACGACGAGGCCGCTCAGGCCGTATTGGATGGGCGTGCCGACGCCTATGCCAGCGTGGCCATGGCCCATCTCGGTTTTATGCAGCAAAATCCAGAGCTCGATTTGGAAGTTGTCTCTGTTTTACCGAAAGAGAGACCAGCAGCCTCAGGCGCATTTGCTTTCCGCCAATCCGACCGGGAACTCCAGAGCGCGGTCGATGCGGCGCTTCTTTGTTATATCGGATCAGACGAGCACCGTGTGCTGATGCGCAATTTTGGTTTTGATGATCAAGCCCTCGTCAACGGCGAGGCCAGTCTGGCAAAGTAACGCCGGACTGCGCAAAGGAGACGGCCCAATGCATGATGAAGCCGTAAGAGACGCGTTTCTCGCACAGGCAAGAGCCTGCGACAGCCTCGGTTCGCCCTTTACCGCACGGCTTTGCCGCGCGGTGGCGGCGCGGCTGGATCGCCAGACGGACGTTGGCGAGATGATTTTGTCCTGGCCTGGCAATGTCGGCCCGTCCGGCGATTCCGTCCCACTGCGGCTTGCCGGTGCCCTGCATGCGCTTGTCATCGAGGACAAGATCGCTCCTCTTGTCGATATAGCACCCGAAGACGAGAATGCGCTCTGGCAGGCTTGCGCAAGTGCCTTGCGCTTCCATTCGGGCTTCATCCTCGAAAGACTGAAATCGCCGCCGCAGACCAACGAAGTCCGCCGTTCCGCTGTGCTGCTGCCGGGTTTTCTTTCCATTGCGGAGCTTTTCGGCAAGCCGCTGGTCCTTTCAGAGGTCGGCGCCAGCGCCGGTCTGAACCTGCAATTTGACCGCTACCAGTATCGTCTTGGCGATCTTGCCTGGGGCAGGCAATCCGAAGTGTCCATGTCGCCGGAATGGCGCGGAGACACCCCGCCCGACAAGCGGATAGAGGTCATCGAGCGCGCCGGCTGCGATCTTAACCCACTCGATCCGTCGTCTGCCGAGGACCGGTTGCGGCTGATGTCATATGTCTGGGCCGATCAGACCGACAGGCTGGAGCGCACGGCGGCCGCCCTGCGTATTGCGGTGGAGAACGGCTTGCAAGTTGAAAAGGCTGACGCAATTGACTGGCTGCAACGCCGCCTTGCCGCGCAACATTCGGGCGCTGCCCATGTGGTCTACCATTCTGTCGCCTGGCAATATCTGCCCGATGCGCTGAAAGAGGCCGGCGAAACGCTGATCGCCGAGGCTGGAAGCCGTGCCACCCCTGAGGCTCCGCTTGCCCGCCTGCAGATGGAGGCAGATACGACGCCGGGAAGCGCCGCAATCACCCTGCAAATCTGGCCGACCGGTAAGAAACAGGAAATCGGCCGCGCCGATTTCCATGGGCGATGGGTGGAATGGCAGGGGTGGAAAAGCTAGACCGCCACGTCCTGCGCCGCTTCCTGCAACAGGCCGCCGACATATTCGGCGAAGGAGCGCCAGCACTCGACCCGGAACGTATCGTCAGCCACGCGCAGCAGCACCACTTCCGCCTTGCCGAAAACCGTTCGCGAGCAGGCGCCGATCGGGAACTGTGCGATAGACAGATCCTGCGGGCAACCGGCGTTCAGAGCTGCCTCCGCGCCGGGGCCGGAAACGATGACAGCCGTGTTGCGGTGGGAAACGTCGGTCGCCGAAAACATGCCGGGAACGGTGGCGAGCGCCGCCATAAGGTCGCTTTCGCCCTGATCGATCACCAGCCATTCGTCCGGACCAAGCCAGAGAGCGGAGCGCAAACCCGATGTGACAGAGCTTTTCGGGCTGTTGGGCAATAACAGGCCGAGTGCATCCGAGAGGGCCGGCAGTGCGCTTTCCCTTGCGCGCAGCGACAGCCGCGACGCCGAGGCGGCGGGCTTCAGCGAGACGAAGGGCGAACCACCGTGGAAATCCTCGAGTACGGATTTGCGTTTTGCGTGAAGTGTGTCAGCCATTGAGACGGGCTCCTTCCTTGTCGAGGAAGACCATATCGGTCACTTCGACGGCAATTGTTTTATCGGCAAGCGGGATGTAGAGCGTTTCGCCCATGCGCGCCCTGCCATCCGCCACCAGCGCAAAGGCGATGGAGTGGCCGAGATTTTCCGACCAGTAGGCGGAAGTGACATGGCCGAGCATGGTCATGGGTTTCGGCTGGTTTGGATCAGCAACGATCTGGCCACCCTCTTCGGGAACAGTCAGCCGGTCCTTCGTCTTGAGGCCCACAAGCTGCTTTCGACCAGAGCGCATGAGATCCGGGCGTTTCAGACCGCGAATACCGACGAAATCCGTCTTCTTCTTGGAAACGGCCCAGGCAAGCCCGGCATCGTCAGGCGTCACGGTGCCGTCGGTATCCTGTCCGACGATGATGTAACCCTTTTCGGCGCGCAGGATGTGCATGGTCTCGGTGCCATAAAGGCATCCGCCCACCGCTTCGGCCCGTTCACGGATCGCGGTCCAGACGGCAGCGCCGTAATCGGCCGGAACGTTGATTTCGAAACCAAGCTCACCCGTGAATGATACACGGAAGAGACGCGTCGGCACGCCGCAGAAGGTGCCTTCCGCGACCGCCATATGCGGGAAGGCTTCGGGCGAAATATCGATACCCTCGACGAAAGGCGCGATCACCTCGCGCGCTTTCGGTCCCTGCACCGCAATCACCGCCCATTGTTCGGTCGCCGATGTCAGCCAGACATTCAGCTCGGGGAATTCGGTCTGGAGATAATCCTCCATGTGCTGGAGAACGCGCGGTGCGCCGCCCGTCGTCGTCGTCACGTGGAAACGGTCCTCGGAAAGACGACCGACAACACCGTCATCGTAAACGAAACCGTCCTCGCGCGTCATGATGCCATAGCGGCAACGGCCGGGTTTCAGTGTGTCCCAGGCATTTGTGTAGATGAGGTTCAGGAACTTAGCCGCATCGGGGCCGACCACCTCGATCTTGCCGAGCGTGGAGGCATCGAACACGCCGACGCTTGTCCGCACCGTCTTGCATTCGCGGTTGAGCGCCTCGTGCATATCCTCGCCGCCGCGCGGGAAGAACCATGCGCGCTTCCAGTTGCCGACATCCTCGAAAAGGGCGCCTGCCGCAGCCTCTTCGTCATGCATCGGCGTCTTGCGGGTCGGGTCGAACAGCGCACCGCGCGAATGGTTGATGAGCGTGCCGAAGGTGACCGGCGTATAGGGTTGGCGGAAAGTGGTGAGACCGACCTTCGGCAGATCCCGCCCAAGCGCTTCCGAGGCAATGGCAAGGCCATGCATGTTGGACATCTTGCCCTGATCGGACGCCATGCCATTGGTGGTGAAGCGCTTGATGTGCTCGACCGAATGCATGCCTTCACGCACGGCAAGGCGAATGTCCTTGGCGCAGACATCGTGCTGGAAATCGATGAAGGCCTTGACGCCGGTGCCTTCGCCTGCCCCTTCCGCAGCGCCGATCATGCCGCCGGTCCAGGCGCGCGCATTCTCGCCGGAGAATTCCGCTGCACCGCCACCTGCGGCAGCAGCCTCGGCGATCAATGCGGCGAGATCGTCCGTGCCGTTGCAGGCGCCGACTGACACACAATTCTGCACATGGATGTCAGGCAGGAACCGCTGGTTTGCCGCGTCAAACTTCAGCTTGCCGCGCGATTGCGAGAAGAGATGCACCGAAGGCGTCCAGCCCGCCGAAACGACGAGCGCGTCGATGGCAATCTTGCGCTTGTTAGAGCCGCCATTGCGGCCAACGCTCATGGAAGAAACGCGCAGCCGCCCTGACGTATCGTAAACACTGTGACCCGCCAGTACCTCGATGCCCAGCGCCCGCGCCTCGTCCAGCAGCCGCCGATCGGGGTTCTCGCGGCAATCCACGATAGCGGCGATCTTCACACCCGCTTTCTTGAGATCGAATGCCGTCTCATAGGCAGAATCATGGGCTGTGTAGACACCGACATTATTGCCGACGGTCACGCCGTAATGGTTGAGATAGATGCGCGCAGCAGAAGCCAGCATGATGCCGGGACGATCATTATTGGCAAAGACCATGTGCCGCTCGATCGCGCCTGCCGCCAGAACGACTTTCTTGGCGCGGACCTGCCACAGTCTTTCACGTGGCTGGTGTTTGGCCGGCGTGGCGAGGTGATCGGTCACACGCTCGGCCAGCGCCACGAAATTGTGGTTGTAATAACCGAACGCTGTCGTGCGGGTCAGAACACGCACATTGGGCAGCGATTTCAGTTCAGTGAAAACTTTTTGCGCCCAGTCATATCCGGACAGGCCGTCGATGACCGCACCGGTATCAAAACGCAGCGCGCCGCCAACTTCGGCATTCTCATCAACCAGAATGACGCTGGCGCCAGTTTTTGCAGCGGCGAGCGCCGCTGTCAGCCCGGCCACACCGCCACCGGCCACCAGCACGTCGCAATGGGCATAACGGCCGGAATAATGATCCGCATCCGGCTCGGTCGGCGCCTTGCCGAGACCGGCTGCGCGACGGATGATCGGTTCATAAATCTTGTGCCACGCGGCCTTCGGCCACATGAAGGTCTTATAGTAGAAACCAGCCGCAAACATCGGCGACAGGAAATCGTTGATCGCACTGATATCGAAGGACAGCGACGGAAAGCGGTTCTGCGAGGCGATGATGGCGCCGTCGAATACATCCTGCACCGTGGCGCGCACATTCGGCTGTTTGCGCAGGCTGTCACGCGATACGTCGATCAGCGCATTCGGCTCCTCCGGGCCGGCGGAAAGGAAACCACGCGGGCGGTGATATTTGAACGAACGGCCAATCAGATGCACGCCATTCGCCAGAAGTGCGGATGCAACGGTGTCGCCTTCCAGCGCCTGATAGATCTTGCCGTCGAAGGTGAAGCGTGCCGTTCTGGCAGGTGTCAGGCGACCGGCGCCCTTGATACGATAATCGCCGCTCATTGCGCAGCTCCCTTTTGGGCGGAAAGAACCGCGTCGGCATCCGGTTTCGGCTCGCCTGCCTTGTAGGTCATCAGGAATTTGTCGCTGACGGAATCGCGGGCGGCGTTGAAAAAGCGGCCGCAACCGTGAATGTGGCGCCAGCGCTCGAAAACGAGACCTTTGTCATTGTCGCGAATGAAGAAATATTCGGCAAAGGCCTCGTCCGAAATATCGGCAATGTTTTCCGGCCGGGCGATATGGGCTTCGCCCGCCCAGCGAAATTCGAGTTCGGAACGGTCTTCCCGGCAATAAGGGCAATGGATCAGAAGCATCGTGGCTCCACCTTCAAAGAGAACTTTCCGGAAGCATGCTTCCGGCGGGTTGGTCACACAGCCGCTTTCCCATCGCAACGAAGGGGGAAAGCCGCTTCAAGAGCTGCTCGAAATTATCGAATGGTTTCAGCGCCGAGGCCCGACCCATATTGATGATGGCAACCGCCATCATGTCGGTGTCGATCGCGAAGGGCTCGTCCTGCGCACCATTTTCCTTCTCGCCGACGAAATAGACCAGCTTGTCCGCGAGACTCGGCGCGCAGAGCAAAAGGCCTTTTTCCGCCACGAAAGGCCAGTCGCGTTCACCCTGCATTCTCTGGATTTTCTGGCTACGAAAATCCCCCATCTCGGGGATGAGATTGCCCGCCGGCACGACCGCCGCCGCAACACCCATGTTTGCCGAAAGCATAACCGCCGCCAGCATCAGTGCGCCACGGCGGCGGCAGCGGCCTCGTCGATGAGGCGTCCGGTGCGGAAACGATCGAGCGTCAGCCCCGCCGCCAGACGGTGCGGTTCGCCGCGCGCGATGAGATGCGCAAACAGATTGGCCGAGCCCGGTGTCGCCTTGAAACCACCCGTGCCCCAACCGCAATTGACAAAGAGATTTGGCACCGGCGTCACACTCTGAATGGCGGAGCGATCGGGTGTGTTGTCGGTAATGCCGCCCCATTGGCGCATCATCTTGACGCGGCGGAAAATCGGGAACAGCTCGCAGATGGCGTCAAGCGTATGCGTGATGATCTGCAGGCCGCCAGTCTGGGAGTAGGAATTATACTGGTCGGTGCCAGCACCGATGACCAGCTCGCCCTTGTCCGACTGGGAGATATAGGCATGCACCGTATTGGACATGACGACACAGGGGAAGATCGGCTTCAGCGGCTCTGATACCAGCGCCTGCAACGGGTTGGAATGCAGAGGCACACGCACATCCGCCATTTTCATCAGAACGGAGGAGTGACCGGCGGCGGAAACGCCGATTTTCTTTGCGCCAATGAAACCGCGATTGGTCTCGACGCCCGTGACCGCGCCATCAGGTCCGCGCCTGATGGCCGTGACTTCGCAATTCTGGATAATGTGCACGCCGCGATCGGAAGCCGCACGCGCATAGCCCCAGGCCACCGCATCGTGACGCGCCGTGCCGCCGCGCCGCTGGAGGGCAGCACCGTTGATCGGATAACGCGCATTGCCGGAAATCTCGAGTGGCGGGCAATAGGCCTTGGCCTGTTCCGGCGTCAGCCATTCATTGTCGATGCCATAGAGACGGTTGGCATTGATATGGCGCTTGAAGGACTGCTGGTCGTGAATGTTGTGCGACAGCATCATAACGCCGCGCGCCGAATACATGACGTTGTAATTGAGATCCTGGCTCAACCCTTCCCATAATTTCAGGGAATGCTCGTAGATATCCATGCTCTCTTCATAGAGATAATTGGAGCGGATGATGGTGGTGTTGCGGCCGGTATTGCCACCGCCTAGCCAGCCCTTTTCCAGCACCGCTATATTGGTAATGCCGTGTTCCTTGGCAAGATAATAGGCGGCCCCAAGACCGTGGCCGCCGCCACCGATGATGATGACGTCATATTCCTTGCGCGGCTCGGGCGACGCCCATTGCGCATCCCACCCCTTATGACCCCGCAACGCCTCGCGCGCCACGGCAAAAACGGAATATTTGCGCATTCGCAGTCTGCTCCTCAAGAACCGGCCAGAAGCCGAAAGCATAGCTCCGGCACATATTATACACATGGCAAATCGGCATCGGAGGCAATATCCATTTTGCGACGCCGCAATGCTTTTGTTTCGACATTGCAGGCAGAATGCCGGGGTAGCTGGATTTTGGCTGTTGAATATGCGGTACCGTATGGACTTGCTGCAAATGTTCTGATATTGCACGTCACCAATCGCTAGGCTCGACGGCCGAACGAACGATTTTATTTGCGTGCGAATGCCTTTATTCTCACAGCAAGACAACCAAACAAAAGGAACGGGTTTCACGTGCAGGTACTAGTCCGCGACAATAACGTTGATCAGGCGCTTCGCGCTCTCAAGAAAAAGATGCAGCGCGAAGGCATTTTCCGTGAAATGAAAATGCGCGATTATTACGAAAAGCCTTCCCAGAAGCGCGCCCGCGAAAAGGCTGAAGCTGTTCGTCGCGTTCGCAAGCTGGCACGCAAGCGCGCACAGCGCGAAGGTCTGGTTGCAGCTCCGCGCGCAGGCCGTTAATAGGCCGTCTTTTGGACGTTTTTGAATGCTTGTTGGGCGGGGGCGATCAATTCGCCGCCGCTCTTTGTGTTTGTGGCCGGAGAATTATCTTGAGACCGGCCTGCGAGGGAACCCCCACCGAATGACCGCTGTTGATGCCTGTGTTGTGAAAAACTCCGATGCCTCCACGCGCCGGGTGCTCCTGAAAAACAACAAGAGATTCCGTGTTTCCCTTGTCGTCTGTACCGTCCTTGCCGGTCTTTCCGGCTGCGCTACGTCCAACCAGACTGACGATGTCTTCAGGATCGACCGTGCCCAGGGCTCGCAGGAAAACATTGCCTCGCTCACCTCGGTCATCAACGCCAATCCGCAGGATCCGGAAGGCTATAACGTTCGTGGCTCCGCTTACGGCCGCGCCGGCGATTCGCGCCGCGCCATCGAGGATTTCAACAAGGCGCTGCAACTGAACCCGCGCTTTTATCAGGCCTATGCCAACCGCGCGCTCGTGTATCGCAATTCCGGCCAGCAGCAGCAGGCCTTGCAGGATTACAACGCCGCTTTGCAGATCAATGCGAGCTATGACGTAGCCCTGATCGGCCGTGGCAATCTTTACCGCCAGTCCGGCCGCGTCAACGAAGCTTTCAACGACTTCTCCCGCGCCATCGAACTCGAAACCACCGATGGCCGCGCGTGGCACAATCGTGGCCTGATCTACCAGCTGCGCAACCAGCATGCCCAAGCGATCGAGGACTTCTCCAAGGCCATCTCGCTGTCCTCAACCTCGCCGGAACCCTATAACGGCCGTGGCCTTTCCTATGTCGCGCTGAACGACGACGAAAACGCTTTCGCCGATTTCAACCACGCCATTTCGCTTGATGGCAACGTCGCAGAATCATGGGCCAACCAGGCACTGGTCTATGAGCGCCGCGGCGAGATGGCGAAAGCCGCAAAGTCCTATTCGCATGCGGCACGGCTTGATCCGAAATATAAGCCCGCGCTCGACGGCATTGCCCGCACGCGCGGTGCCGGCGCATCCTGATCAAAAACAGATATGAACAGAAAAGCCGGCGGTGCGACACCTGCCGGCTTTTTTTTGGGAAACGCTTAAAGCCTCAATGGCTGTCGCGGCGCGCCTCGGGCGTGGCATCCCCCGCCCACAACTCCGCCTGCACCGCATTTTGAAACTCCATGACCTCGCGCCGCATGGCGGCGTCCTCATAGCCGAGGCCCGTCAGATAGGCGGCCAGTTCACGGCACTCCCTGCGCCAGAAATCATTCGCCTCCACACCATGCAGCCGGTCGAGCATGGTTGCGCACCGTTTTACGTTGGCAATACGGTTCTTTGCCGGAAAGGCGATTACTTCCGAATTCGTCGTCACGCGGGCACCTTGCTCTTCGAGGAATCAATACCGACTTTTTAAAGGCTGGATGGTTAACGAAGTCTGCTACGCAGGAGAGAAGGCCGCTAACGCCTTGCAGGGACGGGTTCTGCAGCCTGTCAGACGAAAGAATCTGCGCTGCCGGAGGACACCGATTCGGGCAAATCGCCGATTACCAAGGAATTTACCAATCAAGATTACCGAAATTTCATGCCGTGGGAGATAGAAGAAGTATATGTGTGTTGAAACAACACCGGTCTCATCGTATATTCTTGCAAAGAAAAAAAATGCCGCAGCGCAGCCAAAAACGGAGAAATCGTTCTCGGGAGGAGAGCACCATGTATGCACCTCGTGTATTTTTCAGCATGATTGGTGCATTGCTTGCCTTTGCGGTCGCTACATATTTCATCCACGGGTCGTTCTATACGGCATTCATCCAGACGCTCATCTGCGCCGTCATTCTGCAAACCGGTTATTTTATTGCACTCCTGGTTCTGGTCGCCCGGGAGAAACGGCGGATGCGCGAAACCTTCGCGCTTGATCGCAGCGCCGAGATCATGACGCCGGACACGGTAAGCAGCGCCCCGCCACATGGCGCGAAACTGACCGATATGTGACCTCTCACGCACATTCTTTTATTGCGCCGCAAAAAAATCACTTGCATCCACACCCCTGACACTTTCTGCTGACCAAATCCTGACGGTTCGTCACAGCAGAAGGACAACACATGGTGAGCGGTTCACAGCCCATTTGCGTCATCATCGCTGCGAAAAATGCATCCGATACGATAGATATCGCCATCCGCTCCGCCCTTGTGGAGCCGGAGGTCGCCGAAGTCATGGTGATCGACGATGGCTCCACCGATACGACCAGCGATGTCGCACATGCGGCGGATGACGGTACCGGCCGTTTGCGGGTCGTGCGATTCGACGTCAATCGTGGCCCTTCGGCCGCCCGCAACCATGCGATCTCGATTTCATCCGCACCGCTCATCAGCATTCTCGACGCGGACGACTTTTTTTTCAAAGGCCGTTTTGCCGCCATGCTGGAAAATGACGACTGGGATCTGGTGGCCGACAATATCGCCTTCATCCAGCAATCGGTTCCGGGCGCGTCGTCCATGCAGCCGGCCCGCTTCGAACCACAGGCCCGGTTTCTGTCGCTGACGGAGTTCGTGGAAGGCAATATTTCCAGACCCGGCGTGGAACGCGGGGAAACCGGCTTTCTGAAACCGGTGATCCGCCGCGCCTTTCTGGACAAACATGCGTTGCGGTACGACGAGCGTCTGCGTCTCGGCGAAGACTACGAACTTTATACCCGCGCGCTTGCCGCCGGTGCCCGTTACAAGGTCATCCGTCATTGCGGTTATGGGGCGATTGTCCGCGGCAATTCGTTGAGCGGCCGTCACAGCACGGAAGATCTTCGCCGTCTATACGAAGCGGACAAGGATATTCTCACCAGCTGCAAGCTGTCGGCCAGCGAGACGGCGATCCTGCTCGAGCACGAAAAACACATCCGCGCGAAATTCGAGCTTCGCCATTTTCTCGATGCGAAAAAGCAGAAAGGGATGGGCGGCGCTTTGAGCCACGCTCTTGCGCGTCTGCCTGCCCTGCCGGCCATCACGCGCGGCATCTGGACCGACAAGACCGCCCGTTTTCGCAAACCGGCGCCGGTTCGGGATATTCGTTATCTGCTGGACGGCACGCCGGTTTCCTGAGGGAAAACCTCCAGCCGCGAGGATGATGGCAAGTTCGATATTCTCTCATTCTTCGTGCCGGACTAGATCCGGCATCCAGTCATGGCGCGTCTGCGCCATGAAGAGAGTCTTTTGCGATCAAGGACTTGAGCGCGCTGGACCCCGGACCCAGGCCGGGGTGACTGTGTCCGAAATTGCTGAGGCAACCCGCCTTCAGAGATAATCACGTTTGACCGTTTCCAGAACAGCGGAAAAACGCTCCTTGCGTTCCTCCAGCCTGCCATCCGGGCTGAGACGCGGTTCGGCACGGCTTGCCTGCCACAGCGCCAGCGTGGAAGGTGCTGCCAGCACCTGCTTGGCCAGTTTGCGCAGCGACAGGGATTGGCTTGCCTGCGGCCGCACCAGCACATCGCCCTCAAGCGCCGGACCGGATCCCGCCTCGGCAATGACGGGGGCTGGCGGCGGCGGGAAGCTCATACCCCAGAAACGCGACCCCTTTTTCGCCGCCTCGGCGCGGGTGGAGACTGGCACGTAACGCGGCTGATACTCCACACCGACCGTGCCTGCCCAATCGCTCCACTTGAAACTGTTGATCGAGGGAGATGTGCTCACCGCCACCCATGGCACGCGGAACGCATCGGCAAGAATGGCGCCATGCATGGATTCGGCCACGATAAATTCAGATTGGGCGATGGCGCGGATGACCGACATCGCCTCGCCGCGCGGATCGAGATAGGTCAGTCCCGCCGGTTCGCAAACCGTTTCCCACATGCCGAATTCCGCCGATTCCCAATGGGGAACGAAGGTTTTCTTGTAGAGTTTCGGCAGGCCTTTGAACTCTGGCATCTCGGTCACCATCACGGCGGGATCGACAATGCCCTTTTCGGGAGAAAGTCCCAATTTGGCTGCGGTTTTTTCGCCGCGCACGCAGCGAATGTCCCAAAATCCGGTGCTTGTATCCGGCACCGCGCCGTAGCCATAACCGCTGCCGATCACAAGCTTGCGCTGCTTTGCGGGCAACAATGTATCATTGAGAACCGTGCCGACACCGACGAGCATCACATCGTCATGCACGTCCCGCAGCCCGGGCAGCAGAAAGTCCCACAGCCACAGATTGAGATCGTCGCCAAAATTTCCGTGATGCGATTCCCAGTGGTAAGGTTTCATGAAGTCACTCCTGGGTGAAAAACATATAAATTCTTGCAGGCAAGAATTCGATCATCTTGTCCGCACTATTTTGCCTGCGCCGAGCTCAAAAGCCGCTCGCAGGAGTGCCGGATCGCGCATCGCCCACTTCAGCAGCAGTCCGAATTCGGGCACCTTGCGCCGTTTCAGATTGCCGGCCTGGCTCCAGAGCGCCTGTTTGCGCGCCGTATTTTTATAGGAAGCGATCGAGGCCACATCGTCCGGCCGCCGCGAAAATCGCCCCTCCAGCGTATCGAGCGCAACCCAGGTATTGAACTGCTGGCGCAGGAATTCCGGCGAGGTATTGTCGATGCTGTGGAAGATATTGACGCCCATTCCGCGCATGGCACCGGCATCGTCACACAGAAGCGTGCGCTTGGATGCGAGGATGGAATCGCAGAAAAACAGCACATCTTCCGCCGCAAGCCGGAGCGCCGGATCGAAGCGTATCTTTTCAAAAAGCGGGCGGCCGATCACCATGCAGGAGAGATGCAAGAAGCTCCAGTTGCGCAGCATCACGCTCGCCAGATCCGGCAGCTCGATCACCAGAGGCCGCTCGGAAAGCCTTGCGGCGCCCTCGTTCTTCTCCAGCTCGGAAATGGCGAAATGATAATAAAATTCGTCACTTGCCTGCATGGATGCCCAATAGCACTCACCGCCAAATGTCTTCAGCGCGAAGGCCGCATTCTGGAGATGATCGGGCGTCCAGATGTCGTCCGAGTCAAGAAATGCGACGTAATCGCTGCCAGCAGGAACGTGGTCGAGACCGGTATTGCGCGCACCACCCGGCCCGCCATTGGCCTGCTTAATGACGAGAATCCGCTCTTTCTGCGCTTGCGAAAGTTCTGCAAGCTCATTGTCTATCGGATATGGCGATTCGTCATCGACGATGACAAGATCGAAATCCTGGTAAGTCTGCGCAAAAACCGATGCGAGCGCACGTCCAAGAATTCCGTGCTGCTTTTGGTAATAGGGAATGACGACAGTAAATCTTGCCATTGTTTCGCCCCTTGCGTTGATCAAGAAGTGTCGGGCCCGATCCTAAAAGCGGCCCCGATGGTATCGGCAACTCCCCACCGGCGTTCCTCCCCGCCGGCCTCCAGAAACAGGATGCTTGTATGCCCCCAGCTCCAAATGTAAAGACCATCACCACGAATGTCGGCTGGAGCGTCTTGTCTAAGACAGGGACATTCGGGCTTAAATTTGTCACCGTTCCCATTCTTGCACGACTGCTGACACCGGAAGAATTTGGTGTGGTTGCAGTCGGCTTAACGGTTGTACAATTCCTGACCATGATTGCCGGAGCGGGGCTCACCTCGGCGCTGATCGTCGAGAAAGAAGAGGATATGGATACAATCCATACCGTTTTCTGGGCAAATCTGGCAATTTCCTGCACCATGGCCGCCGCGCTCTACATTTTCGCGGAGTTCTTCGGTGGGCTTCTGGGTGCGGTGGAAAGTGCCTATCTGCTGCGTATCATGGCCTTTCTCATTCCGTTGCAACTTGCGGGTGATGTCGCCTATTCACTGCTAGCCCGGCGCATGAACTTCAGTCAGGACGCGCTGTGGAGCATGGCGTCTGAAAGCATCGCGGCGGTTGTCGCCGTGGCTATGGCGCTTCTCGGCTTCGGCGTCTGGGCGCTCATCATCCAGCTTTTCGCCGCCGCACTCATCAGGCTTGTCGGGCTATATGCCGTTTCCCGCTATTGCCCGCGTTTCGTCATGAAACCGCACCGTCTGGTGCCGCTTCTCGGTTTCAGCTCCGGCCTGATGGGATCGGAAATCGCCAATTTCGTCACCTTCCAGTCGCCGATGGTGGTGATCGCCCGGCATCTCGGCCTTGCCGATGCGGGCGCCTATTCCGCCTCCAACCGTTTTGCCAGCATTCCCAATCAGGTCGTCCTGTCGGCCGTCATGGGCGTGCTGTTTCCCGCCTTCAGCCGTATGATGGACGATCCGCAGCGCCGGCGTGATGCCTTGATGTTCAGCACGCAGGTTCTGACCGTGCTGCTTGCGCCGATGATGTTCGGCCTCTGGGCGGTGGCCGAACCGGCCATGCTGGTAATTTTCGGGCAGAACTGGGCTTATGCTTGGCCGGTTCTCGGTCTCCTTGCCCTCTCGAAAGCCATTCTGACCCCATGCAGCACCTTTATCCCCTATCTCAAGGGTGCCGGCTATGGGCGTGTGCTGTTCTGGTCGGCCACGATCCGCGCCATCGTCACCACGGTTGCCGTCTGGGCTGCAGCCGTCTACGGCAGCCTGATCGACGCGATGATTTGGCTCTGCATCGTCAATGCGGTGACGCTGGTTGCCTACTCATGGGCCGTGTTCAAGGCAAGCGATACACCCTTTTTCAGCGGCCTCTATGTCAGCAGCAGACCGATGATTGCAGCGCTGGTCATGGCCGTTTCGGTGCGTTACCTGCTTCACGTCCTTGCCGAACGCATCCCCAACGCAACGCTTCAGGTCCTCGTTGGCGCCGCAGTCGGCGGTATCATCTATGCGGTGCTGATTTTGTTGACGGAACGCGCCCTGCTTGGAAAAATCCTCGGGATGGTCAAATCGCGGCGAATGCGTGAAAACGCAACCCAAGGTTAGCGGCTCGTCACTGAAAGCGCCTCATTTCGGCCGTTAACAGGTCTCACCCGTCACGGATATGTGTTCCGTGACGGCATGGCAAAACCATTTTTTGCGATGCAATATCGCGTACGATGATAATAACGCTTCCTCTGGCGATTTTTAGCGACGACTTAAATCTAGGAAAAATTAAATATTTTCAGTTGCTTAATTTTTTTAAGTCGCACGGAATGCCGGAACGCCAGACAATCACCCGCAATATCTAAGCTTGTGTTTTTCCCGCGTCGCCACATTTTACCCTAAAGTCGAAACCAGACTTACGAGTGCGGGCTTAAGTTCGCTCTGGTTGCAACGCGGCGTGGGTGGACGCCGCCCAATAGGGGTGACTGATGTGACTGTCGATCAGAACCTATCCTCCCGTATCAATTTGATGCGTATATTGCTGATCTCTGGAATCGTGTTCGTCCATGTGCCGCACGATGCCGAAACCAGCCCTTTTCTTGGCCTTTACGGCTTCTTCGACTGGCTGCGTGTTTTTCTGGGCGACGCCCTGTTTCGCATCGGTGTGCCCTGTCTCAGCGCGATATCCGGCTATCTGCTGTTTCGTCGCGGCATGAGCGGGTTCGATTATCCGGCGACGATCCGTTCGAAGTCGAAAACGGTGCTGCTGCCCTTCCTGCTGTGGAATGGCGCGTTGTTTGCCGCAATTTTGCTTATCCAGCTGTTTGACGTTGGTGTGGGTTATTTCCCGGACCTCTGGAACGCCAGCCCGCGTGAAATCATCAGCCATGGAACGGCGCTCGAAGAACTGCCGGTAAACGTGCCGCTTTATTTCCTGCGCGACCTGTTCGTCTGCATCCTGCTGTCGCCGGTGCTTGCATTTCTCATGCGCCGCTTTGCGCTGCCAACGCTCGCTATCCTGCTCTTCATAACCGCCATGCCTGATCTGACGATCTTCATCGTCCAGAAGAAATCGATCCTGTTCAGCTTCTCACTGGGCATCGCACTTGCGCTGCACCGCGTCGATGTCAAGGCACTCGATCCCTACGCCTTCCCGATCATGGCGCTGACCTTTGTCGCTGCGGCCATGCTGGCAACAGGCCTTTATTTCACCGGCCCGGAGTTCACATTCTGGCTGAACATGTCTCGCAACTTGCTCGCTGTTTTCGGCGCGCTCGGTTTCTGGGCGTCGTCGGCGCTTTTGATCCGCAGCAGGCTCGGCAAGCGGCTTTCCGAAACCGGAAGCCTCAGCTTCTGGATATTCTGCGCTCACTATCCGTTGCTCGTCATCATGTGGATGGTCTGGAACAAGGGCGGACCCGATTTCTACCCCGCCTTCTATGTCATCGCCACACTGTCCGCCTTTGTCATTCTGGTGGTGAGCAATGCACAAACCCGCAAATACCTGCCGGCCGTCTATGCCGTGCTGACCGGAAGCCGGAACGGCAAACGCAAGACAACGTCCGAATTCGCTGCAAAACGGGCCTCCATGATCGGCCCGCCCACATCCGAAACACTTTATTCGCAACGACAGAGGTGAACCAATGACAACATTTGTCACCCGCGTTCAGACACGCATTCTTCTCGCCGCCGCCCTGCTGGCTACACCCTTCACGACACCGAGCCAGGCACAAGAAGGCAACGGCGCATCGTTCATCGAGAATTTCGATCAGATGGACCGGTCGTTCTGGTACGTCTCCGACGGCTGGAACAATGGTGCGCATCAGAACTGCACCTGGTCGAAGAAATTGGCCACGGTGGAAAACGGCCAGCTGACGCTTGGTTTTGAGGAAGCAAAGTCCGGCGACCGCAACTTCGCGTGCGGTGAAATCCAGACCAAGGGGCGTTATCGCTACGGCACCTATGAAGCACGGATGAAAGCCGCTACCGGCTCCGGGCTGAACTCCGCCTTCTTCACCTATATCGGCCCGACCGACAAAAAGCCCCATGATGAAATCGATTTCGAGGTTTTGGGCAAGAATACGGGCAAGGTACAGCTGAACCAGTATATTTCCGCCAAGGGCGGCAATGAGAAACTGGTGCCGGTAGAAGGCGGAGCAGATGCTGGCTTCAACGATTACGCCTTCGTGTGGGAGCCTCAGCGCCTGCGTTACTACGTCAACGGCAAGCTCGTTCACGAAGTCACGGATGAGACCAAGATTCCGCAGAACGCCCAGAAGATTTTCTTCAGCCTATGGGGAACCGACACGTTGAAGGACTGGATGGGTGCCTTTTCCTATTCCGGCGCAACACAGATGATTGTTGACCGCTTCGCCTTCACGGCCCTCGGCGACAAATGCCAGTTTCCCGAATCCATCGCCTGCGCCCTTAACTGATTGACTTTTTAAACCTGAGCCTCGGCGTCCTTGACGCATGAAACCAACCGGAACCCATGCATGATCCATGTTCTTTATCTCGCGCATGATCTGTCGGACCCCGCCATTCGCCGGCGGGTGTTGACCTTGCTTGCGGGCGGCGCGCGGGTCACGCTGGCGGGCTTCCGGCGCGGACAGAACCGGCTTGCAGAGATCGAGGGCGTGGTGCCGGTCATTCTCGGAGAAACCGCCGATGGGCAGTTTCTTCAGCGCATGGCAGCCGTCGCCAAGGCCAGCCTCTCGCTCGGCAAAACATTACGCGGCACCCCCACGCCCGACGTCATTCTTGCCAGAAACCTGGAAATGCTGGCTCTCGCAAAACGGGCCATGTCGCTTTACGACCGCCAGCCGGCACTGGTTTACGAATGTCTCGACATTCACCGCCTGCTTCTCAATGAGGGCAAGCCGGGGCAGCTTCTCAATGCGGCCCAGCGCTATTTCGCCCGGGATGCCAAGCTGCTGGTGACGAGTTCTCCGGCTTTCGTCGAGCATTATTTCAAACCCGTTTCCGGCCTGAACCTTCCCGTGCTGTTGCAGGAAAACAGGGTGCTGGCGCTTGATGCCGCTGTAGCAGCCAACCCACAACCGCGCCCACCTGCCCCCGGCGAGCCCTGGAAAATCGGCTGGTTCGGCGCGCTTCGCTGCCGCAAATCGCTCGAAATCCTCGCCGATTTTGCAAAGCGCATGGATGGCAAGGTCGAAATCGTCCTGCGCGGCCGGCCGGCCTATTCGGAATTTGCGGATTTCGATGGTTTCGTGGCTGCCGCGCCGCATGTCCATTTCCACGGGGCCTACAAAAACCCTGAAGATCTGGCCACCATCTATAATGAAGTGCAGTTCACCTGGGCGATCGACTTCTTCGAGGAAGGCCAGAATTCAAGCTGGCTGCTGCCCAATCGGCTCTATGAGGGATGCCTTTACGGCACCCTGCCGATTGCACTTGCAGGCACGGAAACGGCTCGTTTCATCGAAAAGCGCAATATCGGTTTTGTTCTGCAAAATGCCGGTGCAGATGATCTGGCCGCTCTTTTCAACACTATGACTCCACAAACGTATACGGACGCCTTCGACGCCCTCTCGGCACTCGACAAGAAACAATGGCTGACCGACCGCGACGATTGCCGTCAGCTGGTCCAGCAATTGTCCTCTCTTACAAAATCCGCTTCCGGCCATGCCCGTGAAGCTGCGTTTTCACCCGTGTAGTACGTAGGGGGCAAATCATGGAAGGTCTTGGTCATTCCGGCATCAAAACTCTGATCGTCATTCCCTGCCTCAACGAGGCAAAGACGATCGAGGCGTTGCTGCGAAAATTCACCGGCGCGATGGATGGACATATTTTCCGCATCGTTGTTGCCGATGGCGGCAGTACGGACGGCACGCGCGACATCGTTTCCGCCTTCGCCGTAACGAATGACCGCGTTACGCTCCTTCCCAATCCCAAGCGCATCCAGAGCGCCGGCATAAACCTGGCCGTATCCACTTTCGGCGAGGATTTCGACTACCTCATCCGCATCGACGCCCATGGCGATTATCCGGATGATTATTGCCAGCGGCTGATTGAGGACGCGGATCGCACCGGCGCGGATTCCGTCGTGGTCGCCATGGATACGGTCGGGCACGGCCTGTTCCAGAAGGCGACGGCGATTGCGCAAAATTCCAAACTCGGCAATGGCGGCTCCAAGCACCGCGAAGGCGCCAAGGGACACTGGATCGACCATGGCCACCACGCGCTGATGCGGATCGCCGCCTTCGACGCGGTCGGTGGTTACGATGAAAGCTTCAGCCACAACGAGGATGCCGAACTGGATTTCCGGCTGCGCAAATCCGGTTTCCGTATCTGGATGACCGACAAGACCCGCATGACCTATTATCCGCGCGCCAGCGTCATGCCGCTGTTCAGGCAATATCTCGCCTATGGCCGTGGCCGGGCAAAGAACCTGCTGAAACATCGCTCGATCCCGAAGATCCGCCAGATGATTCCGCTGGCTGTCCTGCCGGTCTTCGTGCTTGCCCTGCTGTCGCTTGTGCATTGGGCAGCACTTATTCCGCTCGGCCTCTGGATCGCCGCATGTGTGGGTTATGGCTTGTGGATGGCAATAGGTCAGAAAAACCCATACGGCCCGCTCGCCGCCTTTTCCGCAATGGTGATGCATCTGGCGTGGTCCACCGGCTTCTGGCTGGAACTCCTGAAATTCCGGGGAAAAAAGGCTGTCTCATGACCGACCTCATCGTCACCGAACCACACAATTCAAAGACCGTCGATATCGGCATCTGTACCTACAGACGTCCGGCGCTGGTCGCCACACTTCTGTCACTCTTCGAACTGGAAGTGCCCGAAGGCGTGACAGTTCGCCTGATCGTTGCCGACAATGATGAGGAACCGAGTGCCAAGGCAAGTGTGGATCGGCTGCGTGAAACTTCGCCTTTCGAGATCGCCTATGTCCATTGCCCGAAATCGAATATCTCGATTGCCCGCAACGCCTGCCTCTCTGAATGCCGGGCGGACTATCTGGCCTTTATCGACGATGATGAGACCGCCCCGCCGCACTGGCTTGCCGCACTTCTGGAGAAGGCAGGCGAAACCGGTGCGGATGTCGTTCTTGGCCCAGTGACGGCGGTTTACCGTGAAAATGCGCCGGGCTGGATGAAACGTGGCGATTTTCACTCGACCGTGCCAGTCTGGGTGAATGGCGAGATCATCACCGGCTACACCTGCAACACGCTTCTCAAGATGGAAGCCCCATCGGTGAAGGACCGGCGTTTTGCGCTGGCGCTCGGCCAGAGCGGCGGTGAGGACACGCATTTCTTCTCGCATCTCCATTCTTCGGGCGGTCGCATCGTCTTTGCGCAAAAGGCCGTGCTCTCCGAGCCGGTGCCGGAAAACCGCGCCCGTTTCATGTGGCTTGCCAAACGTCGCTTCCGCTCCGGCCAGACCCATGGCCGTGTGCTTGCCGAAAAGAAACCCGGCGCAAGACGCGTGATGCAGGTGCTGAAGGCAGGATCGAAAGTTCTCTATTGCGCCGTCTTTGCCGCGCTGAACGGTTTCAACGCCGTGCGCCGCAACCGCTATGCCCTGCGCGGCGCCTTGCATCTCGGCTCGGTAAGCGGCGCCTTCGGAGTGCGCGAAATCCGCCAATACGGCGCGGTGGAGGCAACCTGATGGAGAACCTTAACCCTCAGCCCGATATCAGCTTCGTCATTGCCGCCTATAATGCCGCAGAGACGATCGAAGCCGCCATTCAAAGTGCGCTTGACCAGCAGGGCGTGACGCTGGAGGTGATCGTCGTGGACGACCGCTCCGCCGACGAGACGATCTCGCTCGTCGAGGCCATTGCGGCCAACGATCCGCGTGTCCGGCTGCTTGCCCTTGAACAGAACCTCGGACCGGGAGGCGCGCGCAATGCCGGTATCGACGCAGCAACCGGACGCTTTATCGCCGTTCTCGATTCGGACGACGTCATCCGCCCTGACCGTTCCGCCTGCATGATGTGCCGGGCAGATGCGGCGAATGCGGTGATCGCTGTCGACAATCTCGACGTCGCCTATACGGACGGCAGGCCGATGGAAACGATGTTCGCAGACGAGTTTCTGGAGGAAAGACCCGTCCTTACCCTTGAGGACTTCATTTCCTCCAACATCCTTTTCCGCTCCACCTTCAACTTTGGCTACATGAAGCCGATGTTCCGGCGCGATTTCCTAAATAGTGAAGGATTGCGTTTTCGCGAGGACATCCGCATCGGCGAGGATTACATCCTGCTTGCCTCGGCGCTTGCCGCCGGCGGCCTTTGCGTCATCGAGCCGAAACCGGGCTACATCTATAATATTCGCGAGGGTTCGATCTCGCGCGTCCTTGAAATCCACCACGTCGAAGGAATGATGCGGGCGGACCAGGAGTTTCTGAGCCACTACGCGCTGTTGCCCGCCGCCATGGATGCGCAGCAGGCCAGAAGCCGTAGCCTGCAACTGGCCCGTAACTTCCTGACATTGGTGGAAGACATCAAGCGGCGCTCGATTATCGGCGCGCTGAAGACAACGATCAGAGATCCCGCCGTGCTGGGGCATTTGAGAATGCCCATTGCCGTGCGGCTGAAGAGGTTGCGGAACGCGATGTTTGCGCCCGCGGCAAATACTGGGGTGAAAAGGCAGATTCGTAAAATTTGTGAACGGACAAATCTGTGCGCGAAAAATCTGCAAGCGGACTGGGGACAGATCAAACGTTGATGAAGGAGAACGCGATGGACCTGAACAAAACTGTCAGAAAAGCCGTCATTCCCGTAGCCGGCAACGGCACGCGGTTTTTGCCCGCCACCAAGGCGATGCCGAAGGAAATGCTCACGATCGTCGACCGGCCGGTCGTGCAATATGCCGTTGATGAGGCCATGCAGGCCGGCATCGAGCACATTATTTTCGTAACCAGCCGTAACAAGACCGCCATCGAAGACTATTTCGACAGCGCGCCCGAGCTTATCAACACGCTCACCCGCTCCGGCAAGACGGTGCAGGTGCTGCAGCTTGAAAAGATGCTGCCAGTCGCGGGCACAGTCAGCTACACCCGCCAGCAGGTGCCGCTCGGCCTCGGCCACGCGGTTTGGTGCGCGCGCGAACTGGTGGGCAAGGAGCCTTTTGCGCTGCTTTTGCCTGATATGGTTTCCTATGGCGCACGCGGCTGCATTGCCGGGTTGATGGAACTCTACGACGAAGTCGGCGGCAATATCCTCGGTGTTGAGGAATGCCTGCCGGAAGAAGTGTCATCCTACGGCGTCGTTGGTGTCGGCCAGAAGGTCAATCACGGCTTTGCGGTGACCGAAATGGTCGAGAAGCCGGAACCATCCAGGGCGCCTTCGAATTATTACCTGAACGGCCGTTATATTCTGCAGCCGGAAATCTTCGACATTCTCGCCAAACAGGAGCGTGGCGCGGGCAACGAAATCCAGTTGACTGACGGCATGAAGCGGCTCGCTGAAAAGCAGGCCTTCCATGCGCAGAAGTACAGCGGTCGCACATTCGACTGCGGCAGCAAGCAGGGCTTCATCGCCGCCAATGTCGCTTTCTCGCTGATGCGTGCCGACATGGAGGCGCAGGTTCTCGCTTCCGTCAAGGAACTCGTTGCAAACCATGAAAGCCGCGTTCAGGCGGCCTGACTTTAATCGTGCTGCCGGGGAGGCGGTCGGCACATCAATAACGGGGGGCGGGAAGCCGAGCGTTGCTCGGCTTCCCGCGTACCATTTTTAATTCACAAGGTAGGTCCATGCACCACAAGACCTTTAAATCCAGCATCGGTTTTCCGGATCCCGGCAAGGATGCCGACACATTTATTGACCTCGATCGCCTCTGGGCAGCCGTGGTGCGCCGCGCCAATGTCATTGCCGCCTCGGTCATCGCCGCTGTGGTTCTGGCCGGCCTTTATCTGGTGCTTGCAACCCCCGTTTACACCGCGATGACTCAGGTGCTTCTGGATGAAAGCCTTTCCCGTTACGCGGAAGAGGAATCGCCGGTACCTGCCGCCCAGATCGTCGACAACCGTATCGCCAGTGCCGTGGAAATTCTGAAATCCAAGGAAATGGCGCTGACCGTGGTCGACAAGGCCAAGCTCGACGAGAACGACACCATCGTCAATCCGTCGCTGTCGCCGGTCGATCTCGTGAAATCCTCCGTGCGCGGTATCGTCGATCTCATCCTGCCCGGAGATCCGCCGGCCTCCGAAGCGGCAATCCGCGCCGGACGCCGCGAAAAGGCAGCCGCCGTGCTGCAACAATCGCTGATCGTAGAGCGTGTCGGCCGCAGTTCGGTCATCGCCATTTCCACCCGTTCGACAGATCGGCAGCTTGCCGCGCTCATCGCCAAGACCTATGCGCAGGCCTATCTGACCGAACAGCTGAACGCCAATTTCGACGCCAGCGAGCGCGCTTCCGTGTGGCTTCAGGAGCGCATGAGCGACCTGAACCAGCGTGCGCAGGCCGCCCAGCTTGCCGTCGAAAAATTCAAGACGGACAATAATATCGTTTCTTCGCGTGGCGAGCTGATGTCGGAAGGCCAGTTGGCCGATCTCAACGGCCAGCTGATTGCCGCGCAGGCGGATGTCGCGACGGCTGCTGCACGTTATGGCCAATACAAATCCATCATCGACCGGGGACCGGATGCAGCCGTTGACAATGCAGTCGTTTCCGCACGGGATGCCGACAACTCGGTCATTCAGGACCTTCGCAAACGCTACATCACGATCTCTGACCGATTGCAGGGCGTCGTCCAGCAATTCGGCGCCGACCACCCTCAGGCGGTAGCGCTGGAGAGTGAGAAGAAAGAGATTGCAAGGCAGATCTTCCAGGAACTGCAGCAGGTTACGGGCAGCCTGAAGAACGAATACGACGTCTCCAACTCCCGTGTGCAATCGCTTCGCGACAATATCGACCGCGTGGCGGGCCGCAATTCGCAGGCCAATATCACCATGGTGCAATTGCGTGAGCTGGAGCAGCGGGCAACCGCTCTGCGCACACTCTACCAGTCCTACCTCGGCCGCTTCGAAGAAGCATCCCAGAAGCAGTCGCTGCCGATCGCCAAGGCCCGCATCATCTCCGAAGCGGGTCTGCCGACAGCTCCGTCCAGCCCGAAAAAGACCATGACCATGGCGCTTTCCGTCATTCTCGGCCTTATGCTGGGCGGCGGCATTGCAGCGCTTCTTGAGTTCCGGGATCGCTTTTTCCACACCGGCAACGATGTGCGCGACAATCTGCGCATGCGTTTTCTGGGCTACCTGCCCTTTATCGGGGAACGGGGTGCAGAAACCGCAAAGTCGGGTACCCCTGCCGCCACCCCCGGCAGCGAGAGCACGACCATCGACGAAAACGGTCAGGTCTCGTTCCAGAAAATGCTACGCCTTGCCGTCGACAGCCCGCGCTCAAGCTTTGCCGAGACGCTGCGCAACGTGAAGCTGACGGCTGATGTCGTTATCCAGGAACGCCAGTGCCGGGTAATCGGCGTCATCTCGTGCCTGCCGAACGAGGGTAAATCGGTCGTGGCGCTCAATCTCGCCGGTCTGATTGCCTCCACCGGCAAGCGCACGCTTGTGGTGGATGCCGACATCCGCAACCCCGGCCTCAGCCGCATGCTGACAACGCGGCAATCCGCCGGTCTGGTGGAGGTCGTGCTTGACGAGATACCGTGGACGCAGGCAGTGAAGGTCGATACCCGCACGAAAATGGGCATCCTGCCGGTTTCCACCAGCAACCAGTTTGCCCATTCAAGCGAGCTTCTTGCCTCCTCCGGCATGCGCAAATTCATCGAATCGGCGCGTGAGGCCTGCGACTACATCATTGTCGACCTTGCACCCGTCGTTCCCGTCATCGACGCAAAAGCCTTCGCACCGCAGGTCGATGGTTTCGTCTTCGTGACGGAATGGGGCAAGACGCCGATCCAGATGGTGCAGAACCTGATGGCCAACGAACCGCAGATTGCCAACAAGACGTTGGGTATCGTGCTCAACAAGACCGATATGACGGAATTGCAGCGTTATGCAGGCCCCGGTGGCTCTGAGCACTATCACGAGACATTCGCGGCCTATTACGGCGACGCCAAACCGCCGGTGAAGGAAAACGCCTGAATGGTGTAGCGGCCCGGTGCAAACCGGGCCGCTGTTTTTCGCAACTCAAATTTTGCCATCCAGCCTATGGCGTTGCCCGCAAAATTACGCATTGATGGCGACCAACCAATCGCCAGCAAGCAGGACCAGTTTCATGCCATCACCCATCGCCCTTGTTTCGCGGATGAATGCGCAAGCGGAGGCCATCTGGAAGCAAGCGCTTCGCGACGCCATGCCGGAAGAGGAAATCCTCTCCTTTTCCGAATTGAGCGGGGAGCAGAAACGCGCGGTGGACTTCGCCATCGTCGCCAATCCCGATCCAGCCGATATTGCAGCCTTGCCGGGTCTTTCGTGGATTCACAGCCTGTGGGCAGGTGTCGAACGGCTCGTTCTGGAACTGGGAGACAAGGCGCCGCCGATCGTCAGGCTGAAAGACCCGGAGCTTTCACGCGTGATGGCGGAAGCCGTGCTGGCATGGACCTATTACCTGCAACGCGACATGCCGGCCTATCGCGAAAACCAGCAAAAAGCCCTCTGGCAGGAACTCGATTATCGGCATCCGGGCGAGATGACCATCGGCCTCCTCGGCCTCGGCGCGCTCGGAACGGCTGCGGCGCAACGCCTGCTTCATGCAGGCTTCAACGTTTCCGGCTGGAGCCGCTCGGCCAAGGCAATCGAGGGAGTGGCAACGCTGACGGGCGATGACGGGCTGGAGGACTTGCTGGAAAAAAGCGACATTCTCGTCTGTCTGGTGCCGCTGACCGATGCGACGCGCGGCCTTCTGAATGCCGACCGTCTCGGCGCCATGAAAAAGGGAGCCGCACTCATCAATTTCGCCCGCGGAGCCGTCGTCGTCGCCGATGACCTGATCGCGGCGCTTGATTCCGGCCAGCTTTCGCATGCGGTTCTCGATGTCTTCGAACAGGAGCCGCTACCTCCCGCCTCCGCATTCTGGCAGCACCCGAAAGTGACCGTCCTGCCACATATTTCCGCGCCGACAAGCCGTGAAAGTTCAGCGAAAATAGTGGCAGGCAATGTCAAGACATGGCGTGAAACAGGTACGCTGCCGGAAACGGTCGATATGACGCGCGGTTATTGAGACACGATGGCGGGCGGTTTATTCGCCCGCTATCCTGTTTGCCGTATGGGCCAGTTCGACAGCTGAGACGATCTGCTGTTCGTCATAGGGCTTGGTCAAAAGCACTGCCGTTTCCGGCGCCCCGTTCGGCAGTTGGTTGTCTCCCGTGGCAAACACGATGGCTAGTCCCGGTTTCCGGCGCAATGCCTCAACCGCCAGCTCGCCGCCCTTCATGTCCGGCAGGCCTATGTCGGTAACGAGAACATCGATCTCTTCCGTCTCGATCGCCTTTAGCGCCTGCACAGCATTTCCGGCCTCGACGACGGCAAAGCCGTTATCGGCCAGCATCTCGGTCGAATTCATCCGGATCAACTCGTCATCCTCAACCAGAAGCACGCAAACCGATCTGGTCTCGTCTCCGACGACCTGCGCGGGTTCGGGGGTTTTGGAATGACGCGGTGATGATACCGGCCTCGTCTTGGCGAGAGAAACCTGCTTGCGATTGGCGATGACATGGCGGATGCGCCGCGCCAGCGCTTCGCGCGTGTAAGGCTTGGAGAGCAGTTCCACCCCGGAATCCAGCTTGCCGCCATGCACGATGGAGTTTTCCGTATAACCGGATGTGAAGAGAACGGCGAGATTAGGCAACCTTTCCTGCGCACGGCGCGCCATTTCCCGGCTTTTCAAAGGTCCCGGCATCACCACATCGGTGAAGATGACGTCAATCGGAATACCGCTCTCGACCACCGTCAAACCAGCCTGCGCATCGCGGGCAGTGAGCACGCGGTAACCGAGATCGCTCAGTGTCTCGACGACGGTGCTGCGCACCTCCTCGTCATCCTCCACCACAAGGATCGTTTCCGTGCCACCCTCGACGGGGCCGGTCGGTATCACCACTTCCCTGTCCTCGTCGGCGGCGGATCGCGGTAGATACATCTTCACCGTCGTGCCCTGCCCCACCTCGCTATAGATGTTGACATGGCCACTGGACTGTTTTGCAAAACCGTAAACCATCGAAAGGCCGAGACCGGTGCCCTTGCCTTCCGGTTTCGTCGAAAAGAACGGCTCGAACACCTTTTCCAGAATGTCCGGCGACATGCCCGATCCGGTATCGGTAACAGCCAGCATGACATATTGCCCCGGCGAAACTTCCGAATGCTTGCGCGCGTAATCGCGATCGAGAACCGCATTGCCGACCTCGATTGTCAGCTTGCCGTGCCCTTCCATGGCATCACGCGCATTGATCGCCAGATTAAGGAGAGCGTTTTCCACCTGGTTTGGGTCGGCATAGGTATTCCACAGGCCGCCGGAGGTGATGACCTCAACCTCGATCGCCTCACCAAGCGAACGGCGCAGGAGATCGTCCATGCCGGTAACGAACCGGGAGATGTTGATAACGCGCGGTTCCAGCGCCTGACGGCGGCCAAAGGCCAGAAGCTGGCTTGCAAGCTTGGCACCGCGATGAACGCCGGCCAGCGCATTTTCCAGCCGCCGTTCGGCACGCTCGTTGCCAATCACGTCCTTTGACAGCAATTGCAGATTGCCCGCGATTACCTGAAGAAGATTGTTGAAATCATGCGCGACGCCACCGGTCAACTGGCCGATGGATTCCATTTTCTGCGCCTGCTGCAACGCTCTTTCGGTCTGGCGGCGCTCGGCGATTTCCGTCTCGACCCGCGCTTCCAGCCCTTCATTCAATTGGCGAAGCTGCTCTTCCGCTCTTATGCGGTGGCGAATCTCGCGTTCCAGATTGCTGGCATGTTCTTTAAGCGTGTTCTCGGCCAGCCGCTGTTCGGTGATATCCGTGTGGACACCCACCCATTCCGCAATATCACCGGAATTGTCGAAAATCGGAACGCCACGGATCGCAAATGTGCGGTAGACGCCGTCATGGCGGCGAACGCGATGCTCCCAAATATAGGTCGCCCGCGCGGAAACGGCTTTTGTCCAGCTTTCCAGCGAATGGTCCCTGTCTTCGGGATGAACCGCTTCGACCCAGCCGAACCCCTGATACTCGTCGAAGCTCTGCCCGGTAAGTGCACCCCACGCAGGCTGCTCACCCAGCATCATGCCGTCGGCGGTATTGGTCCAAAGCACGCCGTGGACCGCATCAACAGCGGCGCGGAAACGGTTATTGCTAAGCACGATTTCGTGCTCGGAACGTTTCCGGTCCTCGATATCGATGATCAGCACATAAATGCCGTCAACCGAGCCATCGGCGATATAGCGGGGAACATAACGGATTTCGGCGGCTCGCTTGCTGCCATCCGGTCTGCTGATCACCGTATCCGAAACGATCTTTTCGCCGCCGAGCGCACGATCGAGATAGGCCCTGCGCGAACTGAAGAACGCGTCTCCAACAATTTCCGGAACGCTGCGGCCGATCACCTCCTCGGCGCTGCGGCCGAACCACTCCAGATAACCGTCATTGGCGAATTTATAGACATAGTCGCGATCGACATATCCCACCAGGATCGGCAGGGCATTGGTAAGCCGGCTCAGCTCCTTGCGGCTCTGCTCCAGCGCCTCCACGGCCTTCACCTTTTCGGTGTTTTCAAGCACCGTGCACAGGACGCCGTCCACCGCGCCGCCATCATTGTAGATCGGCGTATAGAACAGATCGAAGATCACCTCTTCCGGCTGACCGTGCCGCATCAGCGTCATCGGCTGGTCGCGATAAGCCATGACCTCGCCACGAAAGCCAGCCTCCAGAATGCGGCTGTTCCAGTCCCAGATCTCGGGCCAGATACCTGGCACCGTTCCGCCCAGCGCCCGCGGGTGATAATTGCCGGCAATTTCCGCATAGCCGTCATTGTAGATCATCACATGATCCGCACCCCACATCAGCACCTGCGGAATGGGAGAGTTGACGACGGAATTGGCCTTCTGCCTCAAATTCTGCGGCCAGTCGCTAATCGGACCGAGCGATGTCTTCGACCAGTCGAAGCCACGCACAAGCTCACCCGTTTCACCGCCGCCGATCGGCCATACCGGGGCAGCACGAAGATTGGTCATTCAATATCACCACAAAAAAGAGACGAAATTTTCCGTAGTACAGAACGGAATAAATGTCCAAGAAAACAGAAACTTCTGCTTGTTGTTCACGGCTTTTCAGAAGCGCGACCGGCAAGACTGGGGAATTCGCACGCCGCAAATTTCGCAGAAGCACCCCACAAGCGTGATGATTGATTGACGATTGCCATCCTCAATACGCCAAAAACTGCCGCAAACGGAACGGCAACAAAGTAATTATTAACGCTCAATGCGGGTGCTGGCGGTCGCGGTGCCGTCAGCGCCCGGGTCTTCGCACACCGCGACCAGAGGGAACAAAAATGAAAATACTTTTGGGTGCCACAATTCTTTCCGCCGGCTTCGCCCTTACAGGCGGTGCAGCCTTTGCTGCGGACTGTGGAAACGTCACGATCGCCAGCATGAACTGGCAATCCGCTGAAGTCGCCGCCAATCTCGACAAGATCATTCTGGAAAAGGGTTACGGTTGCAGCGCTGAAATCGTCACAGGCGACACCGTACCGACATTGACCTCCATGGCCGAAAAGGGCCAGCCTGATATCGCGCCGGAGGCCTGGGTCAGCCTGCAGCCGGAAATCGTCAAACAGGGACTTGAGGGCGGCAAGGTCGTGGCGGCCGCCAAGATCCTGTCGGACGGCGCTGTGCAGGGATGGTGGATCCCGAAATATGTCGCCGATGCAAACCCCGATCTCAAGACCATTCCTGATCTCTTCAAGCATCCCGAGCTCTTCCCCTCGCCTGAAGACAAGGCAAAGGGCGCCGTCTTCAACGGCCCGCAGGGCTGGGGCGGCACCGTCGTCACCGCCCAGCTTTTCAAGGCTTTTGGTGGTGAAAAGGCCGGCTTCACCCTGGTGGACACCGGTTCCGCCGCAGGTCTCGACGGCTCGGTCGCCAAGGCTTACGAAGCGAAACAGCCGTGGGTAGGCTATTACTGGGCTCCGACCTCGCTGCTCGGCAAATATGAGATGGTGAAGCTCGGCTTCGGCACGGAATATGACTCTGCCGAATGGAAGCGCTGCACCTCGGTTGCCGATTGCGCGGACCCGAAGCCCAATGCATGGCAGGTTGACGACGTGCAGACGCTGGTCAGCAAGACCTTTGCCGACCGCGCCGGCCCGGCCATGGACTATCTGAACAAACGCGCCTGGACCAACGACACCGTCAACAAGCTGATCGCCTGGATGACCGACAATCAGGCAACCGGCGAAGATGGCGCGAAACACTTCCTGAAGGAAAACGAGGCTCTGTGGACGGGCTGGGTTTCCCCCGACGTCGCGCAAAAGGTCAAGGCTGCCCTCTAAAAGGGTGGCACGACATATGTGGTCGACAGCTTGGCCCGCCAATGGCGGCGCCCGGCCGTTTTTAAGTTCCGGAGCGCGGCGGATATTGCCCGCCGGCCCCGGTTCGTCGTGGAGAACAGGATATGGATTGGCTTTTCAAATTTCCGACCATGAATGACGATGCCCTGCGTGCGCTGAAGAAAGTGATCGACGAGGGGTTTCGGGGTTTCACCAGAGCCTATGGCGGCACGATAGAGGGGCTGTTCACACCGCTCCAAAGCTTCCTCATCTGGGCGGAAAGGCTTTTGATCGGCACCCCCTGGCCGGTCGTTATTCTTATTGTCGGCGTACTCGCCTGGTTTGCCAGCCGCAGCGCCACCATTGTTGGACTATGTTGCGGTATTCTCTTTGCCATCGGCTGGTTCGGCATGTGGGAAGACACGATGAAGACGATCTCGATGATCTTCGTCTGCGCCGTGCTCTCGATCGTGATCGGTTTGCCGATTGGCATCGCCATGGCGCGGTCCAACCGCCTGCAGAGTATCGTGAACCCCGTTCTCGACGTCATGCAGACGATGCCGAGTTTCGTCTATCTCATTCCCGTCGTCATGCTGCTCGGCATCGGCCGTGTCCCGGGCGTCATCGCCGTGGTGATCTACGCCATTCCGCCGATGATCCGGCTTACCAATCTCGGCATCCGCATGGTTGACCGGGACGTGCTGGAAGCGGCAGACGCTTACGGTTCCTCGAAGCGCCAGAAGCTTTTCAAGGTGCAGCTGCCGCTTGCACTCCCCACCATCATGGCGGGCATCAACCAGACAATCATGATGGCGCTCGCCATGGTCGTCATCGCCTCCATGATAGGTGTTCAGGGCCTTGGCCAGCCAGTTCTGAAGGCCATCGCCAACCAGTATTTCACGCTCGGTGTGTTCAACGGCCTGGCAATCGTCGGCATCGCCATCATCTTCGACCGCATCAGCCAGGCCTACGGCCTTCGCCTGCAAAAACACCGGGAAGTGGCGCATGGCTAGTCAATCGATCGAAATCCGCAGCCTTTACAAGATTTTCGGCTCCAAGGCGGAGAACTACATCGACGCCGTGAAGGGCGGCATGTCCAAGGCGGAACTGAACGCCAAGCACGGCCATGTGCTCGGCCTCAGCGACATCAACATCACCATGCCGGGCGGGCAGATCACCGTGATCATGGGCCTTTCCGGCTCGGGAAAATCGACGCTGATCCGCCACGTCAACCGCCTGATCGACCCCACAGCGGGAGAAATCCTTTATGGCGGAACGGATGTCTGTCGCCTCAACGAAGCGGAACTTCTGGAATTCCGCCGCCACAAGACGGCGATGGTATTCCAGAAATTCGGCCTGCTGCCGCACCGCAACGTGCTGCAAAACGTCGTCTATGGCCTTGAGGTGCAGGGCGTCGACAAGGGCGAGCGGGAAGAAAAAGCCGACGTCTGGATCAAGCGGGTGGGGCTGGAAGGCTTTTCGAGCCATTATCCGAACCAGCTTTCAGGCGGCATGCAGCAGCGCGTGGGTCTCGCCCGCGCGCTGACCAACAACGCCGAAATCCTGCTGATGGACGAGGCCTATTCGGCACTTGATCCACTCATCCGCGTCGACATGCAGACAGTGCTGCTGGAATTGCAGAAAGAGCTGAAGAAGACCGTCGTCTTCATCACCCACGATCTGGATGAGGCCCTTCGGCTGGGAGACAAGATCGCCATTCTGCGCGACGGCGAGATCATCCAGCAGGGTACGGCCGCCGAAATTGTCATGAGTCCGGCAGACAGCTATATCGAAGCCTTCGTGGAAGAGGTCAATCGTGGCCGGGTCATTCGTCTCGGCGCCATCGTCCAGCCGGAGTTTACCGGCCAGTCGCGTCTTCAGCTCGATGCGGACATGACCGTCGAGGAAGGCTTGCGCGCGCTCGTCAGGGAGGATGTCGGCAGTGCCGTCATCATCGGCGAAAACGGCAAGTCACTCGGCTCCGTCACCACGGATGCCATCATGCGCTGCCTCGTCAGGACCACGCCAAGCGCGGAAAAAAAACTGGCCGAGGCCGGTTAGGCCAAGCCGTCGAGCCATTTGGTCATGCCCTTGGCGGCGGCCTTGCCAGTGGCAAAACAGGCGGTCAGCAGATAACCGCCGGTCGGCGCCTCCCAGTCCAGCATTTCCCCGGCAGCAAAAATGCCGGGGAGTTTTTTCAGCATGTAGTTCTCATCGATACCTTGCCAGTCAACGCCCCCAGCCGATGAAATCGCCTCGGCAATCGGTCTCGTCCGTGCAAGCGGTATCTCCGCATGTTTGATTCTTGCGGCGACCAGATCATCCGGCATCGCCGAGATATCGTGAAAGATTTCCCGCAGAAGTCCGACCTTGACGGCGGAGAGGCCCACGGCCTTCCGCAACCGGTTTGCAAAACTCTCCTTGCGGCCAAGCTTTGCCAGATCCCGGCCAAGGCGCTCCACGGTACGTCCCGGCGCCAGATCGACAGCGAGTGTCGCCTTTCCCGTGTGTTCCAGCTGGTCGCGAAGTGCGGCGGAATGGGCATAGATGACGCTGCCCTCAATGCCGTGCTGCGTCACCACGAACTCGCCCTGAAACGCCCCGGCCGGGGAAATGGTGGTGACGGATTTCAACGCCTCACCGGCAAAACGCTGCCGGAAGACATCGCTCCAATCGACATCAAAGCCACAATTGGCGGGGCGGAAAGGATTAAGCTCCACGCCTTCAGCCGCGAGTGCAGGCACCCATGCCGCATCCGAACCCAGACGCGGCCAGCTTGCGCCGCCGAGCGCCAGAAGAACGGCGTCGGCCTTCATGAAGACATCGCCCTCCGGTGTCGCGAAAACCAGCCCGTCTGCGGAAAAACCCATCCAGCGATGCCGCGTCTTGATGATCACGCCGTGCGCCTCCAGCCGGGCAAGCCATGCCCGCAACAGCGGCGAGGCCTTCATGGCGGTCGGAAACACCCGGCCCGACGTGCCGACGAAGGTCTCCTGCCCCAGACCTTGCGCCCAGTGACGCAGCGCGCCGGGCGTGAAATCATCGAGGGCGGCGCGCAGCTTTTGCTCCGCGTCGCCAAAACGGTGGAGGAAAATGTCGTAGTCTTCGGCATGGGTGATGTTGAGACCGGATTTTCCGGCCATCAGCAATTTGCGCGCGACGGTCGGCATGGCCTCGAACACCGTTACGGCATGGCCAGCCGCAGACAGCACTTCGGCCGCCATCAGGCCCGCTGGCCCGCCGCCGACAATCGCGACCTGCCTTGCCTTCTTCAAAACCCGCTCCATCGCATCTTCGCCATTGTGGCCTTATACCGATTTCCGCGCGCGAATATATGCGATATTGAAACGCGCATGTTCACGCTCGACCGACCCGTCACCTTTTCGCAGGATATCAAGAAAAGCCGCTTCATTGCCTTTGCAGCACCTGTCACTGGCGAGGAGGATGCGAAAAGCTTCCTTGCGGCGCATTCTGACTTCGACGCAAACCACAATTGCTGGGCATGGCGAACCGGCCAGACCTATCGTTTCAGTGACGACGGCGAGCCCTCCGGCACGGCGGGAAAGCCAATCCTTCAGGCTATCGACGGTCAGGCGCTGGACAATGTCGCGGTCCTCGTCATCCGCTGGTTCGGCGGCATTCTGCTCGGCAGCGGCGGCCTCATGCGCGCCTATGGCGGCACGGCGGCGGCCTGCCTTCGGCTTGGCGAGACGTCACCGGTCATCGCCTATGTCAGCGCGACCTTGAGCTGCCCCTTCTCCGATCTGGCCCTGGTAAAATCGCGCCTCGCCGCCACGCAAAACCTGCGAGTGGAAAAGGAGGACTTCACCGGCACCGGCGCGGATATGCAGCTTTCGGTTCCCGTAGAGGAAGCCGAGCGTCTGACACGGCTCATCAGCGATCTGACCAGTGGTCGCGTCAATCTTCATATTCCGGACTAATCATATTGCGGGGCAGGCATCTGGCCCCATGCCCGATTTGTGCTAAGGAAGCGCAATGTCACTTGTGCTGTCCAACCCCGTCTATAATCCGCCGCTCGAACCGTGGCTCACCATCGTGCACCGGGATGACGATCTACTGGTGCTGGACAAGCCGAGCGGACTTCTTTCGGTGCCGGGACGCGATCCCGCGCTCTCCGACAGTCTTTTGACGCGCGTGCAGAAACAGTTTCCAAAAGCACTGATGATCAACCGGCTGGACAAGGATACATCAGGCATCGTGTTGATGTCCCTGAACCGCAAGGCGCACGCGGCCGTCGCCGCCCAGTTCGAGAACCGCCAGACCCGCAAATCCTATGTCGCCGTCGTCTGGGGTGAAGTCGAGGGTGAAGAGGGCAAGGTGGACCTGCCACTCGCGATCGACCCCGAAAACAAGCCCCGCCACCGGGTGGACCACGACCATGGCAAGCCGGCGCAAAGCCTTTGGCGCGTGCTGGAAAGATTGCCGCTTCCCGCTACGAGGCTCGCACTTGCCCCTCTCACCGGCCGCACCCATCAATTGCGGGTGCATATGAAGGCTCTCGGCCACCCTATCCTTGGCGATGAATTTTATGCAGAAGGTGAAGCGCTCGCCGCCGCGCCGCGTCTTATGCTGCATGCCGAGGCGGTGGGCTTTCGTCACCCGGATGGCCGCGACGTCACCTATACCGTGCCCTGCCCCTTCTGAGGCCTGCGATGAAAGAACAAGACGAAAGCTTCGTGGTGGATTTTGTTGGCGGTGCGGTCGGTCACCGTTTCCGCTCCGGCGAGGGGCGCGGACAGGCTCTGCCGAAGGCCGCGGGCTTCACCAAAGGCCGCACGCCAAAAATCGTCGATGCCACGGCAGGGCTCGGGCGCGACGCCTTTCTGTTGGCGTCACTCGGAGCCGAAGTTACGCTGATAGAGCGTTCACCCGGTATGCACGCCCACCTTGCTGACGGCATTCGCCGCGCATTGGAGGCGGGTGGAGCCTATGCCGAGGCTGCCTCCCGCATGACGCTGCTGCAGGGCGATTCCCGGCTTCTGCTGAAAGAACTTTCACCGGAGGTGGTGATCGTCGATCCCATGCATCCGCCGCGCCACAACTCGGCGCTGGTGAAAAAGGAAATGCGGGTGCTGCGGGAACTGGTGGGATCCGATCCCGATCAGGTAGAGCTGATGGAGGCTGCGCTTGAACATGCGACAAAGCGGGTGGTTCTAAAATGGCCTCTGCGCGCCGAACCTATGCCCGGCATTCGCAAGCCTTCGCACCAGATAGTGGGAAAGAACACCCGATATGATGTCTTCATGATTTTCGGAAAATCTCTAGATCCGGAGGAATGATCAGCGGAAGTTCGGCTTGCGCTGAGCGTTCATCAAAAGCTCGTGCCGGGATGCGAATTCTCCGAACAGCCTTCTCAACCGTGTCTCCTCGGCCTTGTCCAGCCGGTAACGGCGGCAAAACTCCGCAACATTGAGAATTGGCTTGGCTCTGTTCCCGTCTATGTTCTTATTGTCGATGATCTGCATGGCGGCGCCCTCCGTGTAACCAGGGTGAAAACGTAGGCGCGGGTTTGCGGTTCCCTGTAAGTTTACATGGATGAAAAAAGAGGATGCCGCCCGTACACGGCCTCATCAAGTTTTCTTGAAACTATCGCAAGAAACGAATTCCTCCCCAAATGGTTCTCTGCCTGATGCAGACAAAGGAAGGGAGACCCATGTTCCGCAACAACCGATTTCTGAGTTCGACGATGCTATTCGCGCTGCTGGCCGTACCACTTGCCAGCGCCGCCCACGCACAGACCGCCCCGGCAGTCGAGACGAAACGGCCCAATGCGCCGGATCAGAAACCGGCTTTCGAGGGTCAGACCCGTGCGCCGCAAGCCGCCACTCAGCCGGATGTCGAAAAAACCGTCATTGCCGAGGACCTACCGCATATCTGGTCGATGGAATTCCTGCCCGATGGCCGCATGATCGTGGCGGCCAAGGAAGGCGCAATGCACATCGTCGCAGACGGCAAAGCTGGCCCAGCGATCGAAGGCGTGCCGGAGGTGGCGTCCGACGGACAGGGCGGTCTGCTCGACATCGCGCTGGCTCCCGATTTCGAAACCTCCCGTAAAATCTTCTTCTCTTTTTCCGAGCCCCGGGATGGCGGCAACGGCACCTCCGTCGCATCGGCCAAGTTGACCGAAGAGGGTGGAGCAGCAAAACTGGAAGATGTCTCGGTGATCTTCCGCCAGATGCCGACCTATGATGGCGATAAGCATTTCGGCTCCCGCCTCGTCTTCGGCCAGAACAACGAGCTCTACGTCACCGTCGGTGAACGTTCAGACGCAACGCCGCGTGTGCAGGCGCAGGACCTGTCGAGCGGGCTTGGCAAGGTCTTCCGCATTGATGCCGAAGGCAAGGCCTTCGAGGGCAACCCCTTCGCCGGCCAGCAGAACGCCCTCCCCGAGATATGGAGCTATGGCCACCGTAACCTCCAGTCGGCAGCACTGGATGGACAGGGCAGGCTCTGGACAGTGGAACATGGCCCGAAAGGCGGCGATGAGATGAACCTGCCGAAGGCGGGCCTCAATTATGGCTGGCCGGTCATCACCTACGGTGTCGAATATAGCGGTCGGTCCGTTGGCGAAGGTGCCACCGCCAAGGAAGGCATGGAACAGCCGGTTTATTATTGGGACCCCGTCATCGGCCCGTCCGGCATGGCCTTTTACGACGCCGACCAGATTTCCGAGTGGAAGGGAGCCTTCATCGTAGGCGGTCTGGTGAGCCAGGGCCTCGTCATCCTGCACATTGACGGAGACAAGGTTGCGACGGAAAGCCGATTGCCGCTGGAAGCGCGCATTCGTGATGTGAAAGTGGGTCCGGATGGCGCCGTCTATGCCGTGACCGAAGAGCGCGGCGGCGGCAACTCGCAAATTTTGCGGATCGCCAAGGCCGGCTGAGAAAGTCATGACCGGAACAGCAGGCCGCCGGAACGAAGGCGGCCTGTTTCTCGTTTCCTGCAACCTTAAACCTGCCGGAAAAAACGATGCCACAACCGCCCACCCGCCTTCTTGCCAAAATCGGACTTGCCTATGTCAACGATCAGGAGCCGGGCATAGCCCGAGAAAGGCGCGGGCGCGGTTTTTGTTACCGGTTGCCGGGCGGCGAACTTCTGTCCGATAACGTGGAGTTGAAGCGCATCAAATCGCTCGGTGTCCCGCCTGCCTACAAAGATGTCTGGATATGCATCGACCCATCCGGGCATTTGCAGGCAACGGGCTTTGATGCGCGCGGGCGAAAGCAATATCGTTACCATCCCGACTGGCACGCATTGCGCGGTGAGACGAAGTTCTTTCAGCTGAAAAGCTTCGGCAAGGCGCTGCCTGCCATCCGGCGACGCGCCATGGCTGACATTGCAAAACAGGATCACGGTCAGGACATGACACTGGCGGCCCTGACGCTGCTTCTCGATGCCGCCTATCTACGCGTCGGCAACCGTTCTTATCTCGAAACCAACGGTACCTATGGCGCAACCACATTGCTCAAGCGCCACGTGTCCTTCGGCGAGACAATCGAACTGCGCTTTGCAGCCAAGGGCGGGCAGAAGGTGAAGCGGCAATTGCGCCACCCGCGCCTTCAAAAAATCCTCGAGGAAATCGCCGATCTGCCCGGCAAGGAGCTGTTTGTCTGGCAGGACAGTGAAAACCGGGTTCACTCCGTCGATTCAAGCGATCTCAACGCCTATCTTTCCCGCGTCGGCGGACAAGGCATTTCCGCCAAGACTTTCCGTACCTGGGGCGGAACGCTTGCGGCCTTCTGTCATGCGATGGAACATGTGGCTGCGGGTGAAAAACCCAGCATCAAGGGTATGTGTCAGGCAGCGGCGACGGAACTGTCCAACACACCCGCCATTTGCCGCAAGAGCTACGTACATCCCGCCGTTCTCGATATAGCAACGGAGGAGAAGGCGCAGAAGAAGCTTGGCCGTATTCTGAAGGTTGGCGCAAAGCCGGTCTCGGGCCTCAGGGCCGATGAAAGACGTCTGCTTGCCTTCCTGCCGTGATAATCAGCGGCCAGTCGCCCATTCGCCCAATTCCCGCTCGGCCCTTTCGAGCGCGCTGTAATTCAACAGCTTGCGCAGGAAAGCGACGGTGACGGCGCGGGTTCGAAGATTATAACGGCCTTCCGCCTCGTCATCACCGGCCGCCTGATGGACGTTCAGCTTTTCGTAGAGGCTTTGAAGCCGGTTCTGCACGCTGCGCAACGAAAGGTTACGGCGGCGAGCAATCGCCTTGTCCGTCAGGCCCAGCGCAACATCAACAAGGATTTCATATTCGGAATCGGTGAAGCCATGCGCCTTGCCAAGGCTTTTTTCCTGTAGGCCGCGCACTTCCCGATCGATCACGCATTGCGCCTCGATGAAGATGCTGCGCAACGCCAGCCTCAACCGGTCGTCAGATGCTGATTTCAGCACGTAGCCATAGGCAGCACCTTCGGGCACGATGCGGGAAACGCCGCGCACATAGGCCTCGTCGGAATAGTTGGACCAGAACAGGATGCGGGTGTCCGGCCGCTCCTTCCAGATGGTGCGCGCCGCCTCTATGCCGTTGCGCTCGTTCATCTGCAAATCCATGACGATATGGGCGGCGCGGTTTTCCCGCGCCAGCTTTTCGCCGGTTCTGCCGTTTGCCGCCTCCAGCACCTTGTCACATTCCGGCAGGGCGGCTCTCACCGCCTCGTTCAGATAGGCGCGGTGTAGCGCATCGTCCTCAACGATCAGCACATCCATGTCATATTTCCTCCCGCCGGTCGAAAGCGCCTTCCGGCAACGTCACGGTAATGCGGGTTCCAGCGTCTTTGCCATTGCCACCAATATCGAATCTGGCTGAAATCAGCCGTGCCCGCGTTTTCATGTTGCCGATGCCTAGTCCACCAGAGACAGCCCCCTCGCCACGGCCGCTACCGTCATCGCTCACGGTCACCCGCAACCCGCCATCCGTTAACGACAGTGTCACCGCAATCGTTTCCGGCTGCGCGTGACGGATGGCGTTGTTGACCGCCTCCTGCACGATGCGGAACAGCGAAATGGCAACGGTCTTATCGAGTGTCTCAACAAGCCCGTCCGTCTCGTCCGTAACCGACCAGTCGATAGAAGAGCCGCTGTCGCGCACGGAGCGATCCACATAGGTCTCGATGGCCTGCACGACGCCGAACAATTGCAGGATGGAGGGTTTCGCCTCCTCAATGATCTCGCGCAGATCCTGCATGCAGTGCTGCAGGCTGCGCACCACCGGTTCCAGCATCTCGCCCGACACGTCCGGTGCGTGGCTCATCCGCTCGATGCGCCGTGCAAGCCGCGTCAGGTCCGCCAGCGTCTGGTCGTGCAAATCCATGCCGATCCGCTGTCGCTCGGCCTCCAGCGCTTCGGTCAATTGCAGGGCACCCAGCCGCAACCCCTCCTCGCGGGCATTGGCGCGCGCCTCCTCGATCGCAGACCGTTTGGCCTGTTCGGCGGCGCGGATGGCGTAAAAATAGGGCGCCAGCAAATCCGCAACCGCGCGGGCATTGGCGACATCCTCCATCGTATAGGCATCCGACTGGTGCGAGGAGCAACTGAGCGCGCCGATAATGTCGCCATGCACCTTCATCGGCACGTGCAGGCGGCTATGCAGATCAAGCTCGATGATCGGGCTGGAAAATGCGCCTTCGAAATGGAAGCGCGGATCGACGCAGGCATCGCCGCTCAAAAGATATTCCACCTCGCCCGAGAGCACGGAACGGATGGGACTGCCGGACAGAAGGGCGGGCGGCTGGCGGCTCCAGGCGCTTGCCAGACCGCTTTCATAGGCGATGTGAAATTTGTCATCCAGCTGCTTGATGCAGACATCCATGTGGACGTGAGGAATGATATGGGTGATTTCGGTGGCGACCGCCTGAATGATGGCGTTGAATTCGAGCTGCCCGGCGAGCAGCCGCGAAATGCCCATGTAGTGATGGAAAAGAGCGCTTTTCGGCGTATCCAGCATGTGCGGACACCCTCCCAAGCGCCTGCCTTGTCAACTTGTGGCGGCGCGACCTGCCCCGTATCGGCTATTCTGCGCCCGGCGGTGGCGTTTCGTCCTGCGGGTTCCCGCATCGTTTCTGCGGAAACCCGCAGGAAGATTGCCGTTATCCGCCTGTACAAGCCAAACCTTCTTGGTCATTCTCGCTTTTACTGGGGAAAGGAGCTCCAGTGCAAAGGAATTCCGCCTGCCGCCTAGGAGATTTGCGGGAAAGCGGGTTCCGAGCTCAAAAAGGGCAAGCCACCAGGGAGGAAAATCAATGGCTTTCAGAAAGATGCTTCTGGCATCGGCCGCTGTCGCATGCGCAGCTTTGCCGATCACCGCTCACGCCGATACCTCGGCTAAAAAAATCGCGCTTTCGAACAATTACGCGGGCAATTCCTGGCGTCAGGCAATGCTGACGAGCTGGGACAAAATCACCAAGCAGGCAGTTGCAGACAAGCAGGTCGCTGCCGCTGACGCCTTCACGACAGCCGAAAATCAGGCGACCGAACAGGCGGCGCAGATCCAGAACCTCATTCTTCAGGGTTACGACGCCATCGTCATCAACGCCGCCTCGCCCACCGCTCTTAACGGTGCTGTCAAGGAAGCCTGTGACGCCGGCATTACCGTCGTCTCGTTCGATGGCATCGTCACCGAGCCTTGCGCCTGGCGTATCGCCGTGGATTTCAAGGCGATGGGCGCAAGCCAGATCGACTATCTCGCCAAGGCGATGCCGAAGGGTGGCAACCTGCTCGAAATCCGCGGCCTCGCGGGCGTTTCGGTGGACGATGAAATCCATGCCGGCATCGTCGACGCCGTCGCCAAGAACCCGCAGTTCAAGATTGTCGGTTCGGTCAATGGCGACTGGGCGCAGGACGTCGCACAGCGCGCTGTCGCCGGCATTCTGCCGAGCCTTCCCGAAGTTGCGGCAGTCGTGACGCAGGGCGGTGACGGTTACGGTGCAGCACAGGCTTTTGCCGCCGCCAAGCGCCCGACACCCACCATCGTCATGGGCAACCGCGAAGACGAGTTGCAATGGTGGAAGCAGCAGAAGGATGCCAGCGGCTACGAGACCATGTCGGTCTCCATCGCCCCCGGCGTTTCCACGCTCGCTTTCTGGGTGGCGCAGCAAATCCTCGACGGCAAGGATGTCAAAAAGGATTTGACCGTACCTTTCCTGCGCATCGATCAGGGCAATCTTGAGGAAAACCTCAAGAACACCCAGAAGGGCGGCGTCGCGAATGTGGAATATTCACAGGAAGACGCCCAGAAGGCCATCGCCTCCGCCAAATAGGCCGGATGATTTCCGGACACAAGCGATTGCGGCGCTCCCTGAACGGGCGCCGCAACTGCCACCTATATTATCCAAGTTTCAGATCACTGGCGTGAATGCTCATGAATGACATCATCGAGGCGGAAGAAGTCGTTGCCGCGCGCGGCGTGAAGGTCGTGTTCGGCGCGGTAAGGGCGCTTGATGGGGCCGATCTCGTCATCCGTTCGGGCGAATGCCTGGGGCTCGTCGGCCATAACGGTGCGGGAAAATCCACCATCGTCAACGTCATCAATGGCGGGCTGACGCCGCATGAGGGGTCCATTTCCTATCGCGGCGAACAAGGCCGTCAAGGCATCGCGGCAGCACGCGCCAGCGGCGTTCGCTGCGTGTTTCAGGAATTGTCGCTCTGCCCGAACCTGACGATCAGCGAAAACGTCCGCATCATGCATGCCGCGATGAACGGGCGGAACTGGCGCGGACGTGCCCTCACCATGATCCGGCATACGCTGGACGAGATTTTTCCCGGCCACGGTATCGATTGCGAGTTGACGATCGCGGAACTCTCCATCGCCGAGCGGCAGATGGTAGAAATCGCCATCAATTTCTGTCGAACCCCGGATGCGCCGAGACTGGTGATCCTCGATGAACCGACTTCCTCGCTCGATGCCGGTCTTGCGGAACAATTGATGGATTATGTTCGCAGTTTCGTGCGCACCGGCGGCTCCGTGCTGCTGATCTCGCATATTCTCGGCGAGATTCTGTCGACGGCAACCCGCATCGTGGTGATGAAGGACGGCCAAGTGGTCGCTGATCGGGCAGCGGGCGAGTTCACGACGCGCACGCTGGTGGAAGCCATGGGCAGCGTCGTCAAGGAACAGGACAGGCAAAAGGGCGAAAACCGCAAGGCGGGAGAGAAGGTGCTTTCGATGCCGGCGCGCCGGGGCGAAGGCCTCGCCTTCGAGGCTTTCCGCGGTGAAATCATCGGCCTTGCCGGTCTCGGCGGCCACGGCCAGACCGAAGCGCTACTCGATCTCTACCTTGCCCGCAACAGCAGCTGGCTGCCCGCGCGCAAGACCGACATCGCCTTCGTGGCGGGTGATCGCAGTCTGAACGGCACCTTCCCGCTGTGGAGCATCCTCAAAAACCTTTCCATCGCCTCGCTGCGGGATATTTCATCCGCCGGCATGGTGGACAGGGGCAAGGAAACCGAGCTTGGCGCGCAGTGGAAAAAGCGCATCGAAATCCGCACGCCCGACATGGGCAACAAAATCCTTTCGCTCTCCGGCGGCAACCAGCAGAAGGTGCTTTTCGCCCGCGCGCTCGCCACCACGGCCAGCACCGTGCTGATGGACGACCCGATGCGTGGCGTCGATATCGGCACCAAACAGGAGGTCTACGATATCTTGAGAACCGAAGCCTCCCACGGCCGCACCTTCATCTGGTACTCCACCGAGATGGATGAAATCCGCCTTTGCGACCGGGTCTATGTTTTCCGCGACGGCGCCATTCAGGCGGAACTGGTGGGAGAGGACATCACCGAACAGAATGTGCTGGCCGCTTCCTTTTCCGGAGAGGACCACGCATGAAACTCTCCGCCAGTGCCCTTCGTCTCATCATTCCCGCCGCCTCGCTCGCCTTCCTGCTCGCCGCCGTCTTTTACATGCAGCCGCGCGCCATGAGCTATAACGGACTCAACTTGCTGTTCAATCTGGCGGTGCCGATTGCACTTGCCACCATTGCGCAGATGCTGATCATGTCCGTCAACGATCTCGATCTGTCGATGGGTACCTTCGTCAGTTTCTGCGCCTGCGTCACCGCCACCTTCCTGCAAACGACGCCACTGCTCGGTATCGCGATCTTCGCCGGTGCGATTGCGGTTTATGCGATGCTGGGCGCCATCATCCACATCCGCGCCCTGCCCTCAATCGTCGTCACGCTTGGCATGAGCTTTGTCTGGGGCGGCCTTGCCGTCCTCATCCTCCCCTCACCCGGCGGCCAGGCGCCAGCCTTCATCCGGGCGCTGATGACGGCAAAACCGCCGCTCGTGCCAATTGCCATCGTTGCCAGCATCGTGATTGCGGTCGTTGCCCACTACATCGTCATGCGCTCCTCCTTCGGCGTGCTGATGCGCGGCGTCGGCGGTAACTTCCGCTCCGTCGAGCGCTCCGGCTGGTCGGTCATCGGCATACGTGCTGCCACCTTCGCGCTGGCCGGTTTCTTCGCGGTGTTGTCGGGCATAGCGCTCGTCGGGCTGACGACATCGGCAGATGCCAATATCGCGCTTCGCTACACGCTGTTGTCGATTGCCGGCGTTATTCTGGGCGGCGGCGAATTCGTCGGCGGTCGGGTCTCGCCCATCGGTGCTGTCATCGGCGCGCTGACGCTCACCCTCGCCGGCTCGTTCCTGTCCTTCATGCGCATTTCGCCGGACTGGCAGATCGGCGCGCAAGGGGCGATCCTCATCATCGTGCTGGCGCTCCGTATCCTGCTCAACCGTCTCGAAAAGCGGGAGAAAAACCAATGAACGGGCTTTCGTCTCTCTCGAAAAAACCATGGATATGGTCGTTCGCCGCAACGGCTGCGGTCTGGATCGTTACCGTCATGTTCACCGGCGGCGCCAGCTCCTTCGGCCTGTCGCACGCAGCGCTGACCTTCGCAGCCTTTTCCGTGATCGTCGGCATCGGCCAGATGTTCGTCATCACGCTCGGGCCTGGTAATATCGACCTCTGCGTTCCCGCCACGATGACGCTATCAGGCACACTGGCGCTCAAATTCATGGATGTGTCCGATGGTCTCATCCTGCCGGGATTGCTGATCGCCATCCTGATCGGCATCGCCATCGGCATCGGCAACTATACGTTGATCAAGCTTCTGCGCATCCCACCGATCATCGCGACGCTTTCGATGAGCTTCATCGTGCAGTCCATCGCCATCTGGTCCAACCGCGGCCTGCGGATCAAGCCGCCGGAAACACTGGCCACCTTTGCCACGTCGAGCTCTCTCGGCATTCCGAATGTTGCCCTCGTCGCCCTTGTCCTCTCGGTCATCGCCTGGCTGCTGCTCGACCGCACCTTTTACGGACGCTGGATTTCCGCCATCGGCCAGAGCACTTTCGCCGCCCGCATGACCGGCATTCCAGTGGATGGAGCACGCTTCGTCACCTATGTGCTCTGCGCGGTACTGGCGGCGATCGCGGGTTATCTGCTCGCCAGCTTCTCCGGCGGCGCAGCACTCAACATGGGATCGGAATATCTGCTGATGTCCATCGCGGTGGTGGTGATCGGCGGCACGGCGGTTGCGGGCGGCGATTCCAACGTACCCGGTATCTGGGGCGCTTCGCTGTTCATGTTCCTGGTGGTCTCGATGCTGAACACCTATGGTTTCGGCGCGGGCATCCGCCTCATCCTCACCGGCCTCATCATCATTTCCGTGATTCTTCTGGCAAGCGGCCCCAAGGCCACACGCTGAACCCCGAACGAAAAGCCCTCAAGCGGACCACGCTCATGACCACAGACAATGCCTCCCCTTACGAAATTCACGATGAACGCTTCCGCCTTCTGATTGTCGGCAATGCGGAACTGGAAGAGCTTTATTCCGGCTGCCGCTGGGCGGAAGGCCCGGTGTGGTTTTCCGATTTGAACTGCCTGCTGTTCAGCGACATTCCCAATGAGCGCATGCTGCGCTGGGTGCCGGATGGCGGGATTTCGGTATTCCGCCAACCCTCCAACTTCACCAATGGCAATACACGCGACCGGCAGGGACGGCTGGTTTCCTGCGAACATGGCGGCCGTCGCGTCACCCGCACCGAAGTCGACGGCTCGATCACCGTTCTTGCCGACAGCTACGGCGGCAAGCGGCTGAACTCACCTAATGACGTGGTGGTGAAATCCGATGGCAGCGTCTGGTTCACCGACCCCACTTACGGCATTCTTTCCGATTATGAGGGCTACAAGGCGGAACCCGAACAGAAGACGCGCAATGTTTACCGGCTCGATCCCGCAACCGGTGAAATCAAGATCGCCATCGATGACTTCGTGCAGCCAAACGGTCTGGCTTTCTCGCCTGATGAAACCAAGCTCTATGTCGCAGACAGTTCCTACAGCCATGATGTATCCCGCCCACGCCATATCCGCGTTTTCGATGTCGTGGACGGCGTGAAGCTCACAAACGGCCGGGAATTCTGCAATCTCGACAATGGCTTGCCTGATGGATTCCGTCTGGATACAGCGGGCAATCTCTGGACCAGTGCCGGCGATGGCGTGCACTGCTTTTCGCCTGACGGTACGCTGCTTGGCAAGATCAAGGTGCCGCAGACGGTCGCAAACCTCACCTTCGGCGGCCCGAAGAAAAACCGCCTGTTCATCACCGCAACGAAATCGCTCTATTCAGTCTACGTCGCCGCAACCGGCGCGCAGACGCCCTGATACGCTGGAAAAACCGGAGGGCATGTAGCAGACGGGAACTGGCAAGACGGCTTCGCTGCGCTATAAAAGCGGGATGAACGATGATTCCAGCCCCTTCCTGACCGACGACATGGCACTGGATGGCGAAACGCAGGCCATCGAACCCACCAGCCGCATGCTGTCATGGGCGCGCAATTCCGCTCTCTACCGGCTGGAACAGCGGATGATGACGGAAAAGCAGCTGCGCGATGCGATCACCCGCAAGGCGCGGGAAAAATTCGAGGATATCAGCCCCGCTCAGATAAAGGCGCTTGGCGAATTCGCCGTGACCTTCGCCTATGGCATCAAGGCGCTCGACGATACGGCTTATGCAGAAATTGCCGTGCGAAGTGGCCAGCGCAGCGGCAAGTCGAAGCGCGGGCTTGCGCAAAAACTTCAGATCAAGGGCATTGATCGGGAAACGGCCGCAGTCGCGCTGCAGGAAACCAACGATCTGGTGGCGGCCGTCATCTTTGCGCGCAAGCGCGCCTTCGGCCCCTTTCGCCGTGTCGAGCTTGATGAAAAACGCAAGTCGAAGGAATTTTCCGCATTCGCCCGCAACGGCTTCGGCTTCGAAATCGGCGCGAAGGTGATGGCGATGACGGTGGAAGAGGCAGAAGAGATCGTTTCGGAAGCACCGCTTTAAGGGTTATTGCGGCATCGGATGCGTTTTCAGATAGGCGATCAGATCGGCAATATCCGTTTCGCTCCACAGCCCGAAAAAGCGCATCGAGGTTCCAGGGATCGCCTTTTTTGGGCTCGAGATAAAACTTTGCAGCTCCTCCTCCGTCCACACCCGACCCGCGGCACCGGCATCCTTCAGCGCCTGCGAATAATGGCCGTAACCAGCTACGGAGGCTATCGGCCTGCCCACCACGCCCATCAGATGCGGTCCCATGCGGGTGCGCGGCGCATCGATGCTGTGGCAGGTGGAACAGCGGCTGAAAACTTTTTCCCCGTGCACCGCATCGCCTTCGGCCAATGCCGGCGCAGCAATACAGAGGAAAAAAGCCATTGAAGCCGGAAGCGTTCTGAATGCCGAGATCATCATGCCCCGCATAATACAACGCCCTCTCCGTCTGACAACGAAGAGGGCGTTTTTTTGACATGCGACAGAATGCCCGGCGTTATAAGCCGGGCAGTACGTCGATGATCAGTTCATCGCCGTGAGCGTCACAGACGTACCGGTTGCGGCGAGGTTGAGGCCGACCTGGCCCGTTACGCTGACCGTCTGAAGCTGGATGGAGCCCGAGGTGCCGCCGACGAGGATGTTGGTGCCAACGCCGAGACCAACGGTCACTTCAGCCGTGGCGCCCTGATAAAGGCCGCCGAGCGAACCACGGTGGTAACCCGCTGTCGGGGCGAAAACGGCCCAGACCAGACGGCCCTGCGTGGTGAAGCCAAGGTCAACGCCCATCTTGCGGATGGCGCCGGTGTAATGATCGGTGCGACGCGCGCCCATGGTGGACTGGAAGGTGCAATCCAGTTCCTTGGCCGAGCCGATTACGTAACCGACGCCACCGCCGATATCGCAGGTGAGGTAACCGATCTTGACGCCATTGCGTTCGTCCTGCTCCTGCGGAGCCGGCTCATATCTTGCAAGGTCGGCAGCGAGTGCGGACACGGTTCCACCGAGACCCATCGTCAATGCGGCAAAAGTTACGGCAACAGCCTTTTTCATCTGATTTTCTCCTGTTTTATTCCTACCCGCAGCAGCCCTTATTGCCCTCTCCGGATATTGAATTCCGCACTGTTAACGTTTGTTCCCCGAAATCGATCCAAAACAACTGAATTGGGTGCAAGGAAAGCAAAACGGTTAACAATGTCTACTGGCGGTAGGATGCCATTAAGACATTGTTAGGGCGGGAAACGCCTGTCGAATTCCTGTTAAACGCGAGTACTTCAGGGCGTTGTTTTGCTGCAACGATGTCAAAGCGGCAGAGCGACGGGAAAGCCGGTGGCGGCATGGGTCATGACATCCATGCGAACGCCATAGATGCGCTGCAACGTCTCCGGCGTCATGATCTCCTGCGGCGTTCCCCGTGCGATAAGCTGGCCGGAATGAAGCGCAACGATCTCATCGCAGAAGCGTGCTGCCATGTTGACGTCATGCAGCACCACGATGACGCCAAGACCCTTTTCGCGCGACAGTCTCTGAACCAGCGAAAGCACTTCGATCTGGTGCGCCATGTCGAGTGCGGAGATAGGCTCGTCTAGAAGCAGGCTTTCGGCGTTCTGGGCCACCAGCATGGCAAGCCACACGCGCTGGCGCTCGCCGCCGGAAAGCGTATCCACCAGCCGGTCGCGGAAAGCGACGGTATCGGTAAGCTCGATCGCCTCTTCCACCTTCTCCTGATCCGCCTTGCTAAATTGCCCGAGCGCCCCGTGCCAGGGATAACGGCCGAGCGCCACCAGCTCCTTGGCCAGCATGCCGGAAGCAGCCGGCGTATATTGCGGCAGATAGGCGAGCTTTCGCGCAAATTCGCGATTGCCCCAGGCGCCGAGTGATTTTCCCTCGAACGAGACCTTGCCCGCCGTCGGTTCCTGAATACGTGCGAGAATCTTGAGCAGCGTCGATTTTCCCGAACCGTTATGACCGATCAGACCGATGGTCTTGCCAGTCGCAAAACTTGCCGTCAGCGGGTGCAGCAATGTCCTGCCCGGCACTTCCATCATGACGCCATCAAGAGAAAAAAGCGGGATATCGTCGTAATCGACGGCAAGTGCTGCCTCACCCATGGTTCTCATCTCCGTAAATGTTCAAATAAATCATTGGCGCCTGCCTGAAAGCCAGATCAGATAGGGCGCGCCGGCCAGAGCCGCAAAAAGCCCGAGCGGCAGTTCATAGGGAAAGGTCACCGTTCGCGCCCCGAGATCGGAAAGCGCCATCAGCACCGCGCCGAACAGGAAAGAAGCTAACAGATGATCGCGCGGCGTGGTGAAGCCGGCGCGAAGCGCAATATGCGGCGCCATCAGCCCGACGAAGCTCAAGGGACCGACGAGCAGCGAGGCGGCCCCCGTGGCGATGCCGGCCACCGCGATGACGGCGATACGCGCCAGGCCGAGCGGCAGCCCGAGCGAGAGCGGCACATCCCGGCCAAGCGGCAGGATCGTCAACCAGCGCGTCACCGACAGGGCAGCCGCCAGAAGCACGATGGAAAGAATGGCGAGAAAGATTGCCGAAGCCGGTGTCGCGGTCGAACCAGAGCCGCTGAGCCAGGCGAGAATCTGCCATGCCCGCTGGTCACCAATCGCAAGCAGCGCCGAAAGCACCGCCGAGCAGAGCGAACTAATAGCAATGCCGGCGAGCAGGATTTTTTCTGGCGCCAGATGCCGGCGCACGGAAAAGAACAGGACGAGGATCATGACGCCCGCCGAGCCGATGCCGGCGCCGCAAAACAGCTCGAACAGACCGGCCGCCGGAAAAATCGTGATGGCGGCGGCAAAACCGAGGCCTGCGCCGCCGCTGACGCCGATGACCTCCGGGCTTGCCATCGGATTGCCGGTGAGCCGCTGCAAAAGAGCACCCGCCATGGCGAGAAGACCGCCAGCGGCGATGGCCGCCATCAGCCGGGGCCAGCGGAAGGGCAGAAGGCTTTGCAGGTCACCCGCCCCCAGCATCGTCCAGCCCTGAGGCCCCCTGCCGATGGCGAGTGCTGCAAAGATCAGCGCGGCCATGACGATGAGCATCGGCAGCAGGGCCGTAAACCCGCGTCTTGTCGCGAGATCGACGCCTTCGCCGCGATGCACGTCGGTCGGCCGGATTTTCGGCAGCAGCCAGAGAAGCAGCGGGCCGCCGATCAGGGCCGTCACCGCGCCGGTCGGGAAAACTTCCGCCGTCTTGTTTGCCAGAAGTTGCACGATACCGTCGCAGAACCAGAGCAGCAGGCCGCCCAGAAGCGGGGAAACGAAGAGCACCGAAGAGGAGCGCCGCACGCCAAGCGCCCGGGTGAGCGCAGGGGCGGCAAGGCCGATGAAGCTGACGAGGCCAACCGCCGAAGCGACGAAGGCGGCCAGCATGACGGCGACGGCGGCGACGGCGAGCCTGATCGAAAACAGCGATACGCCGAGCGATCGCGCGCCGGAATCACCGAGACCGAGAACCGTCAGCGGCCTAACCAGCAGGCCCGTCAGGACAAGCCCCACGAGAAGCTGAAAGGTGAGAGACAGGGCGTTCGACCAATCCTGCTGGCTGAGCGAGCCGCCATTCCAGACCACGAGCGACATCAGATATTCGCCCTGCGCGAGCGTCAGCGCCGCGGAAACGGATGCGGCGGTGATGCCGACCAGGAGCCCTGCCACCACCATGGTTACCGGTTCGAAGGAGCGTCGCCAGCCAAGCAGGAAGACAATACCGGCGGCAGCGGCAGCGCCGGCAAGCGCCACCAGTGCGCGGTTGCCATCCAGCACCGAGGGAAAGAACAGCGTGGCGATGACGATGGCCAGTTGCGCGCCAGCCGAGATGCCGAGCGTCGAGGGATCAGCGATCGGGTTGCGCAGCAATTGCTGAAAAAGCGCGCCCGAGAGACCCAGCATCGCGCCCGCCAGAATGGCGACCGCCACACGCGGCATCAGGCTGAAAGCGAGGATGACCTGATCCATCGACATAGCGGCGGCATCAAAAGGCAGGCCGGGCCACGCACCGAAAGGCAGCCGCAGCAACCCGGCATGCAGGGAAAGACCGCAGGCCAGAATGAACAAAAGCCCGAAGAAAAGCGGGAGAGGCCGCGCCGTCACAAGGCTTCTCCCCGTGCCAAGAGCGCTTCGGTCAGAAGCCTCGCGAAACGCATGCCGGCGGTGATGCCGCCATAGGGGCCGACATTGGCAAGCGTCACCACCCGATTTTCCCGAACGGCAGGCAGCGCGCGCCAGATGGCGCTGTTGCGCAGAGTTTCCCGCGCCTCCACCGGAATATCGGAGACGATGACGATGCGCGCATCGGATGAGGCGGCGAGGTTTTCAAGCGGCACCGGGGCCGCGAAGGTGAATTGCGACCGATCCACCCAGGCATTGGTCAGCCCCAGACGGCCAAGAACATCCCCGAACATGCTATCCGCACCAAAGGCACGAAAATGCCGGGCGTCGCCTATGTTGATGACATAGGTCGGCCGTGCGGAAAACCCGGCAAGACGGGCCCGCATGGCGTGCAGTGCCGCTTCCGTTTCACCCAGAACCTTGCGCGCCTCTTCGGCCCGCCCGAGCTTTTCACCAAGCGCGGTGACCGCCGCCAGCGCCTTTTCGAAAGGCGGCTCACCCTTCACGTAAAAGGGCAGTGAAAAGACGGGGGCGATCGCTTCCAGCCTGCCGGTATAACGTGTGTAGAAAGGCGAAATCAGAATGAGCTCCGACCGGGTGAGCTGCAGAAGCTCGAAATTCGGAGCGCCGCGCAGGCCGAGATCGGCGACGGTTTCAGGGATATCAGGCTCGACCGCGCCGGACCGGAACTGGATGAGTTCGGTCGCCGCCACCGGCATGACGCCGAGCGCCACAGATGTTTCCAGCATGGCCCAGTCGATGGCGGCGATGCGCGGCGTCACTGCTGCCCGCGCCTTGCCCGCAAGAGCCGAGGCGGCGAGCAGGCTTAAAAATTCCCGCCGCCCCCAGAGGGGGGAAATCCATCGATCCTTACGCGTCATGCCCCTGCTGCTTCACTTTAATATGGCGTTACCAACGGTAGGTCAGCTTGCCCATAACGGTTCTGCCGTCACCGTAATAGCATCCGAAAGTGGAGCAACTAGAAATATATTCTTTATCAGTCAAGTTTTGCACCAGAAGCGAGGCGCGGTAGCCGTTCTTCTCGTAATGCACGCCGAGATCGAGCAGGGCGAGGCCCTTCATTTCGAAGGCATTGGCCGCATCGCCATAACGTTTTCCGACATAACGGACACCGCCGCCGATGCCGAAACCTTCAAGCGCCGTATCTTCCGGGAAGGTGTAGTCGAGCCAGAGGCTGGCGGCGTGCCGGGGCGTACTATCCAGCTCCTTGCCGTTGTTCACACGGCCGGAGACCTCGCTGTCCATGTAGGTATAGGCCGCCCGCAGGTCGAGCCCGTCTGCAAGGCTTGCGACGCCTTCCAGTTCGAGGCCTCTCACCTGCGCCTCGTCCATCTGCTGCGTCACCCCGCCCACCGTCGTCGTGACGTTCTTCTGTTTCAGATCGTAGATCGCCGCGGAAAAGAAACCGTCAAAGCCCTCGGGCTGATATTTGATGCCCGCTTCCCATTGTTCGCCCGTGGTCGGTTTCGGCGCATCACCGACAGCCGGCTGCGGCACGGGCTCGAAGGAGGTCGCGTAGCTGACATACGGCGCGATGCCGCCATCGAAGAGATAGCTGACCCCGACACGGCCCGTCAGCTTATGGTCGTCCTTGTCGAGAGTGCGGTAGGTCGTTCCGTTGAACGTCGTGCCGCCGGTGCTTGCCCAATCCTGCCGCAGACCGGCGGTGACCCGCCAGTTCTCAAAGGCCATCTCGTCCTGCGCATAAAGACCGATCTGGGAAATATCCGTCTTCACATCGGCATAAAGCGTGCGCGAGGTGAGACTAATTGGCCCGCCATAAACAGGATTGACGGGATTGAGCGGCGTTGCGGCCCAGAATTCGGTTTTGACGTTATTGTCGAAATAGCGGTAATCCAGCCCGACAAGCAGGGTGTGGTCGACTGGTCCCGTGGAGAACTCCGCCTGCAGGCTGTTGTCGATGTTGAAGGTGTTCAGCAATTCATCCTGGAACGTCGCATTGCGGCGGATGAGATTGCCGATCATGCCGCCGCTGGTCGAAGACATGCCGAGCGCGCGGTAGGACCAGTCGAAATTGGAATAACGCGCATTCTGCCGGAAGGTGAAGGTCTCGTCGAAACGGTGCTCGAACTCATAGCCGATATTAGTGAACTTGCGGCTTGAGGTATCGAAAGAGGGATCGCCGACATAAAAGCTGCGGTCCAGCATATTGCCTGGTCTCAGATAGGTCAGCGCCGGCGGCAGGCCAGACGGCGAACTCGGATTGTCGTGCTGATAGGAGGCGAGAACCGTCAGTTTCGTATCCTCGTCGGGCTGCCATGTCAGCGCCGGGGCGATGAAATAACGATCGTTCTGCAGATTGTCCGTCTGAAGATGGGCGTTGCGGGCAAGGCCGGTCAGGCGATAGGCAAAACTGTCGCTATCCGCGACCGGCCCACCAATATCGAACATCGATTGGTAATAATCGAAGCTGCCGATCTGCGCTCCGACTTCGCCGAAACGCTCGAAAGTCGGCCGCTTGCTGATGAGATTGATGAGGCCACCGGGATTACCCTGACCGTAAAGCACCGAGGCCGGCCCGCGAATGACTTCCACCCGCTCCAGACCGTAGACCTCATAAGACGGCGCACCGGCCGTGCGCATCAGCCGCAGACTGTTGAGGAACTGCAGCTGGTTACCCTGAAAGCCGCGAATGCGCGGCGCATCGAAACGTGGATCCGCCCCAAACGGCTGCGCGACGACGCCAGGCACATAATTCAGCACCTCGCTGAGATTACGGACATTCTGCGCATCCATTTGATCCCTGGTGATGACGGAAACCGATTGCGGCGTCTCGATCAGGGATCGCCCCGTCTTGGTGGCGCTGGCGCTGGTTTTTGCCACATAGCCCTTCACCGGCGCCTTGGAGTCCTGATTTTTCGCGCCGTCCACGGTGATGGTCTGCAGCACCGTCGTTCCGGCTTCCTGCGCAAGGGCAACGCCGGAGGTGACGAACGCCACATAGGCGATGGCAGCGCAACCGCCCGCCAGAATGGAAATGTGTTTAGATTTTCCCTGCACGCCAAGACCCTTCATCAACCGCGCCGCCATGAGACGGTTATTTTTCTGGAGAATTTAAGTCATCTTATTACGCAAGGAGCGGATTGTGATCCAATAAGTGAAACTGGATTTTTTCAGAACTACTGATTATGAAAATTCTTACGGATAATAGCTTGGAATTATTCAAATCCGTCAGGAAAGGCAGTGATGATGGGCAGGAAACCGGCAAACCGGGCGGACGCGTTCGAGCTGCGGCACCTGCGCTATTTCACCACGCTGGTGGATGAGCGCAATTTCGAGCGCGCCGCCGCCCGCCTCGGCATTGCCCAGCCGGGTTTGAGCCAGCAGATCATGGCGCTCGAGCAGATCGTCGGCATGCCGTTGCTTGACCGGACACGGCGATCGGTGAAGCTCACCACGCCTGGCCAGCTTCTTTATGAGGATGCCCGCAAAATTCTCGCCAATGCCGAGGCGACACTTGCGGCGCTTAAACGCGTCGATCGCGGCGAGACGGGCCGCATCTCCATCGGTTATGTCGCTTCGGCCGCCTATTCCGGCCTGATGATCCAGTCCATCGCCAGTTTCCGCGCCTCTCATCCCGATGTGGAACTGCAACTGATCGAGATGGAGATGCGGCTGCAACTCGCCAAGATCGCCGACGGAAATCTGGATTTTGCCTTCATCCGCCCGCCTGCGCCCGTTCCGGAAGGTGTCACAACCCATGTGGTTCTGCGCGAACCGCTGGTGGCCGCACTTCCTGAAAACCATCCCCTGGCCTTTGCGCTGCAGGTCGACCTCAAGAACCTTGCCGACGAGACCTTCATCACACCGCGGCAGCCGCCGGATGTCGGCTTTCATTACAATACGATAGAAGCCTGCAACGAGGCCGGGTTCCAGCCAACGATAAGCCCGGAAGGCCGGGATTACACCACCATTACCAGCATGGTGGCGATCGGCCTCGGTGTGGCGCTGGTGCCGCGCTCGCTCGATTGTCTGCGGTTGCCCGGCGTGCGCTACGTGCCGCTTGCAGCAAGCGCCACGACTTCCGACCTCGCCATCGCCCACCGGAAAACGGAAGCCTCTCCCGCCGTCAGGGCCTTCATTCTCCATACCCGCAATTGACGCGACCGCACCCGCCCATGCGCTGAATATCCACGACCCGGCTGCCGATCCCGTGGACGAAAAACCCGTCATCGTCCGTTTCCGCGGCATCGGTGGCAACAGGCCAAGCGACGCAACCACATGAGATTACGGAAAGAATGGCGCTCTTTTCGGCAAACCGGAAGCAAGGCCTAAATCCCGTCCGGATATTTTCTGTTCCCGCTTTTCCCCGCAGCCGCGGCGCACCGTATAATCGCGGCAGATTTCGATTTACGGGAGACAGCAATGGCTGAGACTTACGAACACCACGCCGCAGGCCTCGAATCCCCGGCATCCCATGCTTTCGAGGTTGTTCCTGATGATACGAACCCGCTTCCTTCCCCCACGCGCGCCATCTATGTGGGCAATGGTGGTCATCTCTGCCTGACCCTGCTTTCCGGCGCGACGGTGACCTTCCAGAACCTGCCCGCAGGCAGCCTGCTGCCGGTCAGGGCCACCCGCATATTTGCAACCCGCACCACCGCCACAGGCATTCTGGGGCTCAATTGAGCGCTCCATCGCCGGCTGATCTCCTCGATCTGAAACGCAGCCCTCGCCAGAAGCCCACCAAGGAGTGTGACACTTTCATGACAAGCTTTCAGGTTGATGTCAGCAAAATGAAGCATCCGCCATTGATCGGCCCATGCGGCAGCTTGGACAGCGGCGTTCCCGCCCCTTTTTCGTTGCCGCCGGCCTATCGGAAATCTGGTGGATCTGGCAGTGGCTCTTTTTACCGCGAAAGCGACGGGAACAATAACGTATCGTCCGGAGATCGGCAGCGTGCCGCTCAGCCTGCTGACGGCGGCCTATCTGCTGTTTTTCACGAACCGGACATTCTGGTCGAAGGTTCACACCTATCTTTCCGCCTATCCGGTTGCCATCGTCGCGCTTTATGTCGCCATAGCGGCGCTTTTCGGTGCGCTCATCACCATTTTTTCCGCCAAATATCTCATCAAGCCGTTTCTTATCTTGCTGATATTCGCGGCCGCGGCGGCTTCATGGTTCATGGACCGCTACGGCATCATCATCGACAGCGACATGATCCGCAACGCCGTGGAGACCACGCGCGCGGAAGCGGGCAATCTGATGACACCTGGCCTTTTCTGGCATCTGACGATCTATGGGTTGGTGCCGTCGCTCGTCATCGCCGCCGTCCGGGTTCGGCATCGGCCGATCATCGACAAGTTGCTGTGGAACACCGTCAGCATCCTGATCTGCCTCACCGTTGCCGGCATCATCAGCTTTGCGAATTCCAAAACATTCACCACCGCCGTGCGCCAGCACAAGGATATCGTCAAAAGCGTCAATCCCTTGTCGCCGATCATATCCACCATTCACTATCTGACGCAGGCGGAAAAGGAAGCTGACATACAGGTGAGCCCGATCGGCAAGGATGCGAAAATCCTGCCGGCGCTGGGTGGCATCCACAAGCCACGCATCACCGTCATCGTGGCTGGTGAGACCGCGCGCGCTGCGAACTTTTCCCTGAACGGCTATGGGCGCGACACCAACCCGGAACTGGCAAAGCGCGACGTGATCTATTTCCCTAATACAACCAGCTGCGGCACTGCGACGGCGATTTCCATTCCCTGCATGTTCTCGAAATTCCCGCGTTCTGAGTATAGCCACAACAAGGCGCTCGCCAACGAGAACGTCATGGATGTTCTTGTCCATGCCGGTGTCGGTGCAACCTGGCTGGACAACAACACCGGCAGCAAGAACGTGGCCGACCGCATTCCCTTTTTCGACCTGCCTTCCACCAACGACACCCGCTTCTGCACTGGCGGAGAATGCCGCGACGATATCTTCTTCGACAAGCTCGACGCATGGCTCGATAACGTCAAGAAGGACAGTGTCATCGTGTTGCACCAGATGGGCAGCCATGGGCCGACCTACTATCTGCGTTACACAGACGAATTCCGGAAGTTCACCCCGGACTGTCGAACCGCTGAGCTTGGCAATTGCACGGACGCGCAAATCGTGAATTCCTATGACAACACGCTTCTCTACACCGATCATTTCCTGTCGACCGTGATCGACAAGCTGAAGGCACGCTCCAACACGCTGGCGACGGGGATGATCTACGCCTCGGACCATGGTGAATCGCTTGGCGAAAACGGCGTCTATCTGCACGGCGCACCCTATCTGCTGGCACCCGACCAGCAGACCCATGTGCCGTTTCTCGTCTGGTTCGATGATGATTTCGCCAAATCAATGGGGCTGGATCGCGCATGCCTTGCAAAAGGCGCAGCAAAGGGCGGGCGCTCGCACGACAATTATTTCCACAGTATCCTTGGAATGATGAACGTCTCCACCTCCGTCTACGATTCCGCGCAGGACGTGTTCGGCGGCTGCACCCAGCGCCAGAATAGCTGAACATACAGTGCTTGACGCTTATCCCGTGAAAGCGATACGCAAGACGACGCGATAAAGGAGCTGTCTTGCGGGTTCTGCTTGTTGAAGACGATCATGTGCTGGGAGAGGCGCTGCGAGACCATGTCGCCGCGGCAGGCCACGCCGTCGACTGGTTTAAGTTGCTCGACGACGCCACGGCGGCGACGCTGACCATGGCCTACGGGCTCATCCTGCTCGACATGCGGCTGCCGGATGGCGATGGCATCACCCTTTTGCAATCACTGCGCAACCGCGATGACTCGACGCCGGTGATCATTCTGACGGCGCACGACCAGGTGTCCGACCGGATTGCCGGACTGAATGCCGGTGCGGACGACTATCTGGTCAAGCCCTTCGATCTCAACGAGCTTTCGGCACGCATGCTGGCGGTCTCGCGGCGTTACGAGGGGCGCTCCGCCCCCGTCATTCGCCTGCCCGGCATCGAAATCAACCAGGTGGCGCGCAATATCGTCGTTGACGGAACAGCGCAAACGCTCAGCGCCAGAGAATGGGCCGTGCTGGAAAAGCTGGTCGAGCATCCCGGTGCGGTCGTCTCTAAATCTCAACTGCACGACACGCTCTATGAATTCGGCGCGGAAATAGAAAGCAATACGGTCGAGGTTTATATCAGCCGGCTGCGCAAGAAGATCGGCCATGACCGCGTCGAGACCGTGCGCGGCGTCGGCTACACCATCAGGTAGACAGAAATGGCCAGACCAACCAGCATGACCCGCAAGCTCGTCACGGCGCTGACGAGCGTTGTCGCCATATCCTGGTTTATCGCCTGCGGGTTAGGCGTCATGGTGATGCAGGACGAGTTCGCTGAAATTTTCGACGCTGGCGTTGAGGAAACAGCCGAAAGACTGCTGCCACTGCTGGTGGACGATCTCAGGGAAAACAACACGGGCCCCGCCTCGCAAAAACTCAACCAGTCTGCACATGCGGCGGAATATCTGACCTATCAGGTTCGCGACCGGGAAGGACAGGTCGTCCTTCATTCACATGACAGTTCGACCGAACCTTTCGAGGTCTCTCTCGACCCCGGTTTTTCTGAAACGGCGACCCAGCGCATCTACACGGTGGCGACACCGGACGGGAATTACTTCCTTCAGGTCGCAGATGCCTTCGCCAACCGGCGTGAGGCAATCGAGGAAGCCGGCACTGCAATTTTGCTGCCCGTTCTCATTCTTATCCCCGCCAGCATCTTTGCCGTTATCTTCGTGGTGCGCAAAACCCTGCAACCGATACAGACCTTGCGCGACGAGATCGGGAAAAAAGACGGCGGCAATCTCGCGCCACTGGAAACCCTGCCGTTTCCGGCTGAACTTCACCCGATTGCCCGCTCGGTTAATCTGCTGCTGAGGCGGCTGCGATCGACAATCGAAGCGGAAAGGGAGTTCACCGCCAACAGCGCCCATGAATTGCGCACGCCGATTGCCGGCGCGCTGGCGCAGGCGCAGCGGCTGCACGCCGATATTCCGCCTGAACTTGCACCGCGCGTGGAAAATATCGAGAAAGCCCTGATGCATCTCGGCCATCTCGCCGAAAAACTGCTGCAGATGTCGCGCGCGGAAGCAAGGATCGGGGTAACAGACACGGCGACCGACCTCATCCCCATTCTCGAGCTCATCATCGACGATATGAGCAGAACGGCGATCGGCACGTCCCGCATCCGCTTCACGAATCGCTGCGAAGGCGGCCTGAACTGCAAGCTGGGCACGGATGCCTTCGGCATCATCATCCGCAACCTACTCGAAAACGCCCTGATCCACAGTCCGGCGGAAAGCCCGGTGCACATACTGGCCGAAGAGGACGGTACGATCCTTATCGTCAATTCCGGCGCGGCGATCGACAAGGCGCTTCTTCCCAAACTGACGACGCGCTTTGTCCGAGGCCCGTCCAAGGCTGATGGCACCGGGCTTGGCCTCGCTATCGTCAGAAGCCTGATGGAACAGATTGGCGGCGAACTCGTGCTATCCTCCCCCGCACCCGGCAGACAGGACGGTTTTGAGGCCCGCATCGTGCTTCCGGTCGAAGACGCCGGAATGCGCTGAAAACAAAAAGCCCCGCCAGGGGGCGGGGCTTTCGCTGGTATTATTGTGGCCGCTCAATCCTCGTGAATATGGCTATGGTCGCGCGTATCGCGCATCTTCACATAAACCACCAGCGACAGCGCAATCATGATCGTAACGTACCAGAAGAACCAGTTTTCGTGGCCGATCTGCTTGAACTTCAAGGCTACGAATTCTGCCGTTCCACCGAAAATCGTGTTCGCCAGCGCGTAGGGCAGAGCCACACCAAGCGCCCGGATGTGGGCGGGGAACATTTCCGCCTTCACCACCGCATTGATGGAAGTGTAGCCGGTGACGATCAACAGGCCGACCAGAACGAGAGCGAAAGCCATGATCGGGTCGGTTGTCGTCGCCAGCGTCGTGAAGATGAGATAGGTGAACAGCGTTCCAAGAATGCCGAAGCCGACCATCAGCGGCTTGCGACCCACCTTGTCCGACAGCGCACCGGCAATCGGCTGGCACAGCATGAAGACAAAGAGGGCTGCCGTGGTGATTTCGGTCGCGCTTTCCTTGCTGAAGCCGGAGGTATTGACGAGGAATTTCTGCAGATAGGTCGTGTAGGCGTAAAAGGCGAGCGTGCCGCCTGATGTCAGCGCCATGACCATCATCGCTTCCCGCGGATAATGCTTGAACAGCGCCCATCCGCTCGATTTCGGCTTGTCCGCGTTGCCCGCCTTGGCATTTTCAAAGGACTGCGTCTCGGCAAGGCCGCGACGGATGTAAAACACCGCAATTGCAAGAACGCCACCGATGAAGAAGGGAATGCGCCAGCCCCAGGCGCCGAGCTGCTCGGGTGTCAGAACCCGCTGCAGAACCAGCAACACCGCCAGCGCCAGAAGCTGGCCGGAAATCAGCGTCACGTACTGGAAACTGGAGAAAAAGCCGCGACGGTTCTTGCCGGCCATTTCGCTGAGATAGGTCGCGCTGGCGCCATATTCACCGCCGACGCTGATGCCCTGCAGCAGGCGGGCAAACACCAGAATGGCAGGCGCTGCAATGCCGATCGTCTCGTGGCCGGGTGTAATTGCGATCAACAGCGAGCCGAGGCACATCAAGGTAACGGACAAGGTCAGGCCGGCCTTGCGGCCCTTGCGGTCGGCATAGGTTCCCATGAACCACGCACCGATGGGCCGCATCAGAAATCCGACGGCAAAAACGGCGGCCGCGCTCAGCAATTCGGCGGTCTGGTTTCCGGAAGGGAAAAACACCGGCGCGAAATAAAGGGTGAAGGCCGAATAAACGTACCAGTCGTACCATTCGACGAGGTTGCCCGCCGATCCGCCGATAATGGATTTCAAACGGGTTTTCTGATCCGGTGCCGTAGCGGGACCATTTGCCATAATATTCACGGTAAACTCCAATTCATCTCGCCTGGAGGTGGAAGGGCGAACGGAAGGTGTGATAATTTGTCGCTCTCGGAGGGGGTATATACCCGCCATATTGCAATGCGCAAGTTTACGCCGCATCGCAGCATGGCAATGGCAGCGTCTACTCGCCATCTTCCGCGCCGGACCATTCTAATACGCCTTGTCACCCGGCCGTGCTCAAACTAAAAAATATCAATGATTTACGATACATCGGACATCCATATCGAAAAGCTTCTCATCCCCGCCGCGCGCGCGGGTGAAGCGCTGGCACGACTGGATGAGAGGATAAGCCGGTCGCCGATGAAACACGGCTTCATCGAAAGGCAGGACTTTACCGACGCGATTTCCTCCATGTGGGTTGATGGCGAACTTGTCCATATGGAAGATCTGGTCCTGCATGACGCCCATATGGATGTGCGGGCGCCAACCCATGAAATGACGGCGGCGCACCGGATCGTCCGCTCAAGGCGGCTGATTTTTTCAAACGCGCCAGGCTGGGCCTTCACTGCACCAGGCCTTTCCCGTCTGCGCGGAAGAATGGGAATTGCCGCCGACGCGACGGCATTTGCCCCGGAAACGGTGGATCATTCCGGCAACGAAGAGGCTGATGCAGAAGGCGAGACACCGCTGGACGGGGCCTTTTCCGAGCTGGACGCACTTCTGGCGCGAAGCGCCGCGACTTTGGACGCGATCACCGCCGGCACCACCCTTGCGCCGGTGACACATCGGGAAGAGGCCCATCCGATGATCAACGATCCCGACTGGGACGAGGAGGAAAGGCTGAAGGAATGGCGGCAGGTCCTTGGCCAGACGGAGGAGTTGCCCCCGATCCTGCGCACCGCAATCCTGCTGGATGCCTGGAATATGATCGAGGTTCTGCAACGCAGCCCCTGGCTCGGCAGGCTCATGGCCGCCGCTTTTCTGCGCGACGGGGCTGTCTCTCCCGACCACCTGCCGGCGCTCAGCGCTGGTCTTCGTGCCGTCCCGCGCGAGCGCCGGCACGCCAGAAACCAGACGCAACGCCTAGTCGCCCTTCTCGACAGCTTTTACGAGGCGGCGCTGGCCAGCATGAAGGAACATGACAGGCTGACCCACGCCAGAGAACGCATGATGCGCAAGCTGGCCGGCCGACGCTCGTCTTCGCGTCTTCCAGAGCTGGTGGAGCTTGTCGTCTCCCGGCCGGTGGTTTCGGCGGCCATGATCGTCAGGGAACTCGGCACCACGCCGCAGGGCGCGATAGGGCTCGCCAATCAACTGGAGTTGAGGGAGGTTACGGGCCGCGGCCGCTTCCGTGCCTGGGGCATGCTGTAGCACAAGCCGCTAGTCTTCATCCGCCTAAACCCCGGAAAAATAGTATTTTTCTCAACCCCTTGTTCCTGCGATGAATCCCGCAGGAATCCTGCGATCACGAATCTTAACAAAATTTAACTATTGCGTAGGTGGATGAAGCGGCTATGTTCTCGCTGCGTTGCAACACGATTTTTCTCCGGTAACGCGGTCGCATTCGGCTCCGGCAACCTTTCTTTGCCATCCGCATTAAAGTGTCCACCATGAGGGAGATGCAAAAAATGACAATTTCAGTCTCACAACTCGATTCCGATCAGGAAACAGATGCTCCTTTCGCCCGAAAAGTCCTGATGGCGCGCAATCTCGCCGGATATACGGTCGATCAGCTTGCCATCACCTGCGGCCTGACAGCCAATGAAATCCGCGCCTTGGAAGACGGCTCAGACAGCGATCCTCTGCGCATCAGGCGCGTTGCCGCCGCCCTGCATATTCCAGTCGAAACCGTTATCTGATCGTTCACAACGATCCGAACCAAATCTCAGCGCCGCCGGGGACGATGTTCACGCAACATCCGGGCGGCGCGCGTAGCGGTTTGAACGCTACAAGTCTCTCCGGAACATTTTCCGCTCCGCTCTCTTAACATTTCCGTTATCCGGCACCACATGATGTCCGCACGGGACATGTTCGCCATGTGGCCCGCCTGCGCGAGAGCACCAATAATTTCCGGAATCCTGCCATGACACTCAGCCTTAACACCGAAGAACGGGTTTCTTCAGCATTGGATGAATTGTGGCCAACGGAGAAAACGGAAATTCTCGACTGGCTCGTCACCGGCACAAAGGACGAGCGCTTTATCGATGAGATATTCTTCGAGCTGTGTAGCAGGTTGCGCGAAAGTGGAATTTCCATAGCGCGGGGCGCACTTGCCTTCCGCATTCGTCACCCGCAATGGCTTGGCGCGCGCATCCTGTGGAAGGCCGGCATATCGTCGGCCGAGATCACCACCTATGGCTATGGGGCGGAGAGCTCGCCCGAATATCTGAACAGCCCCATCAACGACATCCATCAGGGCGCAACCGAAATCCGCCACCGGCTGACCGGCGACGAAATCGAGCCATCCGCTTATCCGATCTATGAGGAATTGCGCGCCGACGGGCTGACGGATTATTTCGCCTGGCCGATCGAACATACGTTCGGCAAGCGCCATGTCGCCACTTTTTCCAGCGATCGGCCCGGTGGCTTTTTGGAAGCGGAAGTCCTTGCGTTGAAAAACCTGCTACCGGCGCTCGCACTGGTCAGCGAAATTCGCCTGAAAAACCGCATGACGCGCACCCTGCTGGAGACCTATGTCGGGCCGCATGCGGGCGAAAAAATCCTCAATGGCGCAACGACGCGCGGCAGCGGCATAACGGTCGGCGCGGCGATCCTGATCTGCGACCTGCGCAACTTCACCCATATTTCCGACCTCTGGCCGCGCGATGATGTGATCGAATTGCTGAACGGTTATTTCGACGCGATGTGCGATCCGATCGAGGAATTCGGTGGTGAAATCCTGAAATTCATGGGCGATGGGCTGCTGGCGATTTTCCCGCTCAGCGATCCACAGGCTTGTGAAAACCTGCTGAAAGCCATTGCCAGCGCACAGAAAAGTCTCGTTGCCCTCAACGACATCAATTGCCAGAAAGGCCATGACCCTCTGGGTTACGGCATCGGCGTCCATGTTGGCGATGTCATGTATGGCAATATCGGCTCGAAAACCCGCCTCGATTTTACCGTCATCGGTCCGGCCGTGAACATCGCATCACGGCTTGAAACCCTGACCAAGGAAACCGGCCGCAACGTCCTGTTTTCCGAAGAATTTGTCCGTATGGCCGGACACGAGGACAAGCTGGACAATCTCGGCCCATGGCTTCTGCGCGGCCTTGAAACCCCGGTCGAGGTTTATGCGCTTCCCCAACAGGAGGTCCTCGCACCCTCTGTCGACTGACTGCCGGTCAGGACTTTATTCCCGTTTCAACGCTTTCTCAACGCAGCGCTCACCCGTGCTGCGCAACCTCCCGAAGAGATGATTTCCGCTGCCCTGCCCGTCGTCAAAACGCTTGACACGCCTCCGATGTCGATCTAGCAAAATAGAACATATATTCCATATCGAAACATTGTTTGCGTTCATATTCTGTCTTTCCGGGAGTGGAAGACGGGTGTGAGGAACCGGAGGAAAGATGGTTACGAAATTGGCACTGCTCGGCGCTGGACGGATCGGCAAGGTCCACGCCAAGGCGATCACCACCGACAGCCGTGCGAAGCTGGTGGCCGTTGTGGACGCCGTTGCCGGTGCTGCGGAAGCAATCGCCCGCGAAGCGCAGTGCAAGGTCAGCACAATCGACGAGGTTCTGGCTGACAAGACGATCGACGCCGTCATCATCTGCACGCCGACCAACACCCATGCCGATCTGATTGAGCGTTTCGCCCGTGCCGGCAAGGCCATCTTCTGCGAAAAACCCGTCGATCTGGATGTGGCCCGTGCGGAAGCCTGCGCCAAGGTGGTTGAGGAAACCGGTGCAAAGGTGATGCTCGGTTTCAACCGGCGTTTCGATCCGCATTTTCAGGCCGTGCACAAGGCAATCGAGGATGGCCGCATCGGCAAGGTCGAAATGGTGACCATCACCAGCCGCGATCCCGGCCCGCCGCCAGCCGAATACATCAAGGTTTCCGGCGGCATTTTCCGTGACATGACTATTCATGATTTCGACATGGCGCGGTTCCTGCTCGGCGAGGAAGTGGAAAGCGTATTCGCCACCGGTTCCGTTCTCGTCAATCCGGAGATCGGTGCACTCGGCGATTTCGATAGCGCCAGCATCATTCTGACGACGAAAAGCGGCAGGCAAGCCAGCATTTCGAATTCGCGACGCGCGACCTATGGGTATGACCAGCGTATCGAAGTGCATGGTTCGCTCGGTTCGGCTGCGGCCGAGAACCAGCGGCCGGTCTCCATCGAGATCGCCAATGCTGAGGGCTACACCCGCCCGCCGCTGCATGATTTCTTCATGACGCGTTATACGGCGGCCTACGCGGCGGAAATTACCGCTTTCATCGATTGCATCGAAAACAATGTAGCTCCGTCACCCTCCATCAAGGATGGGCTGATCGCATTGAAACTGGCCGACGCTGCGCTGAAATCCGTCACCTCGAAGGCGGCCGTGACGATCGGCTGATCGACGCGGAAATCACTCCGTAACCGACATCCTGTCCGCGGTGCGTTAACGCATGGCGGACAGGAAAACAGCTATTCGCAAAGCTTTCGCCAGCATCGGCGCCACCCGTGAACTTGACCGGGCAGAGGCAGTCTTCGGACTTGCATGGCAGCTATTCGGAAAATAAGGTTGTCTGACAAGATACGGCCAGACCATATGGCTGCTATTCACCTTATTCACGCCGAATCCTCTTTTTGCCGGCAACAGCCGGACAGTGGTTTATTTATGCCATCACCCAAGACCGGTTATCTTTATGCGCTCATAGCATTCACGATCTTTGCAGCGCAGGATGGCATATCCAAACATCTTGGCAGTTCTTATCCGCCCGTCTTCGTCGCCATGCTTCGATACTGGGCCTTCGCCGTCTTCGTTTTGTTGATGGCTGCAAGGTCCTCTGGCGGCATTCGGGGCGCTGTCATGGCAAACCGTCCGTGGCTGCAGATCAGCCGCGGCGTCCTTCTTGCCGTGCAGATTGTTTTTTCCATTTTCTCCTTCGCCGTTGTCGGGCTGGCGCACAGCCACTCCATCCTCGCTTCGGCGCCGCTGATCGTCGCCGCACTGTCCGTGCCGTTGCTTGGCGAACATGTGGGCTGGCGGCGCTGGTGCGCCATTTTTGTCGGCTTCGTCGGCGTTCTCGTCATTCTGAAACCTGATGGCGAAGGGTTCGACAACCGCCTGCTGATCACTTTCATCGCCGCCTTCATGCTTGCGCTCTACAGCGTCCTGACCCGCCTTGGCAGCAAGAGCGATTCAGCGATGACGAGCTTCTTTTATACCGGCGTGGCCGGTGCGGCAGCACTGACGCTGGTGGGTCCGTTTTATTGGGTTAGCCTTGCACCCCAGGATTGGGGCTGGATGCTGGCGCTGTGCATTACCGGCATGAGCGGCCATTATTGCCTGATCAAGGCATTCGAGCTGGCGGATGCGGCCTCGGTGCAGCCGTTTTCCTATTACCAGCTCGTGCTCGTCTCCATCATCGGCGTCACCATCTATGGCGAGGTCGTGACATCCAACATGGTTCTGGGTGCTGCAATCGTGATCGCCGCCGGTCTCTTCACCATCTGGCGGGAACATGCCGTTGCCCGCAGGGAACGCAGGCGGGCTGGCTGACGTCATTCCGGTTGAACGTCCTCTCAGGCGAGAGCCGCCTCGCAGCGCAACAGCATTCCAAACAGGTCGCGCGGCTCATCCGGATCGGCCAGCAGATCCAGCTCCGTGTAAAGCCCGGTGGCGGCCAGTTTCGAGCGCACATAACGCAGCGCCGAAAAATCCTCGGTCGCGAAACCGACGCTGTCGAACAGCGTGATCTGCCTGTCGTTTACCCGCCCGTGCTTTTCACCCGATATGACCTGCCATAGTTCTGTGACAGGGTAGTCCGCTGGCAATTGCTGGATTTCACCTTCGATGCGCGTCTGCGGTGGGTATTCGACAAAAATGTCCGACCGCAGCAGAATGTCCCGGTGCAGTTCCGTCTTGCCGGGACAATCGCCGCCGACGGCATTGATGTGAATGCCGGGGCCAACCATGTTGTCGGTCAGGATTGTCGCATATTGCTTGTCAGCCGTGACGGTGGTGATGATATCTGCACCTTCCACTGCGCCCTGCGCACTATCGCAAATTTCGATGGTAAAGCCCTGCCCGACAAGATTGCGGGCGCATTTTTCGCTGGCGGTCCGGTCGATATCGAAAAGCCGCACCGTGTCGATGCCAAGAATAGCCTTGAAGGCCCGCGCCTGGAACTCGCTCTGCGCGCCATTACCGATGATGGCCATCGAGCGGGCATTTTTGCGGGCTAGGTGTTTTGCAGCGACAGCCGAAGTAGCAGCGGTGCGCAGCGCCGTCAGAATGGTCATTTCGGTCAGGAGCAGTGGATAGCCGTTGCCGACATCGGAAAGCACCCCAAAAGCAGTCACCGTCTGGCGGCCCTCCTTCATGTTTTTCGGATGGCCGTTCACATATTTGAAGCCATACAGCGTTCCATCACTGGTTGGCATCAGCTCGATGACGCCCTCTTGGGAATGCGATGCGATGCGCGGCGTCTTGTCGAAACTTTCCCAGCGGCGGAAATCCTCTTCCACGACGTCGGCAAGTTCGCGCAGAAACGTATCGATCCCCACGCGCAGCACGAGTTTCATCATATGATCGACGCTGACGAAAGGTACGATATTAAGGTTCGGTATAATCGTCATTGCATCATCCCCCTTAGCCGGCCCGCGTCGGGCGGTCCATAACCCGCTTGCCCATCAGGCTGGCAGCCAGGTCGACCATCAGCGTCGCCGTCCTGCCGCGCTCATCGAGAAACGGGTTAAGCTCCACGAGATCGAGACTGCACACAAGCCCGCTATCATGCAGCATCTCCATCACCAGATGCGCCTCACGGAACGTCGCCCCACCCGGAACCGTGGTGCCGACCGCAGGCGCGATCGACGGTTCGAGGAAATCGACATCGAGACTGACATGCAACAGGCCGTTTGCCGCCTGCACCCGCGCAAGGAACGCGCGCAGCAGAACCGCGACACCATGCTCGTCTATCGAGCGCATGTCGTGAACGGTGATGCCGCTGTCTTCCAGTGCGGCTCTCTCGGCTGGATCGACGCTGCGGATGCCGATCATGCCGATATTTTCCTCAGGAACTGCATGGGAGAGCGTCGGAAAGTAACCCGAAAATCCGTCGCGACCACTGAAATAGGCGACCGGCGTGCCATGCAGGTTACCGCTGCGCGTCGTTTCAAGCGTGTGGTAATCAGTATGGGCATCGAGCCAGAGCACGAAAAACGGCCGGCCACTCTCCGCCACCCGCCGCGCCATGCCGGCGACGGTTCCCGCGGAAATTGCGTGGTCGCCGCCAAGAAAGATCGGCACGGCGGCAGCACTTTCTCGATAGGCGGCCTCCGTCAGCGCCTCGGTCCAGGCCACCGTCTCAGCGAGATGATGCACCGCCGGATTGGGGTGGCTAAACTCCCTCAGCGGCGCCGGCGTCACATTGCCGGTATCCACCACCCGATGGCCCAGATCTTCGAGCGCCCGCGTGAGACCGGCGATGCGATACGCACTCGGCCCCATCTCACACCCCAATTGCCCGGCTCCGATTTGCAACGGCGCACCGATCAGCCTGATATCCATTTGAGCCCTCGCTTTCATCAACCGATAACCTCACTAAACCACACAGACATGGCGGAATGAACATCAAATATTGGCAATATTATCGAAATAGGCTATCGATTTGGTCAAATCTATTTATCAGAATGGCTGCCAATGGATGATCTCGACGAACGGCTCGTGACCCTTTTGAGGCATAACGGCAGACGCAGCATTTCCGATCTGGCGATCGAGACGGAAACCTCGCGCGCAACGGTACGCTCACGCATCGAAAAAATGGAAAATGACGGCACTATCATCGGTTACACCGTCATCCTGCGTGCCGATGCGGTGGAGGCGGCGATCCGCGGCATCATGATGATCGAGATTGAAGGCCATGTGACGGACCGCGTCATCCGCACGCTCGGCGGTTTCCCGGAAATATCCGAAATTCACAGCACGAACGGTCGCTGGGACCTGATCGTAGAACTTAACGCCGCCACTCTCAGCGATTTCGACGCGGTGCTCCGCCGTATCCGCCTTGTCCCTGGCATTACCGGCAGCGAGACCAGCCTTCTGCTCTCCACCCCACGCTCCACCCGTGCGCGGCTCTGACGCAGGAGACAGACGCAAAAGAGCGACGAAAACGCATTTTTCGATTTTTTCGACTTGCGCCTCGCAAGAAATCATCTATATGACGACCCACCAAAGCGAACGCGGTAACCCGCTTCGGGCTTTTGGGGAATAGTTCAATGGTAGAACGACGGACTCTGACTCCGTTAATCTTGGTTCGAGTCCAGGTTCCCCAGCCAAATTTCTCCAAACAAAATCAAACTGTTTCGAGCACTTGAGCTGCATCACCGCGCTCTGCCTATATCTGCCAACGTTGTACGCGCGGCTCGATCCGAATCAGACATTTCCGTATCCAGCTGGCCTAGCCTCGATACACCACCGCCCCCCCAGTCATCCCCGCCCCTGCCGCCGTCAATAACAGCGTTTCACCCTCCGTGATGGGCCGCTCAGCATTGGAAACGGAAAGCGAAAGCGGAATAGTGGCGGCAGAAGAGTTGCCGAAGGTTTCGACTGTACGTACCGTCTTTTGCCGGTCGATGCCGATATTGCCGCAGACGGCATCGAACATGCGGGCATTGGCCTGATGCGGCACGAACCGCTGGATATCGGTGGCCGTCATTTCTGCGCGTTGCAGAGCGCGCTGTGAGGTCTGCGTCATTGTTGCGACGGCACGGGAAAAGACTTCGCGGCCGTCCCGCATCGTCATCAGGGTATCTTCAGCCTCTGTATCATTGGAAAAAGGCTGGCTGCTGCCGCCCGCCGCGATCTGGATCAGGTCGTAACCGCTCCCATCCGAAACGAGATCGGCAGACAAAAGGCCGCGCTGCGCATCCCGGCAGGGGACAAGCACGACGGCGCCGGCAGCATCGGCGAACAGAACTGCAGTTGCCCTTTCCGCCGGATTGATACGACGGCTCAAGATATTGGCGGCAACAACCAGCACCGCGCGGCCGTGGGTGCGGACAAAACCATCCGCAAGAGTGAGCGCATAAAGAAAACCGGAACAGGCCCCGGCAAGATCGATCGCCCCGGATTGTGTGAGGCCCAACCGGTGCGCAAGCAGCGGGGCCGAAGGCGGCAAAAGATGGTCTGGCGTGGACGTCGCAAGCAATGTCAGTGCGATATCCTCGGCGCCAATTCTCGCGTTTTCCAGTGCCATGCGGCCGGCTTTTTCGGCAAGGCCGCTCAGCGTCTCGCCCTCTTGCGCCCAATAACGTGTGCGGATCCCCGTCCGACGCTCTATCCAGCCAGCCTCCAGCCCAAGACGCGTCTCAATCTCGGCGTTGCGGACACATCGCGCTGGCACGGCATGCCCGAAGCCAGCCATGCGGGAAGAACGGGTCTGCATTGTCAGGCCTTTCGGAGACGGTTTTTGATCGCGGCCGCGCCGGGTTCTCCCGGAGCGGCTTCAGTCACGATCGAGGCCACTTCGTCCATGGCGTCAAAGGCGCGGGTGAGGTCTTGCGCCGTCGAACAATAGGGCGGCATCAGATAGAGCACATTGCCGAGCGGGCGGATGATGAGCCCGCGCTCGCGGAACAATTGCCGCATGCGTGGCCCCGCCTCCGCGAGATAACCGCCAGAGGGCACGACGAGATCAAGCGCTGCGATGGTTCCAATCTGGCGCATGTTCGTGAAGCGCCTGTCATCCGCAAATCGCCCGAGATTGTCGCGCAGCACTTCTTGCAGTTGACCGATGCGCTGTACCACTGGCTCATCGCGCCAAACCTGCAGATTGGCGACAGCGGCAGCGCAGGCAATCGGATTGGCGGTGTAGGAACTCGAATGGAAAAAGGTCTTGCGGCGATCGGTCGAGAAGTGCGCGTCGAAGATTTCGCCACTGCACAAGGTCGCTGCCAACGGCAGGGAGCCACCGGTCAGCCCCTTGGAGGTGCACAGAATATCCGGTGAAACTCCCGCCTGCTCGCAGGCGAACATGGTTCCTGTCCGGCCCCAGCCCGTCATCACCTCGTCGGCGATGACAAGGCAACCGTAGCGTTCGGCAATTTGTTTCAGTCCGGCGAGAACTTCCGCGCGGTAAATCTTCATGCCACCGGCACCGAGAATAAGCGGCTCGATCAGCAAGGCGGCGACTCGGCCCGAACGACAAAAGCTTTCGAACATGTCGAGCGTCTCCTGCTCACAATCCGCTTCCGGAAAAGCAAGCCGGTCGACGCCGAATAGCAGGGGTTCATACGCAGCATTGAACACGCCGCGTTCGCCCGTCGACATGGCGCCGATCGTATCACCGTGGTAGCCGTGCTCCATGACCACGATGCGATCTCGCTTTTCACCGCAATTGTGAAAATAACCGAGCGCCATTTTCAGCGCCACTTCCACCGAGGTCGAACCGCTATCGGAATAAAACACATGTTCCAAGCCGGCAGGCGCGAGTTCGATCAGCCCTTTGGCCAGCGTTTCGGCCGGCTCGTGCGAAAACTCGGCGAAAATGATCTGGTCGAAGGTCTCGGTCGCTGCGCGGATGGCGGACATGATTGCCGGGTGCCGGTGGCCGTGAGTGATGACCCACCAGGATGAAATTGCATCGAACAACCGCTGGCCATCTTCATCTACCAAATAGGCGCCCTCCGCCGAGACGATGCGTTTCATCGGCGGTTCCAGCCCGTGCTGGGTAAAAGGATGCCAGACGCGGGAACGACTCATGCCGGCACCTCCAGGAAATCAGCGAGATCGAATTGTTGAGCGAATACATGGTGCAGCGTCTCGGCAGTCATCTCCGGTATGCGAGGCAAGCGGCCAAGCGAGCGAACTCGGCCGATATCGGCGATAATGCGCTGATTTTCCCGGTTCTCATCACCGATGAAGACCACGCCGTGCACCGGAATGGCTCTCAGCCGCAGCGCCTCGAGCGACAGCAGCGTGTGGTTGATGGTGCCGAGTGAGGTTCTGGCGCACAGGATCAGCGGAATTCGCCAGCGGGCGAAAATATCGACAAACAGCAATGTGTCGGTCAGCGGCACCAGCAGACCGCCCGCCCCTTCGATCACCAGCGGCCCATCCGTTTCCGGCGGCAGCAAAAGCTCGGGCTCGATCGTGACATTGTCGAAGCGGGCCGAAAGATGCGGTGAGGCCGGCATTTTCAGGCGATAGGCCTCCGGCAGGATGCGCGCGCGCGGCACGCCACCCATCCGCTCCACCACCTCGCTGTCGGTCTCTTCCTCGAGCCCGGATTGCACCGGCTTCCAGTAATGGGCTTGCAATGCGTGAGTAAGCGCCGCAGAAAAAACCGTCTTACCGATACCCGTATCGGTGCCCGAGACGATGAAACGGAGGCTCATCGTTCCTCCTCCATGGCGAAGGCGAGCAGCCCGACCATATCGGCGATCTGGCTTTCCTCGACATTGAGCGTAATGGATATGCGCAGGCGTGCCGTGCCTTCCGGCACCGTTGGCGGGCGGATAGCGCGCACGTCGAAGCCGCCGTCTCGCATACGCGTGGCGATCTTCAGTGCACGCGCATTGTCACCAATCATCACCGGCAATATCTGCGAGCCGCCGGGCGTCACGCCCAGCCCGGATCGTAATTGTTCGCTGGCCAAATTTATCAGTTCTTCCAGACGGATGCGCCGCCAGGGCTCGTCGGCGACGATCCGCAAGGCCTCCCGCACAGCCGCCGCCATCAGCGGTGACGGCGCGGTCGAATAGATGAAACCGCGGGCGCGGTTGGTGAGGTAATCGGCAAGAACCGCAGGCAGACTGATAAGCGCGCCGGAAAGACCAAGCGCCTTGCCGCAGGTGTGCAGCGCCACGACATTACCGCGACCTTCCAGTTCAGCGGCCAGGCCGCGCCCGCCCGGCCCGAACACGCCGGTGGCATGCGCCTCATCGACGACGAGAAAGCCGCCATGTCGCCCGGCGAGGTCGGCAAGGGCCGCAACCGGCGCCCGGTCACCATCCATGGAATAGAGGCTCTCCACCGCGATCCACGGGCGACCTTTGCCGCCCGCCTGCCGCCATCGGTTTATTTCCCGTTCGAATGCCTCAACCTGATTATGCGGCACAGCGACCGCCTTCGCCTTGCCGGCGGCAATGCCGTCATGCACGCTGGCATGGATCAGCGCATCGTAGAGAACGAGGTCGTCCCGCAGCGGCAGTGCGGAAAAAAGTGCGACATTGGCGGCAAATCCGCTACCGAAATAGATCGCCCTCTCAGCGCCGAAAAATACCGCCGCCTCCGTTTCAAGCGCCTCATGTTCGGGATGGTTGCCGCGAAGCAGCCGCGAACCACCGGCACCCACAGGCACGCCGCTCTCGATTGCGTCAGTGATCGCCGCCTTCAGCCGGGGTGCATCGGCAAGCCCGAGATAGTCGTTGGAGGTGAAGTCGATACCCTGCCGGGGCGCTAGCGCCCGCAGGCGCGACTTGCGGTGCAGACCGGCAAGCTTCAGCTCATAGGCGGAGAGCGCCGACGAATTCACCGGGTCTCTCCCGCTTCCGCCGTTTGCAACGCCATCGGCTTCAGGCCCAGCCGCCGGAACAGCGCCGTATCGTGATCTTCCCCCGGATTATCCGCCGTCAGCAGCGTCTCGCCGACGAAGATGGAATTCGCCCCGGCCAGAAAACAGAGCGCCTGCGTCTCATCACTCATTTCGGTACGTCCGGCGGAAAGCCTCACATGCGAACGGGGCATGAGGATGCGCGCAAGCGCAATGGTGCGTACGAAGTCGATCGGATCAACCGGAGCGGCCTTGGCAAGCTTCGAGCCGGGGATCGGGATCAGCATGTTGATCGGCACGCTTTCCGGCGGAACCGGCAGATTAGCAAGGGTTACCAGCATGGAAATACGGTCCTCGACCGTTTCTCCCATGCCGAGAATGCCGCCGGCGCAGACCTTCATGCCGGCATCACGAACATTGGCGAGCGTTTCCAGCCGATCCTCGAAGGTGCGGGTTGTGATGATCTCCGAATAGAACCGCTCCGACGTATCGACATTGTGATTGTAGTAATCTAGCCCGGCGTGAGCGAGACGTTCGGATTGTTCCGGCGTCAGCATGCCGAGCGTCATGCAGGTTTCCATGCCGAGCGCCTTGACGCCTTCGACCATGGCCACCACCGCCTCCATGTCGCGCTCCTTAGGGTTGCGCCACGCCGCCCCCATGCAATAGCGCGTCGCCCCGCCCTCTTTCGCCTTGCGCGCCTCTGCCAGTACTCGCTCCACCTCCATGAGTTTGGAAGCCTTCAGACCTGTTGGATTGCGGGCGGACTGGCTGCAATAACCACAATCCTCCGGGCAGCCGCCGGTCTTGATCGATAAAAGCCGGCTCATCTGGATGGCGTTGGCATCGAAATGGCGACGATGCACCTGCTGTGCCCGGAACAGGAGGTCATTAAATGGTAAATTATAGATAATTTTTGCTTCTTCGAGTGAAGGATCCGCTTTGATTGAGGGAATCCGCGCCTGATTTTGTTCAATTTCCGTGATAATCTGATTCATCCGGCGATCTTCCCTTCAAATAAATAGATAGAACTTATTTTTATCTATTTTTTTATCGGGCCCTTTTGCAAGGACTTTTTTCGAGAAAACGTCAGGCACCGGAGATCGAAGAAATATGCGGGGTAAGACTGCGGCGTTTGGCTGCGGGGATTTAGCGAATGGGAAAACGCCTTGAGGAAAAGACCCATGGCGCAAAAACCCCGCAATTGCTAAGAGTGAGGCATGATCACACTTCGTCCCGCCAACGCTCGCGACACGGCCCGCATCCTTGAAATATGGCGTAAGGCCGTAGACGCTACCCATGATTTTCTTCACAGAGCGGATCGCGCCGCAATCGAGGAAGAAGTGACGGCTTTTCTTCCCGAGGCCGCTTTGACGCTCGCCGTCGATGCGTCGGATAAGCCTCTCGGGTTCATGTTTCTGCATGAAGGGCACATGGAAGCGCTTTTCATCGATCCGGATTATCACGGCAGAGGCATCGGCAAGGCGCTCGTGCAGGCAGCACTTGCCACACACCCCGCGCTGACCACCGATGTCAACGAACAGAATACGCAGGCCATGGGCTTTTATCGCCGGCTCGGTTTCAAGCCGACGGGACGCTCCGACCTCGACGGGCAGGGACGTCCCTATCCGCTCGTCCATCTTGGGTTTGGCGCAACCGAACAATAAGCCGGGGGGACATGGCTCATCTGGGGGGAGCAAGCCACGAACACCATCATCCGTTTCGCAACCGAGGATTTTCAGCCCGAGCACCGCTTCGACCAATGGCGCGAAGTGCGCGGCAAAAGCCTGTTTGGCGTAACCATCGAGCTTGCGCCGGATCGCCGCCAGGCCTTCAGCGGGTCGTTTCAGGCGCGCTCTGTTGCAGGCGCCGTCGTAAGCGAAATGCGCGCTTCCTCTTACCGGGTCAACCGCACGGAAGCCGATATTGCCCGCATTGCCGGCGACAGCCTCTGCATTGGCTTGCAGGTGAAGGGTTCGGGGTTGCTGCATGCCGGCCGAGACAGGATCCATGCCGTCAGCGGTGGTGATTTCACCATCAACTATTCGGACTTGCCCTATGACGCGATACCGGGCGGTGAGGCGGATTTTCACTACAAGATGCTCAAGATCCCTGTCGACGACGAAGTCATGCTTGGCCGACCGGCCGATGACCTGTTCGCCACGCGTTACGCCGACAAGACCGCCTTCTCCCGGCCGTTCCGGGCGCTCTTCAACGCGCTGAACGCCGAACGCGGCAGGCTCATCGATCCCGTGCGCGATGTGACGCATATCGCTCGATTAGCCATGACGGCGCGTGGACGGCTTTCGCCTGCAATGCCGGAAGTGCGCGCCGCACTCCGCACCGGGCTTTGTTATGCGGCCCAGGACATCATGATGCGCAAAAAGTCCTGGCAGAACCTCACGCCTGCCGCAGTGGCAAAGGAACTGGGCATTTCACTTCGGCAACTGCACGTCGTTTTCGAAGGCGCGGAGCTGTCTTTTTCCCGCACGCTCGCCTCCATGCGGATCGAGGAAGCGCGACGCCTGCTGCTGGAATCTCCCGCCTTGCCAATCACGCAGGTCGCGTATGGCAGCGGCTTCGACAGTCTTCCAACCTTTTACCGGGTGTTCAGCAGCACCTATGGCATGACGCCCGGCGAAGCCCGCGCCACGGGCATGCCGACGGCCTAAAAGTGTCACCTCTGCGCGCAATGAGAAGACGCCTCATCCCGACCCCTGTAAGGCCGATGGATCATCCAATCCTCATTACACTCCGCAAGGAGGGTGGTGCCGGCAATTCGAGGAGCGCTGCCCATGACCAATTTTTTCGATTTCGCGATCTCCGGGTTGCCGGACGCCTCCGCCGTTGGCCGCAGGCTACCACCCAGCGAAATCGACCGGTTGCTTCAAACGGGTGCTTTCGCGGCAGCACTACGGCTGCTGGCGGGAAGTTTCATCACCCTCTACGAAGGTTCGCCCGACATGAACACGCTTTTCGCCACGCGCCAGAGCCGGCTTCTTTGCCACGCGCTGTTGGCGCTCTATTTTCAAAAGCGCAAGACCGGAACGGACGAACCCGCCCTGACGCGGGAAGATTTCGGCCAACTCGCGCTCCAACACGGCCTTGCCAGCCATGATGTCGCCTATGCCTTCTTCAAAGAGGCGCTGAAACGCGGCCTGACAAGACCGGCGCACCAAGCCGGCGAAAAGCCGGCCGATGGCGTGGTGCCTTCACCGTCCACGCTGGCGATGCTTGCCCAATGGTACGACGTGCATTTTCAGGCGCTGGACCTCATCGATGAGGGGTTCAGAGCCTCTCGGTTCATCGAGCGGTCCGAAACCATGCTCGCACACATCCATCCGCGCGTGGCGCAGGCGCTGCTGTCCAATCCGGAAGTGCGCTGCCCGGGCCCGCTTTCCATCATCTTCAACTGGTTCGACGCGGGCGGGCTGCTGATGGACCGCCTGATCGCCGGGATCGACTGGGAAAAGCCGACAGAACAGGGCAGACACCTGACTGATGTGAAAACAGCATCGGAACTGGCGGCATCGCTCTCCCTTTCCCGAATCCATGTCAGGCGCAAGCTTGGCGCGGCCGAACTGATCGGCGGCATCGGCTGGAGCGGACTGAAGGGGCGTTCCGCTCTCTGGATCTCCCAGGGCTTTTACGAGGAATATGCCCGCATGCAGGCACGTAAACTCCTCATTCTCGACGATGCTTTTATGGAGACACTGTAAGGTTTAAGAACCGGCAGACGTGCTATTTATTGATGGTTATGAGCGATATCCATTGACAAACTTCAGGACTGCGGCTCTTCTACAGAGCATGCGTGGGATGTTGCGAACATCGAAATTGACGGCACTGCTGTTTCGACTGGTGATGATATTGTCACTGGCGGGATACAGCGTTTCCACCGTCAATGCCGCAATGCATGGTCCCGATACCGCGGAAATGCAGACCACCCAATCCGCCATGATGATGGATCACGGCGCGATGATGGACCATGGCGGTTCGGCCATGATGTCCAGCGACCACCATAATATGGATACGGCAGACCACGACAGCGGCGTCAAAAAGCCCGTGAAGCAGGAATGCTGCAACGATTTCTGTCTCGGCATGGCGGTACTGATTGCGCATGACGCCCTTGGCGGACCAGTCGTCAATTCCATCCGTTACTTTCTTGACGACAGCAAGACCGTGGGCCAGATCCCGCTGCTTCACCGTCCACCGAATATCTGAACAGGCAAAGCCCGCCTCTCGGGCAATGATCGTGCGTGAACGGCTTTAGCGCCGTCGCGCCGTTGCATCTCCTGTTCGGAAATTACCATGAACCCTATCTACATCGTGGTTGCAGCGCCCCTTTTGCTGGGCGGCTGCACAGCCACATCCTCGATGAACGAGGCCGCCTCGTATGAAGACGCGACAAACCCGTCGCTCGGCGTCACCCCTCTGCGTTATAAGACACCGGTCACAGGTTACTCGCACCGTGCTCCGGTGGACCCGAAGCCCTGGCGAAACCAGAACGATGCGCAGGCTCCGAAAGGAGACGCATCATGACGCTACGCGTGATCAAACTCACGGCCGTCCTTTCCGTCCCGCTCGTTCTTGGCGGCTGCGTCACGGCCACCGACTACACCTCGAAGAACGCAGGCTTCACCACCGTTTCGGCCAGGGCGACCGAGGCGACAGGAAAGCAGACTGTCTGGATACAGAACCGGGCCGAGGCGCAGGCAACCGCAACCCGCGTCAAATCGCTGATGTCAGCGAAAACAATCGATGTCGAGACGGCGGTTCAGGTCGCGCTCCTCAACAACAAGGGCCTTCAGGCGGCCTATGCCGATCTGGGTGAATCGGCAGCAACCGCCTGGCAATCGACCATGCTGGTCAATCCGAGGGTCGGCATCGGACTGACGGGGATCGGCACTCCGGGGCTCCGGGCCTACAAGGCGATAGAGGGTGTGATCGTCACCAATATTCTGGCACTGGCCACGCTCAAACAGAATGTCGAGATTGCCGATACCGGCTTCCGCAAGGCGCAGCTCACAGCCGCGCTGAAGACGTTGCAATTGGCGGCAGATACCCGCCGCGCCTGGATCACGGCGGTTGCTGCCTGGGAAAATGTCGGCCAGCTGGCGCAGGCCCAGACAGCCGCGGATGCCGCCTCGGAACTTGCGAGGAAGCTTGGCGAAGCAGGCTCGCTGAACAAGGAAGGCCAGGCTCGCGAGCAGGTCTTCTATGCCGAACTGACCGGCCAGATCGCCAAGGCGCGGCTTGAAGCCCGGCTTGCGAAGGAGGAACTGACAAGGCTGATGGGCCTGTGGGGCGCGGACATAGACTACTCCATCCCCAACCGCCTGCCCCAGCTTCCAAAGGATCTGGCCAAACGTGAGATGATCGAGGCCGAGGCGCTGCAACGCCGGGTGGATTTGCAGATGGCGAAGCTCGATCTGGAATCGACCGCCCGGTCGTTCAAACTCACAGAAGCTACCCGATACGTTACCGATCTAGAACTTCGTTCCGGCTTCGAGACCGAACGCGAACTTGAAGACGGCGAAAAACACAAACAGACGACCGGCAATGCCGAGCTGGAATTCGTCATTCCGATCTTCGATTCCGGTCGGGCAAGAATGCGGGAATCCGAACTCGCCTATATGCGCGCAGCAAACCTGCTGGCCGAAAAAGCGGTCAATATCCGCTCCGAAGCCCGCTCCGCCTATCAGGCCTATCGCTCGAACTACGACATCGCCCGGCACTATCGCAACAGCGTGGTGCCGCTGCGGACCAAGATCGAGGAGGAGTCGCTGCTGACCTATAACGGCATGCTCACCAACACCTTCGAACTGCTCGCCGACAGCCGCGAAAAGGTCAATTCGAACCTGCTCGCCATCAATGCCAAACGTGACTTCTGGCTCGCGGAAGCCGGCCTAGCGCCCGCCATCTACGGCGGTGGTGCGGGTACGGCAGGCGCGGAGACCGAAGTTGCCGCCACTGGTGGCGGCAGCGGTGGCGGACACTGAGAAAGGAAACGACGATGTTCAATAGAAGAAACTTTCTGGGCGTCGGCGCCGCTATGGTCTCCACCGCGGCCTGGGCAAAGACATCGAATAGCAGCCTGCCGGAAGCGGCCGTGATGGAAACGGCAGCAACGCAAGCCCCCGTCAAGCCCACTACCGGTCCCGATTACAATCCGGTCGTTACCCTCAACGGCTGGACCCTGCCCTTCCGGATGAACAATGGCGTCAAGGAATTCCACCTTGTCGCCGAGCCAGTGGAACGCGAGATGGCGGAGGGCATGACCGCCCGCCTCTGGGGCTATAACGGCCAATCACCCGGCCCGACCATCGAGGCCGTAGAAGGCGACCGGGTGCGGATTTTCGTGACCAACAAGCTGCCGGAACATACAACGGTCCACTGGCACGGCATGATCCTGCCATCAGGCATGGACGGTGTCGGCGGCCTGTCGCAACCGCATATCCCCGTTGGCAAGACCTTCGTCTACGAGTTCGATCTCGTGAAGTCCGGCACCTTCATGTACCACCCGCATTCAGACGAGATGGTGCAGATGGCGATGGGCATGATGGGCTTTTTCGTGGTCCATCCAAAGGACCCGACCTTCATGCCTGTTGATCGCGACTTCGTGTTCCTGATCAACGCCTTCGACATCAATCCCGGCTCCTACGTTCCGAAAATCATGACCATGACGGACTTCAATCTGTGGTCATGGAACAGCCGGGTATTTCCGGGCATCGATCCGCTGGTGGTCTCCAAGGACGACCGGGTGCGTGTCAGGGTCGGCAACCTGACCATGACCAACCACCCGATCCACATGCACGGTTATGATTTCGAGGTGACGTGCACGGATGGCGGCTGGGTGCGGCCCGAGGCCCGGTGGCCGGAGGTCAGCATCGACATCCCCGTCGGCGCCATGCGGGCCTATGAATTCGACGCCAAATATGTCGGCGACTGGGCGATCCATTGCCACAAGTCGCACCACACGATGAATGCGATGGGACACGATGTCCCGACCTTCATCGGCGTCGACAAGAAGACCGTCACCGAAAAGATCCGAAAGGTGCGGCCGGAATACATGCCGATGGGTACAGCCGGCATGGCCGATATGGGCGCGATGGAGATGGAAATCCCTGAGAACACCGTTCCCATGATGACCGGCTGGGGTCCGCACGGCCCCATCGAAATGGGCGGCATGTTCTCCGTGGTGAAGGTCCGCGAAGGCATCTCCGCGGGCGATTACTCAGATCCCGGCTGGTACCAAAACCCGCCCGGTACCCAGGCCTGGGAATGGACCGGCGACGTGCCGGATACCGAAAAGACCAATGATCCGAAAACACAGATCACGCCGAAACCGATGAAACACGGCTGATCGTGCAGACCATATCCCCACCAGAACCAAGGAAAAATTCGATGATCAGACTGAAACTTGCACTGCTTCTCACCGCTCTTGCCACACCCGCCTTCGCATCGGGCACCCACGGCGGCGGCCATGAAGCGATGGCGATCGGCGAACCCGGCGACAAATCCAAGGTAACCCAGACCATACAGGTCACCATGAAGGAAACGCCTGATGGCAAGATGCTGTTCACGCCCGCCAAGTTCGAATTCAAGAAGGGCAAGACCGTTCGCTTTGCCGTGAAGAATGTCGGCGAGCTGGACCATGAATTCATTCTCGACGAACAGAGCGCAAATCTGAAGCACAAGGCCGCCATGGCAAAGGCCCCGGAGATGGAACACGACAATCCGAACGCAATCAGCCTTGCGCCGGGCGAAAGCGGCGAAATCATCTGGAAATTCACCAATGACGGCATGTTCGAATTCGCCTGCCTGAAGCCCGGACATTACGAGGCCGGCATGCGCGGCGATCTCAAAGTTTCGGCCAAGTAACCAATCGAAAAAAGGAATCTGACCATGAAGACGATCGTTAAAATTACCCTTGCAGCCGCTTTGTTGCTTACAGCCCCCTTTGGCGCATTCGCACAGGAATTCACCAAGGGTACGGTGAAGAAGGTCGACGCTACCGCCAAGAAAGTCACTATCATTCATGAGGAACTGAAGAACCTCGACATGCCCGCCATGACGATGGTGTTCCGCGTCAAGGACGATGCCCTGCTCGCCAAGCTCAAGGAAGGCGCGAACATCGAGTTCATCGCCGAACGTGCGGATGGCAAGCTGGTCGTCGCCCAGGTGAAATAAGGCAGTCACCGTCTGCACATGCCCGTACTAAGACCACAGGCACGGGCATGTGCGATTTGAGCAGGCGGCGGACGAACCCCGAACACAAATTTATTGCTCGGGGCATGACCTTTGTTCGGCGCTATGCCGTATTCCCACGAATTAGCGCAGAAACGCAGTGTCGATTGTGTCCGCATGCTTCGTGAACAGCCGATGCAGTGAGAGGAACACGGCGAGCATCAGTGGCCATGCAATCAGGACATCGGAGAGAAAATGTGCGCCCATAGCTGCCCTGTTTAGGGAGCAAAGCACGATGAACGGCATCAAGATCGCAGTGGCGCTCAGGCGGAATTTTTCCGGCAGGAAGATGATGAACGCCAGCAGGGCGATTGCGGACGCGCTTTCGCCGGATGGAAAGGAGCAGTTGCGCGAACAGCTGCCATCGAGGGAAAGAACGGGCGTAAAAAACAAATCCGCCCCGAATTCACTGATATGCCGCGGTCTGGCACGTCCGAACAGGTTTTTCAGCACATGCACGGTCGCGCCCGGCCCAAGCGCATAAAAGGTGAGAACAAGTAGCAGTTTGTGAGGGCGGATGGCACGCCGCACGCCGGAGACAAATGGCGTGGCAAGGAGCAGGCAGACAAGCGTGGACAATAAAATGGCGGGAAGTGCGCGGTTCAGATCGCGGACGGAAATCAGGAATTGATCCTCGCCAAGACGAAAACCATCTGTCCAGAACCAGCGACTGGCGTCAAGATCGATATCCGGCCTGACAGTGAAGAAGACCATCATTGCAAGCGTGGTCGAAAGCGCGAGCAGAGATGGGCTGCCGGAAACCCATGCGAAAGTCTGGCGCGCCGTGGGGATGACGGCAAAGCGGAACTTCGGTTTTTCGGGCCGGCCTGGCCATTTCTGTTCGGTCTTATGGGAGAGATACTGGTGCATGGCCAGCTTTCTTCCGTAGAAATGTCAAGGTTCTGCGGAGGAAGTCCCAAGACTGAGAGGAAAAGCGTGCCTGCCGCATCTATCTCGTGAGACGGCTCTTGCCCGGCGCTTTGCGTCGGCTTAGCGTCCCGGCAATAAAGCGGTAATATCAGTAAGTTCGTAAGGTCAGCATGGACAAAGGGCTCATTCTCATCGTCGAAGACGACCCCGACATCATGCAGATTCTGGACGCCTATCTCATTCGTGACGGATATAGAACCGTTAGAGCCGGGGATGGCGAGACGGCCATGACGCATTTCTCCATGCTGCGGCCGGATCTCATTCTTCTCGACATCGGGCTACCGAAGCTCGATGGCATCGATGTGCTGACACGCATCCGGCGGGAGCGTGATACGCCGATCATCATGGTCACCGCCCTTGCCGAAGATATGGACAAGCTGACCGGTCTGCGCCTGGGTGCCGACGACTACATCGTCAAACCTTTCAACCCGCAGGAAATGGTCGCCCGGGTAAATGCCGTTCTAAAACGCTCGCGTCAGCCAACTGGCGGAGGGATCCTGCGTTTCGGCGCCATCGAAATAGATACCGAAGCTTACATCGCGGCTGTTTGCAGCGATGCGGGACGAACCGTTCTGCCGTTGACGCTCAGCGAATTCAGAATTCTTGCCCATATGACGCGTCGCCCCACCTATGCCTTTCAGCGGGCCGATCTTCTGGATGCCTGCCTGCCGGAAAGCGATGCGCTGGCACGCACGGTCGATACGCACATCGCCAATCTGCGTAAAAAACTGACGGATCACGGTGCTGGCGGTTATCTGGTGTCGGTGCGCAGCATCGGCTACCGACTTGCCAGGGAGCAGACATCATGAGGTTCCGGCGGCTCCGCCTGCGCACGATGACGGCGATCACAATCACCACAATGCTCATCTTTGCGGTTGCGTTGGTCTATTTCGGCGTTTCCTGGTATTCGGACACCATTGAGGAGCGCATCCTTGCCCAACTATCGCCTGATGCCGCCAAGGCTTTCTCGGATATTGACCGGGGCGTGATGCCGGATCAGAGCCAGCTTCAGGCCCTTATCGAGGTTTTACCGGGCCTGGAGGACCAGGCAGATAGCGAACTTCTCAAATCGGTGTTCCTCTTTGGATTGCTCGGTGTCTTCCTGTGCAGCTTGCTTGGTTATTTCATCTCCCGGCGCATTGCAGCACCTCTCGGCGAACTTGCCGACGCGGCGCGGCGCATGGCGACCGGCGACTTCAGCGGAGGCGCAAAGATCAAGGCGAGCCGCATCGCCGAAGTCGGATTTCTGGTCGACAGTTTCGAGACTTTGACGCAGGAGCTTCAGATGATGGAGCGCCGGTTGAAGTTCAACACCATGGCGGTAGCCCACGAGCTGCGCACCCCGCTGACCATCCTGCAAGGCCGTTTACACGGCATTGCCGATGACGTCTTTCCGCTCGACAAGCAGGCCATTCGCCACCTCATCGGCCATGTGGAAGGACTTGCGCGTCTCGTCGATGACCTGCGGACGCTCTCGCTGGCAGAAACCAACAGTCTCGTTACGGAGATGCGGCCACTCGATCTCGCTACCGAATGCGCGGCCGTGGCGGAGGCGGCACGGCCTCTTCTCGAAGAGGCAGGAATTCGTCTCGATATGTCGCTGCAGACGGCTCCCATTAGCGGCGACCCTCAACGCCTTCAACAGCTGCTGCTCATCCTGATGGATAATGTACGCCGCTATGCGGCGAGCGGGAAGAGCCTCTTCTGCTCGACCGGAGTCCGGGAAGGACGTCCCTTCATAACAATCGAAGACAAGGGGCCGGGTTTCCCCCCCGGCATCGAGGCACACGGCATCGAACTCTTCTGGCGCACAGAGCCGTCGCGTGCACGTAAGACCGGTGGCACCGGCCTCGGCCTGTCGATTGCTCGAGCGATCGCAAGGGCGCATGACAGCGATTTGCAGATAGATCCGCGACAAGACGGCGGAACCGTCGTCACGGTTCTCTTCAAGGCAGCCACCTGAAAAATCCCGGCGAGTTGATGCTCTACCGCGCGCGCTGACGGTGTGCTTCGTTGGGGCTTATTCCACGGTTTCGCCGCGCCAGGACTGCTGTCGGGAATAAGGTGATCGCAAATTTTCCTTACGCCGAATTATTTTCTATAAAATAGATAGAAAAAGAACGACCTGTCTTTCTTGAGGCGCTCCTCATGCCTAGTTTAGCTGTCATCATTGGTCGCCATCAGGGAGGACCGATGTTGAGCGAAATCCCGTATCGATCCAGCAAACTGCACCGCTGCAATTGATACTGGCGCATTATCGGCCCGGTTGAATTGGAGGAAAAGGTGACACGATACGTTATCATTGGCGCAGGCGCGGTTGGCGCGAGCCTTGCCGCACAGTTCGAGCTTTCCGGCATCAAATATGCTCTGGTCGGACGCGGCGCACAAATTGCCTCCATCATTGAACAGGGGCTGAGCTACCAACGCCCCTCAGGCACGCAGCAAATAAGGCTGAACGCCTTCGACGTATCCGCTCCGCCGGACCTGGCGCCCGACGATATCCTCCTGCTGACCGTCAAAACGCAGGATGCGGCAGCCACTCTGGCAGACTGGTCATGGCGACAGGTATCGGGCGTGGAAGATCTAACAGCCACGCAGTTGCCGGTGGTTACCTTTCAGAACGGTCTGGCGACGGAAGCGCTGGCGCTCAGGACCTTCGCCAATGTCTACGGCGCCAGTATTCTGACCCCTGCCCGGTTTACACAAACCGGCGCGGTTGCGGCGGCCGGCAATCCGCAGGTCGGCGTGGTCACGATCGGGCGCTTCCCGGCCGGTTCCGACGAAACGGCGAAGGAGATTGCCGCAGACCTCACACGCGCCAATTATCTTGCGGAAACCAGCAGCGATATCCGCCGCTGGAAATCGGCAAAACTGCTTCATAACGTCCGCAACGCGCTGGATCTGTTCGACGGAGAAGACGATCTGCGAGCATCGATCGCCGAAGCGCTGGTCAATGAAGCCCGCCAGACGCTTGAGGTAGCAGGCTACAATCTCGCCTCTCCCTCTGAACGGGCTGTCGATATTTCAGGCTGGAGCATCGCTCAAAACAGCGGCATTCAGCCAGGCCAGCAATCGACCTGGCAGAGCTTTGCCCGGGGCGCTTCCAGCGAGGTCGATTTTCTCAACGGTGAGATTGTGCTGCTCGGCCGTCTCCATAACGTGGCGACACCGTATAACGAGGCTATCCAGTCTCTTGGCGGCAGGCTGGCGCATCAGGGCGGCTTCTCGAAGGCGGCGCCGCTTGACGCGATCCTTTCTTTTGTCGGGCAGCTCCACGAGCGCGACAAAACCGGTCTCGCCGCCGCGCAATGATGCGTGCGACCCGTTCTTCCCATGAAACCACCAAGCTGAAGCGATAAAATGAGAGAAGCCATTCCAGACCAGATTCTCACCGCCGCCGGAGCGCTGTTTTATACCGAAGGTATCCGGGCGGTCGGTATCGACCGCATCATCGAAGAAGCGAAGGTCGCAAAAGCTACTCTCTATCGGCATTTTCCGTCCAAGGATCATCTTGTCGCGGCCTATCTTCAGGATCGCCACGATCGTGTCATTCGCTCGCTGAAGGATGTTCTGACGGCGACGATTGATCCAAGGGACCAGCTGCAGGTGATTTTCGAGCGGCTTTACGAGAAGGCCGACAGCCCTGAATTCAGGGGCTGTGCCTTTGCACTCGCGGTTGCCGAACACGGCGATTCCGAACGGGTCGTCACCGTGGCTCGAACCCACAAAAGAATGGTGCGGGATATTTTCGAGACCGTCATGTCGAAAGCGGGGGTGCGACTGGATCAGGCCGCCTCCCACCTTTCGCTTCTTTACGAAGGCGCACTTGCCACCGTCGCGGTCGGGCGCGATCCGCATGCCGTACTCATCGCCCGGGACTGTGCGCTCTCGGTGTTCGATCTCGCCACCGGCAAGATATCCTCAGGAGACAAGATATGACCAAGACCATCGACTATTTCTTCGGCATCGGCTCCCCCTGGGCCTTTCTCGGCCTGGATCCTTTCGCCGCGCTCGCTAACGAGCACAACGCCACGATACGGCCCTATGTCATCCCGCTGATCGAGGATAATGGCGCCATCTACTCACGCAACCGTCCGGAAGCGCGCCGCGCCTATTGGACGAAGGATTTGAAGCGATGGGCGGCGTTGCGCGGCAAGTCCCTTAACTTCGACAATCGCGCCGCCCTTTCCGATCCCACGCCGGCCGGCTTCATGGTCATTGCCGCGATCGATGCGGGCGAGGACTGGTTGAGGCTGACCAAGGCGCTTCAGGAAGCTTTCTGGGAAGGCGGCGAAGATATCGGCAATGCCGAAGTTCGCCGCGCAATCGCTGACAAGGCCGGTTTCGACGGTGCGGCGCTGGACGAACGCGGCGGAAGCGATGCCGTGGAAGCCATCCGGAAAGCCAATTATGAGGCCGCAAAGGCAGCCGGTGTGTTCGGGCTTCCGACATTCCGCTACGAGGACGAACTGTATTGGGGACAGGACAGCTTGCCCTTCCTCGAACGTCATCTCAAGGGCGAAAAACTGGCCGCCTGATCCCCGCCGAAAACCGGGTGACTGTCACGCCGTGGCCGCAACCCGGCCATGGCTCTCTCCAGACCATTCCCGTGGAGTTTCTCATGTCTCTTTTCCCGCCCTCCTCGCGCGGAGTATCGCGATGAGCGCACTGCCTCCCGCTCTCTCGGACTCTTTGCGCAACCGTTTCGGCGAGCGTTTTTCCACCGCGCAGGCATTGCGGGAACAACACGGCCGTGGCGAATCCCACCATACGCCAGCGATCCCGGATGCCGTCGTTTTCGCCGAGAGCACGGATGATGTGGCGGAAGCCGTGCGGCTTTGCGCCGCTGAAGGTGTTCCCGTCATCGCCTTCGGCACCGGCACTTCCCTCGAAGGCCATCTGACGGCAGTGCGTGGCGGTGTCTCGATCGATCTGTCGCGCATGTCGAAAATCGTCCGTATCAGCGCCGAGGATCTCGATTGCACGGTGGAGGCCGGCGTCACGCGCGAGCAACTGAACACGCACCTGCGCGACATGGGCCTGTTCTTTCCGATCGATCCTGGCGCCAATGCGTCCATCGGCGGCATGGCGGCAACCCGCGCTTCCGGCACAAACGCCGTGCGTTACGGCACAATGCGAGAAAACGTGCTGTCGCTGACAGTCGTCTTGCCGAACGGCCAGGTCATCCGCACCGGCGGGCGGGCGCGTAAATCATCAGCAGGTTATGACCTAACGCGGCTGTTCGTCGGCTCCGAGGGGACGCTCGGCATCATCACGGAAGTGACGTTGCGACTCTACGGAATTCCCGAAACCATCTCGGCTGCACTTTGCTCCTTCGAAAGCGTCGAACAGGCAGTTGCGGCAGCCATTACGGTCGTGCAGCTCGGCATTCCAGTTGCGAGAATGGAATTAATGGACCGTGACCTGATCGAGGCCGTCAACGCCTATTCCAGTCTTTCCCTCAAGGTCGAGGACACGCTCGCCTTCGAGTTCCATGGCTCGCCTGCTGGCGTGAAGGAGCAGGTCGAGATGGTCGCTGCCATAGTGGAAGACAATGGCGGCAGGGATTTCGAATGGGCGAATGCGCCGGAGGACCGCAACCGCCTCTGGAAGGCGCGCCACAACGCGTTTTACGCCGTGGTCTCGCAGCGCCCGAATGCCAAGGGCTGGTCTTCCGATGTCTGCGTGCCGGTATCCGAGTTGAGCGGCTGCATCGTCAGGACCCGGGAATTGCTACGCGACTGCAGCGTGCCCGCCGCCATTCTCGGCCATGTCGGCGATGGCAACTATCATGTGGTCTTTGCCGTAGACCCTGCAAATCAAACCGAACTCGACGAGGTGGCGGCAATCAACAAGAAGATGGTGCAGCACGCCATCTCGGTTGGCGGCACTTCCACCGGCGAGCATGGGGTTGGCACCGGCAAGATCGCTTATCTGCGGCAGGAACACGGCGACGCGGTGGATCTCATGGCGATCATCAAAAACGCCATAGATCCGGCCGGCATCATGAACCCGGGCAAGATACTGCCGAGCCAAGACTTGCCCAGCCGCCGAGAAACGCTTTGACCGTGCGGGATTTCGCAGATGGATAATTACAAGACCCACAGCTCCCACTGGGGCGCCTTTTCCGGCAGCTACCGGAATGGCAAGCTCGATATCCGTCCGCATCCGGACGATCCACACCCCTCGCCCTTGCTCGCCAATCTGCCGGCAATCGCCGATAGCGCCGCGCGCATCCGGCGTCCGGCGGTCAGGCGCGGCTGGCTGGAGGGGAAACCGGGCAACGCGCAGATACGCGGGGCGGACGACTATGTGGAGGTCGATTGGCCGCAGGCGGCGGAGCTCGTCGCGAAGGAGCTTCAAAGGGTTTACGGCGATTACGGCCCACAGGCCGTGTTCGGCGGCTCCTACGGTTGGTCGAGCGCCGGGCGTTTCCATCACGCGCAAAGCCAGGTCCACCGTTTTCTGAACACGCTTGGCGGATATGTGCGCTCCGTCAACACGTATAGTTCAGGCGCGGCGATGGTCATCATTCCGCATGTGCTCGGACCCTACGATCATTTCGACCGCAAGAGCGTTACCTGGGATGCAATCGAGCGCAGTAGCGAATTGATCGTCGCCTTCGGCGGCATGGCGATCAAGAACACGGACGTGCATGGCGGCGGCAACAGCGTGCATATCGTGCCACAGAAGCTGAATGGCGCACGTGCACGCGGCGCGCGATTCGTGCTGATCAGCCCGCTAAAAGACGATTTTCCGAAAGACCTCAATGCGGAGTGGCTGCCGGTCATACCCGGTACCGATGTCGCGCTGATGCTCGGACTTGCGCATGTTCTCGTCACCGAGGACCTGCACGATCGGGCGTTTCTTGACCGCTATGCCGTCGGCTATCAGCGTTTCGAAGACTACCTGCTCGGCCGGACCGATGGTGTGGCGAAAAGCCCCGAATGGGCTTCCGGGCTCTGCGGCATCGGCACGGAAACTATAAGGGAACTCGCCCGCACCATGGCGCGCGCGAGAACATTGATCACTGTCAGCCATTCGCTTCAGCGCGCCGATTATGGTGAGCAACCCGTCTGGCTGGGGATCGTTCTTGCCGCCATGCTCGGTCAGATTGGCCTCGACGGCGGCGGATATTCCTATTCCCTCGGCGCTTTGGGCAATGTCGGCAAGAACCTGCTGGCCGTTCCCCTGCCGACACTTAACCAGTTCAAAAACCCGGTCGCGGATTTCATTCCGGTCGCGCGTATTGCCGACATGCTGCTCAATCCGGGTGGGGAATTTCACTATAACGGCCAGAGGATGCACTATCCCGATATCCGCTTGGTTTACTGGGCGGGTGGTAACCCGTTCCACCACCATCAGGATATCAACCGACTACGGGCAGCGTTCAGACGGCCCGAAACCATCATCGTGCACGAAACCGCATGGACATCATCTGCGCGGCATGCCGATGTCGTGCTGCCGGCGACGACAACTCTGGAGCGCGACGACATTGGCGCCGCCGACCGCGATCCTCTGATGATCGCGATGAAAAAGCTGATCGAACCGGTTGGTGAGGCGCGCGACGACTATGAAATCTTCTCCGAGATCGCGCGCCGGCTCGGCAAATTCGAAACCTTCACCGAAGGCCGCAGCAGCCGGGAATGGCTTGCCTTCCTCTATGAAACAACGCGTGGGGCGCTTGCCGCCGGTGGGCATGAGGCTCCCGATTTCGAAACGTTCTGGGAACGTGGAGAGATAGGTCTGCCGCTCAAGCCGGATGACGGAGGGCCTGCGCGTGCCTTCCGTGATGATCCCATAGCCTTCCCTCTGAAGACACCATCCGGTAAAATCGAAATCTTCTCCGAGACGATCGAGGGTTTCGGCTATGACGATTGCGGCGGCCATCCGCAATGGTATCCCGGCAGGACGAAACCGGAAGACGAAGCGCTCTATCCGCTGCATCTGGTCTGCAATCAGCCGCATCAGCGTCTGCACAGCCAGCTCGACTATGGCGCTTTCAGCCGCTCCACCAAGATTAAGGGCCGGGAACCCGTGCGCATCAACCCCGAAGATGCAGCCCGCCGGGGCATTGCCGATGGCGATATCATCAGGCTGTTCAACAGTCGTGGCAGCTGCCTCGCCGCAGCCGTCCTGAGCACGGATGTGCGCAACGGCGTGATGCAGCTGGCGACGGGTGCGTGGTTCGAACCGCATGACCGGCATGCAGAGCAAGCGATGTGCATTCACGGCAATCCGAACATCCTGACGCGCGACATCGGCACCTCGAAACTGGCGCAGGGATCGACCGGTCAGATTACCAGAGTGGAGGCCGAACGTTTTGCCGGTGAGGCGCCTCCGGTGCGGATTTTCGAAAAGATGGCATTTGCAAAATAAGTGAGGGACGGGTGTTCCGGCACTGCCTGAAAAATCGCACCGCCAACGTATTTCGGGCGTCGGAAAAGCTGATCCTACCACCTTCGGAAACCGCGGCAAAATAATCCATTAATTCGATAGAAAAAGAACAACTGGTCTTTCTCCTTCTGGCCACCCTGCTACGTTAGACATCAAGAACCGAATTTCGAAACAAGGGACCGCGTCATGACCGCACGATGTATCAGCAAGCACGGCCTGCGATCGAACGAGCCGTCAATGGCTGAAAGTAACGGCTAAGCCGTAACATCGGTCGGACCCTCCAAGAGGTAACGCAGGCACATTTTTCCCGATTTCAGGACATTGAAACCACCGGCAAGGCTGTCGTGTGAAGCCTCTCGTGTGCCCGCAAAAGACCGGCGCAGAGCGGTGATAGTTCCTGAAATCACAAAGACAAGAAACAACGCGACCAATCAGGATTTCTTAATGACGATACGTTCCTCGCTTTTTTCCTTCTCCCGTCGGGGTCTGCTGACCACCACTCTCGCAGGGGCAATCGCGCTTCTGACGACTATGGCGCCTGCTTCGGTTGAGGCAGCAGATACCCCCCGCAATGGCGGCGACATCACCTTCCTCATCGATTCTCTCGGCGACACCTGGATCCCGAACAACAGCGCCATTTCCAGCTTTCAGGGCCATATCTGGGGCCATGTCGCCGACAAGCTTCTTTATGTCGATGCCGACGGTAAGGTCAGCCCCTGGCTTGCCGAGCGCTGGGAGCAGAACGACAATGCCACCGAATTCACGCTTCACCTCAAAAACGGCGTGACCTTCTCCGATGGCACACCGCTGGATGCAGCGGCGGTCGTCGCCAATCTCGACATCTGGTATGCCGGACGCAAGAGCGAAGGCATCAACCCGATCGGTCTTTTCCCCAAGACCTACGACCATGCTGAAGCGGTGGACGCATCCACGGTGAAGGTCTTCTTCAAGAAGCCGACGCTCGGCTTTATTCCGACGCTCGGTTACCACGGCTCGATCCTGATCTCGCCGAAGACCATCGCCCAGCCCGCCACCCAGCAGGCCGATCTCAGCAAGACTTCCGGCAGCGGCCCCTATGTGGTCGAATCCTGGAAGGAGGGAGATTACGTCAAGCTGGTCAAGCGCAAGGACTACAATTGGGGTCCTGCCGCCGTTGGCCACACCGGCCCAGCCTTCCTCGATTCCATCACCTATAAGCTGGTGTCGGAACCGTCGTTGCGTGTCGCCTCGGTCCAGTCCGGCCAGGCCGATGTCGCCTATAATGCTTCGCCGCAGGAACTGAAGTCGCTGCACGAAGAGGGCTTTACCGTCGCAACGCCGCGTTATCTCGGCTTCGTCAACGGCTGGGCGGTCAACACCAAGCTTCCGCCCTATGATGATGTGAAGGTTCGCCAGGCGCTGCAGGCCGGCGTAAACCGTCAGGAAATCATCGACACCGTCTATACGCCAGACTGGAAGCTCGCCACGTCCTTCATCCAGAGCAACGTGCCGGGCGCGACCGACCACAGCGCACTTCTCGCTTACGATCCCGCCAAGGCCGAAAAGCTGCTCGACGAGGCGGGCTGGGTCAAGGGTGCCGATGGTATCAGGACCAAAGACGGCAAACCGCTGTCGCTGACGATCCACTCCAATCCCTATCTCGCGACATCCAAGTCGGTCGATGAACTCATTGCCCAGCAACTCGGCAAGCTCGGTTGGAAAGTCGCTATTCGCGCTTACGACGTCGTGACCTTTGGTGAAAAGGTCAAATTCGGCGGTGCGGCCATCCCGACCTATGAGGTGACGCGCAGCTTCATCGACGCAGGCACCGTCGCCAGCATTCTCACCAACGCCAATAATGGCGAGAACTGGTTCGCCCTTGACGACCGCGACGCGACGCTCAACGGATTGCGCGACAAGATCGCCGGCGCCGGCTCTGTCAACGAGCGCAGCCCGCTTCTCGATGAGCTGCAGAAATATGTCCTTGAGCAGGGCTATTTCATTCCGCGAACGCAGATCGTGCAGCGGATCTACGTGCAGTCCCCGAAGCTGAAGGGCGAAGTGTATAACGGCGTGGCTTATGCCAGCTACTACACCGCCTCCATCAGCGACTGACGCGCACAACAAGGCAACGTTGAAGGAGGTCACCGGCATGAGCAATGCCTACCTAACCTACGCCGCAAAGCGGCTTGGCCAGGCGGTCGTCGTCATACTGCTGGCCTATGTCTTCACCTTCGTGGTCGTCAGCATCCTGCCTGGCGACCCGATCACCAGCGTGCTCCGGAACCCGCAAAACGGGTTCACCGAGCAGGAGATCGCGGAAATCATCGCCGCGCAGGGCCTCGACAGACCGGTTCTCGTGCAGCTGTGGTCATCCCTGTCGGGGTTTCTGACCGGCGATCTAGGCATGTCGATGCGCTCCAACCGGCCGGTGGCGACCCTCGTCGCTGAAGTGCTGCCATCGACACTGATCCTTGCATCCACGGGACTCGCCGTCGCCTTGATTCTGGCAATGGCCGTTGCTTACGGAACCCAGGTGGTACCAAAGCGCTACGGCCAGGGATTGCTAAGAGCTTTCCCATCGCTGTTTCTCTCGACACCGAATTTTGTGATTGGCCTGATACTGATCCATCTCTTCGGCTTTCAGCTGCGCCTCTTCCGCGTTATCGAACCAGATAGCTTCTGGGCAACGGTGTTTGCCGCAATCACAATCGGAATTCCTTTCTCTGCGCAAATCGCCGAGGTGCTTATAGCGAACCTCGACAGGGAGGCAGAACAGGAATACGCGGCCGTCGCCCGCAGCCGCGGCATCGGACAGGCGCGGCTGTTTGCACTGCATCTGCTCAAGCCTGCCTCGTTGCCCGTCGTCACCGTGATCGCCATCACCGTCGGTGAACTGCTTGGCAATTCACTGATCACCGAGTCTGTCTTTGGGCGAACCGGTCTCGGCAGCCTGGTGCAGCGCTCCGTGAGCACGCAGGACCTGCCTGTCCTGCAAGCGATCGTTTCGCTGGGAGCCGTGGTGTTCGTGCTCGTCAACCTGATTGCCGATCTTCTTTATCCCCTGCTCGATCCACGCGTGCAAATTCTCGGCGCGCGAAAGCCTCGCTTGGCCATTACAGAGGATTCCTCCACCACCACCAAGGCGGTGACACCATGACTTTCGCCTCGAACGCTTCCCTGCCGGGTGCGACCCCTGCAAACAGGCTGACAGGCCTGCGGATACCGCTGACCGTCGCCTTGTCCTTCGCCATTATCGCGCTCGTCGTCGCCTGGTCACTGGCGCCCGGCCTGTTTACCAGTCACAGCCCGGTCGTCGGGGTGCCGACGAACAAATTGCTCGGCCCAAGTCTTGCGCATTGGTTCGGCACCGACCACCTTGGCCGCGATGTCTACGCACGCGTCGTTTATGGCACGTCCTCTTCCGTCTCCAGCGCACTCGTCGCGGTCGTGATCGGCGTCTTCGCCGGCGGTCTCATCGGGCTTCTTGCGGGCTTTCTCGGCGGCTGGGTCGATATCACACTTGCCCGGCTGGTCGATGTGCTCTTGGCAATTCCAAAGTTTTTGCTGGCGGTGATCGTGGTCACCGCCATAGGTTTCGAGACCATCAATGCCGCCATCGCCACCGGCGTCTCCGCCGTAGCGGTCTTTGCCCGCGTCACGCGTGCGGAGGTCATCAAGACCAGACAGGCGACATTCGTGGAGGCTTCGTACCTGCTCGGCGGCTCGCGCTGGTTCATCCTTCTGCGCCACGTTCTGCCTAACGCGTCACGCTCGGTGCTGCCGCTTGCCGTGTTGCAGTTCGGCGAGTCGATCCTCGTGATCGCAAGCCTTGCCTTTCTCGGATACGGCGACCCGCCGCCCGCCTCCGACTGGGGCCTGCTGATCTCGATCGGCAAGGATTACCTCAAATGGCCGTGGCTCGTATACGCCCCCGCCTTCGTCACAATCGCGACCGTCCTCTCTGTAAACAGGATCAGCCGATGGCTACGCAAGACAGACTGACCACCACTATCGCCCGCCCCGTTACCTTTGCGGCCAGACCGCAGCCGCAGCAGGCTCCTGTCCCGCTTCTCCGGGTCAACGATCTTTCGGTTGCCTATGGAGGCCAGGAGGTCGTCAGCAATGTCGGTTTCGAACTCGGCCGTGGCAAGAGCCTTGCCCTCATTGGCGAGTCCGGTTCCGGCAAATCGACAATCGCCCGCGCGGTCCTTCGGCTTTTGCCAAGCGGGGGACATGCCACCGGCCACGTCACCTTTGGTGATCAGGAGATATTGGGACTGCCAGAGCGCAACTTCCGACCGCTGCGGGGACGCGCCATCGGCTTTGTCCCGCAGGATCCAGGCAATTCGCTCAATCCGGTGCGGACAATCGGCGCGCAGGCCATGGAGGCGGCCGCACTTCTCGACGAGCCTGACAAGGCGATCCGCAAGGCCCTCATTCTCGAGACCTTCGCGCAGGTGGGATTGGACAACCCGGGTGTTGTCTACGAGTCCTACCCGCACCAATTATCCGGCGGCATGTTGCAGCGGGTGCTCATAGGCCTTGCGGTTCTGCCGCGCCCGTCACTTCTGGTTGCAGACGAGCCAACGTCTGCGCTCGATGTGACGATCCAGAAGCGGATCCTCGATCTGCTCTCGCGGTTGCAGCACGAGCTGGATATCAGCCTGCTCCTCATCACACACGATTTGGCGATCGCCGCCGAACGGGCGGATTCGCTGGTGGTCCTGAAGGGTGGCAAGGTTCAGGAAGCCGGAAGCACCGCATCGGTGTTTTCCGCACCGGCCTCTGCCTATGCAAGGAAGCTGCATGCGGACGTGCCGGCACTCAATCCGGATCGCTACGCCCGGCTGCGCGATCCGGGTTTCCGTCTGCTGAAGGCAGAGTCCACCACGACGCCAAAGATCGCGGTCAATGCCGTCACCAAGAATTTCAGGGTCGGCGACAGGGTGCTGACGGCGGTCAACAACGTCTCCTTCAACGTGCCTGCAGGTACCACCCATGCGCTGGTTGGTGAGTCCGGCTCTGGCAAGACTACAACCATTCGGCTGCTGCTTGGCCTCGAGGAACCCGACACCGGCACAATATCGGTAGCCGGCGAAGAATTGACCGGCCGCTCCCGCACGTCGCTGCGTGCAACCTGGCGCCATCTTCAGTTCGTCTACCAGAACCCATTTACCTCGCTTGATCCCACCTGGAGTGTCGAACAGCTGGTGCGCGAGCCGCTTGATCGTTTCAAGATCGGAACCCGTGCGGAACGGCTCGAAACTGTTCGTGAGGCTTTGGCCAATGTGGGCTTGAGCGAACACCTTCTCAACCGCAAGCCGACGGCCCTTTCTGGTGGCCAGCGCCAGCGCGTTGCCATTGCAAGGGCGCTGGTTCTCCGACCGGATGTGATCGTGCTCGACGAGCCGACCTCCGCACTTGATGTCAGCGTCCAGGCAGACATCGTCGATGTGCTGCTCTCGCTGCAGGCGAAGCTCGGCCTGACCTATGTTTTCGTCTCCCATGATCTGGCACTGGTACGCCAGCTCGCCCACACCGTTTCTGTGATGCAGCGCGGGCGTATCGTCGAACATGGAACGGTCGTCGATATCTTCGACAATCCGCAGCACCCCTATACCGCGTCGCTGCTGGAATCGATCCCATCCGGTGCCGCAACCATCGCCCGTGCGCCACAGCCGCTGCCCCGGCGGGTTCACGATAAGGAAAAGATCGCATGACCATCGCTGCACCCATCGATACTGCGTCCACGTCCTTCCGCCCCAAACAGCGGCTCGGCTTCAATACCCGCGTATCTTTCAGCGACGATGCCGGGCCGGCGCAGGGGCTGCGTGAGGGTATCGAACTGTTCAAGGCTGCCGAACAACTGGGCTACCAGTCCGGCTGGGCCTATCAGCGGCATTTCGACCACTATCTGTCCTCGCCACTTCCGTTCTTCGCCGCTGCCGGCCAGCATACCCGGCATATTACGCTCGGTTCTGCGGTGATCCCCATGCGCTATCAGGATCCGATCCTGCTTGCCGAGGCGGCCGGCACGACCGATCTTTTGATTGATGGGCGACTGGAACTTGCCATTTCGACCGGCGCAAACGCCGCCTTTGACGCGGTATTCGGCACGGTCGACACCGATGCCCGCACAGAGGCCAGACGTCGTCAGGCCCGCTTCCTCTCGGCAATCGCTGGCGATGTCCTGCACCGTGTCGAAGGCGGCCAATCCAACCCGGAGGGCACGGCACTGCGTGTCACGCCGCATAGCCCGACACTGCGTTCGCGCATCCGGCAGGGTGCAGCAAGCATTGCTTCGGCTGTGCAGGCGGCGGAACTCGGCATCGGCCTTATCTCGGGAACCGTCCAGCACGATCAGGCAGAAGGCGAGAGCTTCGGGGAATATCAGGCCCGCATCATCGAGGCCTTCCGTTTCACATGGCGCAAGACATGGACAACGGAACCGCCTCCGGTCGCCGTCGCCGCCTCCATCCTGGTTGGCACCACAGCCGAGCTTCGCGAAAAATACGCCGCCTATGATCTGGAGCGGCGTACCAAGGGTATTGCCGCATCTCGCCCCAAAGGCGCTCTCGAACAGGCAACCCAGCCAGCGGGGTTTCAAATTTCGCCCGTTTTCCAAGGCACGCCCGATCAGGTGCTGGAATCGGTATTCAACGATCCGGGCCTTGCAGCAGCCGATGAGGTCGTGCTGTTTTTGCCGCCTGCCTTCGGTCTCGCCGAAAACATACAACTGCTGACCGATCTGGCGGACACGGTGGCTCCGAGCCTGGGCTGGTCGCCCACCTTTTAACCGTTAGGGCACCGAGCGATTGCCACTTCGTGGCAGCGACTTGAAGACGGAAACGCGGCGGCGGTTGCTGGTCCTATATCGAAGGCCGTCGCAGGGAATATTTTCTACATATTCGATAGAAAAAGAAAGACCTGTCTTCCTCGTCCCTGCGCCGCGCCCTAACATGCTTGCATTGAACCTGAAGGAGCGCCCATGTCCGCGGAATTTATCAGCGTAAGCTTTCCCAATGCATCGAACGATCTAAACCCCGTTCCAGACGCACCTGTGGATCCTGTTTTTCTGGAGCGCTATGCCCGCGCCCTTGATGATTACGGTTTCAACTATACGCTGATCCCTTACTCCTCATCGTCTTTCGATCCTTTCACGCTGGGCGCCACGGTGCTCGCGCACACGAAAAACATCAAGATCATCGTCGCCCTGCGGCCGAACACGGTTTATCCCACAGTTGCGGCCAAGTCGCTCGCGACGCTCGATCAGTTGAGTGGTGGACGTGTCGTGGTGCACTTCATTGCCGGCGGCAGCGATGAAGAACAGGCGCGTGAAGGCGACTTCCTCAACAAGGAAGAACGCTATGAGCGCCAGGAGGAATATATCCGCATCCTGCGCTTGGCCTGGACCTCGAAAGAGCCCTTCGACTTCGACGGAAAATATTACCAGTTCAAGCAATTCCGCAGCGCGGTGCGGCCCACAAACGGGCTTATTCCGATTTCGCTCGGTGGCTCCTCGGACGCCGCCTATCGCATCGGTGGTTCGCTCTGCGATATCTTCGGCCTGTGGGGAGAGCCGCTTGCCGAAACCAAGCAGCAGATCGAGCGGGTCTATGCGGAAGCCGCAAAAGCGGGCCGCACGGATCGCCCCCGGATCTGGGTCACATTCCGGCCGATCGTCGCCGAGACGGACGAGCTTGCCTGGGAAAAGGCTCACAGAACTCTGGATCGGTTGAACGAGAACCGCCAGAAAGGCGTAACACGCGCACCGCTCAACGCGCCGCGCCCGGCCAATGTCGGTTCGCAACGGCTTCTGGAAATCGCCGCACGCGGCGATGTGCATGATCGCGCCCTCTGGTATCCGACGGTCACCGCCACCAATGCCAGCGGCGCCACCACTGCGCTGGTCGGTTCGCCACGCACCATTGCGGATTCCATCCTCGACTACATCGATCTTGGCGCTGACCTGATCTCGATCCGCGGCTACGACAATTACAACGACGCGGTGGATTATGGCCGCTACATCCTGCCGCTTGTCCGCGAAGGCATTCGCGAACGGGAAGATGCGAAGAAAAAGACCGCTGCATGATGCCGCGATCCGGCCCGGTCGCCTGACCGGGCATTTTTTTGAAGTGCGGACGGAGCCAATCGCCCCTGATGGGGAAATGGTATTCCCCACAGACAGAGAGCCTCGACCACGCATGTCTCATGACCCAACTGTCCTAGACGCAACCGCTCGCATCCTTGAACAGGCCGCACCGGATGCGGACCGGACTGGCCAGTTTCCCTGGACGGGTATCCGTGCCGTTCACGAAAACGGCCTCCTCGAAAGCACAGTTGCGACACGTTATGGCGGCCAGGGAGCGACGCTTGCCGATACCGCCCACATTCTCGCGGCACTTGGCCGGGGCGATCCTTCCGTGGCGCTGATCAGCGCCATGACGATCTTTACCCATCTCGCCCAGGCCGCGAAAAACCACTGGCCCGAAGATCTCTACCGGCGGCTTCTGACGGACGCCAAACAACGGCCGTTGCTGCTCAATGCCGCGCGTGTCGAGCCGGAGCTGGGGTCGCCGGCGCGCGGTGGCCTTCCCGCGACGCTCGCCCGCCGGACAAACAATGGCTGGTCTATCACGGGCCGAAAACGCTTCGTGACGGGCGCATATGGTCTCACGCATTTCCTCGTCTGGGCGCATACTGACGAAACGCCGGCGCGGGTGGGAACATTCGTGGTGCCGAACGGGTTGCCGGGCATCAAGGTCATCGAGAACTGGCAGAGCCTCGGCATGCGCGCTACGGGATCGCACGATGTCGAATATGCCAATGTCGAAATCCCGGCGGAAAACGTCATCGACCTCGTCGATCCATCGGTCGCCCAGCAGGACAACCGGGCGCATGCGGCACTCACGCTGGCTTTGACAGCGCTTTACCTCGGCGTGGCAGAAGCCGCTCAGGCCAAGTTCATCCGCTTCGCGCATGAGCGTGTGCCGGCCAATCTCGGCCATCCCATCGCCCGCACGGAACGTTTCATAACGCTTTCAGGCGAAATCGATCTTCTGGTCTCAGGCGCCCGCCAGATCATTTTCGGCACGCTCGAAAACAACAATGGCGATGCGGAAGGATTCATCAGGGCAAGGCTGCTTGCCGGCCGGCAGCTGCGTGATGCCGTCGAGATCGCAGTGCGCGGCATCGGCAATCCAGGTCTTGGTAGCGAACTGGGCCTCGAACGACATTTCCGCGACATCCAGACGGTGCTCGTCCATGCGCCGCAGGAGGATACGTCGATTGCGATTCTGGGCCGCTCCGCCTTTGGCCGCTGGAGCCGCGAGGAGACTGCGGCCGCAAAACCATCGGCAGGACTGCAAATCCTGAAATCCGCCTGACTATCGTCCCAGCGCCAGGGCACCACTAACCGTGGGCAAGCTTTCGCGCCGGGCCGAAGATCACAAAGCTCAGAGCGGCGAGCAACCAGACACTGATGCCGGCATAAAGCATGACCAGACCGAAACCGTCTGCGAGTGCCTGATGGACGAGTGCATCCGAAACACGCTCCACCGACGATCCCGCGGTTCCCGCCGCGATCTTCTCCGCGAGCGAACGCAGGGCGGGCAAATCCGCGCCGGACGGCAGGTTGGCCCTAAGCGACGACCAGACGCCCTCAACCAGAATGAAGCCCATGATCGGGATGTTGATGGCAAGCGAGATCATTCGCGCGCTCATGTCGATGCCGGAGGCCATGCCGGAACGGGCAGCGGGAACGGCACCGGTTGTCGTATTGGTGACCGGCGTGTTGGTGAGGCCAAGCCCGACACCGGACAGGATGCAGCCGGGCAGCATGGTGAGCCAGCTCGCATCTGCGACACTGCTGCCAAGTTTCATCAGCATGAAACCGAGACCGATGGTGAACAGCCCGGCCGGGACGACAAGACGGGGTTGATAACGCAGCGACAGGCGCTCGGCCAACGGCGGTACGACCAGCGCTGGCAGCGTATAGGCAAGCAGACCGAGACCGGCGGTGACGCTGTCATAACCAAGGCCCGCCTGAAACCAGATCGGCAGATAGATCATGAACGGCCAGAAGCTGATGTTCATCGCCGCCGAGCCGATAATCGCGCCGGAAAATGGCCGGATGCGGAATACGGAGAAATCGAACATCGGCCTTGGCGTGAGCTTTTCGACGATCACGAAGGCGATGAAACTCGCGACTGATAGACCAAGGATCAGAAGTGCCTTTGAACTGGCAAAGCCGAGTTCCGGTCCCTGGGTGATGAAAAACGCAAGGCAGAACACGGCAACCGAGAGTGTGGCGATACCGGCAAGATCAAGACGGGTCGCATCCGGATCACGCGATTCTTCCACACCGCTTGCGGCAAGGAACAGTGTCACGATGCCGAGCGCCACGTGAACGAGGAATACCCACTCCCAGCTCCACAGCGCAACGATGGCTCCGCCGATGATCGGCCCGAAACCCAGCCCGACGCCGGAGACAATACCCCACCAGCCGAAAGCCATTCCACGCTCGCGGGCCGTGCGGAACTGATGTGACAGAATGGCGATCTGGCATACCAGCATCGCTCCACCGCTTAGTCCCTGAAGGAAGCGTGCGCCGATCAGCACCGCCACGCTTTCAGTCATGCCGCAGGCGAGGGAGGAAATGGCGAAAGCGACGATGGTCGCGATGAAGACGCGTTTGCGACCGAAGCGGTCGGCCAACGCGCCGGTTGCCATCAGCACCATCGTCACGCCGATCGTATAGGCGTTCATGATCCACTGCAGCTGCCGGAAATCCGCGTGCAGCACCTGCTCGAGCGTCGGCAGGATCGCCGGCACGCTGGAGATTTCCAGCCCGAACATCAGAGCGGAGAGACAGACGGCAGCGAGCGCAATGGCACTTCTACTCCGGGTTGGGGCAATAACGGCAAGGGTCATTCTTCAGCCTTTCGTGGTTCGGACTGAAGCATCAGAAGACATGCCCGCTTCGATCCGTGTTTTGCAGAGTCCAAGGCAAATTAGTGAAAGCTTGACCATAACTGAATTGGATGATTGGATATTTCAGAGACAACAAATTTGGATTATTAAAAGTGACCACTCTGGATGTGGATGCCGTTCAGGCTTTCGTCACCATCGCCGATCTGCAGAGCTTCACCCGCGCTGCCGAAACGCTCGGAACCACGCAGGGTGCCATCAGCGTCAAGCTCAAGCGACTGGAAGACCGGCTCGGCCAGCGGCTTCTTGAACGGACGCCGCGTTCGGTGCGGCTTTCCGCGCAAGGCGCCGTGTTTCTCACACCAGCCCGCGAATTCCTTGCCGCGCACGATCGCGCCATGGCAGGGCTTTTTTCCACGCGCCGACGCTTTGGCCTTGGCATAGCCGCCCATGTTGCCGGGCCGGAAGTGCCAACGCTGCTGGCGCGGCTCAACGCGCACGATCCAGGACTGACGATAGAAGTGCGGATGGACAATTCCCGCACGTTGCTGGATGCCTTCGACCGCGGCGAGATCGATGCTGCAATCATCCGGCGCGAGGATGACAGGCGTGATGGCGAAGTGCTCGGGCCAGAGCATTTCGGCTGGTTCGCAGCCCCGCAATTCGAGCATCGTCAGGGCGAGCCGCTGCGACTGGCGGCGCTTTCGCCCGCCTGCGGTGTACGCGACATCGCCGCCCGTGCTCTTGATTCCGCCGCCATCGCGTGGGCGGAAGTCTTTCTTGGCGGCACCTCATCGATGGTGACCGCGGCCGTTTCGGCAGGTCTCGCCATTTCGGCATTCTCCTGCCGCCTGGCGCCACCCGGTACAATCGAGGTCAGCCAGCGTTTCAGCCTCCCGCCGCTGCCTTCCACCGAGATCGTGATGTTCTCGACCCTTACCGACAGCAGATCCCGTGAGGCGCTGCGCACACTGGCCGCCGCTTTCCGGGAACATCGACCGTGACTGTGAGCGACACCCAGTGGGTGCACAGGTCCTTGACTGGTCGCGCGCCCAGGTCGCACTGATGCGCCCAAGCCGGAGCACACGGGCGCTGGAAGCCATTATCCGCGATCTCATCGAGACCCGCGATGGCGCGACATATTTCGCCGAGCGCGTATGGGGCATTTCCCTCCGCTATGAGCTAGGCGGCAACCATCCGCTGGTGGGCTGCAGCGTTCCGGACTTCGCACTGGGGGACGGGAGGAGGACCGGCGAACTTCTGAGAGAGGGCAAAGGTCTGCTTTTGAATTTTAGCGTGGACGCATCGCTTGAAGCGCTGGCAGGCCGCTGGAACGGCCGGATTTCCTATGTCGCCGGCAATGCCATCGATCAATTGGGCTTGAGCACAGTCCTGGTGCGCCCCGATGGTATCGTCGCCTGGGCCACGGAGTCTGCTCCGGACAAGGAGAAATTCGCAAGGGCAGCAGCCCGTTGGTTCGGAGAGATTTAACGGGTATGTGAGGTGGCCGATCCGGTTGCCACGCCATTTCTTCGGCAGATATGCCAGCCCCCGGCAATCTAGAGATTGTTTCATTGCCTTCCTGCGTCAGCCGTACCGATGTATCGTTCCTTCCTATCAATGCAATGGAGTCATCATGTCCCTTCCCCAGAAAATCGGCTTTATCGGAACCGGCGCTATCACCGATGCGATGGTGCGGGGGCTCCTCAGCACGCCTGCCGCCGTGCCGCATGTCATGGTATCCCAGCGCAGCGCGGATATCTCGGCCAGGCTTGCCGCCGATTTCCCGCAGGTGATCGTCTCCAGCGACAATCAGGCGATTGTCGACGGCTGCGATACCGTCGTTCTGGCCATCCGCCCGCAGATCGCCGAGGACGTCATCCGGCCGCTGCGGTTTCGCGAGGGGCAGAAAGTCATAAGCGTCGCTGCCGCAACCGGTCGACATGCACTGCTTGACTGGATCGGCGTGGATGTGCGCCTGACCCAGGCGATCCCGCTGCCTTTTGTCGCCCGCCGCAAAGGCGTCACGGCCGTTTACCCCTCCGATGCGGATACCGCCGCGATCTTCAACGTGCTCGGCAATGCGGTGGAATGTGAAACAAAGGCGGAATACGACCTTCTCGCCGCCGCAAGCGCCCTGATGGCAACCTATTTCGGCATTCTGCAACAGACGACGGAGTGGTTGGCCGAAAACGGCCTGCCGGAAGAAAAGGGCCGCGCCTATCTTGCACCCCTCTTCGCCGGCCTCTCCGAAGTGGCGCTGCTTGCCGGCAAGGACACGGACTTTACCGATCTCAGCCGCGAATTCGCCACCAAGGGTGGCCTGAATGAGCAGGTTCTTCAGGACTTTGACGGCAATGGCGGTTCGAGCGCATTGAAGCGGGCATTGAGCCGCGTGCTGGAACGGATTACGCAATAGACAGTCCGCGCCGACAATCGATCCGAACTGAAAGAACGATGCCATGACCTTTACTATCCATATGATCGATGTATTCGGCTCCGGCCCGCTTTCTGGCAATCCGCTGGCGGTCGTCACGGGTGCAGACACCTTGACCACGGATGACATGCAGCGATTGACGCGGTGGTTCAATCTGTCCGAAACCACGTTTCTGCTGCCGCCCACCCACCCCCAGGCTGATTACCGTGTCCGGATATTCTCACTGGACCGGGAGATGCCTTTTGCCGGACACCCTACGCTCGGCACTTGCCATGCCTGGCTTTCCGAAAACGGCCTGCCCAAAAGCGAAACGGGCATCGTTCAGGAGTGCGGTGCCGGTCTGGTCACGATCCGGCACGCGCATGGTCGACTTTCCTTTGCCGCACCGCCCCTTATCCGTTCAGGCGCGCCGACACCCGCAGGGCTGGAAGAGGCCCGGCAGCTGCTGGGAATAGAGACACGCGACATCGTTGATGCCGCATGGATCGACAATGGCCCCGGCTGGTTGGGGATCAGGCTGGCATCGGCTGAGAAGGTGCTTGCCCTTGAGCCGGTCCGCAGCTGGCCCGGCCGCATTGACGTTGGCGTCGTTGGTCCGCACGCAAATGGCGGCGAAGCCGCCTTCGAGGTTCGCGCCTTCTTCAGCGATCATCTGGGCGCCATCGCCGAGGATCCTGTCACCGGAAGCCTCAACGCCTCGCTGGCGCAATGGCTGTTTGCGACAGGCGTGGTCGCGGAAGACTATGTCGCCGCCCAGGGCACACGTCTTGGCCGTCAAGGCCGCATTTACCTGACCCGCGATGATACCGGCCAGATATGGGTCGGCGGCGAGACACGCACGCAAGTCGAAGGCCGGCTGCACGGCCTTTGAAAAGACAGATAATGACGAGGTGACTTGATGAATAGCAGTGTTTACCGCCCGATTTCGCAACGCGTATTGGCGGATGATTGGGGACGGCTGACCAAATATGAGTATGAACTTCAGCTAAGGGACGGAAGCTGGCAACGGCAGACCCGGGAGGCGTATGATCGCGGCAACGGAGCGACATGCCTGTTGTACAACCCCGCAAACGACCATGTTTTGCTCACCCGCCAGTTCCGTTTGCCGGTTCTCTTGAACGGCGGCCTCGAGTCGCTGATCGAGACACCGGCGGGGCTGCTTGAAGGCGCTGAACCGGCAGCGCGCATGCGTGCGGAACTGATGGAGGAGACCGGTTATGAGGTTTCCGAACTCACCCATCTGTTCGATATCTATATGAGTCCCGGATCGGTCACCGAATACCTCGCCTTTTTCTACGGCGAATATGCCGAGAACCATAAAGTGGGCACAGGCGGCGGCTCCGCGGACGAGGGAGAAGACATAGACGTGCTGGAAATCGCTCTGCCAGAAGCTATGCAGATGATCGGCCGCGGCGATATTCGCGACGCCAAGACCATCGTTCTGCTCCAGCACCTCACCATCCGGCTTTTGCAGGAAGAGCACGGAACACGCTGATCTCGACCGCAATATCTACCAATGCGGAAGCGATGCTGATTACGGCCAGACTACAGGATCAACAGGACGAATTTGCCTGCCGTAGTCTGGCCGAAACCCATCACTTGCGTTGGAGGGGCGACAAAGCTCAAAGACTTACGATTTCGGCTTCACCTGCCATCCTCAAAACGGAATGCGGGAAAGCCCTTGATGTCGGACGGAATGATCCAAACGCCACCGGAAAGAGGTACCTCGCTCAGCCTGTCTTGCGTCATGTTATGGCGGTGCGATGTCACGAAAAGCGAGCCGAAATCCGGCCCGCCAAAGCAGGGCATCGTTGGATGCGGAACAGGCATCCTTATCGTCCCGATCTGTTGACTGCCGTCTTCCGAGAAAATGTTCAAAACGCCGGCAGAGACACCCGCGCTCCAATATCGGCCGCTTATGTCAAGACATCCACCATCGGGCCTTCCGGTCTCTTCCTGCATTTGTGCGACGAGCACACCTTCATCAAATACACCGTTGGTTTTGTCGAAATTCCGCCTGCGTATCCATTTCTGCACGGAATCGCTTTGCCACATGACGGAACCGTCCTGCGAAAAAGCGAGGCCGTTGGGACATGTCAGTCCGGTCTGGATACGTTCGGCCCCGTTATTCGTAATACGCCAGAGCTCTCCATGGGGCTGCATCTGCGAGAGCGGGACATTGTGCATGGTACCAACCCAGAAAGCTCCATCCGGACCGACACGTCCGTCATTCAGCCGGCAGGCGATGCCTTCAGGTGCGGGAATGGAATGAAGGGTGCGCCGCGCGCCGCTTTCCGGATTGAGGATGAGTATATCCATCCCGCAAGCGGCAATCAGATCACCGCTCTGACAGAGCCCAAGACTGGAGACGGTTTCCGGGAACGTCCATTCACGATACTGGACGCCGCCCAGCCCAGCTGAACGTAGCTTCTTGCCAAGAATGTCACACCAGAACAGGACCTGACGTCTTTCGTCCCACACCGGGCTTTCCGCAAGAATGCTGATTTCGTCGCACAGTAGTCCTGCCTGATCGACCGCAGGCGCGTTGTCGAAATTTGCTGTTGTCATTTTCTGTCTGAACCGTTGAATTGCGCAGCGTGGCGTTATTCGAAATATTCCTGATGTGCTTCGAAGATCTGCGACAGAATGCCGAGGACGCGGCGGAGATGCTGGCGCAGATAATCCACCGCGCTCTCCTCCTCACGCGCCTTGATTGCATTGTATACGGCCTCATGCTCCGTCAGCAGTCTGGCCATGTGTGCTTCGTCGGTAATCGCCAGCGCTCGCAGGCGGTCTAGCCCAGCCTTTTCCCGGATCAACAGGGTCTCCAGCCTTTCGAGGCCGGTTGCGGCGGCAAGGGCGCTGTGGAACTGGTCGTCATGGATACGGAAGACCTTTTTGTCGCCAAGCTCCATCGCCACACGCTGGCCTTCCAGCGCATGCAGGATTTCCTGGTCCGCTTCGGCCGGAATGCCGGTCTGGCAGAGCCTGCGGGCAGCGGCAACCTCCAGCGCCTCACGAATGAACTGCGCGCTGCGGATATTTTTGTCCGACAGTCTGGAGACATAGGTCCCGCGGCTCGGCAGGGTGACGATCAAACCGTCATCTCGCAGCCGGCTCAACGCCTCGCGCACCGGGGTGCGGCTGGAGTTGAAGGACTGGCCAATCTCGTTTTCCGACACGGCCTGGCCCGGAAACAGCTCCCTCGAAAGGATGGCAGATTTCAGCGCCGAATAGATCTGGTCCACAACCGGACGGTTGAAATCCAGTCGTTCCATCATCGGCACCGTGCCGCCTGTCATCGGGATCTTTGGCATACGCTCTCCAAATGTCTTTCTCTATAACCGGTATACCGGAACACTGGTGTGTTGACAACCGGCATACCGGTATGCAATTGAATGGCCATGGGAAGGAGGCTCCCGAATGCAAAATATCAAGACCTGCGTCATCGTTGGTGCCGGAATGGTAGCGAAGACGCATGTGCTTGCCTGTGCGGCAAGCCCTGAAAAAATCCGCCTGAAAGCGATTGTTGACGGTGGCTCCGGCCGCGCGAAAGCGCTGGCTGCCGAAGCGGCAAAACACACCGGTCACCACGTTGCCGTATACGCGTCAATCGAGGAAGCCGCGCGTGACGGCGATGTCGATTTCGCCATCATCGCAACGCCGCCCAATGCCCGCGCCGATATCGTCGGTCCGCTTGCAAAAGCCGGCAAACACATTCTTCTCGAAAAGCCTGTCGCCCGCAACACGCGGGAAGCGGCCGATCTGGTAGCGCTCTGCCGCGATGCGGGTGTAACGCTCGGTATCATTTTCCAGCACCGCATGCGCGCCGCATCGCAAAAGGCGCGCGAACTGGTCGCATCCGGCACGCTCGGCGAACTAGGCCTTTGCGAGATTTCGGTGCCGTGGTGGCGTACCCAGGCCTATTATGATGAGCCGGGACGCGGCACGCTTGCGCGTGACGGCGGCGGCGTTCTGATATCGCAGGCAATCCACACGATCGATCTGGCCCTGAGCCTTGCAGGCCCCGTGGCCCGCGTGCAGGCCATGGCGGCAACGACGCGTTTTCACAAGATGGAAACCGAGGATTACGTATCGGCCGGCCTTCGTTTCAAAAACGGCGCCGTCGGCTCGCTCGTCGCGAGCACCGCAAGCTTTCCCGGTGCGCCTGAATCCATTCTTCTCCATTTCGACAAGGCAAGCCTGCGGCTCGCATCCGGCCTGCTGCATGTAGACTGGCGCGACGGCCGCCAGGAAACCTTCGGTGGTGCCGCTTCCGGCACCGGCGGCGGCGCCGATCCTATGGCTTTCACGCATGAATGGCATCAGGGCGTTTTCGACGATTTCGTCGACGCCATTTCTTCAGGGCGCCCGCCGGTCGTCACCGGTGAAGCAGCTCTTTTGTCTCACAGACTGATCGACGCGATCATCAACTCAGCCGAAACCGGCAAGGAAGTGGAACTGCAGGATGAGTAAACCAATCAAGTTCGTGGCTCTCGGCATAGAGCACAGGCACATTTTCGGCATGGCGCAGAACATGCTGGATGCCGGTGCGCAATTTGCGGGCTGGTGGACGCAAGGCGAGCCGGACGTGGTCGAAGGTTTCGTAAAGCGCTTCCCGGACGTGCCGCGTGCTGCCTCCAAGGAGGATTTGCTGGCTGACCAAACCATCGATCTCGTCATCATTGCCGACATTCCGTCCAAGCGTGCCGATCTTGCCATCGCTGCCATGGAAGCAGGCAAGGACGTCATGTCCGACAAGCCGGGCTGCACCACCTTCGACCAGCTTGAGCGCCTGCGCCAGACCGTTGCCAAGACCAAAAGAATCTGGACCGTCGATTTTTCCGAGCGCTTCGAAGTCCCGAGCGTCACGAAAGCCGCCGAGCTGGTTGCACAGGGTGCCATCGGCCGCGTCATCCAGACGGTTGGCCTTGGTCCGCACCGCCTGAACCGACAAATTCGCCCGACATGGTTCTTCGAACGCGAGGCCTATGGCGGCATTCTCACCGATATTGCCAGCCACCAGATCGACCAGTTCATGTTCTTTACCGGCTCGACCGAGGTTGAGATCGTATCTGCCACCGTTGCCAATTACGCCAACCCGGGCGATCCGGGCCTGCAGGATTTCGGCGAAGTCGTGCTGCGCGGCGACAAGGGCCATGGGTATATCCGCGTCGACTGGTACACACCCGATGCACTGCCGACATGGGGTGATGGCCGCCTGACGATCCTCGGTACCGAAGGTTACATCGAACTGCGCAAATACGTCGATGTCGGCAACACCGAGGGCACAGACCGTCTGATCCTCGTCAATGGCGACCGTTGCGAATATATCGACGCATCCGGTGCGGGCCTGCCCTACTTCGCCCGTGTATGCGACGATATCCGCAACCGCACGGAAACTGCCATGACGCAGGAACACGTCTTCAAGGTTTGTGACCTCTCGCTTCAGGCGCAGGCCAAGGCTGAAGGAACCGCAGCATGATCGGCGTCGCCATTATCGGCGCCGGTATTGGCGCACAGCATCTCACCGGTTATCTGGCGCTGCCGGAACGTTTCACCGTCAAGGCGATCTGCGATCTTGATGTGGAGCGGGCACGGGCGGTGGCTGGCGAAAATTCTTCCATCCGCATCACGGCGGATCTCGAAGAAGTCCTCGCCGATGAAAGCATTTCGCTCATAGACGTCTGCCTGCCGCCGCATCTGCATTTCCCCGTAATGCTGAAGGCCCACGCGGCCGGCAAGGACGTGGTCTGCGAAAAGCCGCTGGTGCGTTCGCTGGAGGAAGCAAATGCGCTGATGGAATCTGTCAAGAAGACCGGACGGCGCGTCTTTCCGGTTTTCCAGTATCGTTTTGGTCCCGCCCTACGGCAGCTGCGCGCCCTCATCGACGCCGGACTTGCTGGCAAAGCCTATGTGGCAAGCTCGGAAGTTCACTGGAACCGTGGCGCGAGCTACTACGACATTCCCTGGCGCGGCACCTGGAAGGGTGAATGCGGCGGCGCGATCCTCGGTCACGCCATCCATGCCCACGACCTTCTGTGCCATGTCCTAGGTCCGGTGGAACAGGTCTTCGCCATGGCCGACACCCGGGTGAACAGGATCGAGACGGAAGACTGCGCCGCCATCAGCTTCCGCATGAAGAGCGGCGCGCTCGCCACCAGCTCGGTCACGCTTGGTGCAGCCGACGACACGTCCCGTCTGCGGTTCTGCTTCGAAGGCTTCACGGCCGAAAGCGGAACGCTGCCCTATCGTCCGGCGGAAGATAAATGGCACTTTACGGCGCGGGCGCCGACCACGCAGAACCAGATCGACGCCGTCCTCGCAACGGTGGAAGATGGCGAAAACGGCTTTACCGGTTTTGTCGAGGCGATTGCCAATGCGATGGAGGGTCGCGCGGGCAAGGAAGTGACGATTACGGACGGCTTGCAGTCCATCGAACTCGTAACCGCAATCTACACATCGGTACAGGAAGGCACGGCCGTTCGCCTGCCGCTGACCGCTGACAATGAGCGGCTCAAGGGTTGGGCTCCGCGCGCGTCCGCCACGGCATAATCATCTAAAGGGAGGAAACCAGATGAGCAGAAAATACAGCCTGGCGTTTGCCTTGGCCCTCGGGACGGCATCTTTTGCCGGTGCCGCTGAGGCACAGGAAGTTCGCTTCACCTGCGCCTATGACGGCAACGGCTGCGAAGTCCTGAAGGACATCCTGTCGCGTTACGAAAAACAGCATCCTGACGTCAAGATCGTTACGGATATCGTGCCCTACAAGGCGCTTCTCGAAGGCCTGCCGGTGCAGCTCGCCGGCGGCAGCGGCCCGGATTTCGCAACCGTCACCGATCTTGGCGGCCTCAATCGCTATTATCTCGACCTGACGCCCTATGTGGATGCGAAGTACTGGCAGGATAATTTCGGCGATGTGCTGAAATGGTATCGTAGCGGCCCGGACGACAAGGGCATCTATGGTATGCAGACGCAGCTTACCATTACCGGCGCCTTCATCAACCGCACCTTGTTCGATCAGGCGAAAGTCGCCGTTCCCGGCAAGGATGCGACTTTTGACGACTGGGCGAAGGCCGCAAATGAAGTGGCCAAGGCCACCGGCTCGCCATACCCCATGGCGATCGACCGCTCCGGTCACCGTATCGCAGGTCCGGCTATTTCCTACGGTGCGAAACTTTTCGACGCCGACGGCAAGCCGATCCTGGTCGACGAGGGCTTCACCACTTTCGTGAAGAAATTCGTCGAGTGGAACAAGGACGGCACCATGGCGCGTGACGTCTGGGCCGGTCAGGGTGGCAACACCTACCGCGATGCGGCGCAGGAATTCATCAACGGTCAGCTCGTCTATTATTATTCCGGCAGCTGGCAGACAGCGCGCTTCGACAGTCAGGTCGGCGATGCTTTCGACTGGGAAGTCGTGTCGCAGCCATGCGGACCGGCCGCATGCACCGGCATGCCAGGCGGAACGGGTATCGTGGGCTTCAAGCAGACCAAGAACCCCAAGATCGTCGCGGATATTCTGAACTTCCTCGCGCAGGACGAAAATTACCTCGATTTCACCGTCCGTACCCGCAACGTCCCGGCTCACAAGGCCGTCGGCGCAAAGCCTATCGACTACACCGGCGCAACCCCGGCGACCCAGAAGGCCATGAACGCGTGGCTGGATCAGGTCCCCGGTATCAGCCCCGTCGCCTACGCCTATCAGGGCTACAAGAACAACCGCGCGATGTTCAACATTTCCGTCCAGCGCGTCACGCAGGCGATTGTTGGCGAAAGCTCGGTTGACGACGCCATGACACGTGCGAAGGCCGATCTTGAGGAAGCGTTGAAACAGGCGAAGTGATCCATCGCCTTCCGGCGCGGCCTTGCCGCGCCGCGCCGGATCGAAGGAGGACCATCAATGTACAGACTTCTTGCGCCCGTCATGGGCATCATAGAGCTGCCTTTCGCCCTCTTGCAGAAAATGCTCGGGCATCGGCGCATCGCATGGGTGTTTCTGACACCCAATCTCCTGTTGTTTGCGGTCTTCGCGTTTTTGCCGATCGTTCTCAACATGGCTTATTCAGTGACCGGCAGCGAGCATATCCTGCTGTCGGAACGCCCCTCCGTGGGCGGCGAAAACTTCTCGGCCCTTCTCTCGTGCCAGAACTATTTCGATCCCAATTCCTGTCAGCGCGATCTTTTCTGGCGCTCCGTCTGGAACACGCTTTTCTTCGTGGTGCTGCAGGTCGGGTTCATGGTGGGCTTCTCGCTGATTACGGCGGTCGTGCTCAACCGTGACATCAGGGCACGCGGTTTCTTCCGCGCCGTCTTCTTCTTTCCCGTGCTGCTTTCACCGGTGGTCGTGGCGCTGATATGGAAGTGGATATTGCAGCGTTTCGGCGTCCTGAACGCTGCGCTCGATTCCCTCGGTATCGGTTCGGTGGACTGGCTGCTGGAGGCCAACCTTGCCTTTGGATGGTCGGTATTCCTGTCCGTCTGGGCGCATATGGGCTTCTACACGCTCATCCTGCTTGCCGGCCTTCAGGCCATTCCGCGTGACGTCTATGAGGCGGCACAGCTGGACAAGGCAAGCCCGTGGCGGATTTTCCGCCGGATCACAATGCCGCTTCTCGCCCCGACCATGCTGGTGGTTCTCGTATTGTCCCTCATCAAGGGCGTACAGACCTTCGATGAAGTCTTCGCATTTACCGGCGGTGGGCCGGGTTCGGCGACGACCTTCATCATTCAATTCATCTATCAGACTGGTTTTGCCGGAACACCCCGCAACTTCGGACTGGCCGCGGCGGCTTCGCTGCTGCTTGCTGTGGTTCTCGTGGTGCTGACTGCCCTGCAATTCCGGGCCAACAGGAGCAAAGTCGATGGCTAGGATTGGCGCATTTCTAACCCGCACACGCGGCAGAAACGGCAAATTGCACTGGACCGACTGGCTGTCCTACGCCTATCTCGGCGTTGCCGTTCTGATGATGTTCGGACCCGTTCTCTGGCTCGTTCTCTCCTCCTTCAAGACGGAAGCCGACCTCCAGCGTTTTCCGCCGCGCCTGCTTCCCTATGCGCAGGAAACCGTGGTCGTTGACGGTCAGGCCGCACCTTTGCCGGCCTTTGTCGACAAGGAAGGCCGCAAGCTCGGCATGATCAGGCGCGTCGGGCTCGTCGCCCAGGTGGTGGATCCGGCAAAGCCCGGCGAAGTCATGAAGATGCCGTTCAACGAGCTGCGCCCGGCCGAGAAGGTTGCACTGGCGACGGAGAACTACACCGAGCTTTTCCAGCGCTTCAACTTTCCGCTTTATTTCTGGAACTCGACCTTCATCACCGTGACGTCGACCGTCATCATGCTGATCGTGAACTCCATGGCGGCCTTTGCACTGTCGAAATACAGCTTCAAGGGCAGAGGCGTGGTTCTGGCACTCGTCGTCGGAACGTTGATGATCCCGCAGACCGTCGTGCTCGTTCCGCTTTTTCTCATCACCAGCCAGCTCGGCATGATCAACAGCCTGTGGGGTGTGATCATTCCAGGAGCGGCCACACCGACAGGGGTATTTTTGCTGCGCCAATACATGCTGACCATCCCGGATGAAATCCTAGATGCGGCACGCATGGACAAGGCCAGCGAATGGAAAATCTACTGGCGCATCATCCTGCCGCTGTCTGCACCGGCGCTCGCGGTGCTGGCCATCCTCGCCATCATGTGGCGTTGGAACGACTTCCTGTGGCCGCTTATCGTGCTGACGCGCAACGACAATTTCACCCTGCAACTGGCGCTCAACTCCTTCCAGGGAGAAATGACGACAGAGTGGAGCAATCTGCTGGCCATGACGGTGCTGACATTGGCGCCAATCGCGCTGGTCTTCATGTTCCTGCAAAAATATATCGCCACCGGCATCGCATCGACCGGCGGAAAATGATCCTCAAGGGAGGGAATGACACAATGGCAAGTATAGAGCTTCGTCAGGTCAAAAAAACATATGGCGCCCTCGACGTCATCAAGGGTATCGATCTCGATATCAAGCACGGCGAGTTCTGTGTTTTCGTCGGCCCGTCCGGTTGCGGAAAATCGACGCTGCTGCGCATGATCTCCGGTCTTGAAGAGCTGAGCGGCGGCGATATCGTCATCGGCGGCGACGTGGTGAACGCGGTTCCGGCTGCCGATCGCGGGCTTGCCATGGTGTTCCAGTCCTATGCGCTCTACCCGCATATGACGGTTCGGGAAAACCTGTCCTTCGGCCTGGAAAATATCGGCACGCCGAAAAAAGACATCGTCGAGAAGGTCTCACAGGTGTCCAAGATGCTGCAGATCGACCAGCTGCTTGAGCGGCGGCCGAAGGATCTGTCGGGCGGCCAGCGACAGCGCGTCGCGATCGGTCGCGCTGTCGTGCGCGAACCGCGGGTTTTCCTGTTTGACGAGCCGCTGTCGAACCTCGATGCGGAACTGCGCGTGGATATGCGCGGCGAGATTTCCAGCCTGCATCGGCGTCTTGGCAATACCATGATCTATGTGACCCACGATCAGGTGGAGGCCATGACGATGGCCGACAAGATTGCCGTGCTGCGCGCCGGAAAGCTCGAGCAGTTCGGCGTTCCCCTCGATCTTTATAATCGCCCCGCAAACCTTTTCGTAGCAGGCTTCATCGGTTCGCCGAAGATGAACTTCTTCGCCGGCGAAGTAGTAGCAGAAGGTCAGCCGTCCCTTAAAATCGCGACCGGCGAATTGATCCCGTTGCCGCAGAGCGGCTTTTCCTACGCATCCGGCCAGAAGGTCACGCTCGGCATTCGCCCCAACCATGTGCAGCCCACACCGGACGGTGCGGTGACCATGTCCGTGCGAACGGCAGAGCAGCTCGGCGGGGAATCCTATCTCTATGGCAACCTCGGTGACGGCAGCCACGTCACCCTGCATCTTGCGGGGCAGACATCGACATCGGCTGGCGAAGTCATCCGCATGTCGGCGCCCCTCCAACATATCCACCTCTTCGATACGAAAAGCGGGCTGACGCTGAAGCAGGACTAAGCCTCCGTCGCCACGCCCCGTAAAGCAGGACCTTTGACATGACCGACAAAAAACTCCGTTCCTCCCGCTGGTTCGCGCCTGACGATCTGCGCAGTTTCGGCCACCGCTCACGCATGATGCAGCTTGGCTATTCGGAGGAGGATTTTGCCGGCAAGCCCGTCATCGGCATTCTCAACACCTGGTCGGAGCTGAATACCTGTCACTCGCATTTTCCCGAACGTGTGAAGGATGTGAAGCGCGGCGTTCTACAGGCAGGTGGCTTCCCGGTCGAGATGCCCTCGCTTTCGGTCGATGAGAGTTTCACCAAGCCGACCTCCATGCTCTATCGCAACATGCTCGCCATGGAGACGGAGGAAATGATCCGTTCGCATCCGCTGGATGGCGTGGTGCTGATGGGTGGTTGCGACAAGACCACCCCCGGCCTCGTCATGGGAGCGATCTCGGCCGGCGTGCCGATGATCTATCTTCCGGCCGGGCCGATGCTGCGCGGCAACTATGCCGGCAAGGTGCTGGGCTCCGGCTCCGATGCCTGGAAATACTGGGACGAGCGCCGGGCCGGTAACGTGACCGATGAAGAATGGCGCGGCGTGCAGGGCGGCATTGCCCGCTCAGCCGGCGTCTGCATGACCATGGGTACGGCATCGACCATGACGGCAATCACCGATGCGCTCGGTCTCACTTTGCCCGGCGCTTCCTCCATCCCGGCGGTGGACGCCGAACACCAGCGCATGTCGGCAGGCTGTGGCCGTCGCATTGTGGAAATGGTGGCCGAGGAGCTGACCCCGGATCGTATTCTTACTGCGCCCGCGTTTCGGAATGCGGCCATCGTTGCCATGGCGACCGGTTGTTCCACCAATGCCGTCGTGCATCTGATTGCCATGGCGCGCCGCGCCGGTGTGCCGATGACGCTGGACGAGCTGGACGAACTCGGCCGCGTGACGCCGCTTATCGCCAATGTCCGCCCCTCCGGCAAAGATTACCTGATGGAGGATTTTTATTATGCGGGCGGTCTGCGAGCCCTGATGAAGCAGATCGAAAGCCGTCTGGACTGTTCCGTGCTCACCGTTACCGGCCGCAGCATGGGCGAAAACCTCGAAGGCGCGCGGGTCTATAATGACGACGTCATCCGATCGCTGGATAACCCTGTTTACGCTGAAGGATCGCTTGCCGTTCTACGCGGCAATCTCTGCCCGGATGGTGCTGTGATCAAGCCCGCCGCCTGCGATCCGAAACTCCATTTCCATGAAGGTCCGGCGCTGGTCTTCGATAGCTACCCTGAGATGAAGGCGGCGATCGACGATGAAAATCTGGATGTGACGCCCGATCACGTTCTGGTTCTGCGTAATGCGGGCCCGCTTGGCGGCCCAGGCTTTCCCGAATGGGGCATGTTGCCCATCCCCAAGGCGCTGATCAAGAAGGGTCACCGCGATATGGTGCGCATTTCCGATGCCCGCATGTCCGGCACCTCCTATGGCGCCTGCGTTCTTCATGTCGCGCCGGAAAGCTTCGTCGGCGGTCCGCTTGCCCTGCTGAAGACCGGCGATATCGTGCGGCTCGATCTGCCCCAGCGCCGTCTCGACATGCTGGTCAGCGAAGAGGAGATCGCCCAGCGTCGGGCCGCGTGGCAGGCGCCGCCGCCGCGTTACGAGCGTGGTTATGGCTACATCTTCTCGAAACACGTTACCCAGGCGGATGCCGGATGCGATTTCGATTTCCTGCAGACGGATTTCGGCCGCACCGCTGGCGAACCCGACATATTCTGAGACGGGAGCGCGCAAAATGATGAAACGTTTGCTGATTACGGGCGCCGGCGGCAAGCTGGGCAGCATGTTGCGCGGCAGGCTCGGCCATCTCGCGGAGATCATCCGCCTTTCGGATGTGGTTGATATGGGTGCGGCGGCAGCGAATGAAGAGATCATCCGCTGCTCTCTGGAGGACGGAGGCGCCGTCCATGCGCTGGTCAAGGATTGCGACGGCATCGTCCATCTCGGCGGCATCTCCGTGGAAAAGGCTTACGATCCCATCGAGGCCGCCAATCTGCGCGGCGTCTATAATCTTTACGAGGCAGCAAGGCTTGCTGGCATGCCACGCATCCTGTTTGCCTCCAGCAACCACACCATCGGATATTATCCGCAGGGTGAGCAGCTATCGCCGCAGACGCCGTTTTTGCCGGATGGCCTTTACGGCGTCTCGAAGATTTTCGGCGAGGCAATGGCGAGCCTCTACCATTCCAAATTCGGACAGGAAACGGCCATCGTCCGCATTGGCTCCTGCGAAGAGAAGCCCACCAACTGGCGCATGTTATCCACCTGGCTCAGCCATGACGATCTGGTCTCCCTGGTAGAGGCCGTATTTCACGCGCCAAAACTCGGTTGCCCGGTCATCTGGGGCGTCTCTGCCAATGACGACAGCTGGTGGGATAATTCCCACGTCGATTTTCTCGGCTGGCAGCGGCGGGATAATGCCGCACGCTTCCGGGCCGATATCGAACGGGATGTCCCTCGCCCTGATCCGGATGCCGCAATCGCGAAATACCAGGGCGGCGTTTTCATAGACGAACCGATCCACAAAAACTGATGTGCAGACACTCACGCTATTCGAGGAGAATAAGATGAATACAGAAACCAGGGAAAAATTGATGACGGTTTCCGTCGCCACCCTCGCAACCGCACTCTACAAGCGCGGCCTGCGCAACCAGGTCATTCAGGGCGTCCACCCGCTTGGCCACAAGGGCGCGAACATGGTCGGGCCTGCTTTCACGCTGCGTTACATGCCCGCCCGCGAAGACCGCAACCAGCTGGTGGAATTCCGCAACCCCGCACATCCCCAGCGCGTCGCCATTGAGACCTGCCCGCCCGGCCACGTACTGGTCATGGACAGCCGCAAAGACCCGAGCGCCGCATCCGCTGGTGATATTCTTATCACCCGCCTGATGGTGCGCGGTGCTGCCGGCGTCGTTACGGATGGCGGTTTCCGCGATGCTGCGACGATTGCGGAGCTGGATATTCCAGCCTACCACACCCGACCATCCAGCCCTACAAACCTCACGAAACACGAAGCAATTGAAATTAACGGCCCGATCGGCTGCGGCGATGCCCCGATTTTCCCCGGGGATATCATTGTCGGCGATGCGGATTGCGTCATCGTCATCCCCGCCGGAATTGCCGACGAAATCGCGACAGAAGCGGTGGAAATGACCGCTTACGAGGATTTCGTGGTCGAACAGGTGAAGGGCGGCGCAACCATCATCGGTCTTTATCCCTGCACGAAGGACGAACACCAGAAGGCTTTCGCCGTATGGCGCGAACAGAGAGACCGTTCGGGCGCGTGAGCCGAACAGAACGCTTGCCGGTTTCGTCCGCAATGCCTTGAAGCAAGCCTGCATGGGTGGCGTCCCACTCATGCAGGCGGACTCGCGTGTGCAATAATACCAAGTCGCCGAAGCGACTGGGCCGACGATTTTCCCGCACTAAAAACCGGCCCGAAATGGGTTTCTGTCGATATTCGTAAAATGATCCCCTGGAGTTTGCCGTGTATGGTAAAACCCGCAAAAACACATTGACTATGCCTATATTTCCATTAATCTAGATATATGGAACAAGAACAGGCTATTCTCGCTTTGGCAGCGCTTGCGCAGCCAACCCGTCTCGAAACTTTTCGGCTGCTTGTGCGGCACGCACCGGAAGGCTTGCCGGCGGGTGACATCGCGCGCGCGCTGGTGGTGCCGCAAAACACCATGTCCGCGCATCTGAATGTTCTGTCACGCGCGGGCCTCGTATCATCGCAACGCCAGAGCAGAATCATCATGTATCGCGCGCAGATAGAACAGCTTCGCGACATGACGCTGTTTCTCCTGAAAGATTGTTGTGGTGGATCGGCAGAGCTTTGCGCTCCGCTGATCGCCGAGTTGACGCCCTGCTGCACTCCACACGGGGGAAAGTCAGCCTGATGTCCACATTTGAACGTTACCTAACCGTCTGGGTGTTTCTGTGCATCATCGTCGGTGTCGCCCTCGGCCATTTGCTGCCCGGCGTCTTCCAGCTCATTGGCGCGGCCGAGATTGCCAAGGTGAATATCCCTGTCGCAATCCTGATCTGGCTGATGATCATTCCGATGCTGCTGAAGATCGATTTCCGCTCTCTCACGCAGGTCGGCACCTACTGGCGGGGTATCGGCGTCACGCTGTTCATCAACTGGGCCGTCAAGCCGTTCTCGATGGCGTTGCTGGGCTGGCTCTTCATCGGCTGGCTGTTCCGCCCCTATCTTCCCGCTGACCAGATCGACTCCTATATTGCGGGACTGATCATTCTTGCCGCAGCGCCCTGCACTGCCATGGTCTTTGTGTGGTCTAACCTGACACGCGGCGAACCACTGTTCACGCTCTCGCAGGTCGCACTCAACGATGCGATCATGGTCATCGCCTTTGCTCCCATTGTCGGCCTTTTGCTTGGCCTGTCCGCAATCACCGTTCCATGGGACACGCTCGTCCTCTCCGTTGCCCTCTATATCGTCGTGCCCGTCTTCCTCGCGCAGTTCATCCGGCACCGGCTCATGGCGGACGGAACGTCACGGATGCTCGATCGCATTCTCGCAAGGCTGCAGCCGATTTCGCTGGTAGCGCTGCTTGCAACACTGGTTCTTCTCTTCGCCTTCCAGGGCGAGCAGATTATCGCCCAACCGGCCGTTATTGGCTTGCTTGCAATCCCCATCCTTATCCAGGTCTATCTGAACTCCGGGCTCGCCTATCTTCTGAACCGGATGAGCGGCGAACGGCACTGCATTGCCGGTCCGTCGGCACTGATCGGTGCAAGCAATTTCTTCGAACTCGCGGTTGCGGCCGCTATTAGCCTGTTCGGTTTTCAATCAGGCGCAGCACTGGCAACCGTCGTCGGTGTCCTCATCGAGGTTCCAGTCATGCTCTCGGTCGTCTGGATCGTGAACCGCTCGAAGGATTGGTACGAGGCGGCCCCAGCCGTTTCCCGAAACACAATTACCGAAAGGCAATGAGCATGGACGTCACCATCTATCACAACCCGGATTGCGGCACTTCGCGCAACACCCTCGCACTCATTGAGCACGCCGGTATTCAACCCACTGTGATCGAGTATCTGAAAACCCCGCCGAGCCGCGAGCAACTCGTCAAGATGATCGCCGACGCCGGGCTGACCGTCCGCGAGGCGATCCGCGAGAAGGGCACGCCCTATACGGTGCTTGGGCTTGGATATCCTGAACTGACCGATGACCAGTTGATCGATGCCATGCTCGAGACGCCAATCCTGATCAACCGGCCATTCGTCATCACCCCAATGGGTACGCGGTTGTCGCGCCCCTCGGAAGTGGTTCTGGATATACTTCCGGCAGACGCATTCAAGGGGCCGTTTACCAAAGAAGACGGCGAACAGGTCCTCGATGATGAAGGAAAGCGCATTGCCTGACACATTCCCCGCACTTGAGGGCCAGCACCTGCACGCGATTGATCTCGATGCTCTGCGTCCGGCCTTTTCGACACATAAGCCCCGCATTCTGATCCTCTACGGTTCGCTACGCGAGGTGTCCTACAGTCGTTTGCTTGCCTTCGAAGCAGGGCGGCTGCTCGAACGGCTTGGATGCGAAGTTCGGATATTCGATCCGAAGGGCCTGCCTTTGCCCGACGAAGCACCCGTGAGCCACCCGAAGGTGCAGGAATTGCGTGAGCTCTCGCAATGGTCGGAAGGGCAGGTTTGGGTAAGTCCCGAGCGCCACGGCGCGATGACCGGCATCATGAAGTCGCAGATAGACTGGATTCCTCTCTCGCTCGGATCTGTTCGCCCGACACAGGGCAAGACGCTCGCCGTCATGGAGGTTTCCGGCGGCAGCCAGTCCTTCAATGCTGTGAACCAGATGCGTATCCTCGGGCGATGGATGCGGATGATCACCATCCCCAACCAGTCGTCGGTCGCAAGGGCGTATCAGGAGTTCGATGCTAACGGACGGATGAAGCCGTCTCCCTATTACGACCGGGTGGTGGATGTCTGCGAGGAGCTGGTGAAGTTCACCATCATGACCCGCGATGCCTCGGCCTATTTGACCGACCGCTACAGCGAGCGGAAGGAAGAAGCAGTCGAGTTGGAGAAGCGGGTCTCCCTGAAGTCGATCTGACGACCTAGGTTGTTGCGGTGGCTGGCCGCCGACAGGACGCTGCCACCGCAACGAATGCCGTGATGCTGACCGCGCCGAGACATGCGTTTCCAATGAGTGACAGGCTCAGGCCAAAGTTTTCCATGGACGCCGCGAACGCGAAGGGTGCCCCGGCTCCGAGCGCCAGTCGAGCTGCCGCCATCTTGCCCGTGATCGCGCCATACCCTTCCGATCCGAACAGATAGAGTGGCAGGCTGCCCTGCGCGATGCTGTTGATGCCTGACCCAAGCCCGAGGCAGATTGCGAACGCGACTGCCCCCGGTAGCCAGTCTCGCGTTGCCAGCAAGATCAGGATGCCGAACACGATCAGCACCGCCGACAGGACGGCAAGCGCTGGCGGCGACAGGTTCTTTCCGAAGACCATGTTGATCAGGCGGCTTGCGACCTGTGCCGGACCGAACAGAGATCCTATAACTACTGCCGCGCCACCTAGCCCGATGGAACCGAGCATCGGCACCATGTGCGCGAGGATCGCGGCAAGCGTAAATCCGAGAAGCGCGAAGGCGAACGACACCATGATCATGCTTCGGCGGCGCGCATCGTGGGGGATTGCTCCTATTATGGCTTCGCGAGGCACAGCCGCATCCGCATTCGGTCCGGTCTTGCCGACGCGCACGATCCAGACGTGTAGAGGCATGCAAAGGAACAGATTCAGCGCTGCAAAGACCAGATAGATCTCACGCCACGACATCCATTCGGAAAGCGCGGCCGAGATCGGCCAGAAGATCGTCGATGCGAATCCACCGATCAGCGTGAGGTAGGTGATGCTCCGGGATGCGGTTCTGGGATCGCTTTCGACCAGCGTCGCGAATGCGGCCTGATACTGCACCATTCCGGACGATACCTCGAGCAGGATGATGGCAACGGCGAAGATTGCGACTGACGGTGACCAGGCACAGAGCGACAGCATCAAGGCCGCAAGGCCTGAGCCGACCGTCATCACCGTGGCGGCTCCGATCCTATCCATCTGCCTGCCGATATAGGTTGCCGACAGACCTCCGATGAATAGCGACACCGAAAAGACGCCAAATACCTCCGCCAATGTCAGGCCGAGGTCTTCCGCCATGCCGGGGGCAAGAATACTGAAACTGTAATAGAGAGTGCCGTAACCGATGATCTGCGTGAGGCCAAGCGCTGAGACGATGCCAGCAGGTACTTTCGAATTATGCAATGATATTGCCCCCATCGGAGGAAGTGCCGGCCGGACTGGCGCATCCATCGCTTCGCTCGACATTCTCCAGAATCGCCGGATGTTCGGCACAACAGTCTTCTACCAGGAATTTCACAAGCTCGGCCAAAGTGTCGTAGCTGGCGCTGTAAAGGATAGACCTCGATATTCGTCGTTGCGAGACCAGGCCAGACCGCTCCAGTTCCTTGAGATGAAACGACACGTTCGTTGCCGAGACGCCCATGCGCTCGGCGATTGCACCGGCGGCCAGTCCGTCAGGACCGGCAACGACAAGTGCTCGAACGATCGCGAGGCGCGTCTCCTGAGAGAGGGCAGCAAATGCCGAAAGAGCCTGATGCTGATCCATACTTCAATAATCCTTGAATTATTGAAGTATGGATAGCGAACGGCGATGCCATCGGCAAGGCAATTTCTTCCGAGATCACACTTGCCCCCTGGAACATACGTCGGCGTTCGCGGCGACCGGGCTATGAGCGGCGTATGCTCTACGCCTTGCGCGCGTTCTTGTGAAACGCCTCTGATGCGAAACCGGCGAGTTCGCGAATGAAGAAATCGAGCACCGTCGAAGGCTTTTCAGCGGACCGAGTGGCAATAACGAAGGTGGACTGGATACGGGTCTTTGCTGCCATCAACGGCCGGAAAATTCCTTTCTGGACCCAATCATCCGCATAATGATCAGGCAGATACCCAACATAGTGGCCGGACATCACGAACATCGCCTGCGCCTCCATGTTGGAGGCCGAAGCGCGCGCCCGTGCCTGCGGAAAATATTGCAGCTCACGCATATTGGCATAGGGCCGCACGACAAAATCGAAGGATTCGATGCGCTCGACGGAAAGTTCGGCATCGGGAAGATGAAAGAGCTGGTGTCCCTTCGCGCAATACAGTGAATGCGCCTCTTCCCTGAAGCGCGAAAGCTTCAGGCCCTGATACGGCAGCGTTTCCGGTAAAAGTGCGATGTCCAGGCCGCCATTGGCAATTTCCGACAACAGGGCGTCCGGCGTGTCGATCACCAGCTCGATACGTGCTTCCGGTGCCTTTTCGCTGATGCGGGCGATGATCCGGTGAATGGGCAGGTCGTGATCGGTAATCGTGTTGTCCACAAGTCCCAGTCGCAACGTACCGGTAATACGGTTCTTGAGCGTACCGATATCGCTTTCGAAGGCGTTCAGCGCCAGGAACAGCACTTTCGAACGCTCATGTACGAGCGCGCCGCGATCCGTCAATTCAAAACCGGATCGCCCTCGCCGACACAGCTTGAAACCGAGCCTGTCTTCCAGCGCCTTGATATGGAAACTGACAGCGGACTGGCTCAGCCCGAGCGTGATTTGCGCGCCGAGAAAACTCTTGTGCTCCACGACGGCGCGGAAGACGGCGAGAGAACGAAGGTCGGATTGCGCGAGCTGCATGGGAACCGTTACATCAATTTTACAAATATAAACTCCATCAGTTTCCTATTTTTGTGGAATAATGTCCATGGTTTCCTCCTCCCCAATTACAAACCAATAAGGGAACGAAACCATGCAAAACCTGCCCACTCTGAAATCTCTCGCACTCTGCGCAGCTTTCGCCGTCAGCCTCGGCGCATCCGCCCATGCCGCCGATCTTCTGGAAAAGATCAAGGCCGATAAGGTTTTCACTGTCGCAACCGAGGCCCGGTTTGCGCCGTTCGAATTTGTCGAGGACGGCAAGATCGTCGGTTATTCCGCCGACATCATGCAAGAAGTCATGAAAGCCTTGCCGGGCGTTGAGCTGAAGCGTCTCGATCTGCCCTGGCAGGGCATCCTGCCAGGCCTTGCCGCCAGCCGCTTCGATTATGTCGTGACCTCGGTCACCGTGACGCCGGAACGCATGAAGGCCTACAAGCTCTCAGCACCCGTTGCCGATGCGACGATGGCAATCCTGAAACGCAAGGGCGATGCCGAGATCTCCAAGCCGGAAGATATCGCGGGTAAGCCCGTCGGCTCGCAGGCGGGCTCCGCGCAGCTCAAGGCGCTTGAGACGTTTTCCGCCGAACTGAAGGCCGCCGGCAAGAATGCCACGACGGTCTCCAGCTACACGGATTTCTCGGAAGCTTATGCCGACCTCGGTGCCGGGCGCCTGCGCGCCGTCGTCAACTCGCTTCCAAACCTTCTGGAAGCTGCACGCCAGCGGCCGGATGCTTTTGAAGTCGTTCTGCCGACCTTCGGACCGAAGACCTATTTCTCATGGGCGGGCCGCAACGATACTGACAGTGCGACGCTAAATGCCTTCATGGACAGTGAATTGGCAAAGCTCAATGCATCCGGCAAACTGGCCGAATTCCAGAAGAAATGGTTCGGCGCGCAGATGGAGCTTCCCGCCACTCTGCCGGCGACTGAGTGACCGGCAGGTCGAACCGGTCATGGACAAGATATCTTTTGCCATCTGGCCGGTTCTTCTGGACGGCCTCTTCACCACGCTGACCGTCAGCCTTTCGGCGCTTCTTCTGGGAGCGCCGCTGGCCCTTCTCCTCGCGGCCTGCGGTCGCAGCGGCCGCCTGCCCCGCCTGGCATCCGGCCTCTACATCTCCTTCTGGCGAGGCACGCCCATTCTAGTCCAGCTGCTGATCGTCTTCTACGTCCTGCCACTTCTGGGGCTGGATCTGACGCCGGTTGCTGCCGCAACTTTGGCGCTGGCGCTAAACACAGCAGCCTTCCAGTCGGAGATATACAGGGCAGGCCTGCAATCCATTCCAAAGGGAGAGCGGGAAGCTGCCGCCATGCTCGGCCTTTCCGCAGGTCGTACATTCCTGCACATTGAAGTGCCTCAGGCCTTCAGAACCATGTTGCCGGCACTTGTCGGCGAGATACAGGCTCTCGTGAAGAACTCCTCACTCGTTTCGGTCATCGCCGTCACCGACTTGACGCGCCGTGCCCAGCAATATGCAGCCACCACCTTCCGGCCACTCGACGCCTATCTCTCGGCTCTCCTGCTTTATGTCGCTGTTGGAGCGCTGCTTGCGGGAATAGGCCTCCTTGTCGAACGGCACCTGACAAAGGGAGCGACGCGATGATTTCCGGCTTCCTGAACGATATTCCTCTCTATGCGGCCGGGTTGTTCACAACACTGACAGTTTCCATTGCGGGTATCGCACTGGCCGTCATCATTGGTATCGTGCTGGCTGCGGCGCTACGGTCGCGGTACATGGCCATCTCCCTGCCGGTAAGGCTTTATGTGGAGTTTGCCCGCGGCGCGCCGCTCGCGCTGATCCTGTTTCTTTTCTATTATGGCGGCCCGCAATTGGGGCTGATCCTCAGCCCCTATGCCGCCGGCATCGTCGGTCTCGGCCTCTATGGCGCTGGCCCCTTTGCGGAGATTTTCCGCGCCGGTTTCAATGCCGTTCCAAAAGGCGAGATCGAAGCGGCGGGAATGCTGGGCATTACCTCCGGCGACACCTTTCTCCACATCCAGATGCCGCAGGCGCTGGCACTGACGCTGCCGGCTTCCGTCGGCCAGGCCATTAATCTCGTCAAGGAATCCGCCGTTCTGTCCGTCATCACGCTCAGCGAGCTGACCAAGGTCGCCGGTACGATCAGCTCGATCACCTTCGCGGTCGTAACCCCTTATCTCACCATTGCCCTGCTCTACTGGGCAATCGTCGAAATCCTGTCGCGGCTCGGCCTCTATCTCGAACGCCGCCTTTCCACCGAAGGCTCCTGACATGAGCGAACGAACAGTTGTTATTTCCGCGCGCGGCTTGGAGAAAAGGTTCGGTGACAAGACCGTTCTGAAAGGCATCGATCTCGACATTCATATGGGTGATGTCCTGTGCATCATCGGACCTTCGGGATCGGGCAAGAGCACGCTTCTGCGCTCGCTTGCATTTCTCGATCCCTATGACGCGGGTGATGTCGATGTCTTCGGCCGCCTGATCGGCTGGCGTGAAACCCCGCTTGGCCGCGAACGCGCCGGTCCGAAAGAACTGGCAGAGACGCGCCGCCCGCTTGGAATGGTCTTTCAGCACTTTCATCTGTGGCCGCATATGAGCGTCATCAAAAACGTGACATTGGCGCTCAGGCTCGTCCATGGTCTTCCCCAGGCCGAAGCGATAAAGCGCGGCCGCGCCATGCTGGATAAAGTCGGGCTTGCCGCTTTCGCTGACCGCCGACCCGACGGCCTGTCCGGTGGGCAGAAGCAACGCGTCGCCATCGCCCGCGCACTGGCGGTGAACCCCCGCGCCATGCTGTTCGACGAACCGACCTCCGCACTCGATCCCGAACTTGTCGGTGAAGTGCTTTCCGTCATGAAGACGCTCGCGGCGGAAGGAATGACCATGGTCATCGTCACGCACGAAATGGGTTTTGCCGCGCATGCGGCCAACCGTGTCGTCTTCATGGATGACGGCAAGATCGTTGAGGAAGGCGCGCCGCAGACGCTTTTCAGTAATCCGAAGAGCGAACGCCTTTCCCAATTTCTGCAAACCTGGCGCGAGCGCGCACTTTGATATCTGAAAGGACATCTCCATGACTGCCCACGGCTATGACGGCGGACGATTGAACCTGCCATTCGTCGGTATTTCCACCTTTGCCAAAAGTCCCTACGTCGAAAACTGGGACGCGATCGACGCGGATGTTGCGGTTCTCGGTGCCCCGTTCGATTTTGGGACGCAATGGCGCCCCGGCGCCCGCTTCGGGCCGCGCAGCATCCGTGAGGCCTCCACCCTGTTTTCCTTCGGCCACGCGGGCGCCTACGATCACGAGGACGACGTCACATATCTGGAAGGCGTGAAGATCGTCGATATAGGCGACGCCGACATTGTTCATACCGATACGGTGAACAGCCACGCGAATATCGAGTTCGGCGTCCGCAAAATCCTTAAAGCCGGCGCACTGCCTGTGGTGCTTGGCGGAGACCACTCCATCAACATCCCTTGCATCAATGCCTTCAGCGATCAGGAGCCGATCCATCTGGTGCAGATCGACGCGCATCTCGATTTCGTCGATGAGCGTCACGGCGTCCGCTTCGGACATGGCAGCCCCATGCGCCGCGCCTCGGAAAAACCGTGGGTCACCGGAATGACCCAGCTCGGTATCCGCAACGTCTCCTCCACCGCAAAGGAAGGATACGACTATGCCCGCTCCCAGGGTTCGGATATTCTCTCCGTGCGCCAGATCCGCAAACTCGGCGTGGACGCCGTAGTGGAGCGCATCCCCGCGGGCAAGCGCTATTATCTTTCGATCGATATCGATGGCTTCGACCCGTCCATCGCGCCAGGAACCGGGACCCCGAGCCATGGCGGCTTCATCTATTACGAGGTACTGGAACTGATTGCAGGTCTTGCAAAGCGTGGCGAGATCGTCGGCATTGATCTGGTCGAGGTCGCGCCTGATTACGATCACACCGGCTCAACCGCCATTCTGGCTGCGCAGATTCTGCTCAACACGATCGGACGTATCTTCATAGCTCGGAACGCATAAAAAACCGCGATCCGCCCATACTGGATCCTTGGCCACGCAGCGCGCAAGAAGGGCCGCCCTTGGGGCTTCCTGGAGTTCGATGGTCTCGTCAGCCGTGAAGCCAAAAGCCCTCCGCGGGGGGAGGGCTTTTGTTTGCATTGATGTAGCTATGGTTGCGACGGTTTTAAAAGTTCAAAAACGCCAAACGCGCCTCGCTGCACCACACAAAAATCAGATATCAACGACAAGCCCCTTTGCCTTCAGGACGGGCTCCAGATTGCTAACTTCGATAACGGATTTGCCCTGCTTGTAAGCTTCAATGAAGCCCGCTTCAGCATCTTCGCGAATTTGCGAAAGACGTGCTGATTCCTGAGCGTCCGCACGACGCACAACCACCAAACCGTCCGCATCGCCAACAATGATGTCGCCGGGATTGACGATCTCATCGCCAATGATGATCGTATCGTTTACTGCGGCAATCGTTTCCTTGACGGTACCCTTGATGCAGACGCTGAACGAGAACACAGGGAAGCCAAGGTCTCGAAGCTGCAAGGTGTCACGCACACCGGTATCCGTCACCAGACCACCGATCCCCTTTGCAAGGCAGGCATTTGCCAGCACGTCGCCAAAGGAACCAGCCTCTTCGTACTCACCAGCTGAAACCACGATGATGTCGCCGGGCTTGGCGTAATTAATGGCCAGCTGCAACATGATGTTGTCACGCGGCGCGCATTTGACGGTAAAGGCGGGACCACACAGTTTCATGCGGTAATCGACAGGCTTGATGCGGGAGGAAAGTGCGCCCCTGCGACCCTGTGCCTCGTGGATGGTTGCCGGCGAAAACTTCGAAAGGGCTTCGATTTCTGCCTTGCTTGGCCGTTCTGCTATATCTTTAATGTGGATCATAAAACCTCCCACGGTAAGGCTGGCGGCGGGAACGTCCCGCCACTCGCATTGAGTTTAATTGTCATGTGTCAATCGTTGCCGTGGCTTGAAGCCAGGCGGGATCAGGGGATCGGGTCGAATTTCAGCTCGGAGAGCGGGACGACCTTGTCCGTACGGGTCATTTTGTATTCGGTATTCGGGCCAAGCCACTTGTCCCAGATTTTGTTTATCTCGCCGGAGGCGTCGAGTGTGCGCAGCACTTCATTGATTTTCGCTGTGAGGGCAGGATTGTCCTTTGCCATGCCGACACCGATCGGCTGATAGAGCATAGGCTCCTCGATCATGCGCATCGGTTTGCCCTTGGTCTTCGATTCATTGACGAACTTGGTGGTGGTCATGGTGTTGGCCACCATACCCCGCGCCTTGCCCTGCTGAACGGCAAGATAGGCAGAGGCAGTATCCTGGAAGGTCAGCGGCTCGGACTTGTTGAGCTTGATAGACATTTCAGAGGTCGAGCCCTTGGTGGAGGCGACACGCTGGCCCTCGTAATCCGACTTCTTCTTGCCGGCATCATCAACGGGCACGATCAGCATTTCCTTGGCGAGATAATAGGGATCGCTGAACTGAATCTGCTCGGCGCGGCTTTGTGTGTAGGCGAGATTGGCGACGGTGATATCGACGCGGCCAAGCTTGACTTCCGGCACACGGGCTTCCACCGACACCGGTTTGACTTCGGCCTTAACGCCCAGTTCCTTGGCGATCGCGTTGCAAAGATCAACGTCAAAACCGGCCATTTCACGGGTCTTCGGATCGGGTGCCGCGAATGGCACGACATCAGCAAAGGTTGCGCAACGAAGCACCTTGTTCGCCATGATCGTATCGAGTTGATCAGCCGCCGCTGGTGACGCGAGAGCGGTTCCAGCCAGTGCAACGGTAAGTGTCAGGCATTTCCAGTTCATGGTCAGTTCTCCTCTTATGATTGATTGGTATCAGTGGCGCAGATCGGAAAGGAACCGCTGCGCGCGCGGATGGCGTGGTGCTGTAAAAAACTCTTCCGGCGTCGCTTTTTCGAGAATTTCGCCGGCGTCGATGAACCAGATGCGGTCGGCAACTTCACGGGCAAAGCCCATTTCGTGGGTCACGCAAAGCATGGTCATGCCCTCTGCCGCGAGCCCCTTCATGACGGCCAGCACCTCTCCAACCATTTCCGGGTCGAGAGCGCTTGTCGGTTCATCGAACAACATGACGGGCGGCTCCATGGCCAGCGCACGCGCAATTGCCACGCGCTGCTGCTGACCGCCGGACAATTGCCCCGGATAGGCGCCGGCCTTGTCGGAGAGGCCTACCCGATCCAGAAGCTTCAAAGCTTTCTGGCGGGCAACATCAGGTGCGACGCCTTTCACCCGGATCGGGGAAATCGTGACATTTTCGACAACGGACAGGTGCGGGAAGAGATTGAAATTCTGGAACACAAAACCAACTCTGCTGCGCAGAAGATTGAGTTCCTTTGTCTTGGTTGCCGCGTGAATATCCTGCCCATCGAGCGTGATGGATCCGCTGTTGATCTCTTCGAGACGATTGACGGTACGGATCAATGTGGATTTGCCGGAGCCGGAAGGGCCGCAGATGACGATAACCTCGCCCCGCGCGACTTCGGCGTCGACATTCTTCAAAACCTCGTAGTCGCCATAACTCTTGCAGACATTGGAAATGCGGATGGTCTGCTGTGTTGATGATGCCGTGTTTGTCATGGCTGCTCCGTTATGATTTTCGCCTGCGCCTGCAATGCCTGTTGCCGGCGACCGACCACACCGGCACGGCGTTTGGCGATACGCCGCTCGACGGCATTTGCGAGATACGTCAAGCTCCAGCAAATGGCGTAGTAGACAACCGCGAGGATGAGGAAGACCTGGAATGGTTGGGTCAGAAGCTGATTATTGACCTGACTTGCCGCAAAGGTGAGGTCGGGTACGTTGATGACGTAACCGAGCGTCGTATCCTTGATCGTGGCGACGAATGTCGAGATCATGCTGGGGATCATGTTGTAAAGCGCCTGCGGCAAGATGATGAAGCGCATTGCACCGAGATAGCTGTGGCCAAGCGCTCTCGCCGCATCCATCTGCCCCGCACCAAGAGCGACAATACCCGCTCTTACGACTTCGCTGAGAAATGCGCCCTGATAGATGACAAGCGTCGTCAACATGATGACGAAGCTCGGCACGTCTGCGCCGGTCCACAGCGGAACGAGGAAATAACTCCACAGGATGAGCATGAGCAAAGGCACGCCGCGCGTGACATAGACCAGCCCCGTTACCGGCCACCGCAGGAGCCGCCACTTGGACAGGCGCGCCATCGCCATAAGGATGCTGACAGGAAAGGCCAGTGCGATGGCAAGGGCAGACAGGATGATCGTGTTCGCAAGCCCTCCAAGCGGGCCGTTCGGATATTGCCCGATCAGCAGCAGCAACCAGTTGTCATGAACGATGGTAATCATGTCGCCGATCATCCGCGTGCCCTCCACGCCGGATCAAGGCGCATCGAAAGATACGCACCGGCACCCATGATCAACAGCGAGAAGAAGAGGTACAGAACAGTTCCGACAAGATAGATCTCGAAGGTCTGGAAGCTGAGATTTTCAATTTCCTTGATGGCATGCGTCAATTCGGAAGCGCCGATAATGAGGGCGAGGCTGCTGTTCTTGAACAGGGAGACACTGTGATTGATGAGCGGCGGCAGGGCATTGCGCACGCCTTGCGGCATGATGATGAAGCGCATCGCGGAGAGATAACCGTGTCCCAATGCCTTGGCCGCTTCCATCTGTCCCGGGCTGACGGAGCGCAGGCCTGAACGCAGATCCTCACTGAAATAGGCTGCCTGACAGAGACCAAGACCCACCACGGCAAAGATCGCTTCGGCATTGTGACCGATCAGCCAGTCCGTCAAACCTGAAGGCAGGAGCGTGAATATCCCGAAGTACCACAGCATCAATTGCACGAGTGTGGGCACATTGCGGTGGTAGGAAACATAGGCCGCCACGGCGCGATCAGCAAAACGCGACGATGAAAACCGCACGCATAACAGGACCAGCGCAAGCGTCATTGCGAGAGACCATGACCCGATAAAGATGACGAAGGTCATCTGCAATCCGTGCCATAGCATTGCAATATATTGCGGGTCGCTCAGGATTGCCGACAGGTCGAAACCGCTCACGGCTTTTGTTCCTTCGCTGCGTCAGCTTGCGCCACAGTCTGCGGTTTGGCCGTCTGAAGTCCGCCCATAACCTGCAATGTCGGGGTAATTTCCATATGGCCGATATTCATGGAAACTGGCGCGGCAACGGCAAAGGCTATCGCGTCGGCAATATCTTCCGCTTTCGGCAACTCGAAACCATCGATGAAGCGCTCGCGCACGCTCGGATCGTTGCCGTGAACGTGAGTGAAGATATCCGTCGCCACGCGGCCGGGGCAGATCTCCGTTACGCGGACGCGTCTGCCGAATGCATCCAGCCTCAACTGGTTCGAAAGCATGGCGACACCAGCTTTAACGGCATGATAGGTCGAGTTGCCACCGAAATTATAGTTTCCGGCGATGGACGAGATATTGACGACATGCCCGCGATCACGCTCCACCATGCCCGGAACAATCAGCCGGCAGATGTGGAGAACGGCACGGAGATTCACATCGATCAAAAGGTCGATATCCTCCGCATCAGCCTGAAGGAACTTCTTCGGCCTGTCGACGCCGGCATTGTTCACGAGAATGTCGAACTGCACCTTGTTTGCAAGATCGGCAATTGCAGCGCGATCGGTAACGTCGATCGCGTGCGGTATGCAGCCGGTGCGTTCGGCAAGTTCATTCAGGGCGCCGGCGCTGCGGGCAACCGCGTGGACTTCAATGTTTTCGCGGCAAAACCGCTCGACGACAGCGGCACCGATACCGGATGAAGCACCGGTGACCAAAGCGGTCTTGTAATCGGAGAATGGCATTCTGATCCCCTTTTTTGTTACCATCAACACTAGCGAAGCTTTCCCTGCTTGCCTAAGACCGATTATTTTTGGAGTAATAAGTAAGTTTTATGGAGACCCGCAAACAGGCAATTAGAGACGGGATTCCAGGATGTTCTTGTTCCAGGCAGGAGCTTTCCGCTCTGGCGCCCAGATTGCAAAACGCGTGCGAGCCTGTAAGCTGCGCCAAGCATGGATATAAGACGTCTCAAATCATTCATCGTCATCGTAGACAGTGGCAGCATCACGCGCGCCGCAGATATTCTGCATCTGGCGCAACCGGCACTCAGCCAGCAACTAGCCGCGCTCGAAGATCATTTCGGCCAGAAATTGCTCATCCGCAGCCAGCAGGGCGTGACGATGACGGATGCGGGACATGCCGTTTACCGCCATGCACAGATCATATTGCGCCAGATGGAACAGGCGCAGGTTGACGTATCGGCGGCTGGTAACTCAATTGCGGGACGCGTCTCTGTCGGTCTGGTCCCATTCAGCAGCGCTGCAACGCTTTCCGTGGAGCTGTTGGCGGAAACGCGCAAGCGACATCCGGGGATATTGATCCACCTGACGGAAAGTGTGGGACAAACCTATAGCCAGATGATCATGAATGGACGTCTGGAACTGGCTTTGATCCATGGGGTCGGACCAATCAAGGGCGTAAAATTCGAGCCCATGCTCAGCGAAGAATTTTATCTTGTCGCACATCGCGATTTCGCAATCGAAGCGGATTCAAAACCGGTGCCGATCGCCGCGCTTGATGGCATGCCCATGCTGATGCCACCCGCGTATAATTTTGTCCGGCGCGCTGTAGACACGGCATTCACCCGCAGCCGGATCAATCTGAAGGTCGTCGCGGAAGTGGAAATCGTCAGGACGCTTGCCCGCGCCGTTGCAAGTGGTCTCGGCGCAACCATCATGCCAAAAGCCATTGCCAACCGGATCGTCTCGGAAACGAGCGAACCACTTATTTGCCGGCTGCTGTCGCCACGGATAGAAGAAACACTGTCGCTCTGCATGTCCGACCAGAATTCGCTGTCTGAGCCGGCTTTTGCCGTCAAGGATATTCTGGTGGAACTGACGGAAAAATTGAAACTTTAGAGTATCCTTTGGCCCGGCAGCCGAGCCAAAGGATCGTTTTCAGGATCAACGCATATCCTGGCAGAACTGCGCAATGCGGGCGCAACCTTCGCTCAACATCTCCATGCTCGTTGCATAGGAGATCCGGAAGTATGGGCTCATACCATAGGCGGCGCCCTGTACCGTTGCCACGTGATGCTCATCAACCAGCGCCATCACAAAATCCACATCGCCTTCGATTTTGCGTCCGCCCTTGGTGGTCTTGCCGATAAGCCCAGACATATTGGGATAGAGGTAAAAGGCGCCTTCCGGCTTATGGCAGCGCAAACCGTCAATCTCGCCGAGTTTGCTCAGAACAAAATCGCGACGGTCGCGATAGATAGCGGCGCGTTCTTTAAGAAGATCCTGGGGACCGTCCAGCGCTGCAATCGCTGCCGCCTGCGAAACAGTGGCAATGCCGCCGCCGTTCTGACCGTTTACATTGCTTATTGCGGCGATAAGTTCCTTCGAGCCGCTGGCGCAATAGCCCAGACGCCATCCCGTCATGGCGTAAGCCTTCGACACGCCGTTCATTGTCAGAACGCGGTCATAAAGCCGCGGCTCCACATCGGCAATTGTGCCGAATTCGAAGCCATCATAGACAAGATGCTCGTAAATATCGTCAGTCAGGATCCAGACATGGGGATGACGCAGCATAACCTCTGCGATTGCTTTCATCTCCGCGCGGGAACAGGCGGCGCCGGTGGGGTTGTTGGGAAAATTGAGAATGAGCCACTTCGTACGTGGCGTAATCGCAGCTTCCAAATCTTCGGCACGCAGTTTGAAACCGGTTTGTTCGACGCACGGCACAGCGACGGGAACACCCCCTGCGAATTTGACGATATCCGCATAGCTGACCCATGACGGGGTGGGAATAACGACCTCGTCGCCCGGATTGCAGGTTGCAAGCATGGCGTTGAAAATTACCTGTTTGCCGCCTGCGGAAACGATGATCTGGCTGGCATCGTAGGTCAGATTATTGTCCCGCTTGAACTTTCTGGCGATCGCGGCTTTCAGCGCAGGCGTGCCATCCATCGGTGGATATTTCGTCTGCCCGCCAAGGGCTGCTTCGTGCGCGGCCTCGATTGCGTGAGCAGGCGTCGGGAAGTCCGGTTCACCTGAGGAGAGGCTGACCACCTTGACACCCTGCGCGGCCAGCTCTCTGGCGCGTTGGGTCATGGCGGCGGAAGCGGAGATGGAGACGTTTTTCAGGCGGTCTGATGTAGAGGGCATCTGCATGATCTTTCAGTAAGATTTAGAGAACGGGCCAACCAGAGGCCCATTAAGACGCGAGTTCTGCGGCAGGCGCGAGCGTTGCGCCGGAGGCGCTGATTTCACTACGCACGATACGCGCCAGCTCCAGTGAACCGGGCGTATCACTGTGGACGAGAATGGAGCGAGCCGGCATTGTGATGACCGTGCCATCAATGGCTTCGACCGTGCCATCGGTCAGGAACCGGCGGACACGGGCGCGCACCGATGGTTCATCCTTGACCAGCGCGCCGGGAAGACCCCGCGCTACAAGGCTTCCCCTGGCGTCATAGGCGCGATCGGCCAAAAACAATGCCAGGGTCTTCAATCCAGCGCGTTTTGCCGCTCTCTCGATTTCGCTGTCCGGCGTTACGAACACCACAAGCTTCGGATCAACTGCAGAAATGGCATTCATCATCATATCAGCAAGCGCCGGGTCGCGATTGACCATATTGCCCATGGCCGCATGAAAACTGAAGTGCCCGACTTCGACGCCTTCGCTTTTGGCAATCGCGATCAAGGCCCCGAGCTGATAGAGCATCTGCTGTCTCAACTCATCCGGCTGGAAGGGCATTTCGCGTCGGCCGAAGCCTGCCCTATCAGGCAATCCCGGATGTGCGCCGATGCCGACGCCATTTTCTTTGGCAAGGCGAACCATTCGCGCCATCGTATCTGGCTCGCCGCCATGAAAACCACAGGCAATATTAGCCGACGATACGATCTTCATCATCGCTTCGTCGTCACAGAGCCGGTAAGGACCGAAGCCTTCGCCCATGTCGGAGTTCAGATCGATCTTCATCGTTTCCTCCCTTTGCTCCCTGGTTGTCCGTCAACCCATCGCATTCAGCGCTCGCTTGACCATTTGTGAGGTCTGGCGAACATCATCGACGTATTTCGCAACTGCCCGCTCGGCCACACGCGCTTCCTCGTGATTGGACCTCACGAATTTGATCTTCCCACCCGCGCGTGCCTGTCCTAACCGCCACAGGTCGGCTTCGATCACGCCGGCAATCTTTGGATAACCGCCCGCCGTATTTGCATCGCTCATCTGGATGATCGGCTCGCCACCTGGCGGCACCTGTACAACGCCCGGCATCACACCGTGGGAACGCATTTCGATGGCTTCGGTCGGTTTTATAGGATCACCCGACAGCCGGTAACCGGTCCGGTCGCTGCGGGAGGATATGCGCCAGATCTGGCTCCAGAATTCCTCGCCATCATTGGCAAACAGCTTTTGTTCACCGGCCGGAATAGCACGTATCGGCAAAACGCCGTCCACTACAGGCGGGAAAATATCGCTTAAAGCCACGGAAGGCTCAACTACACCAAGCCCGTTTGATGGCAGTGGTAACAGATCGGCGGAAGCCCCTATTTCGAGCCTGTCACCTTTTGCAAGCGGTCGCCCATCGTGACCGCCGAAACTGCCGCGCAGTGCCGTGCTTCGAGATCCCATCAAAACCGGAACGTCCAACCCGCCCGTAACTGCGACATAGGCGCGGGCGAGTTTCGGCGGCTGCCTCAGTTCCAGTATCTGACCTTCCTTGCCGATATGAGCGCACCAGGAAAGCAGCTCTTTCCCGTCAAGCAACGGGCGCCCATCCGTCCCGGTAACGGCAAATGTTGCTGTTTTCGTAAAACGCAATCTGAATGGAAAAGTCTGGACCTCGATGACGGCAGCATCTGCGGCATTACCGGTCAGAATATTGCCGATCTTAAGCGACAGAGGATCCATGGCACCGCCAGCAGAAACTCCGATGTCACGGTAACCGGGGCGACCGAGGTCTTGCACGGTGTTGAAGGGGCCGGTTTCGATAATCTCGATCATAGCTCGATCCCTGTAGGTATGAAGCGTACCGTATCTCCGGGTGCCAAAAGAGCTGGCGCAGAAGAGGCGGGATCGAACATCTGCAAATCGGCGTAACCGATGGAATTCCACCCATTCGGTCCGGTCAACATCGCCACACCCGTCTGCATTCCACCGATCGTCACGCAACCCTTTTCCATCTTGATCGATGGCACGGTTTTTCGGGGCATATAGATGCGCGCATCAAGACCATGCAGATAGCCAAAGCCCGGCGCGCTCCCAAGCGCGAAGACGCGGTAGGTCGCCTCATGGTGAATCCGCACGACTTCGCGGTCGCTCAGCCCTGAAAAATCACAGATGGCTGGAAGGTCGGCAGCGTATTCGCCCCCATAATGTACCGGTATTTCAACTGTCTTCCCGACAATATCCAGACTGGCTGCTTTATCCCAGGCATCGAGCAACTGGGACACGATGAACTCTGGATCTTCAGGCGTTTCCTTAAAAATCGCCAAAAGGTTCGTCATGCCGGGAATGACTTCCGCAACACCTGCCCAGACTTTTACCGTTTGCGAAAGCGCCCAGATCCAGCGTTGTGCTGGCAGATCAAATTCGCCGGATGCTTCGAGCAAGAATGACCGGGAGCCTATGAACGAAACGCGCGCCTGGCCTTTGATGACGGGCTGGATTTCGTGACGAGGTGCTAGAGTGTTCGATGTCGCAATCATGATTGAAGCTCGATTTCGAACAGCGGATCACCAAAACCAACCAGAGCATCCTGCACGGCAAGCTGATTGACGAGCGAACCGTTACGACCCGCGACAACGGGGATGAGAATGTGGTCGATCCGGATAAATCCAATCACGTCATCTGCAGCAACCAAACGCGGAAGATTTTGCATTTTTGCAGGCAGAGCAGGCTTAGAAGAGCAGAAGAGACCGGCAATCGGCGCTTTTACCACCACTTTCGAAACAGCGCCCTTTGGTGAGCAAACAGTGCCGGCGACGGAAATTGCAGATCTTGCCGAAGCAGAAACAATAATGCGTACCTGACCCTCAGGCGTCGTGATTTCCACGCCATCCACGCCTGCATCCGTCAGCATATCGGTCAAAGCTGTGAGTAAGACAGGGTCGCTAAAGTCGGGCCTGCTCATGCCGCGTTCCGTTCTTTTAGCCATTGTTCAAGATAGTGAATGTCTGTTTGGCCCTGCGCAAAAGCCTCGTCCTCAAACAGGGCGCGCAGGAGCGGAAGATTGGTCGAAATACCCTCCACCCGTGTACCCGCAAGCGCTTGGCGCATCCTAACCATGGCTTCAGCACGGGTCGGCGCATGTACGATCAACTTGGCGATCAAGGAATCATAATAGGGTGACACCCGGTAGCCGACATGGATATGGGTATCGACGCGAATCCCCTCTCCTTCCGGCAGCACAAGATTGGTCACGATGCCTGCCGAGGGGAGAAACTTATCAGGATCTTCGGCATTGATCCGGCATTCGAAAGAATGTCCGTCGCAGATAACATCTGCCTGCCGCAAGTCCAGAGGCTTACCCTGCGCCGCCTTGATCTGGGCCTGAACGATGTCGATGCCGCTCGTCATTTCCGTGACGGGATGTTCGACCTGCAAGCGCGTATTCATCTCGATGAAATAGAACTTGCCGTCTTCAAACAGGAATTCGAAAGTTCCCACCCCGCGATAGCCAATCTGTCGGCAAGCCTCGACGCAAGCCATACCAACCGGCTGGATCACATCGACCGAAATTCCAGGCGCTGGCGCTTCTTCGACCACTTTTTGATGACGACGTTGCATCGAACAGTCGCGGTGACCAAGCCAGACGGCATTGCCGTGCGTGTCGCACAAGACCTGTATCTCGATATGACGGGGATGCTGGAGAAACTTCTCCATATAGAGGACAGCAGAGCCAAAAGCCTGCCTCGCCTCCTCCCTCGTCAAGGTAATGGCTTCATGAAGCAAGGCAGCTTCCTGCACCACCCGCATGCCACGCCCGCCACCACCGCCCGCAGCCTTGATGATGATTGGATAGCCGATCTCATTCGCGATACGCTCAACCGTTTCAGCATCCTCGGGAAGCGCTGTATCCGGTCCCGGTACACATGGCACACCGGCCGCAATCATTGCCCGTTTGGCAGCGATCTTGTCGCCCATCGTGGAGATCGACCTTGCGTCCGGACCGATGAATACGAGACCGGCATCTTCGACAGCCTGAGAAAAGGCGGCATTTTCGGACAGAAATCCATAACCGGGATGGATCGCACCCGCACCCGTCAGACGGGCAGCGATTAAGATAGCATTCTGATTGAGGTAGCTCTTGGCAGCATTCGCCGGGCCAACACAAAGGAAGGTATCAGCCGTTTGGCCATATGGAGCCTGCCTGTCCGCCTCAGAGCAGATGGCCACGGTCTTCAAGCCCAATTCGCGGCAGGCGCGCTGAATGCGTGCAGCAATTTCACCCCGGTTGGCAATCAGGACCGTGTCGAAACCCGGTATATCCGATGTGGTGTTGAGACCTTCCGCCACTACGCGATCTCCGCCAGCAAATCATTGGCCTCAACCTCGCCACCATCAACCTCCGTCAGATAGGTGATCCGGCCAGCGCGTGGCGCAACAATTTTATTGAAGACTTTCATGGCTTCGATGATGAAGAGGGCCTGCCCCTCCTCGACCACATCTCCAGCCTCGACAAATGAAGGTTGTCCCGGCGCGGAAGCGCGATGCAAAACCCCAAAAATCGGGGCATGAACGGAAGTGGCCGATGTGGCGGCAGGAAGGATCGACTCCGACCGATCGATCAGGGCGTCATCCTCGGCTTTGACCGGGACATTGCTGCCAGTCTCTGTTCGAGGTGCGGTTTTGAATATCCGCACAGTTACGCTTTTCTCTGTCACCATGAGTTCGGTGACGTTCGTTCGTCCGACAAAATCAATCAGCGTCTTTATCTTTGGCAGGTCCATAAGCGTACTCGGCATTGTCCAAAGCCACCCGGTAATCCCGCACGATCGGGGTCACTTTCGGCTGCCTTAGACCTAGCACGATAGGCTGTTTGATGGGGTCAGAAGAACTTTTGATGGAGGTGTTCAATGAATAGGGGCCGTGAGCCCGTTGAGTTCGCGAAGCTCGAGTGTGCGTAATGGATCGACCGCTGCACGCCATCAGAGCCCCACGTGGCTATACCGCCAGCAATTCATTTGCGGTATCCAAGGCCCTAAACGCAAGGCGCCCTCCGGGATGGGAGGGCTTTGTTGTTGAT
>NZ_JBNWDB010000006.1:0-379550 GCF_053522105.1 Agrobacterium sp. 22-3639C2 | reverse complement strand
TGGACCGCCAGGGAGGGCAAGAGGAGCCTCCTGTATGTGCCGACTGGTTCTGTTTCGGGAAACATGCAATAGGAACGGATAAGAGTTTCAGCCAGACTGGGGCGTCCGACGCCCCTTATAGCCTTAAGAATTGGAGAGCCCGTGCGCATTCTCGATGAAGCCGTCATTCCCGAGCTGCCGAATTACTACCGTGGTAAGGTGCGTGAAAATTACGATCTGCCCGACGGCAACCGCATTATCATATCAACCGATCGCCTCAGCGCATTCGACCGCATCCTCACCTGTGTTCCTTATAAGGGGCAGGTATTGACCCAGACGGCACGCTACTGGTTCGAGCAGACGAAGGATATCTGCCCCAACCACGTGGTCAGCTATCCCGATCCTAATGTCGTCATCGGCAAGAGGCTTGAAATATTGCCGGTCGAAGTGGTGGTTCGCGGTTATCTGGCCGGCACCACCGGCACATCGATCCTGACCCTTTATAAGAAAGGCCAGAGACAGATGTACGGCATGAGCCTGCCGGACGGGATGAAGGACAACCAGATCTTGCCCGAGCCGGTGATCACGCCGACGAGCAAGGCCTTCGATGGTGGTCACGACGAGCCGTTGACGCCGGCCGAGATAGTGGAGAAGAAACTTCTGACGCAGGAGCAATGGGACACGCTTTCCCGTTACGCGCTCGCACTGTTCAAGCGCGGACAGGAGATTGCCGCAAAGCAGGGCCTCATCCTCGTCGATACGAAATACGAATTCGGCACGGATGAAAACGGCACGATCATTCTGGCCGACGAAATCCACACGCCTGACAGCAGCCGCTACTGGATGGCTGAAACCTATGAAGAGAGCTTCCGCAACGGCGCACGGCCGGCAAGCTTCGACAAGGATTTCGTGAGAGCCTGGGTTGCCGAACGCTGCGATCCCTATAAGGACGACGTTCCGGAAATTCCGCGGGAACTCGTATTGCAGACGTCAAGGGTATATATTGATGCATACGAACGCATCACCGGACAAAGCTTCGTTCCCGACGATAGCGGTGAGACGCCGCTGGCAAGAGTACGCCGGAACCTGGAGCAATTTTTCCCCGGAGTCTGACCTTGAGCAAAACGATCGAACAGGCGAGAAAGGGTGACAGGAAGAACGACGTTCCTGTCAAGCGCCGGCCTCGCCGTTCCGCCGAAGAGACGCGGCGGGACATTCTTGCCAAAGCCGAAGAACTTTTTCGCGAGCGTGGGTTCAATGCAGTGGCGATTGCCGATATCGCCGCAGCACTCGGCATGTCGCCCGCGAACGTCTTCAAGAACTTCAATTCGAAGAATGCGCTCGTCGATGCCATCGGGTTTGAGCAGATCGGTGCATTCGAGCGGGAAATCCACCCGCTCGATAAAAGTCATGCACCAGTTTCAAGGCTGCGCCATCTCGCCCGCACCCTGATGGAACAACACCATCAGAACCTCAACGACAATCCCTATATATTCGAAATGATCCTGATGACGGCCAAGCAGGACATGAAGTGCGGTGACTATTACAAATCCGTCATAGCAAACCTGGTGGCTGACATTATTCGCGATGGCGTAGATAAGGGAATTTACGCCCCCGCCGACATCCCGCCTCTGGCGGAAACCGTCCTCCACGCACTCGCGAGCGTCATCCATCCCGTCCTCATCGCACGGGAAGATATCGGCAATTTAGCAACACGTTGCGATCAACTGGTTGATTTAATCGAGGCAGGATTGCGCAATCCGCTTGCTAAGTGACGATTCTCAACTTACGTCACCTTCTCGCAATTGCTTGCGAAGCGTGAAAGCCTGCGCTTCTATGCGAATGGCGGTCCGAGCAGATTGAACGAAGAAGGTCCCCATAGGGCCTTTACCCATCGTCCCTGTACCCGGACCAGCATCCGCCGAGCGACACTGCGCTTATAGTTGAATGCGACCGATACGCAGGGAAGAACAATGAGCCGACGTATTTTACCCCTATTTGCTTCTCTGTGCATGACCGCAGTTCTCGCGGGATGCAGCGATGGCGGCGAAAGCAGCCAGACCGCCGGCCAGGGCGCCGCGCGTCCCCCGTCTCCGGTCAGCATCATTGTGATGAAGACGAGCGAATATCCCCTGACCACCGTTCTTCCCGGCCGCGCAAGCGCGTTCCAGACGGCGGAAATCCGCCCGCGCGTCACTGGCATCATCCGCGACATTCCCTTCAAGGAAGGCAGCGAGGTCAAGCAGGGTGACATTCTCTACCAGATTGAAGACAACACCTATCTGGCAGAAGTGGCACAGGCCAAGGCAAGCGTAGCGAAAGCCGAAGCAAGCGTTCCGAGCGCCCAGGCGAACCTTGCCCGCTACGAGCGGCTGGTCAACAGCGGCGCAACGCAGATCGAATATGAAAACGCCAAGGTGACGCTGCTTCAGGCCGAAGCCGACGTAGCCCAGACCAAGGCTGCGCTGGAAACGGCTGAGATCAATCTCGATCTCACCAAGGTCCGCGCGCCTTTCGATGGCATCACCAGCGCAACCGCTTTCAGCATCGGCAACGTGGTGACGGCAAACCAGACGACGGCTTTGACGACGCTGCGCCGCATCGATCCGATCTACATCGATCTGATGGAATCCAGCATCAATCTTCTGCGTCTGAAAAAGGCGATCTCGTCGGGCCAGCTCGGCGGCGATACCAAGGAAACCGGCATTCACCTGACGCTGGAAGACGGCACCGAATACAAGCATGACGGCAAGATCGACATGTCGGACATGGCGGTGAGCGAAACCACGGGCACCTTCTCCATCCGTGCTCTCTTCGATAACCCGGACGATCTTCTGCTTCCCGGCACCTATGTTCGCGCAACGCTGACCATCGGTAAGGAAACGGGTTTCCGCATCCCGCAGCGCGCAGCGAGCCGGAACGCCAATGGCGAACTGACCGCAAAATTTGTCACCGCGGAAAACAAGGTGGAAACGCGCACCTTCCCGTCCAGCCAGCAGTCGGGCAATGCCTGGCTGGTGACGGAAAATGTCAAGGATGGCGACAAACTCATCGTTGACGGCTTCCAGTGGATTGCCGACGGCGCGACGGTCGCGCCCGTGGAAGTGACCATCGACGATCGCGGTATCGTCGTTCTGCCGCAGCAAGCTCCGCCTGCCGCCGCCCCCTCGAAATAAACATGAGCACGAAACCCTCGGTCGAAGCTCGTAAAAGGTAAGGCAGGACTGCCATGGCCCATTTCTTTATCAGGCGCCCCGTTTTTGCATGGGTTATCGCCATCGTCATCATGCTGGGCGGCGCTCTGGCAATTGTGACGCTCTCCATCTCGCAATATCCCGATATTGCCCCAACGACGGTCCGCGTCAGCGCAACCTATAACGGCGCTAGCGCGGAGACGGTCGAAAAATCGGTGACGACCATCATTGAGGACGGCATGACCGGCCTCGACGATCTCACCTATATGACCTCGTCTTCCTCGACCGGCAGCGCCGAAGTGACACTGACCTTCGGTAACAGCATCCTGCCTGACATTGCGCAGGTTCAGGTGCAGAACAAGCTGCAGCTCGTGCAGTCGCAATTGCCCGACACCGTGCAGCAGCGCGGTATTCAGGTCAGCCGCTCCACATCGAGCATTCTGATGGTGGGTGCGCTGATCTCGACGGACGGCAAGCGCAATTCGGCCGATCTCGGCGACGTGTTCTCTTCGCGCGTCGAAGACCAGATCAAGCGCCTTGAAGGCGTGGGCAGCATCAACGTCTTCGGTTCCGAATATGCGATGCGCATCTGGCTCGATCCGTTCAAGCTCAACAAATACCAGCTGACCACGGCTGACGTCACCGGCGCCATCGAAAGCCAGAACACCCAGGTTTCGGTCGGCTCCCTCGGTGCCGTTCCCGCCGTCCAGGGCCAACAGCTCAATGTGACGGTGACGGCGCAGAGCCAGCTCACCACCGTCGCCGATTTCGAATCGGTCATCTTGAAGGTTGAGAAGGACGGCGCAACCGTTCGCCTGAGCGACGTGGCCCGCATCGAAATCGGCCAGGAAACCTATGGCGGTGATTCCCGCTCGAACGGCCGTCCTTCCGCCGGTTTCGCGGTCAACCTCGCCACGGGCGCCAACGCGCTCGATACTGCAGCACGTGTCAAGTCCGCGCTTACCGCCGTTGAGGGCTCGCTGCCTGCAGGCGTCTCGATCGAATATCCCTACGACACGACACCCTTCGTGAAGCTGTCGATCGAGAAAGTGGTGCATACGCTGATCGAGGCGATCATCCTCGTCTTCGTCGTGCTGCTGGTCTTCCTGCAAAACCTGCGCGCCACCTTCATTCCGATGATCGCCGTGCCCGTCGTGCTCCTCGGCACGTTCGGCATCCTCGCAATAACCGGATATTCCATCAACACGCTGACCATGTTCGCCATGGTTCTGGCGATCGGCCTTCTCGTGGATGACGCCATCGTCGTTGTTGAAAACGTCGAGCGCATCATGTCGGAAGAGGGCCTGTCGCCGGTCGAGGCGACGGAAAAATCGATGGGCGAGATAACCGGCGCCATCATCGGCATCGCGCTCGTCCTGACCGCCGTGTTTATTCCCATGGCCTTCTTTGGCGGATCGACTGGTATCATCTATCGCCAGTTCTCTATCACGATCGTTTCGGCCATGCTGCTTTCGGCGGTGGTCGCCATCGTTCTGACGCCGGCGCTGTGCGCCACAATGCTGAAGCCCATCGACCATACCAAAAAGCAGCGTGGACCGGGTGCCTGGTTCAACCGCGGCTTCGGCAAGACGACGGACGGCTATGTCTCGTCGATCGGCTATCTGCTGAAACGGCCCCTGCGCGTGACGATTCTTTTCCTGATCGTCGTCGGCGGCTGCGCCTGGTTCTTCACCAAACTGCCAAGCTCCTTCCTCCCACAGGAAGATCAGGGCGTGCTGCTGACGATCATCCAGACACCGACCGGTTCGAACATCGAACGCACCAACGAGGTGGTAAAACAGGTCGAAAGCTACTTCCGTGAAAAAGAAGCAGCCAATGTCGAATCGGTTTTCGGCGTGCTTGGATTCAGCTTCAGCGGTTCGGGTCAGAACAACGCGATCGTCTTCACCAAGCTCAAGGACTTTTCCGAGCGAACCGCACCCGATCAACACGCCGCCGCCATTGTGCAGCGGGCAATGGGTACGTTCTTCGGCTTCCGCGATGCACAGGTATTCCCGCTTTTGCCGCCGGCAATTCAGGGCATGGGCACGTCGAGCGGTTTCTCCATGTATCTCGTGGATAGCGGCCGCAACGGCACCGACGCTCTGACCGCAACCTCCAAGGACCTGATTGCGCTTGCAACAAGCAATCCAAAAATCAGCTCTCTGCGAAGCGACAGCCAGGACAACGAAACACAGATGAAGATCATTCTCGATCAGGAAAAGATGGGGGCCATGGGCGTCGATCTTTCCTCCGTGAACCTGATGCTGTCGACGATCTTTGCCGGCCGGGATGTCAACGACTTCACCCTGAACGGTGAGCTCAAGCCGGTCTATGTTCAGGGCGATGCACCCTATCGCATGCAGCCGGACGACCTGAAGTTCTGGTATGCCCGCAACACCAGCGGCGAAATGGTACCTTTCTCCTCCTTCAGCGAGGTGAAGTGGATCAACGCGCCGCCGTCACTGGCACGCTACAACGGTACGGGCGCGATCTCGCTTGAAGGCACCGCCGGCGCAGGCGTTGCTTCCGGCGAAGCCATGGACGAGATGGAACGTCTGACGGCAAGCTTGCCAGGCGGTTACACCGTGGCATGGCAGGGTATCTCCTATCAGGAACGCCTTTCCGGCTCGCAGGCGCCCATGCTGTACGCGCTGTCGGTTCTCATCGTGTTCCTTTGCCTGGCTGCCCTTTATGAAAGCTGGTCGATCCCGTTCTCGGTCATTCTGGCTGTCCCGGTGGGTGTCCTCGGCGCTTTGACTGCGGCCCATTTCTTCGGCCAGACGAACGACGTCTACTTCAAGGTGGGCCTGCTGACGACCATCGGCCTTGCCGCGAAAAACGCGATCCTGATCGTTGAATTCGCCAAGGAGAGGCAGGAGCACGGGTTAAGTCTGGTGGAGGCGGCACTGGAGGCGGCGAAGCTGCGCCTGCGTCCGATCATCATGACGTCGCTCGCCTTCATCCTCGGCGTCGTGCCTCTCGCGATCGCAACCGGAGCGGGTTCTGCCGCGCAAAATGCAATCGGTATCGGGGTGCTGGGTGGTATGCTTTCTGCAACACTGCTCGGAATTTTCTTCGTTCCGTCCTTTTTCGTCATCATTCGTCGCCTTTCAAGGCGTTAACAAAACAAAAATGGGCTGTGCCAACCGTTAATACGCTGCTAGAAATATGGCCGATTTGGCAAACGCACGTTTCTAGGGCATATCGACCGCGCAGCCCATTTGTCAGCAAGCCGCGCTTGGTAAGCCAACCAGAGAATTGGGAAAATTATATGCTGTCTATTCGCGCTACTATTCCCCTGACAATGCTACTGCTTTCGGGCTGCGTTGTCGGACCCGACCACAAGACGCCGGAAATTCAATTGCCGGGAAAGTTCGCGGAAGCCGGAAAAACCAGTAATGGCGACATCAGCAGCGTTGCATGGTGGACGGCCTTTAACGACAACCGCCTGAACGGTTACGTCTCCACCGGCCTTGCGCAGAACCTCACCGTGATGCAGGCAATCGAGCGCATCAATCAGGCGCAGGCCCAGGTGATCGTGGACGGCGCCGGCGGCCTGCCGAGCCTGACTGGCAGTGGCAGCCACACGACCAGCGAGACCAAGGGCAGCTACCGTGACGTTCCCGTCACCAACGTGTCCAACGGCAGCCTTAGCGTTTCCTGGTTCCTCGACCTTTTCGGTCGCTATCGCCGGGCAACGGAAAGCGCCGATGCTTCGCTCGACGCCGCGTACTCCACCGTCGACGTTCAGCGCCTGACGCTGATTTCCTCAGTCGCCGCGGCCTATATCGACGTGCGCTATTATCAGGAGCGCCTGGCGATTGCCCGCCAGAACCTGAGTTCACGCCGCGAAACGCTCGATCTGACGAAGCTGCAGCTCGAAGCGGGTGCGGCCTCGCGTCTCGATGTCGTCCAGTCCGAAGGTCTGGTCAATTCAACGCTGTCGCAGATACCCGGCCTCGAAACCAGCTTCCGCAAGTCAGCCCACCGCATCGCGACCCTGCTCGGCATGCCGGCCTCGTCGCTCATCGCCGAGCTGCAGAAGGGCGCACGCCAGCCTGTTGCGCGCGCAGTTCCCCGCACCGGCATCCCGGCCGACCTGATCCGCAACCGTCCGGACATCCGCGTCGCTGAACGCAATCTCGCCGCTGCGGTCGCCACGATCGGTGTAACCGAGGCACAGCTTTATCCAAGCATCGAGCTTGGTGGCGCGATCACCCCGAGCTACAATTTCCTGAGTGGCGGCGGCAGGGGAACGGCCAATAGCTGGTCCTTCGGTCCGAGCCTCACTCTCCCGATCCTCGATGGTGGCAGACTGCGCGCCAATGTCGACATCGCGAACTCGCAAGCACGCGAGCAATATCTCGTCTGGAAGGCAACCGTTCTCAACGCGGTTGAAGAAGTCGAAAACGCCCTGGCCGCCATCAATCGCGACCAGCGTACCGTCGACGCGCTGAGAAAGACTGTCTCATCCTACCAGGAAGCGCTGCAGCTCTCGACAGCCAGCTATCGTGACGGTGCGTCGTCTCTGCTCGACGTTCTGGATGCCCAGCGGTCGGTCTCCGATGCGCAGGCAAACCTTGCAACGGCGATCCAGACGACCGCGCAGGATTATGTATCGCTCAACGTGGCTCTCGGCGGCGGTTATGCCGTTGGCCAGCCTGTCCCGAAGAAGTCCGCTGGCCCAACCGTGGTCGCTGCAAAGGGCATGTAAGAAACGCCTCAAGGCAAATGAAAAGCCCGCGTCGAGACGCGGGCTTTTTTTGTATTCCAGACACAAAAAAGCACCGGTCGCCCGGTGCTTTTTGTTTAACCTGCCGTCAGGCTCAGTTCTTGGCGCGCTCGACGTAGGAATTGTCTTCCGTCGCGATGACCACGCGGATACCGGCGTCGATGTGCGGCGGCACCATGGTGCGGATGCCGTTGGAAAGAATTGCCGGCTTGTAGGAAGAAGAAGCCGTCTGGCCCTTCACAACCGGTTCCGTTTCGACGATTTCCAGCGTGACGTGGCGCGGCAGTTCGACAGCCAGCGGATTGCCTTCGTGAATGGAAAGAACGCAGGTCATGCCTTCCTGCAGATAGGCCTTCTGGTCGCCCATCGTCTCGACATCGACAACGACCTGATCGTAGTTTGCCGGGTTCATGAAGTGGAAGCCTTCGCCATCTTCATAAAGGAACTGGAAGTTCAGGTCTTCGACGAAAGCACGCTCAACCTGTTCGGTCGTGCGCCAGCGCTCGGAGACCTTCACGCCGTCAACGATGCGGCGCATGTCAACCTGCGTGACCGGCGTGCCCTTGCCCGGGTGAAAGTTCTGCGCGGTGAGAACAACGTAGAGCTTGCCGTCCACGTCGAGAACATTGCCCTTGCGGACGGATGAGGCGATAACCTTGACCATATGACTTCCTTGTAACTCGATGAAATGCGTCGTAAAGGACTGCGCGATAGCACCGGCCCGGCAGACGTTTTGTCTTTTTTCTGGGGCGCAACTACCTTAAATCCGCGCGAATTGCCAGCCTTCTACAGCAATTCGCGGAAGAGTGCCTAGCGGTTTTCCGCCCGGAATTGCTTTAAATGATGCGATCAGGCGTTTTGCGGGCCGTTTATCCGTAACAAGGCCAGCAGGTAAGACGGAAAAGAAAAAAGAGATGGGCTCAAGCAACGAGACAATGTCGCCCTGGTGGACGCCCGACGTCCATGCCGACCGCCGCCCCTTTCTGCTTGGACGCAACGCGATCCAGTCGGAATTTCGCAGCTATTTCGCGCGCGCGGACTTTCTAGAGGTCGACACCGCCACATTGCAGATTTCTCCTGGCAACGAGGCACATCTGCATGCCTTCGCCACCCAGGGACTGACGCCGGCCGGCGACGCCGCTCCGCTCTATCTCCACACCTCGCCCGAATTCGCCTGCAAGAAATTGCTCGCGGCCGGTGAAGAACGCATTTTCTGTTTCGCCCATGTTTATCGAAACCGGGAAAGAGGCCCCCTGCACCACCCAGAATTCACGATGCTGGAATGGTATAGGGTAGGAGAAACCTACGAGATCCTGATGAAGGACAGCGCCAATCTTCTGGCGCTGGCGGCGGAAACCGCCAAAACAAACAATTTCACCTATCGTGGCCGCAGCGTCGATCCGTTCCTCGAACCGGAACGTCTGAGCGTCGCGGAAGCCTTCGATCGCTATGCGGGAATTGATCTTCTGGCGACGATTGACCGAAACGGCGAGACGGATAGCCAGCACCTTGCCGCGAGCCTCACCAATGCCGGAATTCGTGTGGCTAAGGACGACACCTGGGCGGATATGTTCAGCCGCGTTATCGTGGAGCGGGTGGAACCAGAACTGGGCTTCGGCCGCGCCACCATTCTCGATGAATACCCCACAAGCGAGGCTGCGCTTGCCCGCAAATCGCCTGGGGATGCGCGGGTGGCGGAACGGTTCGAGCTTTATGCGTGTGGCGTGGAACTTGCCAATGCCTTTGGCGAATTGACCGACGCTACTGAGCAGAGACGGCGTTTCGAAATGGAGATGGTTGAGAAGCAGCGGGTTTACGGCGAGACCTATCCTTTGGACGAGGATTTTCTGGCGGCGCTGGCGATCATGCCGCCGGCAAGCGGCATAGCACTCGGTTTCGACCGACTAGTGATGCTGGCAACCGGCGCGCCCCGAATCGATCTGGTCATGTGGGCACCCGTCGCGGAATACGGACGATGACAAGGCTTGAAACCATCAAGACACCCGAAGCACTTGTTGAGGCGGGGTTGATCAAGACCGAGGCGCTCGAGGACGTGCGCGCGGTGACGCAGCGTTACGCGTTAGCCATCACAGCGACAATGGCCGATCTGATGGACAGCGGCGATCCGCAGGACCCCATCGCGCGGCAATTCGTGCCGGACCTAGCCGAACTCGTCCACCTTCCCGAAGAACGGGACGATCCGATCGGCGACGGTGCACATAGTCCCGTCCATGGCATCGTCCACCGTTATCCGGACCGGGTGCTTTTGAAGGCGGTGCATGTCTGCCCCGTCTATTGCCGTTTCTGTTTCCGCCGCGAAATGGTCGGGCCGCAAGGCAACGGCATGATGAGCCCGGAAGAGCTGGACGCCGCATTCGACTATATAAAAGCCAACCCGGCCATCTGGGAGGTCATCCTCACCGGCGGCGATCCGCTGGTACTCTCGGCGCGGCGATTGTCCGACCTGATGACGCGGCTGAAAGACGTACCGCACGTCAAGATCGTTCGCTTCCACACCCGTGTACCGGTCGTCGATCCCGAACGAATCGACGGGCCGCTGATCGAAGCATTGAAGGCCAGCGGCAAAACCACCTATGTGGCCCTGCACGCCAACCACGCACGCGAACTTGGGCAAGCAGCCAGAAGTGCTTGCGCGCGCCTGATCGATGCCGGCATCGCCATGGTCAGCCAGACCGTACTTTTGAAGGGCATCAACGATGATTCGGCAATTCTCGCCGAACTGATGCGCGCCTTTGTCGAGAACCGTATCAAGCCTTACTACCTGCACCACCCCGACCTTGCGCCCGGCACCAGCCATTTCCGGCTGACGATAGAAGAAGGTCAGCGAATCGTTTCCGCGTTGCGCGGGCATGTCTCCGGTCTTTGCCAGCCGACCTACGTTCTCGACATTCCGGGCGGTCACGGCAAGGCCACGATCGGCCCGAATGCGGCCGAAAAAACCCGCGATGGCTGCTACTCCGTCTCGGACTTCAACGGAAACGATCATATTTACCCGCCGCCTGCATCCGGCGACGTTTAAAAAAAGCGTAAAAAGCCCGCCGTGCCGGGCTTTTCAAAGCGGCGTCGAACGAAAACAAAAATTTCACATTTCCGCCCCCCTCCTGTCATCATAAAGAAAAATATTCTACCTATAACAATCAGCATTGATTTTAATGGTGGTCTGGATTATCAGTGTGGAACTGGAGAGCGAGTCTCCTGATTCCGGATCAACACCAATACAGGGAGTGTGTCATGTCAAAATATATTCGCATCAACGCAATCCTTGGTCTTGAGTCCTGGAATGCTGGATTTAAATCCACGTGTTCCCGCTGCTGTCGAATGTGACCTGACGGTCTCAATTTTCTGAAAATCAGTTCGACGACATGCTGTGTTAATGAGCCACAGCGGGAGTATACCTATGCAAAAGCAAGTTATTGAATTCGCTGGCGAACCCGTCGGCATCGTCATACCGGACAACGACCGGCTGAAGTTCATCGCGGTGAAGTTCCACGTCCACGACCTGGACGAACAGAAGTTCGACAGCGCCGACGATGTGCGGATTGCAATTCGCAATCTCGTGCGCAGCCGGAACCTGGCCGCGGCCTGATGCGGGAAACCCATCACCCGCTCACGGACCTTTCAAAACCAAAGTGCGCCCAATATCGGATCCAGAATACCGGGTCGATGGCGCGCTTTTCTATTGCCTGACAATCCGTCCACTGGTCTGTCATAAACCACGACCGGGTGTATCAATACGCCCTGCACTAAGGTGAAATAGCTTTTTCAAATCCGGATTGGAGTGCAAAAGCCACGCGCTCCTAGAACTCCCACCTCTCCTCGTTTCTGTGCTTGTCACAGGAAACCAGCCAGCCCAGATCCCAGTGCTGAAAAGACTCTCTCGCCGCCCAGACGCGCGTCAGAACGCGGTAAAGGTCAGCGTCGTCAACGAGCGGACGATGCCCGGAATGTTGACGATGTTCTGGTTGATGAACTTGCCGATATCCTCTTCCTGTGGAAGATAGATCTTCAGCATCAGATCATATTCGCCGCTGGTGGAATAAAGCTCGGAAACCAGCTCCGTTTTATAGATGGCATCGGCGACATCATAGGTCTTGCCGGGCTCGCATTGAAGCTGGACAAAAATGGGCTTCACGGACATCTCCCGTATTGGAACTTGTGGTGCGTGGCTCTTCGCCATGCGTCATGGCGCACTATTGGCTTAGCCGCGCCGGTCTTGCAAGACCGCCTGCCGGTTTAGGCAGAAAAGTCTCATCCGCTGCTACCAGCCCCGATCGCGGCCTGAGAAACGATCCAGCTTCGAAAACTTTCAAGCGGAGCGTAACCGGCGCGATCGGGCATGCAGGCGAGATAATAGGCCTCTTCGCTCTCCACCTCGCCGGTAACCGCCGCGACAAGCCGGCCACTTCGCAACTCCTCCTCGATCATGAAGGACGGAATGAGCGATGCCCCGACCCCGGCGCTCGCCGCCTCGGCAATCGTCGTGAACTGATCGAAAAGCATGCCATGCACATTGTCGAAAACCACATCATGGCTGCGAAACCATTGTTCCCAGGCGTCCGGCCGAGTCGTCATGTGCAGCAGCGGCACATGCAGCAGATCGCCCGGCTGTGAAAGCCCGTAGCGCTCCCTGAAAGCGGGACTGCACACCGGAATGACTGTTTCATGCATCAGAAAAACGAGTTCGGTACCCGGCCAATGCGGCAAACCAAAATGAATCGCCGCGTCGACTGTATCGGTACGGAAATCGAACAGCGACGAACGCGTAAGAAGATTGACCGAAACGCCCGGATGTCGGGCAATGAAATCGGGAAGACGCGGCACCAGCCAGCGCGTACCAAAGCTTGGCAGAACACCGAGATTGAGCGTGCCGCCATCTGGATTGGCGCGCAGATTGAGCGACGCGGTCGATATTCGCCGCAGGGCCTCCCGGATTTCCCGCGCATAACCCTCTCCCGCCCGGGTGAGCCGGATTGTCTGCCGCTCGCGCAGAAACAGCGCCACGCCAAGCTGCTCCTCAAGCGCGAGGATCTGCCGGCTGACCGCGCCTTGAGTAAGCCCGAGTTCTCTCGCAGCCGCGGTCACGCTGCCCGTGCGCGAGGCGGCTTCAAAGGCCGCAAGAAGTGAAAGCGACGGTAAGAAGCGCCGAGGCGGCAGAACCATATTCCCTCACGGAATGAACTCTTGACGATATGTCGATATTCAACAGGTGAGGCCGCTTGTAAAGTCTCATAAACAAGGGCTTGTGACTCATACGGAAAACAAATGAACTCGCCCGGAAAATGGTGGAACGATGTATAATGACCCCCGCTCGCACGGCCTCTGGGAAAAGACCGCGCCGCAGCCGCCCGCAACGCCTGCTCTGCAAGGCGAGGCGGTTGCCGATGTGGTGATTGTCGGTGGCGGCTTCACCGGACAATCCGCCGCCCTTCATCTTGCTGAAAAGGGCATGGATGTCGTTCTTCTCGAAGCCAGGGAAATCGGCTTCGGCGGCGCCGGCCGCAATGTCGGTCTCATCAACGGCGGCATGTGGGTCATGCCGAGGGAGTTGCCCGGCGTGCTGGGCGAAACCTACGGGGAACGGCTTCTCAGCCTTCTGGGTGATGCGCCGTTGCTGGTGCGCGAATTGGTGGAAAAACACGCGATTCCCTGCGAGATCGAAAAGAATGGCACATTGCACTGCGCCGTCGGTGAAAAAGGGCTCGCCGAAATTCGCGAGCGCTGCGAACAATGGGCAGCCAGAGGCGCTCCCGTCCGCCTTCTCGATGCCGATGAAACGGCAAGACACACCGGCAGCACCGCCTATTCCGGCGCACTTTTCGATACGCGCGCGGGCACGCTTCAGCCGCTTGCCTATGTTCGTGGTCTGGCTGCCACCGCGCAAAAGGCAGGAGCACGGCTGCACACCGCCAGCCCCGTCGTAGCGACCGAACGTAGTGGTGGAAAATGGGTGGTAAAAACGCCGCAGGGATCGGTGACCGCCAACTGGATCGTGGTCGCCACCGAAGCATACAGCACCGGGCCGTGGCAGATCGTCCGCGACGAACAGACCTACCTGCCCTACTTCAACTTCGCGACCAGACCGCTTAGCGACAATCTGCAAAAGAGTATCCTGCCGAACCGAGAAGGTTGCTGGGATACAAAGGAAATCCTCTCCTCGTTCCGCATGGACAAAGCGGGTCGGCTGGTCTTCGGCAGCGTCGGCGCCTTGCGCAGCACGGGTGCCGCCATTCACCGGGCATGGGCCAAACGATCGCTGAAGCGGCTTTTCCCGCAATTGGGCGAGACGGAATTCGAATGCGAATGGTACGGCCAGATCGGCATGACGGACAATGCCGTGCCGCGTTTCCATAAATTCGCGGAAAATGTCGTCGGTTTTTCCGGTTATAATGGCCGCGGCATCGCACCCGGTACTGCCTTCGGCAAGGTGATTGCGCAACATATTCTCGGTGATATCGCCGAAAACGACCTGCCTCTTCCCGTGACCGAACCAAAAGCGCTGGCCTTCCGGGCAGTGAAGGAAGCCTATTACGAGGCGGGCGCACAGATTGCCCATTTCACCGGTGAACGCTTCTGATCAACCAGGCCGAAAGCCGCCGGTCGTGGCGGCTTTTTTAAACGGCATCGATATATTCTTGAAAATATAATGATTGCCCTATAGGCCTATCGATATATTCATCAGGATATCTCGAGCCGGGGGAACACACCATGAGACTCTTACGCCGCACCTTCTTCAAAACCATCGCCGCAGCAACATCCTTCTGGGTGGCTGCATCCTTTGCTGTGGTTCCCGCCCATGCCGCCGAAAAAGTCACGGTGTTTGCTGCCGCGAGCATGAAAAACGCACTTGATGCGATCAATGCCGAATGGGCGAAGGAAAGCGGCAATGAAGCGACCGTGTCCTACGCCGCAAGCTCCGCACTCGCCAAACAGATCGAGCAGGGTGCACCGGCGGATATCTTCATTTCCGCCGACCTCGCCTGGATGGATTATGTTGCCGAAAAGAAGCTGATCGACGTCCAAAGCCGCTCCAATCTTCTTGGCAATCGCATCGTTCTCGTCGCCCCGGCCGACAAGGCCAAGCCGGTCGATATCAAAAAGGACTTCGATCTCGCCGGACTGGTGGGCGATGGCCGACTGGCCATGGGCGCGGTCGATTCCGTTCCGGCGGGTAAATACGGCAAGGCTGCGCTGGAAAAGCTCGGCGTCTGGTCATCCGTGGAAAAGAAAGTCGCCGGCGCGGAAAGCGTGCGCGCAGCGTTGCTGCTCGTGTCGCGCGGCGAAGCGCCCTATGGCATCGTCTACCAGACCGATGCGGCCGCCGATCCGGGCGTGAAGATCGTCGGCACCTTCCCGGAAGACAGCCATCCGCCGATCATCTACCCCGTCGCCATTCTCTCGGAAGCAAAATCTCCGGCGGCAAAATCCTATCTGGATTTCCTGAAGTCCGCCAAAGCTACGCCCTTCTTCGAAAAGCAAGGCTTTACCGTTTTGAAATAAACTGCGTCTCGCGGCCCGATCCCGTGCGGGACCGCGAGAGATGACGATTGTAGGATATGGCTTTGCATTGGTGGACACTCAGCCCTGAAGAATGGACGGCGATCAGGCTCAGCCTGTGGGTGTCCTCCATCGCCATGTTCGCCAGCCTGCCCTTCGGCATTGCGGTTGCCGTCGCGCTGGCGCGCGGGCGCTTCTGGGGCAAGTCGCTGCTCAACGGCATCGTCCACCTGCCGCTCATTCTGCCGCCCGTCGTCACCGGCTTTCTGCTGCTCGTCCTCTTCGGCCGCAGAGGCGCCATCGGCCAGTTTCTAGACAGCTGGTTCGGCATCGTCTTTTCCTTTCGCTGGACGGGGGCGGCGCTCGCATGCGCCGTCATGGCGTTTCCGCTGATGGTGCGCTCCATCCGCCTCTCCATCGAAGCGGTGGACAGCAAGCTGGAAGAGGCGGCCGGAACCCTGGGTGCAAGCCCCCTATGGGTGTTCCTCACCGTCACGCTTCCCCTGATCCTGCCCGGCATCATCGCGGGCATGATCCTCGCTTTTGCCAAGGCCATGGGCGAATTCGGCGCGACCATCACCTTCGTTTCCAATATTCCCGGCGAAACCCAGACGCTGTCCGCTGCCATCTACACTTTCACGCAGGTTCCGGGCGGCGATGCAGGCGCATTGCGGCTGACCATCGTTTCCGTCGTGATTTCCATGTTGGCCTTGCTCGTCTCCGAGTTTCTGGCCCGCATCATTGGCAAACGGGTGAGCATGGAATGACGCTTTCTGTCTCCACCCGCCACCGCCTCGGCTCCTTCGAACTCAACGCGTCATTCACCTCTGATGGCGGCATCACGGCGCTTTTCGGACGCTCCGGCTCCGGTAAAACGTCGATGATCCGCATCATCGCAGGTCTGATGCGACCAGATAGTGGTCAGGTATCGCTCGATGGCGAAGTGCTGGCCGATAGCGGAAAGCGCCTGTTCCTGCCGGCGCACAGGCGCCATTTTGGTTATGTTTTTCAGGACGCGCGGCTGTTTCCTCACCTCAGCGTTGCCCAGAACCTGAACTACGGCAAATGGTTCGCTACGGAAAAATCTGAGCGGGCGAATGAAAACCGCATTATCGATATGCTTGGCATCGGCCATCTTCTCCAGCGTCGTCCGAACAAGCTTTCCGGCGGTGAAAAACAGCGGGTCGCCATCGGCCGCGCACTCCTGTCATCGCCCAGACTACTGTTGATGGACGAACCGCTCGCCTCACTGGACGAGGAACGAAAGGCCGAGATCATCCCTTATCTGGAACGGCTGCGCGACGAGACGAAAATCCCGATCGTCTATGTCAGCCACTCCATCCAGGAAGTCGCCCGCCTTGCCGACCGCATAGTTGTTATGAAGGACGGCAAGGTGGAGGCACAGGGAAAAGCGGCCGACGTGCTGTCACGGTCGGATTTCAGCGCACATCTTGAGCGACGAGAAGCGGGCAGCATCCTTTCGGGACACATCGAAAGCTTCGATGAAAGTCACGGGCTTGCTGCCGTAAGGCTCTGCTCGTCGCTCCTGCAGGTTCCAGCAAAAAGAGGAACACGCGGCACCCCGGCACGCGTGCTGATACCAGCGCGTGACGTCATGCTTGCCACGGCAAAACCCGAAGGCCTGAGCGCACTTAACATCCTCGAAGGCCATATTGCCGGTATCTCCGCCAGCGAAGATGGCATGGTAACCGTTCAGGTGGATTGCGGCGGCGATATTATCCAGTCGCGCATCACCGATCTGTCGCGCGAACGTCTCCAGCTGGAACCCGGGAAACCGGTACACGCGATCATAAAGTCGGCGGCTCTCGATCCATATTAGTGATGGCGGCATCCGGATTGCGGTTGGCCTCAAGCCAGTCTATATCCTTGCGCAGGGCCTCATTCATCCGCTTTTCCATGCTGCGATACCGTTCAAGCAATTCGGCACCGAATGCGGTCAGCGCGGCCCCACCACCCTGCTTGCCGCCCCGCTGGGATTCGATCACCGGCTGCCTGAACATATGGTTCAGCGCATCCACAAGCAGCCATGCACGGCGATAGGACATGTCCATCGCTCGCCCGGCGGCCGATATCGAGCCGGTCTCGACAATCAGCTCCATCAACTCGATCTTACCGTGGCCGAGACGATCTCCGGGCGGAAAATCGATGCGGAGAACGGGCTTCAGTGGCTGATGTATATTGCTCATCGGCTAGAAACCCCGGCCATGAAGATCGTGATAGGCTTTCTGCGCACCGTGCTGCGGCAGAGCCGTCGCCTCGTAAACACCGCGCGCCACCGCGCGTGCCATAACGATGGTAGCGAGATGGCAGAGTTCCGCGAAATGAGCGCCGCCCTCAAGCGGCTTCTCACCGGTCGCAGCCGAAAACATGGTGTCGCCGTCGCTCGGCAGATGGGCGGGCAGCACGGCGCGCGCCAGCCCGTCATGCGCCATGATGGAAAGGCGGTGCGCCTGCGCTTTGGTAAGGACGGCATCGGTGACCACGGCGCCGATGGTCGTCGCGGTGAGGTTGACGCCCTTGAGACGAAGCGCGGTATGATCCGGTTCGAAACGATCAGGAAAACCGCAGTCGCCGAACTCGCCCTGCTCTTCAAAAGGCGCAGACCAGAAATGGCGGCTGGCGCCAACGGTTGCCGAGCCAAGCGCATTGACGGCGACGATGGCCGCCACCTTGTAACCGCCGGAACTGATAGCGCTTGCCGAACCAAGTCCGCCCTTGAAGGTGGCGGTGGTCGCCCCCGTTCCCGCGCCGACTGTTCCAAGCCCGAAGGGCTCCGCACGCGCCGCCCTGAAAGCTGCATAGCCCATCTCGCGATAGGGCGAATGCAGCCCCCACTCCTTGTTGCCACCATTCAACAGATCCATGAGGATCGCCTGCGGCACAATGGGAACACGGGTGGAACCGACTTGCAGGCCACGCCCGATCTCGCGCAGACCGGCCTGAACACCACCCGCCGCATCCAGCCCGAAGGCCGAACCGCCTGAAAGTACGAAGGCATCCACGGTTTCCACCGTCATCGCCGGGTCGAGCAGGCCGGTATCACGACCACCGGGCGCCCCGCCAAGAACCGAACCGGAGGCGATTACGGGTTTTTCGAAAACGATTGCGGTGACGCCGGAGCCGAGTGCAAGATCGGTGACATTGCCGACCAAAATCCCATTGATATCCGTCAGAAGATTATTGCGTGCCGCCATGCCGTTCCCCTTTTCTCCCGGTATCCCGCCGCCACGGGGCACTGTCAACGCAAAAGGTGAATCAGGAAAATACCGCCGTGCCAATCACCGGTGTCGAGGGAATGGCCATATCTCTCGGCTCCAGCGGCCCCGCCACAAAAGCCTGATGCCCGGCCTCAATGGCGCGGGCGAAAGCTTCCGCCATGCCGACCGGGTCACCCGCCCCCGCGACCGCCGTGTTGAGCAGAACGGCATCGTAACCAAGCTCCATCACCGTCACCGCATGTGACGGCCGGCCGATACCGGCATCGACGATCAGCGGCACATCCGGAAAACGCGCCCGCATGGATTTCAGCGCCATCAGATTAAGCGGCCCCATGGCGCTGCCGATCGGCGCGCACCAGGGCATCAGCACCTTGCAACCCGCATCCAGGAGCTTTTCCGCCACGACAAGATCATCAGTCGTATACGGAAAGACTTCGAAACCATCGTCGCAGAGAATTTTCGCCGCTTCGACGAGCGCAAACACATCGGGCTGCAAGGTGTCGTGATGGCCGATGACCTCCAACTTGATCCAGTTGGTGTGAAAAACCTCACGCGCCATCTTCGCCGTCAGCACCGCTTCCTTCACGGTATGGCAGCCAGCCGTATTGGGCAGAATGGAACGATCCAGCTCGCGGATCAGCTCAAAAAACTGGCCACCCTTCTTGCCGCCTGCCGTTTCCCGACGCAGCGAAATCGTCAGAATATCCGTGTTGCTGGCCCGCACTGCATCGGCAAGTACGGCGGGAGACGGATAACGCGCCGTGCCGAGCAGGAGGCGCGACGAGACCTCACGGCCATAAAGCGTCAGCATGGCCTCAACCTCCCTGCATCGGCGAAAGGATTTCGACACGGTCGAACGCCTTCAATCGATAATCGGCGCGCTCTTCCGAATGCACCAGATCGCCATTGACCGCCGTCGCCAGCCACTCGCCTTCATAATCGAGGCTGGTGAGTAACCCGGCCAGCGTCTCGGTGGCGAGATCAAGCTCGTCGCCATTCACCAGAAGTTTCATGATCCTGTTCCTTTCCAGAGATATCTTGGCAGACGATTTCAGCCGCCTGCCGCGCCATCGCCGGCGACAGCAGGAAGCCATGCCGGTGGGCGCCGTTGATGAAGACGGTCCGGCCGTCCTGCGTAACTTTCGGCAGATTGTCGGGATAGGCGGGGCGCACGCCCGTTCCGGTCTCGATGATTTCCGCTTCGCCGAAGGCCGGATGTACGGCATAGGCGGCGTTCAGAAACTCCATCATCGAGCGCGCTGAAATGGCTCCGGCATCCTCTGTCTCGATCATCGTGGCCCCCACCATGAAGCGACCCGGCTCACGCGGCACAATGTAAAGCGGAATGCGCGGATGTAAGAGCCGGACGGCGCGCGACAGGGAAACCTCTGACGTGGCTAGATAGAGCATTTCTCCCCGCACGCCGCGAAGATTGGCAATCTCGCCCACCGCCGCAGCGCCGGTGCAATCCACCACCCGATCGAACGGCTGCTCATCCACCGGAATACCCATATGAAACCGCACGCCCAAGCCGCAAAGCCGCGTATGCAGCGATTTGAGCGCAAGGCGCGGATCGAGATGCCCCTCGCCCGCGAAATAAAGCCCGGAGCGGAACCGCCCGGCAAGGTCAGGCTCCAGAGCGGCGATTTCACCCTCATCCACCCACTGGTATCCAGTTGTTCTGCATGCGAAACGCGAAAGCTCGGCTTTGTCGCGGGCGGGCGCGACGACCAGCGTGCCGTGTCTGATGACAAGGCCGGGGGTCGCCTCATCCCACCAGTCGAGAGCCGCCTGGCCGAGCGTTAGTACCGCCTCGTCCGCACTTTCACGCTCGCACCAGGGTGCCAGCATTCCGCCCGCATAAAAGGATGCGCCGCGCGAGGCTTCAGCATTGCGCTCCGAAACCTCCACGGTTGCGCCGCGCCGCGCCAGTTCGAAGGCCGCCGTCAGACCGGCGACCCCCGTTCCCTTAACAAGGACACGCATGCTACTGGCCGTCTGCCGGGGTCGCGAGCGGCATGTAAAGCTCGCCACCTTCCTTGAAGCGCGCGGCCATGGCCTCCAGCCCTTCCTTCTGCGCCTCGGCGCGGATGTCGTGGGAAATCCGCATTGAGCAGAATTTCGGCCCGCACATGGAGCAAAAATGCGCGACCTTGTGCGCCTCCTTCGGCAGGGTCTCGTCATGGAAGGAGCGCGCCGTGTCCGGATCCAGCGACAGGTTGAACTGGTCTTCCCAACGGAACTCGAACCTTGCACGCGACAGCGCATCGTCCCGCACCTGTGCTGCCGGATGGCCCTTGGCGAGATCGGCCGCGTGAGCCGCGATCTTGTAGGTGATGACACCGACCTTCACGTCGTTACGATCAGGCAGACCGAGATGTTCCTTCGGCGTGACATAGCAGAGCATCGCCGTGCCAAACCAGCCGATCATCGCTGCCCCGATGCCGGAAGTGATGTGGTCGTAACCGGGGGCGATATCGGTCGTTAGCGGCCCAAGCGTATAGAAGGGCGCCTCACCGCAGGTCTTCAACTGCTTGTCCATGTTCTCCTTGATCTTGTGCATCGGCACATGGCCGGGGCCCTCGATCATGACCTGGCAATCCTTCGCCCATGCGATCTGTGTCAACTCACCGAGCGTCTCCAGCTCGGCAAATTGCGCGGCGTCGTTGGCGTCGGCAATCGAACCGGGCCGCAACCCGTCACCCAGCGAGAAGGAAACATCATAGGCACGGCAGATGTCGCAGATCTCGTCGAAATGCTCGTAGAGGAAGCTTTCCTTGTGATGATGCAGACACCACTTGGCCATAATCGACCCGCCGCGTGAGACGATACCGGTGACACGGTTGACGGTAAGCGGAATGTAATGCAGCCGAACACCGGCATGGATGGTGAAATAATCCACGCCTTGCTCCGCCTGTTCGATCAACGTGTCGCGGAACACTTCCCAGTTCAGGTCCTCTGCAATGCCGTTGACCTTCTCCAGCGCCTGATAAAGCGGCACTGTGCCGATCGGTACCGGCGAATTGCGGATGATCCATTCGCGGATATTGTGGATGTTGCGCCCGGTCGAAAGGTCCATGACGGTATCGGCACCCCAGCGGATCGCCCAGACCATCTTCTCCACCTCTTCGGCCATGGAGGAGGTGACGGCGGAATTTCCGATATTGGCGTTGATCTTGACCAGAAAATTACGGCCGATGATCATCGGCTCAAGCTCGGGGTGATTGATGTTGGCCGGGATGATGGCGCGACCCGATGCGACTTCCTGACGGACGAACTCTGGCGTCACATAATCGGGTATCTGCGCACCGAAACTCTCGCCATCACGAGCCAGCTTCTCCTTCGCCGCTTCGCGCCCCAGATTTTCGCGGATGGCGATGAACTCCATTTCCGGCGTGATGATGCCTGCCCGCGCATAGGCAAGCTGCGTTACGGCTTTTCCTTCCGTGGCCCTCAGCGGCTGGTGGCGCACGGCGAATTCCGGCGTCAGGCGCTCGCCAGTGGCAAAGCCGTTATCCTCCGGTTTGACGTGCCGACCGTCGTAAGCCGCGACATCGCCGCGCGCTACAACCCAGTCGCGACGCAGGCGCGGCAGACCCTTTTCGATCAGAACGTTATGCAATGGATCGGTATAGGGGCCTGAGGAATCATAGACCGTGACCGGCGGTTCTCCCGCCGTCGGGTGGACGGCGATTTCGCGCATCGGCACGCGAATTTGCGGATGCAAAATTCCGGTTTTGTGGATTTTCGTGGAGGCGGGATGCGGCCCGGTTGTGACGACAAGCGGGATATTCTTGGCAACGATATTCATCATGAGGCTCCAAAGTTTGACAGTGGAGACCCAGTTCGAGCCGGAATGATGGAAAATACCGACGCGTCGGCAGCGCAAGTTACACGCAATCCGACCTTCGGTCTTTGCACCGTCCCTACGCCAGTATGAACTGGATCAGGTTCAACGGGTCACTGCGCATAAAAGCAGAATCTCAGCCCCTTGACGGGACACCCCTGGTGAATGGACACAAGAGAAAACACCGCCCGACATTTGTCAAGGGTGCTGCTGATGGCTGGCAAAGGTGGACGAACAACAAAAGCGCCGTTAGCGGTAATTAACCTAACGGTTTAGGCGAATATTATCGTTTTCAAATTAACGATAAGCACAAACCATCCTGATGTTAAATTCATGGGAGATAAGTCGGAATGAATGCGACTATTCGTGAAATACTGGCAAAATTCGGCCAGCTTCCTACCCCCGTCGATACGATTGAAAACGAAGCAGATCTTTATGCAGCAGGTCTTTCTTCCTTTGCCTCGGTGCAATTGATGCTGGGTATCGAGGAAGCTTTCGATATCGAATTCCCCGACAACCTCTTGAACCGCAAGTCCTTTGCCAGCATCAAGGCCATTGAAGACACCGTTAAGCTCATTCTGGATGGTAAAGAGGCAGCCTGATGAATGTGACCGTTGCGCCGCAGGATGAAACGCTGTCCGCGCGCGCAAGCCGCGTCGCAGCAATTGCCGCCAAACACGCGGACGAGGTGGACGTCACCGGTCGCTTCCCGGAGGAAGCCGTCAAGGCGCTGAGACAAGAGCGCCTTCTCGCCATTCAGGTCCCGTCCTCTCTTGGTGGCGAAGGCGCATCCATACAGCAAATCGCCGATATCTGCGCCCGGCTTGGCCAGGCCTGTTCGGCAACCGCGATGATTTTCGCCATGCACCACATCAAGGCATCGAGCCTTGTGGAACACGGCGAGACAAGCCCATGGCATGCGGGCTTCATGAGCCGCATCGCAAGCGAACAGCTTCTGCTCGCATCGGCCACGACCGAAGGCGGAATCGGCGGCAATCTGCGCAATTCCATCTGCGCGATTGAGGTCGAAGGAGACATCTGCCGGCTGGAGAAGGACGCCACCGTCATTTCCTACGGCAGCAATGCGGATGCCATCCTCATCACCTCGCGCGCCCACAAGGATGCCGCCCCGGCCGATCAGGTGATGACCGTCTTCCTGAAAGATCAGTACAGGCTCGAGAAGACCCATGTCTGGGACACACTCGGCATGCGCGGCACCTGTTCGGACGGTTTCCTGTTCCGCGGCGAGGCGCCGGCGGTGCAGATATTCCCAAAACCCTTTGCGGAAATCGCCGCGCAATCCATGCTTGCAAGCTCGCATCTTCTGTGGAGCGCCGTTTGGTATGGCATCGCGTCGGATGCGGTGCTGCGCGCGCAATCCTTCGTCAGGACGGCAGCACGCAAGTCGCCCGGTGTCACACCGCCAGGCGCTATCCACATTGCCGAAATTTCCACCAAATTACAGGTGGTCAAATCCAACGTCATTGCGGGCGTAAAGGCTTACGAAGACACCAAGAGCGACCCGGACAAGCTGATGTCCATGGCGTTCGCGGTTGCCATGAACAATGTGAAGATCTGTTCTTCGGAAACCATTCTGGAGATCATCGACCAAGCGATGCTGGTCTGCGGCATCATGGGTTACAAGAACGGCACGCCCTACAGCCTTGGCCGACACCTGCGCGACGCGCATTCCGCGCGCCTGATGATTTCCAACGACCGTATTCTCGGCAATTCCGCCAATCTCCTGCTGGTTCACAAGCAGGACACCAGCCTCTTGGGATAAGACCATGGATATGCAAACATCGTTTCTCGATCGACTGTTCGAAGAAGGCCTGCTGATTGAAACGGGTGTCGATGGTCTTTACGGACGCAGCGGCCAGTTCGAGGATGTCATTGCCGCATTCGAACGCCTGATCGACCGCACCGGCGGCCCGGACAGTGCAGAGGCGATCCGCTTCCCGCCCGGCATCAACCGCGCCTATTTCGAAAAGAGCGGTTACATGAAAAGCTTCCCGCAGCTTGCGGGCACGGTGCATTCCTTCTGCGGTTGCGAACTTGACCATGTCAGCCTTCTCAAATCCATGGATGAGGGCGGCGACTGGACAAAGGACCAGAAAGCAACCGATATCGTGCTGACGCCGGCCGCTTGCTACCCTCTTTATCCGACCATCGCCAAGCGCGGCGCATTGCCTTCCGGCGGCGGTCTCTACGACATCCAGTCCTATTGTTTCCGCCATGAGCCCTCCAAGGACCCGGCACGTCAGCAGCTTTTCCGCATGCGGGAATATGTGCGCATGGGCACGGAGAGCGATGTGACCGAATTCCGCCAGACATGGATGGATCGCGGCGTGGCGATGATGGAAGCCGTGGGCCTTGATGTGACCATCGACGTGGCAAACGATCCCTTCTTCGGCCGCGCGGGCAAAATGCTCGCCAACAACCAGCGCGACCAGAACCTGAAATTCGAACTGTTGATCCCCGTCACATCCGCCACCAACCCGACGGCCTGCATGAGCTTCAATTACCATCAGGACGCCTTTGGCCAGAAATGGGGATTGAACCTCGACAATGGTGATGCGGCTCACACCGCCTGCGTCGGTTTCGGCCTTGAGCGCATTGCGCTGGCACTTTTTGCGCATCACGGACTGGATGTAAAAACGTGGCCCGAAAAGGCCTTGAAAACACTCTGGGGCTAACCATTCATGCGGCAGATTTTCCCCGGTCTCGATCCCAAAAACTATGTGCAGCACTCGCTTCATTCGTCGGAAAGAATGTGGCCGGAGACCAATTGCTACATCGATTTGTGGATCGAGGTGCTGGCCTCGAAAGGGTTGCCGCCTGAGGCCATGTTTGGCTTCACACTGACGCAGGATTTCGAAGGCGACCAGTTCACCTTCTTCAAGGTGCCGCTGGAAGATCTGGAAGCACTTTATGGCGTTCGCGCCACCGAACTTGCGATCTTCGACCGGGTGGAAAACCATATCGAAGCGCAGCTGGAGCGCGGTCGCATCTGCCTGATCGAGATGGACAGCTTCTATATGCCCGATACCCACGGGGTGGGCTACCGGAAGGAACATGGCAAGACCACCATCGCCATCAACCGGCTGGACCTTGCAAACCGGGAACTCGATTATTTTCATAATGCAGGCTTTTTCCACCTGTCGGGCGAAGATTTCGACGGCCTGTTCCAGCATCACCTGTCAGAGAGCGAGCCGCCCTTCCTGCCCTATACGGAATTTGCGAAATTTGCAGACAGCAACCCTTCGCCGGCGCATATCCGCAAAACGGCCGAACGGCTGCTGAAGTTTCATTTTTCACGGCGACCATCCGACAATCCGGTCAGGTCTTTTGCAGCCGTGTTTCCGGCTCAGGTCGAGAAGGTGGCAGACCGGCCGTTCGGCTTTTTCCACAAATATGCCTTCAATACGCTGCGCCAGCTCGGCGCCAATTTCGAACTGGCGGCGAGCCACCTCGAATGGCTGGACAAGAGCGAATTTGCTGAAGCGCGAGACCACGCGCTGCGCATATCCGAGGTCGCCAAGACCGTGCAGTTCCAGCTTGCTCGCGCCGTCACACGCCGTAAATTCGACGCGCTCGCCTCGGTGCTCGATCCGGCTGCGGAAGCATGGGATGGTGTGATGGAAGCCCTTGCGGCAAAATTGTCGAACACCAGCGAGGCCGCGTGAGGACTTATCTTCCGCGCGAAAGCGAAAAATTGCTGAGTGAAGGCTGGACGCTGACACTGACGTCCGCCAATGCCTGCGAAACGCCCTCGGAAATCCCCGCAACTCTTGAAAGCCTTCACGTGTCCGTTCCCGGAACAGTGGCGCAAGCTCTGGAACTGGCCGGGAAATTCGACCGTTTCAATCCGACACCATTGAACGACAGGGATGCCTGGTACCGTCTGACGATGATTTCCGATGTGCGGGAGCGGGCGATCCTGCGCTTCGACGGCCTGTCGACGATTGCAGAAATCTTCCTCAACGGCGAACTGATCGCCGCCAGCCAGAGCATGTTCGAAAGGCTGGAAGTGCCGGTTGAACTGACAGGCGCGGACGAACTTTCGATTTGCTTCCGGGCACTTTCGCCAAGGCTTGAAAAAACCGGTCCGCGCGCCCGCTGGCGTCCGCAGATGATGAACACCCAAGGTCTGCGGCTGATCCGCACCACGGCGCTCGGATATATGCCAGGCTGGTGCCCGGAAATCCATGCCGCCGGACCATGGCGACCGATCAGCCTTATAAGACAGGCAGGCGTGCGTTGCTCAGTCCGGTCCTCACTCGACGAAACCGGGACGGGAACGGTCAACATCGCCCTGGAGGCGAACCACGACATTCCATCCGCACGGCTCACCTGCGCCGGTTACAGCACCGATCTTTCCAGAGGTGAAAACGGCGAATTCTTGGGCGAACTCCGGATACCCGATGTCGAGACTTGGTGGCCGCATACCCACGGCAGACCGGCGCTTCATGAAGTCGTTCTGGAACTGGATGGTAAGCAACACAGGCTCGGGCGCACCGGCTTCAGGCGCGTGGAGGTGGATTACGGCGAAGACGGAAACGGTTTCGGCATCCAGATAAACGGGCACCCCGTTTTCTGCCGGGGCGCAGTCTGGACGACCGCCGACATCGTGCGCCTGCCGGGAACAAGACCGGACTATGAGCCTTGGCTTCGAAAAGCTGCCGAAGCCGGTATGAACATGATCCGCATCGGCGGCACGATGGCCTATGAAACGCCGGAGTTCTTCACGCTGTGCGATGAACTCGGCATCATGGTTTGGCAGGACGCCATGCTTGCCAATTTTGATTATCCAGCAAAGGATGAGGCGCTCAGCCAGCACATCGTTACGGAAGTCTCGCAGTTCCTCGAGGCTACCGCCCTTTCCCCTTCGCTGATCGTTTTTTGCGGTGGTAGCGAAATGTACCAGCAGGGCGCGATGCTCGGTCTGCCGGAACAGATATGGAAGGGAACGCTCACCGAGACAATTTTGCCCGAAGTCCTGACCGAAAAACGGCCAGACGCGGCCTATGTGGCGAATTCCCCTTCAGGCGGCGCCTTGCCCTTCTTTCCCAATGCCGGAGTTGGTCATTATTACGGTGTGGGCGCCTATTGCCGTCCGCTGGAAGATGCCCGCCGGGCCGATCTCCGCTTTGCTGCAGAGTGCCTGGCCTTCGCCAATATTCCCGAACAGGAAACGCTGGACAGACATCTTCCCGCTCTGGCGGTGCATGATCCGCGCTGGAAGGCGCGCACGCCACGCGATCGCGGCGCTTCCTGGGATTTCGAGGATATTCGCGACCATTATCTGAAACTGCTTTACGACGTTGAGCCGGACGTGCTGCGTCGGGAGGATGGCGGCCTCTATCTCGACATGTCTCGTGCCGTCACTACCGAGGTCATGGAAGCAACCTTCGCCGAATGGCGTCGCGACGCGTCCTCTTGCCGGGGCGCCCTGGTCTGGACCTTGCAGGATCTCGTTCCCGGCGCTGGCTGGGGTATCATCGATGCCACCGGCAGACCCAAATCCGTCTGGCATGCGCTGAAAAGAGCGTTTCGTCCCATCCAGGTCAGCCTTTCCGATGAAGGCACCAACGGGCTGGACATTCATATCATCAACGAAACCGGCGACAACCTTGACGCCATGCTGGAACTGACCTGCCTGCGCGATGGCACGCAACCTGTCGTCCATGCCAAACGGCCGCTCACGCTCTCGCCGCGACAGAGCCAGACCATCGCCGCAACCGATTTGTTCGGCGCCTTTTTCGATACGACCTATGCCTATCGTTTCGGCCCGCCCTCCCATGATGTGACGGTAGCCCGGCTCCGCGATGTCGCGACCGGATCTGTCATCGCAGACGCATTCCATTTTCCTCTCGGTCGGAAAAAAGCACTGCACGCCGCCAACCTTCAGGTGGGGGTGAGCGAGGCGAACGGCATCTGGTCGCTCGAGATCGGCACGGACCGGCTGGCGCAATCCGTCCATATCACGGCGCAAGATTACCGCGCCTCGGAAAGCTGGTTCCATCTCGCACCCGGTGAAACCAGAAAAATCGACCTTATGCCGGAGACAGCAACATCCGAAACGCCCCCTTCCGGCGATGTCGTCTCGCTAGGCTCCAGCCGGCGTTTTTCCTTTTAGAGCCATTAGCTTCACCGCATCGATGTAGGCTTTTCTGGCCTCCGGCGTTGAAAGATTATGGTCGGCGTCAGGAATAATCGTCAGCGACACATTCCGATAGGCCGACAGGCCCCTGCCATCGGCGTTGAAATAATACCGGAAATGCTCAAGCCCGTCGTCATTGTCGCTGTAAAGCAGGCTGATGGACACATCCCTTGTCTTGAGCTTGTCGAAAGCACCGTAGACGGCACGCCCTTCCTCGCTCCCCCGGCGGGAAAGCCTTGCCGTTTTTATCGAAAGCTTCTTGAGCGTCGCCTTGGCGATATTGCGACCGGCGCTCACCACATCGACATCGCCGCTGACGAGACGCTTGAACGTAGCGCCCTGGCGAAAACGCTGGCTGTATTCCCCAAAGGACCGTGGCGGTTTGTGCAGCGCTTCATCGACAGAGCGGCCTTTTCGCCAGTGGAACACAACCGGATTAACCGCAACCACCCCGCTGATCCGGTCATCGGCAAGCGCGCCATTGAAGGCGAGGTAGGCGCCACTGCAGCGCCCAGCAGCAACGACGGGTCCTTTGCCACGCCGACTGAGAAAATCGAGCGCAGCGGCCACGTCGTCATTCTGCGCCGCATCGTAAAGAACCTGATCGGGCGCGTTTTTGACCGGGGGGCTGTCGGCAATATTGGCCGCGTCGAACCGCAGCGAAGCGATACCCTCCCGTGCGAGCAAACGGGCCGTTTGCACGGAAAGCCTGCCCCAACCCGCATGCCGGTCGTAGGCCGCGCCCAGCAGAAGGACCGAGGAGACCGCCGGCCGATCGTCAGGCTCGCAAAAAACACCGAAAAGCCGACCGGCTTCGCCAAATTGCACCGGCTGTTCCAGAAAACCGCGACCGCGCTGCGGAGCGTTGACGATGAAGTCCTCCTGCGGATCCGCCGCATCCGTGGTCTGGGTCTTGGACAGGACCCAATCCCGAAGCCGCTTCACCACATCGCCGGGTATTTTCGAGAGTGTAGGACTGGATACGAGATCGTCATATCCCTCAAATTCCGCCTCCCCCACCTCGGCACCAATCGCGGCGAGTTGTTTGGCAAAATCGCTGTCGCTCGCCCGGCCCGGTCTCGTCAGCACCAGAATGCTGCGCCCAGGAGCGGTATCCAGCTTTGCAAGATTGACCTTCTTGATAGCATCAGCAACACCCACCGGCATGGCCATGCCTGCAATTGCCCCCGCCTCCGCCATGCGCTGCCCGGGACGAAGACCAAGGCCATCGTCAATCATGGACGACCACATCGCCAGTTCGCGAAGATAGCTCCGTCCGGAGACGACGGGCGCGAGAAGCGCCATGGAACCGACGGCCGCCGCATCGGCGAGCGCCTGTATGGCGATCAGACAGCCGAGACCCTGAGCGATGACGACCACCCTGGAACAGCCGGAAAGACGTTTTAGATAATCGAGCGCCGCTCGCGTGTCGGAAAGCCAATCCGCCGCACGGTCGACATCCTCCGGATCGAGCGCATCCCCGGCGCCATGATAGTCGAATCGCAGGCTGGCGACGCCGGCCGCCGCCAGCCGTTCAGCCACAACCCGCTGAAACTTGCGAGTGCACAGTTCCTCCATGCCCCAGGGGCTGACGAAAAGAACCGCATGATCCTGTTTGACCTCTTTGCGCGCCGGGTGAAAAACACCCGTGCATCCTTGAAAAGAAACCGGATGTGCGATCGACCCATCGGATGCAATGCCCGAGAGCGACAACATGTCAGGGGACGGTTCACCGCTTGCACGCTCTGAAATATCTATCGCCATCGACCTTGCAATCACTACGCCTGTGTCGGCTCAACCATTCGCGGGATAACTATACCGGAGCGTCCTAACGTCCTGTTCTACAGTAAAACCAATAACATTAGGGAAGTCTAAAAATGTAGTCGTCTCAATATCGAATGTGGAATGCACGTTACAAAAACAAATATCGGGGATCGTGGGCCAGCCTCGGCACGGGCGCTATTTTGCTCGAAACCGCTTGAATATACTGATAAATAGCGAGTCACATACCTATTTGCAGGAGGGGATCCCGCCACCCGGCAGCCTGACCGTCTTGACACCGCGCAAACCAACACGCCGGGCCCTGCCCGACAGGTCATAGAAGTTTTATATGGAACAAAGCCTTACGCGTTATATCTGGTCGCATACGAAGCGGCAGCAGCTTTTCATTCTGCTGATCGTCGCCCTGTCCATGATCCCCTATTTCCTCGCCTTCGATCTGCCCAAACAGATCGTCAACGGGCCTATTCAGGGAGACGGCTTCGAAGGGGCAAACGCGACACAGCTTTTCATGCATCTCACGGTCGATATTCCCTATTGGGGCACCGTGACGCTCTTCCCCGGGCTCGAACTCAACCGCATGTCGATGCTGATGGCGCTCAGCCTCACCTTCCTTGCGCTTGTCGTCATCAACGGGCTTTTCAAATATTATATCAACACCTTCAAGGGCCGCCTTGGCGAGCGGCTTCTCAGGCGTATCCGTTTCGAACTTATCGATCGGATCCTGCGGTTCCCGCCCACGCATTTCAAGCGGGTCAAGGGTGCTGAAATCTCCAGCATGGTGAAGGACGAGGTCGAGCCGCTGGGCGGATTTACCGGCGACGCCTTTGTGCAGCCGGCGCTTCTCGGCGGTCAGGCGCTCTCGGCACTCTTCTTCATTCTCGTGCAGAATTTCTGGCTGGGTCTGATTGCGGCTTTCATGGCCGCCATCCAGGTCGGCATCATCCCCAAAATGCGCCGTCGCCTCATCGAACTCGGGCGTCAGCGGCAGCTGAGCGCACGCCAGCTTGCCGGGCGCATCGGCGAAATGGTCGACGGCATCGGCACCATCCACGCCTATGACACCTCCAATTTCGAGCGTGCCGATGCCTCGCACCGGCTCGGCGACATCTTCAGGATCCGCTACGATCTCTACCAGTGGAAGTTTCTGGTCAAATTCATCAATAACTTCCTCGCGCAGCTCACCCCTTTCTTCTTTTATGCACTCGGCGGTTATCTCACGCTCAAGGGCAGCCTCGATGTCGGGCAGCTGGTTGCCGTCATCAACGCTTATAAGGAACTGCCAGGACCGCTGAAGGAGCTGATCGACTGGGATCAGGCGCGTCAGGATGTCCAGGTAAAATACGAGCAGGTCTTCGAGCAGTTCGATGCGTCGAACATGATCGATGACAAGGTGCAAAAACTGTCACCGGGAGCAGTCGCGGCAATTGCCGCACCGATCGTCGTCAGCAATCTGACGCTGGAAGACGATAGCGGCAGCCGGCTTCTGGAACAGGCATCGTTGAAGATCGAGGCAGGCGAGGTGATCGCCATCGTCGGTGGATCGGGAGCAGAGGCGCTCGCGGACGCTATCGGCCGCACGCTCTGGCCGACCTCCGGCAAGGTGAGCATCAACGACGTCGACATATTGGAATTGCCTGAATCGCTGACGGGCCGTCGCATCTCCTACGTGTCCTCGGACAGCTATTTTTTCCACGCCAGCCTGAAGGACAATCTGCTTTACGGTCTCAAGCACGCACCGCTTGTCGAAAAGCAATACGAAGGTGCAGCGCTGGAACACCGCAAATGGGAGATCCGCGAAGCCAAGCTTGCGGGCAATCCGACGATCGACATCAACAGCGAATGGATCGACTACGCTTCAAGCCCGGCCGGTGACGGCAAGCCGGAAAACCTCATCCAGGCCGTTCTGGCTGTGCTCGACAGCGTGGAACTTTCACAGGATATTCTGGAATTCGCGTTGCGCTCGACGATCGACCCTTTGACCGACCTGCATCTTGCGGCCCGCATTGTGGAACTGCGACATGTCCTGCGCGCCGAACTGGAAAAGGAGAACCTGAGCGGCCTCATCGCTCCGTTTGAGCTGGAGAGCTACAACAGCGAGGCTACCGTGGGCGAGAACCTGTTGTTCGGCACCATGCGCGACTCATCACAGTCGATCAGGACCGTCATCGAAAGCGAATATTTCCGTTCGCTGATGCGCGAAACAGGCCTCGTCAAAACCCTGTTCGAAATGGGGTATACGATTGCCGAAAACATCGTGGAAATCTTCGCCGACCTGCCGGGTGACCACCCCTTCTTCCAGCAGCTGACATTCATGACGCCCGACGATGTTCCGGTCTATCAGCAAATGCTGCAGCGTCTTCAGAGCCGGAGTTTCGACGAGGCCAATGAAAGCGAAAGACGCGCGATGCTGCGGCTGAGCTTCTTCTACATCGAGCCCCGGCAGCGTTTCGGCCTGCTGTCACCGGAAATCATGAACCGGATCGTTGAAGTCCGGCATATGTTCCATGAAAACCTGCCGGACAGCCTGAAGAACGTGATCGAAATCTACGATCCGACGAAATACATGAGTGCCACCAGCCTTCTGGACAATATTCTCTTCGGCAAGGTCAGCCATCGTTATACCGACGCATCACGGCGCATCACCCACATCGTGGCCGAGGTCATGCGCAAGCAGGGCGTCTATGAGCGTGTGCTTGCGGTGGGTCTGGATTTCAACCTCGGCGCCGGCGGCAAGCGGCTCGGGCCACTCCAGCGGCAGAAGCTCAATCTCGCAAGGGCGCTCATCCGCAAGTCCGACTATTACGTCTTCAATCGCCCCCTTCCCGGCCTCGATCCGCGGCAACAGGAGGAAATTGTCGAACGGGTCATCACATTCCTGAAACAGAACAATAATAACCCGGCGATCGTGTGGGTTCTGTCGAATGCGACGCTCTCGCGCATGTTCGACCGGGTCATCGTCGTCCATCAGGGCCTTATCAGCGCTGATGGAAGTTACGAGACTCTTGCGCAGGAAAACGGTACATTCAAGGATATGGTCGCAACATAAATCCAAGAAAGTGACCGAGGTGGAACAAGAACAGGGTAAGGCAATGCTTTTCAAAGACGAAATTCAAATGCTGAAACGCGTCCCGTTTTTTTCGGAAATGGAACCGTCGAAGCTCAAACTTCTCGCATTCGCATCCGACCGCGTGTCCTATCACACCGGCGACATGCTGTTCCGGCAGGGAGATGTCGGCGATGCGGCCTACGTCCTTTTGACCGGCAAAGTGGATGTTCTGGTCGATTCTCCGTCGGGCACGTTAAAAGTGGCCGAAATGACCGGCAATGCGATCGTCGGTGAAATCGCCATTCTCTGCGACAGCGTCAGAACCGCAACCGTGCGCGCCTCCACCAACGTGGAAGCCCTGCGTATCGGCAAGGAACAGTTCTTCAAGCTCATGTCCGATTTCCCTGACATTACCATCAAGGTCATGCGCGTTCTTGCCGAACGTCTCACCCAGACGACGACGGAGCTTAGCAAAGCGCGTGCAAACGCGAGAACATGAGCCGCAATTTCTTGCTACCGTGGATGGCGATGTTGGAAAAATAAATGTCGCACCATTGCAATATAAATGAAATGCTGACTGAATAAGGGTAAGGGCGTCCGCCAAAAGAGAGCGGATATAATAATCTGTAAAGACAACGGGCTTCATGGGAGGAAGCGTGCAAGATTCCGTTGTAATCGGGGTGTGTCATGGCGTTCGATTCCGACATAGTAAGTCGGGAAGGTAATAAAGATTTTCGGGTAAAGATCTGGGGTGCGCGGGGAACGCTTCCTGTTTCAGGTGAAAACTTCCGAAAATATGGCGGGAATACCATCTGCATCGAGGTACGATGCGGAGATCATGTTCTTTTGTTCGACGCGGGTTCGGGGTTACATCCCGCTGGTCTAGCGTTGCGGGCGGAAGGTATTACCGACGTCAACCTGTTTTTTTCTCACTGCCATTACGACCACATCGTCGGCTTTCCCTATTTCAAGCCGTTCTACAATAGCTCCAACGATGTCGCCATCTGGTCGGGTCATCTAGCCGGCACCATGACAACGCGGGAAATGCTCAAGGACTTCATGAGCCCGCCATGGTTCCCCGTACCGCTGGAAGTCTGCTGCGCAAAAATGGCAACCCGTGACTTTATGCCGGGCGACGTCCTGAATGTTCATCCGGGCCTCTCGATCCGAACTGGAATGCTCAATCATCCGGGCAACGCCATCGGGTATCGCCTGGACTGGGCGGGAAAGTCATTCGCCATCATCACCGATACCGAACATGAACCGGGCAATATCGACAAGAACGTGCTTGATCTGATCAAGGACGTCGATCTCTTCCTCTACGACGCCATGTTTACCGATGAGGAGATGGGCCTTTATCGCGGTTACGGCCATTCGTCCTGGCAGGAGGCGATCCGCCTTGCCAAACTGGCAGGTGCAAAAAATGTCGGCTTCATCCACCACGCCCCAAGCCGCAGCGACGATGAGCTGGATGACATCGAAAAACAGGCAAAAGCCCAGTTCAGCGGTGCATTCGCGACAATGGACGGCCAGATCATCGACCTCTGATCGCGGTCACCAATCTCGTGTTGCTGGCGTGCGTTTGACGCTTTTTTGAAGCCTGATTTGTATCATGCGGCGAACCGACGTTCGAACACGCACAATTGACCATCGCCGGCCCATTGCTCCACGATATTGCCACGAGATACCCTGCATTAAAGACACCAGAGCACACTTAATGATGATTCTGCGCCAAATGACCGCATGATGGGATTTGCATGATCCGTTTCTTTTCGGAGACCAATTTGAGACGCGCCCGGATCTTGTCCGGCCTCATCATTTTTGCCTTTGTATTTTCCCATCTTTTCAACCATTCGCTCGCTCTCATCTCCATCGATACCGCCGAGCGGGCGCGAAAATGGTTCAGCCTGATCTGGCTCAATCCCGTCAGCAGCCTGCTGTTTTATGGGTCGGTTGTGGTGCATGTCTGTCTTGTCCTGCGCTCGCTTTATCAGCGCCGGACATTGCGCATGCCGCTTCGCGAAGCGCTGCAAGCCATACTTGGCCTGTCGATCCCGTTTTTGATCATCAGCCACGCCGTCAATATTCGCGTGTCGCACATGATCTACAACATCGACGTGGGATATTACTCGGTCGTTCGCCGGCTCTGGATCAACAACCCGATGGCCGGCGCGTGGCAAAGCCTCGCATTGATCGTGATCTGGACCCACGGGTGTATCGGCCTGTTTTTCTGGTTGCGTTACCGGGACTGGTATCCCAAAATTGCCGGGATATTCATGACTGTGGCGGTGATGCTGCCTTTGTTGGCGCTTCTGGGCTTCAGCGATGCCGGCCGCTGGCTGGAGGAGGTGGACAGAAAATACTCACTTCCTCCCGGGCTTGCAGATACCACCGTTCAAAGAGACGACATACCGTTACAACGGGAGATGGAGACGCGTATCCGTTTCGTTACCGACGCAACGGAAGCGATTTTTGTCGGCGCGGTCATGCTGGTGTTCGTCTTGCGCGGCGTGCGCAGCTGGCGACAGAGATCGACGGCTATCGAAATCCGTTATGAGCATGGCGCGCAAGCGCGCGTCCCTGCCGGGCTCAGCATTCTGGAGGCCAGCAGACTCGCGGGCGTACCGCATTATTCCGTATGCGGCGGCAAAGGACGCTGTTCGACCTGCCGGGTCAGGATTGTCGAAAGCAAAGGCCCGCTTCCGCCTCCCGGAGATATCGAACAAACCACTTTGAGGCGCATCCATGCCGATTCAGATGTGCGGCTCGGCTGCCAGTTGCGGCCCACTCAGGATATTGGAATAGCGCTTCTGGTATCGCCGCCCCAACAGAGCGACCTGCCAGCGGATGCGCAACCGGCACGGCCGGGCAAGGAAGAGGAGATCGCCATCCTCTTTTGTGATATCCGCAATTTCACCGCGCTTTCCGAGGCGAAACTGCCATATGACGTCGTGTTTCTTCTGAACCGCTACTTCACCATCGTCGGGCAGGCCGTAGAACAGGCCGGAGGACATCTCGACAAATTCATCGGTGATGGCGCCATGGCTCTTTTCGGACTTGGCGACGATGCAGAAAATGCCTGCCGCAACGCCATGAAGGCCGCCGCTATCATATTGCGGGAGCTTTCAATCCTGAATGAGGGACTGGAAAAACAATTTGCCGTCCGGCTGGAAGTGGTAGTAGGCATCCACGCCGGCCCGACGATAGTCGGCGTCATGGGCTATGGCGCAGCGAAAACCCTGACCGCCATCGGCGACACCGTGAATGTGGCGAGCAGGCTGGAATCCAAGGCCAAGGAATTCGGCGCCGCCATTGTCGTTTCCGAACCCGCCATCATTCAGGCGGGACAAGAGATTGCCGATCTGCGAAGCGAAAAAATCGCCATTCGCGGGAGAAACTCGCAAATGAAAGTTTTCCTGCTCTCGAAAGAAGAGAGCGAGCGTTACCTATAGGGCAATACCGGCGCGCTCGCTGACGGGCCATCCGGCCTCAAATCTTGCGATAGAGAAAATAACGGTCGGTCGGCACGCTTTCCGGCACCGGCAGAGGCTTCAGCATGGGATGATCCAGAGGCAGACCGCTGACCGCAACGCCGCCTTTTGCCAGCATGCCCGCGGCAAGGTCCGGCAGCCATGTCAGGGTAATGGCATCCTTTTCGGGGTAGCCCGTGCCGATATCGGCATGCACCATGGCCGCCTCCACACCGATGAAGGCCGGAGCGGTTTCCGATATTTCACCGATGACGAGATCTTCCTGCGCCGGAACGGAAGAGGCATGTGCACCCATGGCCCTGTCGAAGGCAACGATACGGCGTTGCGGAAACAGTTCCCGCAAATGATTGAACGTGCGCCCGTTTCCAAGGCCTATTTCCATGATCGCACCTTCGTCAGGCAGATCAAGATCGGCCTTGACGTGGTTGAGGATATCGCGCTGCGCGGTCAGCCGGCGAATAAAACTGTCCAATCTGCTCATAGTCCGTCCGTTCATGAATGCCGGGCATTTTCAGTAAAAGCGTATGGCGACTTTGCTGGAAATGTCCGGGAGAAGCCGATCAGGCCTTGATGATGTGTTTTGCGGCGATATCCCGACGTGCGAAGACGTTTCGCGTATCGATGATCAGCGGCGACCATTCGCAAAGAGCGGCATAGTCCACATTGTCGTGATCGGTCGCGACCAGAACAGCGTCAAAGGCGCTGACGGTCTGCTTGTCCCAAGCCACGGATTTCATGCCCATCAGGTGGCTATATTCCCGGGTTTTCGGGATTTCTGCCACGTGCGGATCATAATAGGCCGCTTCGCCGCCGCGCTCCTGAATAAGTTCTATGAGTTTCAGCGAAGGACTTTCACGAATATCGGGCACATTCTTCTTGTAGGCGAGACCGACCACCAGCACCTTGGAGCGGCTGAGCGCCTTGCCGGAACGGATGTCGAGGGCTTCCGCAACCCGTCCGATGACATGACGCGGCATGCCGGTGTTGATCTCGCCGGCGAGCTCGATGAACCTCGTCGGCAACTCATATTCCCGCGATTTCCAAGTGAGATAGAATGGATCGATCGGTATGCAGTGGCCACCAAGACCCGGGCCGGGATAAAACGGCATGAAACCGAACGGCTTGGTTTTCGCCGCGTCGATCACTTCCCAGATGTCGATGCCCATGGCCTCGTAGACGACCTTGAGTTCATTGACGAGCGCGATATTGACAGCACGGAAGACGTTTTCGGTGATTTTCACCGCCTCGGCCGTGGCGTTTGTCGAGACCGGAACGATCTTCTTGACCACTGAGCCGTAGAATGCAGCCATCAGTTTTCCGGCAGCCTCGCCATCGCCTGCAACGACCTTTGGAATGGTCGAGGTCTCGAAGTCGCGATTGCCGGGATCTTCCCGCTCGGGCGAAAAACCGATGAAGAAGTCGACGCCGGAGACAAGTCCGGTAGCTTCCAGAATGGTCTTCACAACTCCGTCGGTCGTGCCGGGATAGGTGGTCGATTCCAGCACCACAAGCTGCCCCTTGCGCAGATGCGCGGCAATGTCCCGGCAGGTCTTTTCGACATAGGAGAGGTCCGGCTCGCGATATTTCGTCAGGGGCGTCGGCACGCAAATGGCAATCACATCGCATTCAGCCAGTCTGGAAAAATCAGACGTTGCGATGAAGCCATCATCGCGCCTGACGCTTGCCAGCACCTCGTCCGAAACCGCCTCGATATAGCTGCGGCCGGCATCGATCGCGACCATTTTGCTGGGATCGATATCGAAACCGACGACCTTGAAACCGGCCTTGGCGATCGTGATGGCTAGAGGCAGGCCGACATAGCCAAGGCCGATCACCGCCGCTTTGGCGCTTTTGTTTTCGATGCTGGAAAGCAGGTTCTGGGAAACGACTGGGGAAGTCAAAGCGTGTCACGCTCCGCGCATGTGCAAAAGATGCCTTTCAGTTGGGCAAGAATGGTCAGGCTGTCAAGGCTCGGCCCTCTCAAATTCCGGTTGACGCCGGAGCCATGGGCGACGCACAACCATCCGGATGAGGATCGCTTTTTATTCACCGCTCAAATCGCCCAACCATCCCGTTCCCTCCGGAGACCGGCTGATGGCCCGCCTGCTGATGCGGGCGATGGCGATGGGCGGCCACGATGTTTCCGTCGCTTCCGAGCTGCGCAGCTTTCTCAAACAGGCTGACGATCCGGCGCGGTCCTTGCTTGCCGATGCTGCGACGCACGAAATCGAGACCATCACGGAGCGCTGGCAGCGGGAAGGCGCGCCGGATCTGTGGTTTTGTTATCACCCCTATTACAAGGCCCCGGACTTGCTCGGGCCGGAAATAAGCAGACGTTTCGGTATTGCCTACGTCACCGCCGAGGCCTCCTATTCCCCCAAGCGCAATGGCATGGGCTGGCAGGCGGTTCAGAACGAGTTACTGGCCGCATTGAACGCTGCCGCCATCAATATCTGCTTCACCGTGCGTGATCGCGACGGGCTTGTCCGCGCCTCTCCCGCACTCCGCTCGGCGATGTTGGCGCCCTTTATCGATGCCAGTAATTTTCTTGAAATTGCTCCGCGCCCCACACCGGGAAAACTCATCACCGTCGCCATGATGCGGGCGGGCGACAAGTTCGACAGCTATCGCGCGCTTCGCGAAGCGCTTGCGCTGTTGCCGCAGGATTTGAACTGGACATTGGATATCATCGGCGACGGGCCGGAACGCGCTGCCGTGCAAGCCATGTTCAGCTCTTTCCCCGATCGCCGTCTTGTCTGGCACGGAGAAAAAAACGCAAACGAAATCGCAGAACTTCTTTCAAAAGCATCGGTTTACGTCTGGCCGGGGCATGGCGAAGCCTACGGTCTCGCCTATCTCGAGGCACAGGCTGCGGGCCTGCCGGTTATCGCCGAAGCGGTGGCCGGCGTCCCCGAAGTGGTAAAATCCGGAACCACCGGATTACTGACACCGGAAAATGATACAGCCGCCTATGCTGGAGCAATCGAAACTCTGCTCGGCGACGACAAGCGGCGTGAGGAATTGGCAAGTGCAGCCCGCCAGTTCGTAAAAAATGAACGATCTCTGGAAAACGCCGCAAGAGAACTGAACGATATCCTGTTGCGAGCAAAGGCACGAACATCATGAGTCTGGAAACACTCGTAGCGGCACTGGATGAATGTGGACGACGCGGCATAACGGCCGATCTCTGGCTCAGGGACGACGATGCGGTGGAACCGACACCGGCGCTCGACACGCTGCTCGATCTTTGCAGCAGCTTTTCCGCGCCGGTCACGCTTGCGGTTATCCCCGAGATGACGACGGACAAGCTCGCGCAGCACCTGGATACGACTGACATTGCCCATGTCGCCGTGCATGGCTGGTCCCATACGAACTATGCCACCGAGAAAGAAAAGAAACAGGAACTCGGATCACACCGTGACCTGTCCATCGTTCTCGACGAATTGCAATCCGGGCTGGAAAAACTGCACGATCTGCATGGCAGGCGTTTCGTGCCTATGCTCGTTCCGCCGTGGAACCGCATAGATGCCAATGTGGTGCAGGGACTGGCAGACCTCGGATATCGAGCGCTTTCGGTTTTCGGCCCGGAGAAAGACGCCGTGCCACCTTGCCTGAACACCCATGTCGACGTGATTGACTGGCACGGCAGCCGCGGTGGGCGCGAAGACGACATCCTTTTCGCCGAGACCGCCGCCCGCATCCTGCAGACTGCGGAGCACGGCGGCACGACCGGCATCCTCACCCATCATCTCGTGCATGATGACAACGTCTGGCGTTTTCTGAAACGGCTGTTCGAAATTACCGGCAAACATCCTGCCGCGCGCTGGCGTTCCTCGGCGGAACTCATCAACCAGATATCACCATGACTTCCAGGCAATCAGCAAACCACCCGTCTTGGTGGCAAGTTCGCGCCTGACAGCTTCGACCTCCTGCAACGCGGCGCGATCGGCAAGAGAAGCGGCAACAAACCCCGCTGGCGCAAGGCTGATGCTCCCAGCCCGAGCGATAACGGTAAAGATCAGCGGACCCGTCGACCACCAGGCTGGCGCACGCGGCATTTCCTCAAGAATCCTCGGAAACGCCTCCAGCATCCTGCGGAAGACCGGATGGCCAGCAGGTGTCGCAATGAAAGAGTTGGCAAGAAGCATGCTGCCCTGCCCGGTATCGCGCGGTGTTTCTTCATCAAACGCCGTCAGCCCTACCAGTGGCAGGAAAGCATCGAAACTCGCATCATCCCGCGCCGGATACCAGTCGCAATCAAGATAGATGCCACCAAAACGCTCCAGCACGACATAGCGGGCCACATCGACAGCGCCGGGATAATCGCCATCTTCCAGCATCGTCCTGAAGACGTCATTCGAAAACACGCCTTCCCGCTCAAGATCGGCCTCCCGCCAGAGGTGATATTCGTAACCATGCGAGGCGGCATGGGCGGCCCAGGCCTTGACCGATACGGGCGGGGCCTTGTCTCCGATCCAAATCTGGTGGATGCGCCTGGGCACGTCCTCCCTGCTTTTCAGATTGATAGCGCGGTGTTCCTCCAGGGAAAAATGCGCATATTTTGCAAGCACCTGCGGCGGCGGAACCAGCGTATATTGATAGCCGATCCTCGCGACCACATCGCCTTCAGCCTTGGCAAGACGCAGCCGTGCCGCATGCAGCCGGCGCGGCAGACCGAGCACTGTCCGTTCACCCATCAGGTGCCCGTCTTTTACTGCAACCAGCGATAAGAGAAGCGCATGCGCTTCCGCATATTGTCCTTGGTTTTGCAACTGCCGGGCTCTATCCAGCTGGGCATCGTAATATTTCTTGTCGGACATGGATCCTCACCCGGGAACGTTCGTTAACATATCGCCAAACACAAGCCATCAGGCAAGCCATTGCAATTTGGAAGCCGGCTTTGAATTTGCTAAACAATTCGATGTTTCAGAGGCATAGACAGACAACAAACCCTACGATAACGTGCCTTTAAGCCCTCCTGAGCAAATTGTCACAAGACAACGATAAAGAGAGACGGCAAGGAACCCTTTAGCATGAGCGCAGGCGCAGATTTGCTCCGTATTGAAAATCTGCGGGTCTCGTTTTCTCTTATGGGTGGCACGATTGACGCCGTGAGGGGTGCCAGCCTTCGCATTCTTCCGGGAAAAGTGACCGCGCTTGTCGGAGAATCCGGCTCCGGAAAATCCGTCATCGGCCAGACCATCATGGGCATCCACCCCAAGACGGCGCGCGTGAACGGCCGCGTGCTGTTTACCGATCCCGCAAATGCCGCAGCCGGCCCCGTCGATCTGCTGCAACTGCCGAAGGACGGCCGGGAAATCCGCGCTATACGCGGAAATCGCATCGGGCTGATTTTTCAGGAACCCATGACGTCTTTTTCGCCGTTGCATACGATCGGCAACCAGATTGACGAAGCGCTGAGAATCCACAGCATCCTGTCGCCGGCCGAGCGCGCGGAAAAAATGTATGAGACGCTCGACCTTGTAGGGTTTTCCAACCCGAAGAAGGTCGTGAACATGTATCCCTTCGAATTGTCGGGCGGCATGCGCCAGCGCGCCATGATCGCCATGGCACTGATCTGTCGCCCCGCGCTTCTGATCGCCGACGAACCGACGACGGCTCTTGATGTAACCATACAGGCGCAAATCCTCAAACTCCTGCGCGATCTCCAGAGCCGGCTGAACATGAGCATGCTGCTCATCACCCACGATCTCGGCGTGGTGGCAAACATCGCCGACGAGGTTGCCGTGATCTATCAGGGCGAGATCATGGAAGCCGGAACGGTCGACGATATTTTCAAGGCACCGAGCCACCCCTATCTCAAGGGCCTGATGGCCGCCGTGCCGCATTTCGACATGAAGCCGGGTGAGAGGCTGAAGGCGCTTCGTGAGATCACCGTCGACCACGAAAGCCTTGTCGGCAAGAAGACCGCCGCAGTGAACAAGACCCCCGGCCCGCTCTTGACCGTGGAGAATATCAGCAAGACCTTCACGACCCGGAAGTCCAGCTGGTTCAGCCGCCGCGATGCCAATGCCACCAAGGCGGTGAACAGCGTCAGTTTTGAAATCCGCCGGGGAGAATGCCTTGGCCTCGTCGGCGAAAGCGGCAGCGGCAAGACAACCGTCAGCAAAATCCTCATGCGCGCCGTTCGCCCGGATGAAGGCTCCGTGACATTTCACCGGCCGCAGGGCGATATCGACGTCCTCAATGCTAGGGACGGCGATCTAAAGGAATTGCGGTCGAAGATACAGATGGTCTTCCAGGACCCGATCTCATCGCTTTCACCGCGCATGACCGTGCGCAATATTTTGAGCGAGCCACTTGAAATCCATGGACGGGGCGATGCGAAATACCGCGCGGAAAAAGTCCGTAATCTCGTCAAGGCAATCGGCCTTGGAGAAAGCGCGCTGAACCGTTATCCGCACAGTTTCTCAGGCGGCCAGAGGCAGCGTATCGGCATTGCCAGAGCCCTGGCGTTGGGTCCCGAACTGCTGATCTGCGACGAACCCGTTTCTGCCCTAGATGTCTCGGTGCAGGCGCAAATCCTCAACCTGCTCAAGGATTTGCAGAAGGACCTCGGACTTACCTACCTCTTCATCTCGCACAATCTGGCGGTGGTGGATTACATGGCGGACCGCGTGGCGGTGATGTGCGAGGGCCGCATCGTCGAGCTGGCGCCGCGGGAAATCATGATGCGCTCTCCGGTTCACCCCTATACAAAATCGTTGCTGGCGGCCGTGCCTTTTCCCGATCTCGACCGTCCGCTCGATTTCCGCACCATCGGCAAGATCAGCGCGACGGGCAAGTTCGACTGGGGCAAGCAATTCCGCGACGAGGGTGACGGCGAAATGATCTCTGCCGATCTTGGCGATGGCCATTTCGTTCTCGCAAATGGCAATGCCGACATCAGGGAGCTTCGCTCGTGATTACGCGCCGCACCACCCTTGCCTTGATGGCCTCCGTCTTTTTGCCGACCTATGCGCGCGCTGCCTATACCGACCCCGCCTACTTCAAGGAAAAGAGGGAAAAAGGTGAGCTGCCTGATATTGCCGAGCGCTTGCCGAAAAACCCGCGCGTCATCGATATGAAGGCGCTCGGCCGGGAGCCCGGAAAACACGGCGGTTCCGTGCGCATGCTGATCGGCGGCCAGCGCGATATCCGGCTTATGCCCATCAGCAACTATGCCCGCCTGGTTGGTTACGACGAAAAATTCGAGCTTCATCCCGACATTCTGGAAAGCTACGACGTTCAGGACGAACGCATCTTCACCTTCAAGCTGCGAGAAGGCCACAAATGGTCCGACGGCAGCGATTTAACCTCCGAGGATTTCCGGTATTTCTGGGAGGATGTTGCTCTCAACAAGGAAATTCACAAGGGCGGCCCGCCAATCGAACTGCTGGTCAACAACAATCCTCCCCAGATCGAAGTCATTGACCGGCTGACGGTGCGCTATACCTGGGAAGGTCCGAACCCCGATTTTCTGGCAAAGCTCGCAGCAGCATCGCCCGCGCGGCTTTTCCTGCCCGCCGCCTATATGAAGCAGTTCCACATCAAATATCAGACCGCGGAAAACCTCGCCAAGCTCATCAAGAAGAACAAGGCGGATGACTGGAGCGGTCTGCATATCAAGATGTCGCGGCAGGTCCGTCCAGAAAATCCCGCTCTGCCGACGCTGGACGCCTGGCGCAATACGACTTCGCCACCGGCCGAACAGTTCGTTTTCGAACGCAATCCCTATTATCACCGTGTCGACGAAAACGGCCTTCAACTGCCCTATCTCGACCGGTTCCTGCTGAACGTCACCTCCTCCGACATCATCTCGGCCAAGACGGCGTCGGGTGACAGCGATCTGCAATATTTCGGCCTCGATTTCGCCGACTACACCTTCCTGAAGGATGCCGAAAAGCGCTTTCCTCTGAAGGTGAACCTCTACAAACGCTCTCAAGGGTCGCGCATTGCGCTTCTGCCCAATCTGAACTGCGCCGATCCTGTATGGCGGAGCTGTTTCCAGGACGTGCGCGTGCGCCGCGCAATGTCGCTCGCTATAAACCGGCACGAAATCAACATGGTCTGCTTTTACGGGCTGGCCAAGGAAAGCGCCGACACCGTCTTGCCGGAAAGCCCGCTTTACCGACCGGAATTTGCCGAGGCCTGGAGTGCCTTCGACCGGGCGATGGCCAACAGGTTGCTTGACGAAGCAGGTCTCGATAAGCGCGACAGCGCCGGCTACCGGCTTCTGCCGGACGGCCGTCCAGCCTATATCATCGTCGAGACCACAGGCGAAAGCACGCTCGAAACGGACGTGATGGAACTGGTCACGGACCACTGGCGGCATATCGGCATTGCGGTTTCGGTCCGCCCGACCCAGCGCGATGTCTTCCGCAAGCGTGCCATGGGCGGCGAGGTGCTGATGTCGGTGTGGATGGGCATGGACAATGGCGTGCCGACCCCCGACATGTTGCCTTCGGGCCTTGCGCCCACCGGCGACGACCAGTTGCAATGGCCGGTCTGGGGCATCCACTATCTGTCCGGCGGGCGCGAGGGCAAGGAGCCTGACCTGCCGGAAGCAGCGCATCTGCTCGATCTCCTGAAAAAATGGCGCCGAAGCGTCACCGAGGAAGAGCGCGAGGCAATCTGGCTGGAAATGCTTGGTATCTACACGCAGCAGGTATTTTCCATCGGCATCGTCAACGGCGCGCTGCAACCCGTCGTCCATGTCAAACGCATGCGAAACGTGCCGGAAAAGGCGCTTTTCGGCTTTGAACCCACATCGTATCTCGGCATCTACATGCCGGATGCCTTCTGGTATGACGGAGACGCCTGATATGCTGCGGTATATTCTCAAGCGCATCCTCGTCATGATCCCAACGCTGATCCTGATCTCGATGCTGGTCTTCACCATCATCGAATTGCCGCCGGGCGATTATTTCGAAAGCTACGTCGCCGAACTGCGCGCCATGGGCGAGACCGCAAACCTTGCCGAAATCGAGGAGTTGCGCGTCCGCTATGGCTTCGACCAGCCGGCGCCGATCCGTTACTTCCGCTGGGCAACCGGCATGCTGGTTGGCGATTTCGGTTATTCTTTCGAATATCAGCTCCCGGTAAACGAGGTTGTGGGAGACCGTCTGTGGTTGACGGTTCTGGTGTCCTTCGTCACCATCATCGTCACCTGGATTCTTGCCTTCCCGATCGGCATCTACTCCGCCACGCACAAATATAGCTGGGGCGACTACGGCCTGACCTTCCTCGGTCTGCTTGGCATCGCCATCCCCAACTTCATGCTGGCGCTGATCCTGATGTATTTCGCCAATATCTGGTTCGGTATCTCCATCGGCCATCTGATGGATCGGGAATATCTGAACCAGGCGATGAGCTGGCCAAAGTTCAAATCGATTCTCGAACATATCTGGATACCCGTCCTCATCATCGGAACGGCGGGCACGGCCGGCATGATCCGCCGCCTGCGCGCCAACCTCTTGGACGAGTTGCAGAAACAATATGTCGTAACCGCCCGCGCCAAGGGGCTTCACCCTTTCAAAGTGCTGATCAAATATCCGCTGCGCATGGCGCTGAATTTCTTCATCTCGGACATCGGCTCGATCCTGCCCGCCATCATATCAGGCGCGGAAATCACCGCCGTCGTGCTGTCACTCGAAACAACCGGTCCGATGCTCATCCGGGCGCTGCAAAGCCAGGACATGTACCTGGCCGGCTCCTTCCTGATGTTCCTTGCTTTCCTCACGGTGATCGGCGTTCTTGTGTCGGATATCGCCCTTGCCATACTTGACCCGAGAATCCGCTTCGGAGGTGGTAACGTCAAATGACTTCATCCATCCCGACATCCGGCGAAGCGCTGCCCCACTACGTTTCGACGGCGCCGTTCGACCCGTCGCTCATCGAACCCAATACGTCCGGAATGGCGGCCTTCAGCAAGGCGTCGCAGCTGCGGCTCATGTGGTGGCAGTTCCGCCAGCACAAGATCGCCGTCTGGTCCGGCGCCTTTCTGGTGGTGCTTTATCTTTCGATCCTGATCAGCGAGTTCCTCGCGCCTTACAATCTTCACACCCGCAATATCGAGCATATCTACGCCCCACCCCAGGCCATTCACCTTTTCAATGACGGAAAATTTGTCGGGCCTTTCGTCTATGGTCGGGAAATGACGCTCGACATGGACAATCTGCGGCGCGTCTACCGGGATGTGCCGACGGATATCCAGCCGCTGCGTTTCTTCTGCAAGGGCGATACCTATCATTTCTGGGGCATGATCGAGGCTAGAACCCACCTCGTATGTCCGGCCGAAGGTGGTGAAATGTTCCTGCTCGGCACCGACCGGCTTGGACGAGACGTGCTGTCGCGAATCATCTACGGCGCGCGCATCTCTCTGACGATCGGCCTTCTCGGTGTCGCCATGAGCTTCGTTCTCGGCATTGTGATCGGCGGACTTGCAGGTTATCGCGGCGGCACTTTCGATCTCATCGTCCAGCGTATCATCGAAGTCCTGCAATCCATTCCGAGCATTCCGCTGTGGCTCGCACTCGCAGCAATCATGCCGGTGACCTGGAGTCCGATCCTCGTCTATCTCGGCATCACCATCATTCTCGGCATGCTGGACTGGACGGGACTGGCGCGCGCCGTGCGCTCCAAATTGCTGGCATTGCGCGAGGAAGACTATGTTTTGGCTGCACAACTGATGGGCGCCGGCACACCGCGCATCATCGGCAGGCACCTTATCCCCGGCTTCATGTCACATCTGATCGCCTCGGCGACGCTGACGATACCGGGCATGATTCTCGGCGAAACCGCGCTGAGCTTCCTTGGTCTCGGCCTCAGGCCGCCGATCACAAGTTGGGGAATTCTGCTCACGGAGGCGCGCAGCGTCAGCGTCATTGCGCTATATCCGTGGCTTCTCATCCCGACGATTCCGGTTGTTCTCGTCATTCTGGCCTTTAATTTCTTCGGTGACGGACTACGTGATGCTGCGGATCCCTTCAGATAAAATGGAACACGCCTTGATAAACTGCTCTTCCGCCATCGCCTTTTTTGGGAAAGGCAAAAAGAGGTGTGGCCGATGACCTCCCGTCTGAACGACGCACGCATCCTCATGTACAGCCACGATTCCTTCGGCCTCGGACATTTGCGGCGCTGTCGCACGATCGCTCACGCGCTGGTGGAGGATTATCGCGGCCTCAACGTGCTTATCATTTCGGGCGCGACTATCGCCGGCGCCTTCGATTATCGCGCTCGTGTCGATTTCGTGAAAATCCCGAGCGTCATCAAGCTGCGCAACGGCGAATACACCTCCATGGACCGGCATATCGATCTTCAGGAAACACTGAAGATGCGCCGCTCCATCATCTATCACACTGCCGAAAGCTTCCAGCCGGATATCTTCATCGTCGACAAGGAGCCCATGGGTCTTCGTGGCGAGGTGGAGGAAACGCTTGCGTATCTCAAGGGACAGGGAACCAAGCTTGTCATCGGCCTCCGTGACGTCATGGATGCACCGCAGCTGCTTGAAGCGGAGTGGAAGCGCAATGACGTGATGACCAAGATCGGCAAGTTCTATGACCACGTCTGGATTTATGGCCCGCCGGACTTCCACGACCCCTTGACGGGGCTCGACGTTCCCCAGACCGTTCGCGACAAGATGGATTTCGTCGGCTTCCTGCAACGCTCCAAAACGCAGGCGGAAACCGTGGCGCACCGGCCGGAGGGCGACTATCTTCTCATCACCACTGGCGGCGGCGGTGACGGCAGCGAATTGATCGATGACGTCATCAACGCCTACCGTCATGATAGCGAACTGACACACAAGGCGCTCGTGGTGCTTGGCCCTTACATGCCGGCAGACCAGCGCCAGCGATTCATGAGCAGTGTTGCCGATATTCCGTACATCGAGATCATCGAATTCGACAACCGCATGGAAGACCTCGTTGCCGGCGCTCAGGCCGTCGTGTCGATGGGCGGCTACAACACCGTCTGCGAGATATTGTCGTTCGACAAGCCTGCCCTCGTCGTGCCGCGCACGGTGCCGAGAGAGGAGCAGCTTATCCGCGCAAGCCGCGCGTCGGAGCTCGGCCTTTTCGACATGCTTTTACCTGAGGATGCCGAGAATCCGGCAAAAATGGCGGCAGCTCTTAAAGCGCTGCCGAATCGCGCGCCGCCTTCCGTCAATTCGCAGGACCTGAAGCTCGATGGTCTGGAAAACATTTCGAAACGGATAGCCGAATGGCTGCCGCCCGAGGGCGACAAGGTGCCAATAACGCTGACGGCGTGACCGGCTCCCCGACAACCACCGCTTCAAAAGAGACACGCGCAACGTGACCGACACAAAAAAAATCGTGGTGCTCCTCAAGGGCTATCCGCGCCTGTCCGAGACTTTCATCGCCCAGGAACTTCTGGGGCTTGAAAAGGCTGGCCTTAAGCTGGAACTCATGTCCATGCGCCGCCCGACGGATAAAAAACGCCACCCCGTTCACGATGAAATCCGCGCACCCGTGACCTACCTGCCGGAATATCTGCATGACGAGCCCATCCGCGTGCTGAAGGCCCTGTGGGCATGCCGCAAAAAGCCAGGCTTCACCAAGGCGCTGCGTCGGTTTTTCAGCGATCTGCCGCATGATCTCAGCCGCAACCGCTTCCGCCGTTTCGGGCAGGCGGCCGTGTTGGCGCACGAATGGCCTGTAGATGCCGGGTGGCTGCATGTCCACTTCATCCACACACCCGCCTCGGTCGCCGCCTATACCCATCTTATCACCGGCACGCCCTGGACGATTTCGGCCCACGCCAAGGATATCTGGACCTCCAGCGACCGGGACCTTGCCGCAAAGCTGGAAAGCGCCCGCTGGGCCGTGACCTGCACCGCAAGCGGCTTTCAGCATCTTCGCACCCTTTCCGGCGTCAAACAGAATGTGCATTTGAGCTATCACGGTCTTGATCTCACCCGCTTCCCGCATTTCGACACGCCGCGTCCGCAAAGAGATGGATCGGACGCTCATGATCCAGTCAGGATTTTGAGTGTTGGACGGGCCGTCAAGAAAAAGGGCATCGATATTCTGTTGCAGGCTTTGGCCTCGCTTCCACAGGACATCCATTGGCGTTTCACCCATATCGGTGGCGGCGACGAACTTGCCGGGTTGAAAAAACTCGCCGACGAGCTTGGCATCGCCGACAGGATCGTCTGGACCGGCGCCATGGAACAGAAACAGGTGCTGGAGAATTACCGCGAGGCCGACCTCTTCGCCCTTGCCTGCCGCATCACCAGCGATGGTGACCGCGACGGTCTTCCCAATGTGCTGGTCGAGGCCGCCAGCCAGGCGCTGACCTGCATTTCCACCAATATATCAGGCATTCCGGAATTCTTCGTGGACGGTGAAAACGGCCTGCTGACGGAGCCCGAAAATCCGGTTGCCTTCGCCGAGGCTCTGCGCACGGCGATTACCGATCCACAATTGCGTGAGCGTCTGGGTAGTGCGGCGGAAAACCGTGTGCGAACCGCCTTCGACAACCGCACCAGCATTGCCGAGTTGAAGACGCTGTTCGAAACCGAGTGGGAAAAAACGCCATGACCGATACGGAAAAGCGCCCTTCCGTTTTCTTCTACGTCCAGCACCTTCTGGGCATCGGCCATATCGCCCGCGCCAGCCGCGTTGCCAATGCCCTTCAGGCTGATGGTTTCGATGTCGTTCTGGTGACAGGTGGCACCCCGGTTCCCGGCTTTCCGGGCGAAGGCATCCGCCATGTCGAATTGCCGCCGATCGCCGTTAGCGACGGCAGCTTTTCCGGCCTTGTCGATAGTTCCGGCAAACCGGTCGATGACGACTTCAAGAAGCTGCGAACGGATATGCTGATCGGCGCTTATCACGGCGCAAAGCCGGATATCGTCATCATAGAGGCCTTCCCCTTCGGCCGCAGGCAGGTGCGTTTCGAATTGCTGCCGCTTCTGCACGAGATCGAGGACAGTGAACCACGCCCGCTCGTCATGACGTCGCTGCGCGATATTCTGCAGGAAAAAACCAAACCCGGCCGGGACGAAGAAACCGTGTCGCTGGTGAAGAAACATTTCGACGCGGTGCTGGTCCACGGAGATCCGGATTTCGTCCGGCTGGAGGAGACCTTTCCCCTTGCCGGCGAAATCAGCCAGCGCGTTGTCTATACCGGCCTCGTCGCGCCGCTGCCATCGCCGGAACCGGCGGAAAAATTCGATATCGTCGTTTCCGCTGGCGGAGGTGCCGTTGGTGCAGCCCTTATCCGGGCCGCACTTGAGGCATCGCCTCTGCTGGAAGAGATCAAAAGCTGGTGCCTCATAACCGGCCCCAACATGCCGCAGGCAGATTTCGATGCGATCTCGGCGCAGGCGCCCGAAAATGTGTCCATCTTCCGCTTCCGCAAGGATTTCGCAAGCCTGCTTGCCGGCGCACGGCTTTCGGTTTCGCAGGCCGGTTACAACACCGTCTGCGATATTCTACAGGCAAAATGCCGCTCGCTTCTGATCCCGTTTGCGGCCGATGGCGAAACGGAACAGAGCGCCCGCGCCGAACGGCTGGCGCGGCTGGGACTGGCACAGGTTCTGGAAGAGAAGGAAATCTCTGCGCAATCCATGGCCGATGCCATCAGGGCGGCATTGGCCCTGCCGGGACCGGACGTGATCCACCTCGATCTCGATGGCGCCGCAGGAACGGCTAGAGCTTTGCGCCGCCTTTTTGATGAGCGGTGAGGATCGCCTTTAACTCTCGAACGGCCTCTTCATCCGTGCCCTTGCGCCCCGCGCCGGTGAAACCGAGTTTCGCCACCCGGCTTTCCGGATCGTAAAACGGAATGGCGGAACAGGATGCGTGGATCTCCGTAATGGGAAAGCGGTCCAGCAATGTCTGCACGACGGGTGGACGCACCCCGGCCCCCGGCATGATGACAATCCGCCCGGCGGCAAGCTCGGATAATCGCGCCAAGGTCTCGATGCCCTCAAGCGCCGAACGCGCGCCCCCGGAGGTCAGAATTCTCGGGAACCCCAGCGCGATAGCGGCCTCCAATGCTTCATCCATGTCGGGAACAACGTCGATCGCCCGGTGCAGCGTCATATCGAGCCCGTCGGCGTGGCGGCGCAGTTCTTCGAGCAGGGGAATATCAAGCGAGCCATCGCCAAGCGAGGCACCGAGCACCACGCCGGAAAGCCCCGCCGCGCGCGCCGCATCGATATCGCGTTTCATCACATCGGCTTCGTCGCGCGTGAACACGAAATCCCCGGCGCGCGGCCTGATCATCACGCTCACCGGCAGGGCGTAGGCCGCCGCCCGGTGCATGAAACCCGCAGACGGCGTCACACCGCCACCGGACAATGCCGCGCAAAGTTCTATTCGGTCGGCCCCACCCCTGACCGCCGCTTCCAGACCGGCCACGTCGTCCACGCAAATCTCGAGAATCATCGTAACCTCTTTCTTTTGAACATGCCGTGTTTTCGCGCCGGCTTATCCGAAAACCGCCCACACTTTTCGGTCCGACGCTCTACCTGCGGCGGCCCTTCCCATCAAGCGCGTAGAGCATGTAAACGCCGCCGAGACCCACAATCGCTCCCAGGATTGAAGTGCCTGAATAGCTCGTGACGAGCGTGCCGACGGCAAAAATCAGCGCACCCAAGCCCGCGCCGAGGAAGATGTTGACGGCAATCAGCGAGCTTCCAAGCCCCGGCCGATCCGCAATCAGTTCCTGCAGATAGGTGATCGGGATACTGATGATGGCGGCTGCGCCGAGCGCGCTGATCAAGGTCTGCGCGTAGATATGCCAAGGTGCCGTCGCGAGACCCTGCAGGATGAGGTAGATGGCATAAAGCCCCGCTCCCGCCGCAAGGGTCAGTGTTTGCGGCACCTTTTTTTCGATCCAGCCCCACAGCAGAATGAAGACGATTTCCAGCGCGGCAACGATGCCAGCGACGATACCGATATCCGCGACCGTTCCCTTTGCCTGACCCGTTATGATGAGCGAGCGGATGGAATCATTGAGATGCAGCATCGAGCAGATGAGCGCGATGGCGATGATCCGCAGCAGCACCCGTCGCTCCCCGATTTCCGCAAGTGAAGCGCGGACACCGAAGCGTGCCTGCGTGTTCACCGATGCCGGCGTCGCCGTGCGCGGCAGGCAGAAAGCGACAAGCAGAAAGCAGATAAGCGCGCAGATGCCTGAAAACAGGAAAGCCATCAGCATATTGCCGGAATTTACCAGAAAAATACCGACGATACCAGGCACCAGCACCCATGAAAGCGAAATCGTGGCCCGCATGATCGAATTCACGGCGATCATGTCGCCCGTCGAAAGATTGCGGGCATCGGCGCGCACATGCGCGAAAATCAGAGAGTTCATTGCCCCGAAAATCGGCAGGAGCAGCAGCTTCGCGGTCACGAAGGCGGTGGCATTGCCAACAAGATAAACCAGCAAATAGCCGCTGACGCCGAAAAGCGCGATCAGCAGCATGGGTTTGCGATATTCGCCGAGCCGGTCTGCAACGATGCCCATCAGGACGCTGGCGCTGACATTGATGATGGCGGCAAACAGCATCAGTAGGGAATAGACGGTGTTGCTGAGCCCGATTTCGCGAATGCCGATCACCGCCTGATAGGGGGCGGTGGCGGCATTCGAAAATCCGAAGAACAGGATGGCGAGCGCCCCGATGCGGATCGACGGATTGTTGAAAACGATGGAAAGAGCCGACGGCATGAAGGTTCGCCTGAGATGATCCGGCACGGCCGGATCGCTGAATGAAATGCTATCGAACCGCTGTCATCGCCAGCGGGCCGAAAGGATGGGTTTCGGGATATAGTTGAAATGCGGTTTCCATGGGTAAAAATCGCCATCCCGGCGGCGATTGGGGAGGTTTTCGATATCCTGATTGATAACCCCCTCCGTCAACGCCATGAGATTAGGATTGGCGATGGGCGCAAGCTCCGGCGAAAGATAACCTGACTTGACGACCAGCAGCCTTACCGCCTTCGGATCGAAGCCCAGACGGGTGAAATCCGCGATCATGTGATAGGGCCTGCGCCTTGCAGCCAGAATGACGGTAATGCCATCGATGACGACTACCGCTTGCCGCTGATCGGAAGCACCTGGATCGTCCAGTTTCAGGACCTTGGCTTCGACAGTGATGGAAGGGCTTTCGGGATCGAGACTGCCGCCGATCTTCAGGGAAAGCGCCGCGCCCTCGCCCGCCGCAAAACAAGCCTCGACCGCTGGCCTGTCGGTGATGCCGCCGATCAACGCGCCCTGCCAATTGCGCGCAATCAACGCCGCCAGAACATCGGCGCGATCGCCCACCCCGCCGCCGGTCGGATTGTCGCCGGAATCCGCCAGAATGATCGGCCCGGTTGTTGTTTTTTCCGCAATATCCATGATGACCTCGAGCGGTTCGGTCACGGGACCGAAACGGAAATCCTGTCGGGCATTCCAGTAGGATTGCGCAATCTCCGAGGCGACCGCCTGCGCGGCCTCTCTGTCCGTCCCGGTAACGACAGCGCAGGCCGTCGCCCTTGGTTCATCGGCCCAGACGTAGCCGATCATGAAATTCGCATCCCAAATGCCGGGCCGCGCGTCGTAGTCCGGCAAGACGGCATAGAGGCTTTTGGCCGGTTCATCTTCCGTGGAGGTTTTTTCACCCGGCAGGAGAACGGGGATTTTCGCCCATGCCACACCGGGCTTCTCGCCCGTTTTCAGAGCCTTGATGAGCATCGTCCACGCCCGCACCATCGTCTCGCGCACATCGATATGCGGCGCAGTTCGGTAGCCGGCGAAAATATCCAATTGGTCGATGATCGACTGGCTGACATTGCCGTGCAGGTCGTAGCTGGCGGAAATGATCACATCCGGTCCGACTACGGCGCGGGCGCTGGAAATCCAGTCCCCTTCCGCATCGTCCATTCCCTCGACATTCATCGCGCCATGCATGGCGAGATAAAGCCCGTCGAGCGGCAGGCAAGCCTTGAGACGCTCCAAGAATTCCTGCTTGAACACATCATAGGCCGCGCGCGACACGGGACCACCCGGCACCGCCCGCGCATGCAGAAGCGGCAACACTTCCGCTCCGCCTTCGCCGAGGAAATTGAAATACTCTGCTTCCAGCAACTCCGCGCCGCGAAAGACGCGAAAATCTTCCTGACGCATCAGCACCGGCGAATAGGTGCTGCATTCGGTATGAATTCCACCAACGGCAATACGCATCTCGCCTTCCTCTCAATAGACCGGGCTCAAGCGGACGATGGCGGAGAAACGCAGCCAGTCCTTCTGCGCTTTCGGCGTCCACGCCGCTTCGGCAATGGCGGGCAGCCTCGGGAAAACCAGATGGTTGAAATAGGCGCGATTGAGGAAATGCTCGGACCAGATGCAGGCCTGAACGCCTTTCATTCGCTCCTTCAATTCCTCGGGAAACTCACCGACTGCCTCGTAAGCATATGTGTGCGACGGCGGAACGGTGCCGGCCCAGCTTGCGCCCGGCTCCTGCCAGGCTTCATCCTGCACCATGTCGAGATAATAGGCCTGTCCCGGCGTCATCACGACGTCGTAGCCCTGCTTTGCAAGCTCCAGGCCAACTTCCGGCTTCTGCCAGGCCATCAGCAATGTTCCCGAGGGATCGACGCCGCCGCCGTGCGAAACTTCGTCCCAGCCGGCAAGCTGGCGGCCGCGCTCATGCAGCATCCCCTGAATACGTTTCATGAAATAGGACTGGACACCGAAGGTGCCGTCGAGGCCTTCCTTTTCCATCAACGACTTGGCAAGCGGCGAGGCAAGCCAGGAGCCATCTGCTACCTCGTCGCCGCCGATATGGATCAGCCGCGAGGGGAAAAGCTCCACCATCTCGTCGAATATCTTGCCAAGGAATTCATAGGTCGGCTCGATGGCGGGATTGAGCGCATTGTTGGGATAGCCCTGTACGGAGCGATAGCTGTCCGGCGCTTCCTGCCCATCCGTCAGCTCCGGATAGGCAACGAGAGCTGCCGTGCTGTGGCCGGGAATATCGACCTCCGGCACGATTTCGATGTTCAGTGCCGCCGCATGCGCGACGACCATGCGAACATCATCCTGCGTGTAATAACCGGAAACCGGCTCAGCCCCATTGCCGAGCTGCGGCAGAAGCGGCGCATCCGGGCCGCGCGTCGCGCCGACTGTCGTCAGCAGCGGGTAAGCCTTGATTTCGAGACGCCAAGCTTCGTCATCCGTCAGGTGCCAATGGAACCGGTTCATGCGCAGCCATGCAAGAATGTCGATCAGCCGCACGACATCACCGGCCGGATAGAATTGTCGCGAGACATCCAGATGGCAACCGCGCCAGCTGTAACGCGGCGCATCGGCGATGGTGCCGGAAACCGGGAAACGGAATTTGGTATCGGTGCGCGCGCCGTGCAGCAATTGCGCGAGCACAGTCAGGCCGTATTGCAGACCTGCAGCGGCCGAATATTCCACGACGACGGCGTCATCAGAGAAAGACAGGCGATAACCTTCAGCTTCCAGACCGCTATGTTGCTTGAAACGAAGCGGTTTGCCCTCATGAACAGGCGCGAGGCTGAAAGGCACGTGACCAACGGCAAAAAGCCTGCGGAACAGCGACGAAACAGTTTCCACCGCAAGCACTTCTTCCTTGCCTGCCTCTTCCGTCGGGAAGAGTGCGACGGGAAAGTCTTCGCCCGGCGCGGCATCGATTTCCGCAGGCCAGGGCTGGATGGCGAAGGGCAGATCGAGCTTTCCTTCAGGAAGCAGGGCTGGCGCCGGCTCGCTATGGCGCCCGTCAAGCATCAGGTCAGCGACATCAACCGCGCGATGTGTGCCGTCGGCAAGGCTGATATAGGCGGATTTCGCACCGTCTGTGCGATGGCGGGCAGGCCTGAGCAGGCCGTCAACGGTGAAACGCCACGATTTCCCGGCTTCGAGCACGAAACCCGTTGGCGGCGCAAATTCATGGAAATTGGCATTGCGGCGCAGATAGACGGCATTGCCGCAGACGGGCTTGTCGATGGTCCGCGTCAGCGACGTATAGACGATCCGGAAATCCTTCACCGGCTCGCTGGAAAGATTGAACAGGGTGAAGGTGAAGCCACCCGATGCGGAATCGTCGAGCGGATGCCATGAGTTTTCGAGACGAAATTGTGCGAGCGCCATGATGCTCCCCTTTATTGTGCTTCAAGCCCGAGAGGACTTCGGTCAGTAGTGTTCGGATTGTGAGAAAGTGCGGGCGAGCGGCGCCTGCCCTGCCGTCAGGCCGCAATCCACCGGCAGGCACACGCCGCTGATGGCCGCTGCCTGTGGCCCGGCTAGAAAAGCGACGGCGTTGGCGACATCCTCAGGCCTCACGATGCGCTGCAACGGATACCAGTGCTTCGCTTCCTCGAAGACCTGAGGATTGACTGCCGCCCGCGCTTCCCAAGCCTGCGTGCGCACGGTTCCTGGAGCAACAGCATTGGAACGGATGCCGAATTTACCGTATTCGACAGCGATCAGCTTCGTCAGATGGATCAAGCCTGCCTTTGCCGCGCTATAGGCGGGATGGCCGAACACAGCCATGCCGTTGACGGAGGTGATATTGATGACAGACCCTTGCGTGCGCTTAAGCGCGTCCTCGAAAGCCCTGAAGCAGAGAAACGGTGCTTCCAAGTTAAGGGCATTGTCCTTGCGCCATATCTCTGCGGTCGTGTCGTGCAGGCTGACGGCCCTTGCAGCACCAGCATTGTTGACGAGGGTCGCGACATCACCCAGCTCCCCAACCTCCAAGGCCAGCCTTGCAAGATCCTGCGGATCGGTGACGTCGCAGGTTTTCGAAACGAAGGCGGAACCGGAAAGCAGGGAAAGCGCATTGGAAAGGGCGTCGGGATCGATATCGACCAACACCACCTTCGCGTGGCTTTCAGAAAGCGCCGCGGCAATTGCCCGGCCGATGTCGCCCGCCGCGCCCGTTACGACGGCGACCTGGTCTTTCCTGTCCTGCATGTCATGCTACTCCTTCGAGGCTTTCCAGAGCGGGTTTTGAGGTCAAGCCGCTCTACATCTTTGTTTTTATGCATTTTCCGGGCGTGAAACCGCTACGCGGCTCACTGGAAATGCTCTAGTCACCCAGCAATTGCCGGTCGTCCGGATCACGATGCTCCACAAGCTGCTGCTTGATGTGCCGCAGGGTCACCATCGACCGCTGCCGGTGGTGATAGGCAGCTAGCGTCGCCAGAACATCAACCGCCGCCAGATAGGCATAACGCGATGATGTTGGGCGGAAGATATTGTTTCCCTCAGGCACGTTGACGGCCACCACCATATCGGCGGCCAAGGCGACGGGCGTATCGCTCTGGGTCAGCGCGATGGTGGTGACCCCCATTTCCCGCGCCAGCCTGAAGCACTTCACCAATTCCATGTTGCGGCCGGAAAAGGAGGATCCGATGATGACGTCTTCCTTCCGCGCAGCGGCAGTCATCATCAATTGCATGCTGTGATCGGCGCTGGTCGAAACGCGCAGGCCAAGGCGAAACAGCCGGTTCTGAATTTCCGAGGCGATCATCGAGGAATTACCACCGGCTCCAAACGCGTAGATCATGCCGCTATTGGCAATCCGGACGGCCGCTTCGTCGGCGAGGGCGGGATCGAGCGTCTTGTGCAGCAGGAAAAGCGCCTCCTGCGCCTTGGCAAGCACTTCCTCGGCGACGTCCGACGGGCCTGTGCTTGTCGGTTCCGAGGTGAGGTAGCGGATGCCGACATAAGCGGTCTTGGCAAGGCTGACCTTGAAATCCGAAAAGCTCTGGCAACCCAGACGGCGGCAGAACCGCGTCACGGTTGGCGGGGAAACCTCGGCGCGGGCGGCAAGCTCGATGATCGATGCATTGACCGCAAACTCGAAGTCCGAAACCAGAATATCGGCGATCCGCCGCTCCGATTGCGAGAACTGTCCCCTGTCGTCTTGAATCTTTGCGAAAATATCCATGCTCACCGGTCTCCGTTCCGCCAAAACTTAAGGCTTGGCCCCGTTTCCGATGCACCTTAATCCGAGACGCCCGTCAACCGTACACACCCATGAATCGACCATGTTTCGCCCCGTTGACGACACGCCGGACACCTTTGATCTGAAAATTATTTTCTCTGTTGATTGCGGGATGAGCATATGCCAACAATCTTCGCCAGAGAAATATCCAAATCTTGAAAATAATTTCAACAACGGACCTGAATCATGCGCGACCCATTCAAAAACCCTTTTCCCGAAACAGACGTCGCCCGCCACTCCATCTGGGACATGCTGGTAACGCGGGATATCGACGCCTTCCTCACTGCCGACTGGTCGAAAGTCGCGGATGATTTCGTAAAGGACGGCTTTCTCGGCATCAACGCCAACCGGGATGCAAACCCGGACAACTGGCGCCTGTCCTTCCCCTCGCTTGACGCCTATCGCGACGAATGGCTGCGACAGGCGCAGGATTTCCAGACCCAGCAATTGGCTGAAGACCCGCGCAATGCGATCTTCACCACCACCACGCTGGAAGAAATCGAAGTGGAAGGTGAGACCGCGCTGGTTCGCAAGAAGTTCGACGGCGGGCTTCGCAAGGCCGATGGCAGCTTCGACGTCATGAAATGGCAGACGCTCTATTATTGCCGACTGCATGAGGGCCGCTGGAAAATCAGCGGTTTCACCGGATACATGCCCAATCCCATGCCGTGATCCAGCGGACCTGCGAGACGGTTTTGAACGCCGGGCCGAAAGCCCGGCGTTGCTTTTTCGTCTGGAAGACGAAGACCGCTGAAAACCGATAGCGTCGCAGAAAACCGGGCATGGCGAGACAGATTTCATGGCCCGGTTCCCGCCCTTTATTGTATCAGTTTGAGGACAGAAAGATCGACACGCCGTTCGAGCGATGTGCCGCTTTCATCAAACAGATGGCAATCCGACGCCTTGATACCGGTGACGATGGTTTCATCGACGACAACAGGCGCAGAACCGGAAAGAAGCGCGCAATAATTTTCACCCGTGGGCGCGACGCCATAAGCGATCGTATTCACACCCAGCCGCTCGATAACGCTGGGCGCGACCTTGATATTCAGGTCGGCCGTTTCGAGACCGGTGTGTTCCGGGCGAATGCCGAGCGTCAGTTGCGTGCCTTCAAGACCGGCGCGCGGCTCCACCGGCACGGTGATTGTCTGGCCCTCATACTCCACGGTCACACCATCGGCGCTGACGGATTTGCAGGTGACCTTCAGGAAATTCATTTTCGGATTGCCGATGAAACCGGCGACGAACAGGTTTGCGGGCTTGTGGTAAAGTTCCAGCGGCGCGCCGACCTGGGAGATTTCGCCCGCATTCAGCACCACGATGCGGTCAGCCATGGTCATGGCTTCCACCTGGTCATGCGTCACGTAGATCATCGTCGCCTTCAGCGTCCGATGCAGATTGGTGAGCTCGATACGCATGTCGGCGCGAAGTGCGGCGTCAAGGTTGGAAAGCGGCTCGTCGAACAGGAATATCTTCGGCTCGCGAACGATGGCGCGGCCGATCGCTACACGCTGGCGCTGGCCGCCGGACAACATGCCGGGACGCTGCTGCAGGCGCTGGTCGAGTTGCAGGATCTTGGCGACGGCCTCCACCTTTTCCTTGATCTTGCCCTCTTCCATCTTTTCGACTCGGAGGGGAAAAGCGATGTTTTCAAAAACCGTCATATGCGGATAGAGCGCATAGGACTGGAACACCATGGCGATGCCGCGTCTAACCGGCGGCAAGTCATTGACCTTCACGCCGTTGATGACGATGTCGCCGGCGGAAATATCCTCAAGGCCGGCGATCATGCGCAGCAATGTGGATTTACCGCATCCCGAGGGGCCGACAAAAACGACGAACTCGCCATCCCTGATGTCGAGCTGAACGCCCTTGATGACTTCGAAATGTCCATAGTTCTTGCGGACGTTGTTGAGATAAAGCTGACCCAAAACTTGCCTCTCCCGTCACCAGCCGACATCAGGCTGCGTTCAGAGACGTTCCGCGACACGGAAAAATCGCGCCTTATCGGAACCGTTAAAACACACGAGAAGCTCCTGCCGTCATAGCGGCGGGTATTCTCGCAACGAATTATGAGGTTGCGGGCGACCTGCGCCCGCAACCGTATAAATGTGGATTACTTGTACTGCTCGAGAGCGGCAGATGCCTTCTTTGCGGCATCTTCCGGTGTCGCCTTGCCGGTAACGACAGACTGCACCATCTCAATCATCGTGTCCTGGAAGCCCTTGTAGTCAGTGAAGAGCGGCTCGGGACCGCCATAGGCGATACCGTCGATCAGCGGCTTCCAGAAGGGGTCCTTGGCGATGAACTCATCAACCTTCGGCGACGGACGAAGCGGGGTCAGGCCAGCGCCGCCCTGCAGTTCGTATTCGCCCTGCGGGCCGGGAGAGGTGATGAACTTGGCGAATTCGGTCGCCTTTTCTTCGACACCGGTTCCCTTGAAGATTGCGAGGCTGTCGGTGATGAGCAGCGTGCCGGGACCCTTGGCTTCAGGGCCGAGCGGCAGGGTTGCGATACCCCAGTTGATCTTGGTTTCCTGCAGGCGGGTTGCAGCACCCGATCCCGCCTGGATCATGCCAACCTTGCCATCGAGGAAGATGGCGCGGATTTCGTTCTGCTCGTAGGCCGTCGGACCCTCGACGGAGTAAGGCGTGATGTCCTTGTAGGCCTTCAGAGCTGCAAGAACCTGCGGGCTGTCGACGGTGATCTTGTCGCCGTCGATGACCTTGCCGTTATTGGTGTAAACCCAGTGCATGAACTGGTGCATGGTGTTGTCGAAGGTCTTGGCGGGCAGACCATAACCGGCGACGCCGGTCTTTTCCTTGATCTGCTTGGCAAAGGCGATCTCTTCAGCCCAGGTCTTCGGCGGCACTTCCGGATCGAGACCGGCCTGCTTGAAGAGGTCCTTGTTCCAATAGAGCGCCTTGGTCGAGAAGGCGACGGGCACGCCCCACTGCGTATCCTCGAAGGTAACCGTGTCGACGATGTTAGGATAATAGGTCTTCTTTTCGTCTTCGGTCATCGGCACCGGAACGATGAGGTCGTTCTGTGCGAACTGCTTCAGCGTGCGCGAACCGACATAGGCCATGGCGACCGGAGTGCCGGCGGCTGCGAGCGTGGTTGCCTTGTCCTGGCACTGCGCCCAGCCGACGACTTCAGGAACGACCTTCCAGCCGGCATTCTTGCCTTCCCATTCCTTGATGTATTTTTCATGGATGGGGTCCATCTTGTCGCCGCAATAGATCCAGCTGATCTCCTTGTCGGCGGCGTGTGCCGCCACCGTGCCAAGGGCAGTGGAACCGGCAAATGCGAAGGCGCAAAGCGCCAATCCGTAATGTTTCAGTGCCATAGATAGTCTCCCGTTTTCTGGTGGTCGTTCCTATTGTTGATTATTTCACCGCGCCGGCGGTAAGCCCGCTGACGAGATAGCGTTGCATGAAGAAGATGACGACCATGGCCGGCGCAATGCCGACGAAGCTGGCCGCCATCAACTCATTCCAGACGACTTCCTGACGACCGAAATAGGCAAACAGGCCGATGGGCAGCGGCATATATTCGGTCTTGGAATTGAAGGTGAGCGCGAAGATGAACTGCTGCGCATAAGCACCGATGAAGGTGGTGATGGACACGACGGCGATGCCAGGCATCGCAAGCGGCAGGATCACCCGGCGGAAGGTATAGAAATAGCTCGCGCCGTCCACATAGGCCGCCTCTTCCAGTTCGCGCGGAATACGCAGCATGTAGGTTCGCAAAAGCCAGATGGCAGTGGGGATCAAAAAGGCGGCGCCGGGAATGATCATCGCCAGATAGGTGTTCAGGACGCCCATATTGCGCATCAGCCGGTAAAGCGGGATCAGAAGCACCGCACCGGAGAACATGTTGATCGCAAGAAACGCGCCGAGCAATTGCCCGCGACCGCGAAACTGGAACCGCGCGAAAGCATAGGACGCCGGCACCACCAGAAGCAGAACGATGATCGTCGATATCGTCGAGATGAAGAAGGAGTTGAAGACGTAGCGGGCAAAGCCGGGAACGCTGACCCACATGGTCCGGTAAGCTTCGAAGGAGCCGTTTTCCGGCCAAAACTTATACGGTGACGAAAAAAGCAGGCTGAGCGGTTTCAGCGAAACCAGAAACCCTTCGACAAACGGCGCCAGCACGAAGGTCAGGAATACGGCGATGCCGCAATAAATCCCGACGATCTCATACCATCTGTAACGGTTGATCATCGCATTTTTGTCGGTCATCGGCTGGTCTCCTGCGAGATACGGCTGGTGATGCGGAAGTAGAAGTAGGTGAATATGGACAGGAAGATGCAGATCAGCACTGCACGCGCCGCGCCCTCACCGTATTTGTAGGAACCGATCGCCGTCTTGTAGGTGTCGATGATCATGGTCGTCGTCTGGCCCGTCGGTCCGCCCTGTGTCAGGATCCAGATGATGTCGAAGGAATTGAAGGTCGAAATCAGCGAGATCATCGACATGGTAATCATGGCCGGCAGCATCAGCGGCAACGTGATGCGGCGGAAGCGGTAGGTGCGGCTGGCGCCGTCGGTCCAGGCTGCCTCGTAAAGATCCTGCGGAATGGCCTGAATTGCCGCCAGCAGATAAAGCGTCACCATCGGCACGCCGATCCATACGTCGGTGATGATGGTCGCCCAGAAAGCCGTGCTGCCATAGGCGAGGAAGGCGACTGGACCGTCCACCAGGCCAAGGTTCTGGAGAACACCGGAAATCATGCCGAACTGGCCGTTATACATCCAGCCCCACATGAAGATGCCGATAGCCATCGGCACGATCCATGGCGGCATCGTCAGGATGCGAAACAGGGCCCGACCGGGAACGGCCGAATTCAGCAACACCGCACCGAAGGTGCCGATGATCATCTTTATCGAGACGGAAAAGAACGTCCAGATAAAGGTCCGCGTGATGACCCCGGCGAAAGTCTCGTTGAAGATCTTCTCGTAATTGATGAAACCCACCCAGTTCGTCGTCTTTTTCAACGACGCGTCCGTGAAGGACAGGATGAAGGTATCGACGAGCGGATAAGCAACAATAACAGTGATGTATAAAAGCGCCGGCAAAAGAAGAAGCCAGGCAAAGATGACCGCGCTGCGTTTCGCATCCATCGCAGCGCCCCCTTAAGCCGATTTCACGGCGGGCGACTTCAACTGCCCGTGGAGTGCCAGATCATATTCCTCCCACACCGGCTTGAGATCGACCACCTTGCGGCCATGGCGCGCCTCGTCCATGGCGAGCGCCAGAATACCGGCCTCGATCGCATCGAGCGCGGAAACCGGCAGGGGCGTCCCCTTGACGACATGGTTGATCACGTCCTCGGCCATCTGCTCATCCGCGCCATAATGCTGGGAGAGCACGGTTGCCGCCGAATAGGTCTTGGCAACGGTCTTTTCGTTGGTGCGGGCATTGTGCACGTTCACGAAGCCGCGCACGAAATCGCCCTCGGCCATGCCCTTGGCGCCGATGACGCAGAAACGGCGGAAATCGTCGGGAACGTTCAGATTGGTATGGAAGGCGAGCGATGCGCCGTTTTCATATTCGACGATCGCGGTCTGGTAGTCGATGATATCACCGTCGCTGTCGAAAACCTTGTCGGAACCCATCCAGCCGCTCGGCTTGCGATGGTAGACTTCCATGTCGTTGATGCCGTCATTTTGCGGAGCATTTGCAGGCGTGAAGCTCTTGCGCCCGCCAAAGCTCGACACGAAACGCGGCCGGGCACCCACCACGCCATTATAGAGATCGAGGTCGTGGCAGCATTTTTCCAGCATGAAGGAGCCGGAATAGTTCTCGTAACGCCGCCAGTCGCGCATGAAGAACGCGCCATGATAGGGCGGGATATGTTCCGAAGCCTCGATGGAGACGACGTCACCCAGCTTGCCTTCGGCCTGCGCGGCGCGCAGATCGCGGTAAAGCGGCGAGTAACGCAGGACCAGACCGACCAGCAGCCGCTCATGTCCATGCTTGTTGAGCAACCGGGCGAGTTCGAGGCTTTCCTCGATGCTGACGACGATGGGTTTTTCCGAGAAGATGGTGCAACCGGCTTCAAGCCCGATGCGGATATGCTCCAGATGCATATGGTTCGGTGAGCCGATCATCAAAAGGTCGAATGTCTCGCCGGCAATCAGCGCCTCGGGGCTGTCATAGGCCTTGCCAGCCGAAATGCCCTTTTCCTCAAGACCCGGCAGACCGGCCGGGGCAGGATCGACATAACCGACGATCTCGAAATCCTTGTCGATCTCGTGAAAAACGTAGCCCAGATAACCGAGACGGAATCCGAGTCCGATAATTCCCACCTTCATGAACTTTGTTCCCTGTTCATTCGTAATTCATTTTCGCAGAAGCAACCATTTCTGTGCTGGTTATCCTGATATCTGCGATAATTTTCCGCCACGATGAAATTAATTTTCATAACGGTCAAGTTAAATTCGATCTCGCAAATTCTAGTGAGGACCGGAGACCGATTTCCCCAGCGGAGACAGGCGCAAGATAGAGCGCCGTCAGCCACTGATACAAAAACAATACCAAAAAAATGCCAATCGTCTATAGCAATTCCAATTGCCGGAAATTTTTTTTGGTTAATGCGGAAATTTCAAGCACGACGCCTTATTATTCGGCAAATGATCGAAAAAACCACCGATTAATCGTACAAATCCACTAATGGTTCTATTTTGGTATTGCCGATTGTGACGCATATGGTATAGCCGGAATTCGCCACATCGATTGTGACAGAGGTTATGGATGAACGGGGCAGCGCTTAATCTGGACGACCTGCAATCGGGAGGCGGCGGCCCGCTTTACCTGAAACTGCGTCAGACGATTGAAGACGCCATCAATGGCGGCCGACTCAAACATGGCGATGCACTGCCGCCCGAGCGCGACATTGCCGAAAGCGCCTGCGTCAGCCGCGTCACGGTGCGCAAGGCTGTGGACGATCTCGTTCGCGACGGACTTCTCGTGCGCAGGCATGGGTCGGGCACCTTTGTAGTCAAACCCATCACCCGTATGCAGCAGCCGTTGACCAAGCTTACCTCGTTTACAGAGGATATGCGCCGCCGGGGAATGGTGGCGAGCACGCGCTGGCTTGAAAGAGGCCTGTTTTACCCGACCGGTGACGAGATGATGGCTCTCGGCCTTTCCCAATCCGCCATGGTTGCCCGGTTGACGCGACTGCGCCTTGCCAACGACCAGCCGATCGCGCTCGAAGTCACGAGCCTGCCGGGCGATATTCTGCCGGACCCACAGCTGGTGGAAAACTCGCTTTATCAGGAGCTTGCGAAAAGCGATATTCGCCCCGTCCGCGCCATCCAGCGCATCTCCGCGCGCAACCTTACGGATGAGGAAACGATGCTGCTTGGAGTTCCCCCCGGGTCTGCTGCACTTTCCGTCCAGCGCATGGCCTATCTCGAAAGCGGCCGCCTCATGGAAATATCGCGCGCCCTTTATCGCAGCGACGCCTACGACCTCGTCGCCGAACTGACGATGACCTCCGACTGAAACACATCGACCAAGGACAGAAAACGATGACAACCCTGATGCGCCAGGAAATCAACGAGATTCCCGATGCCGTCGCCCGTCTGCTGGACAATACCAGTGCCGACTTCCGGCAGGCCGGAGACAAGCTGAAAGCCCGTGACCCGGCCGTTATCGTCACCATTGCGCGCGGATCGTCCGATCACGCCGCGCATTTCCTGAAATATGCGATCGAGTTACAGACGGGGCTTCCAGTCGCCTCGCTCGGCCCTTCGCTCGCCTCGATCTACCAGACGAAATTGCGGCTGGAACGGGCGGCAGCCTTCGCCGTATCGCAATCGGGCAAAAGCCCTGACATCGTCGCTTTGGCGGAAAGTGCCCGCAAGGGCGGAGCGCTTACCTTCTCCCTCGTGAACACCCTGCCCTCCCCCCTTGGAGACGCAGCCAATCACGCCATCGACATCCAGGCGGGACCGGAAAAGGCAGTTGCCGCAACCAAGTCCTTCGTCAACTCCATTGTCGCCGGTCTGGCCATCCTTGCCGAATGGACGGAAGACAGCCTGCTCGCGAAGGCCGTCAGCACCCTGCCGCAGAATTTCGCCAAGGCAATCGCACTTGACTGGAGCCATATTGGCGAGGCTGTGAAGGGTGAGGATTCACTTTATATGCTGGGCCGCGGCCCCGCCCTTGCGATTGCCGCGGAAGCCGCGCTGAAATGCAAGGAAACCTGCGAGCTGCACGCGGAAGCCTATTCGTCGGCAGAAGTCATGCACGGCCCGGTTTCGCTGGTCGCACCGAAATTTCCGGTAATCGCCTTTGCCGCGCGCGACCGCGCCGAGACCTCCGTTACGGATATTGCCGCAAGCCTTGCCCACAAAGGCGCCAATGTTTTCGTCACATCTGCCAAGGGTAGCCCGGCCAAGCCCTTGCCCTTCGTGGAAACCAACCATCCCCTGACCGATGCATTGCTGCTTATCGCACCGTTTTACGGCTTCATCGAGCAATTGTCGCGCGCAAGAGGCTTCAACCCGGATGCTCCAGTGGCATTGAAAAAGGTGACTGAGACCCAATGAGCGGCATAAAGGCATTTGTCGGCGCCCGCATTTTCGATGGCGCCGAATGGCATGATGACAAGGTGCTCCTGATCCGCGAAGGGCGCGTTGCCGCTGTCCTGGACAGCGTGCCTGCCGACGCCGAAGTGATCGATACAGATGGGCTGTTGATCGCGCCGGGCTTCATCGACCTTCAGGTCAATGGCGGTGGCGGCGTCATGTTCAACAACCAGCCGGATGTGGCTGGCATTGCCCGCATCTGCTCCGCCCACGCCCAGTTCGGCACGACGGCTTTGATGGTGACGCTCATCACCGACCGGTCGGACGTGACTTTCAGGGCGGCGCAGGCGGGGATTGCCGCGGGCAAGCAGCATGTGCCCGGTTTCCTCGGCCTGCATTTCGAGGGGCCGCATCTTTCTGTCGCGCGCAAGGGCACGCATGATCCGGCGTTGATCCGCAAGATGGAGATAGACGACCTCGCAGTCCTAACCGGCTGCAGGGCGGAACTCCCCTTCGTGCTGACAACCATTGCCCCGGAAAATGTTACTGTCGAGCAGGTTGCAGCACTCAGCGACGCCGGCATCGTCGTCAGCCTCGGCCATACCGACACCGGTCTCGATGTTGCGACGGCCTATGCTGATGCAGGCGCATCCATGGTAACGCATCTCTTCAATGCCATGAGCCCGCTTGGCCACCGCGAGCCGGGGCTGGTCGGGGCCGCACTTTCGAACGGCAAGTTGCATTGCGGGCTTATAGCCGACGGATTCCATGTCGATCCGGCCGCAATCGGCATTGCGCTGCGCGCCAAGAATGGCCCGGCCCGCATCTTCCTTGTCACCGACGCCATGTCCACCATCGGCACGGATGATGACGGTTTCGAACTGAACGGCCGGCGCGTCTATCGCAACGGTGGACGGCTAACGTTGGCCGACGGCACGCTGGCGGGAGCGGATATAGACATGCTCTCCTGCATCCGTTTCATGCGTGAGAAGATGGAAATGCCGCTGGAAGAAGCTTTGCGAATGGCATCCGCCTATCCGGCGCAGGCAATCGGCGCCTCCGGCAAGGGAAAACTCCTGCCCGGTTTCGATGCTGATTTCGTGATGCTGACACCAGACCTCCAGATGCATTCAACATGGATTGGCGGAGAAAAAATCTACGATGCCACACGTTCCGGAGTCTGAACCATGATCGTTTGTTTCGATATCGGCGGAACGACCATCAAGGGCGCGATTGCCCATGCCCCGGACGATATTCGCCCCGTACCGCGTATACCAACGCCCAAAACCAGCTTCGAAGACTTCGCTGCCGGCTTGAAATCCGTCATCGACAACAGCGGCGGCACACCCGACTGCGTATCACTGTCGATCGCGGGCGTCATCGATCTTGATACGGGAAAGGCGACAGTCGCCAATATTCCCAGCATTCACCGCAGAACGTTAAAAGACGATCTGGAAAAAGCCCTGAACCTTCCTGTTATCGTTTCGAACGATGCGGATTGTTTCGTGATCGCCGAATCGGAAATCGGCTCCGGACAAGGACATCGCGTCGTCTTCGGCGTTATCCTTGGAACAGGTGTCGGCGGCGGGCTGGTGATTGACGGCAAGCTCATCAACAGCGACGGCGGCTTCGCTGGCGAGTGGGGACATGGGCCAGTGGCCGCGACATTGGCCGGCAATCCACCGGTATCGCTGCCGCGATTCGAATGCGGTTGCGGCCTCACCGGCTGTGTCGACGCGATCGGCAGCGCGCGCGGCATGGAAAAGCTGCATCTGCATCTTCACGGGCAGGATATGACCAGTGAGGATATTATTGCCGCCTGGCAGGCAGGCGATGCGCAAGCCGCAAGAACTATCGATGTACTCATTGATATTCTCGCCTCACCGCTGGCGATGGTGATCAATGTCACCGGCGCAACCATCGTGCCCGTCGGCGGCGGGCTTTCGAATTCAAGGGAACTCGTGACAGCTCTGGACGAAGCCGTCAGGGGTCGCATTCTCAGGCGCTTCGACAGGCCGCTCGTCGTGCCTGCCATTTGCCGGATCGAGCCGGGGCTGATTGGTTCCGCCGTTATTGGACTGAAATATGCCAAGGAAATCGTAAACGCGGCTTAAGCCGCGTCACACCGTCTCGATCTTTTCCCGACGAAAGCCCAGCCCCACCAGCCTGCCGGTCAGATGGGCAAAAAGTGGAAACCGCATGATCGCCCTAACGATGGCGGGTGGGCCTTTCGGCTTTTCCGCCGTTTCCGTCTGCTCTTTCTTGCGACCGACACGCATCATCCGCTGCAAGAATTGCGTGGCCTTGGTTGGAAAGGATCGCCGTTTCTCTATGGCGGCAAGGTGGTCATCGGCAATGGTCCGGCCGGATGTGAATACCGGCACCAGAACATTGGCCGCGGCAACCGCATCCTGAATGGCAAGATTGATGCCGACACCGCCGACGGGCGACATGGCATGGGCCGCATCGCCGATGCAGATCAGGCCGGGCTTCCACCAGCGCTTCAACCGATCGATACGGACGGTGAGCAGATGCACGTCATCCCAGCTCGTAACTTCGTCGAGCCTCTCGCGCGGGAAAGGGCAGATTTCCGCAACCCGGTTCCTGAAGGCTTCAAGCCCCTCAATCTTCATGTCAGCGAAAAAGCCCTTGCGCACCACGTACCCGCATTGCCAGTAGTCACCGCGGTTGATCATCACGAAACCCTGCCGCGAACCCGCATGGCCCATGGTGTCGGCCGGATCACCCGGCTGTCTCGAAAGGCGCATCCAAAGCACCTCGGTCGGGATGCCGAAGCGCTGTACTTCAAGCTCCGCCGCCTCGCGGACGATGGAGTTGCGGCCATCCGCGCCCACCACCAGATCAGCGGCGATCTCGATTGCGCCTTCCGGCGTATTGACCATGAGGCCACCAACACGCCCGTCGCGCTCGATCAGGCCGGTTACCGGCGCATTCATCAGCAGCCGAAAATTCTCATATTGCCCGGCCTTGCCGACGATAAAATTGAGAAAATCCCATTGCGGCATGAAGGCAATGAAACGATGATGGACCGGCAGCCGCGAAAAATCCGCGATCGTGATACGCTCGCCGCCGATGACTGCGTTCAGCCGTGGCGCACGCGTATGCGGGAGGCTCAGGAACTCCTCGGCGAAACCCAGCTGCTCCATCAGTTCAAGCGTGGAGGGGTGAATGGTGTCGCCGCGAAAATCGCGCAGAAAATCTCCATGTTTCTCGACAACCGTTACGTCTATACCGCTGCGGGCAAGCAAAAGGCCGAGCATCAGGCCGGCCGGCCCGCCACCCGCCACGACAACGGACGTGCGGATGTGCTGAACGGCCCTGCCGTCATTCTCCGGCACGACTTTCGCTTCTTCCATCACCGCCCCCCTGTCCGTTAAACGTCTCTATCGTGCATCCGTCGCCGGCAGGTTTGCATTTTTCGGCTGTGGCCAACCATGTGCATCGAAACGGAAAAGCATTTCGGACCGGGCAAAGATAAAGGCGAAGGCCATGGCCGTCCACATGCCAAGCAACAGCCCGGCGGCCACATCGCTTGGATAATGCGCGCCGACGATGACGCGCGAAACACCAATGACAAGGGCAAGCAGCAGGAACGCCCAGCGGAAGCGCGGCATCAGCATGGCGAAAACACCGAAAAACGCCCCGGCAGCCGTCGAATGGCCTGACGGGAAGCTCTCATAAAGATTGTCACCGGTAAAAGGCGTGAGGCTATAGGCACCCATTTCCAGAAAAAGCTCCGGCCGCGCCCGCCCGATCAGGAATTTCAGCGTGTGGACCAATATGCTCGCCGTTCCGATCGTCAGGAAGAAGTAAGCGAGAAGCCGCCATGCCGTTCTCAGCCGGCCGGCATAGGTCCGCGCCTGCAGGACACGCGCGCCGACATAGGCAAGGATGGCAAGAGCGCCGGTGGAATAAAGCATCCAGCTGAAAGTACCGAAATCGGTAATGGAGCGATTGAAGGAAACTATCCTTCCCGGCAGGGCTTGAGCATGTTCCGAAAGGCGTGGGTCGAAAGGAATAAAGACCAGAACCAGCACAAGGCTTGCCGCAAAAATCCAACCGCTGGAAACCAGAAAACGTCGCATCAATATTCTCTCATCGTTTTTCTTGCATATGGCTTTGCCATCCGCAAAAACAATAGCCCGGCTGTGTCCTTGTTATGACGGGTTTTCACGAGTAGAGGCTAGTGCATGTCGCCAGAAACTATGCATCGGTTTCGGGCAACCGGAAACGACCGACGGACGGAAGATGACAGATACCAGTGAAATGCCACGCAGGCTGACGATATTGGGTTCGACGGGTTCGATCGGTACGAACACACTGGATGTCGTCCGTCAGCTGGGTGGTCGCAGACAATTCGAGGTTTTGGCGCTCACCGGCGCCGGAAACATCGATCTTCTGGCGCAACAGGCGCGTGAATTCGGCGCACAGCTTGCGGTAACCGCCGAGGATGGCAAATACGAAGCGCTGAAAGCGACCCTTGCCGGCACCGGCATTGAGGTTGCGGCAGGCAAATCCGGCCTCGAAGAAGCGGCCTCGATGGAGGCCGGCTGGGTAATGGCAGCGATTGCCGGAACACCTGGTCTTGCCCCGACATTGACAGCCGCACGGCGCGGCGCAGACATAGCGCTTGCAAACAAGGAATGCCTCGTTTCCGCAGGCAATGTTTTCCTGCGCACGGTCAAACAGGGCGGTGGCAGGTTGATCCCGGTCGATAGCGAACATAGTGCGATCTTCCAGTGCCTGACGGGCGATCACAAACAGGCCGTGGAGCGCATCGTACTCACCGCATCCGGCGGACCCTTTCGCACCTGGTCGCGTGAGCAGATGGCCAATGTCACGGCAGATATCGCCCGCGCACATCCCAACTGGTCGATGGGGTTGAAGGTATCGATCGGCAGCGCCTCGATGTTCAATAAGGGGCTGGAAATGATCGAGGCGAAATATCTCTTCGATCTCAAGCCCGAGCAGGTGGAGGTGATCGTTCATCCGCAGTCGATCATACATTCGATGGTGGGTTATACGGATGGCTCCTATATCGCCCAGCTCGGCTCGCCCGATATGCGAACCGCCATCTCTTATGCCCTCACCTATCCTGAGCGCGGCAATCTCAATGTCGAACGCCTGGATTTCGCCAAACTGGCGCGGCTCGATTTCGAAGCGCCTGATGAAACCCGGTTTCCAGCACTCCGACTGGCGCGCACGGCGCTGGAGCGCGGAGGCTTGCAGGGCGCGGCTCTGAATGCCGCCGAAGAAACCGCCTTTCACGCCTTCGTCGAAGGCGGCATCGGTTTTCTCGATATGGCCGAAATCGTCGAAACGGTCATGGACCGCATGCATGACGGCCGATCAGCCAACAGCATCGAAGACGTATTTTCGGCGGACGGGGAAGCCCGCAATCACGCGCGGGAACTGATCGCCAGCAAAGAAAAGGCCGCGTAAACGCGGCCAGATTTTCTCTTGTTTGAACTGCGGCCTTAAGCCACGGCACGCGCCAGCGCACAATGCGACCAGAGCTGGTGCAACGCGCCGACCAACTGTTCGATGTCGGCATCGGTGTGCAGCGGTGTCGGGGTGATGCGCAGACGCTCGGTCTTGCGCGGCACGGTCGGATAATTGATCGGCTGCACATAGACGCCGTGATTGTCGAGCAGGATATCCGAAATCCATTTGCACTTGGCGGCATCGCCCACCATGACCGGTACGATATGGCTGGGATTGTCCATATGCGGAATGCCGCGTGCATCCAGAAGCCCCCGCAGCTTGCGCACCCGGTCCTGATGGCGGGCGCGCTCAAAGGGGCTTGCCTTCAGATGCTGGATCGAGGCGATTGCGCCGGCAGCGAGCGACGGCGGCAGGGCCGTCGTGAAGATGAAACCGGAGGCGAAAGAACGGATAAAATCACAGACCGCCGTGGACCCGGCAATATAACCGCCCATCACGCCGAAAGCCTTGCCGAGCGTTCCCTCGATGATCGTCAGGCGATCCATCAGGCCTTCGCGCTCGGCAATACCGCCGCCGCGCGGTCCGTACATGCCAACGGCATGGACTTCGTCGAGATAGGTCATGGCGCCATAACGATCGGCAAGATCGCAGATTTCCTTGATCGGGGCGATATCGCCATCCATCGAATAGACGGATTCAAAGGCGATGAGCTTCGGCGCGCTTGGATCGGCTGCCTTGAGCTTTGCCTCGAGATCTTCGAGATCATTGTGTTTCCAGATCACCCGCTCGCAACGGCCGTAACGGATGCCTTCGATCATCGAGGCATGGTTGAGCGCATCGGAGAAAATGATGAGGCCCGGAATTTTCTGGCCAAGTGTGCCGAGTGTCGCCCAGTTGGAAACGTAACCCGACGTGAAGATCAGCGCCGATTCCTTGCCGTGCAGATCGGCAAGTTCCTGTTCGAGCAGGACGTGATGATGGTTGGTCCCAGAAATGTTCCGGGTGCCTCCCGCACCCGCGCCACAGTGATCGATGGCGGCTTTCATGGCTTCGATGACTTTGGGGTTCTGGCCCATGCCCAGATAATCGTTGGAACACCAGACGGTTACGTCCTTGCGCTCGCCATTGGCGTTGTACCGTGTCGCGCGGGGAAAATTGCCCTGCTGGCGTTCGATATCCGCAAAAACGCGATAGCGTCCCTCAGAATGCAGGCTCTGCAGTTCCGTCGTAAAAAATGCCTCGAAGTCCATGCCATGCTCCAGAATTGACCAGATCGTTTTCTGCCTCGACACCGGGACCGTCAACCCTTGCGAGCTGCTTTAACCACGTCTGCGTCAATTCGCCGTTGTTTTGAACCATTCCAATAAACCGTTTATAGACGCCGATGAAAAGTACAAAATTGATTCACATCAAAAAACCCGGAAATTTGGAACCTTTTTCAAACGGCGCCGTTGTTTGGGACGCAATCGATTTACGCGCGGAAGAACGCCTGAAAGAGGAGGCTTCCCTAAACGGTATCGAATTGTTAGTTATCTGTGGCGGTCGGAGGTAGCAGTCGCCGCAGATAAATATGGGACGCCTACCGAGCCGAAGAGCTCATTGTAACGTTGGAGAGAGTTTCATGAAAAAGGCAATCATATTTGCGCTGGTCGGCCTGTCGCTTGCAAGCTGCACGCAGACTGAAAAGGGTGCTTCGATCGGTGCCGTTTCCGGTGCGGTCCTGGGCGGCGCTATCACGGGCAACGTTCGTGGCGCGGCAGTGGGCGCGGCGATCGGTGGCGTTGGCGGCGCGTTGATCGGCAATGCATCCGAACCGGGCTATTGCTATTATCGCGACCAGTACGGTCAGCGTTACACGGCGCGTTGCCGTTAATAGCTGCACGAGATACCGTTGCACAGAAGCCCCGGTCATCCGGGGCTTTTTGCGTTAAGGCGGGCAAAACACAGTCCGAAGGGTCCTCAACGCCGTTTATTTATGATTAAACTGCACTGTTAACGGACAGGAAACGGGTCAGAGCCATAATAAATGCTCAACCATAAAGCAGCTTATGCGAAGAACACGGACTAACCCGAAGACAGGTATTGCGTATGGGAAAGCTGGCACCGCTCTTGCGGTTGCCGTTACGTTCGCCCTGTACCCGGCGTTTACTCGCGATGCTTTTGCTTTCAAGCTGTTCGGCGTGCGTCTCTGGGGTTCGGAAGAACCGGAGATCGAAGTTATAAATCCGGTCAAATATGCCGTGACGCTGAATGCTGCCGATGCAGACAAATCTCTCAAAGACAGCCTGGAAAACAGCTCGCTTCTTCTGGCCGACAAGGACAAACCGGCCTCCGGCGATCTCGGCCTCCTGATCAAGGCGCGTGATGACAGGGACAGGCTGATCGCAGCGCTTTACGAAAACGCCCGATATGGCGGCATCGTCAAGGTCACGGTCGCCGGCAAGGATGTGGACGATCTGCCACCCAATCCGGTCTTCGATCACTCCGCTCCGGTGCCGGTGGTCATAACCGTCACACCCGGCCCGGTCTTCACGCTCGGCAATATCAGGCTCGAGGGTGATGTGACGGGCCGCAACCTTGAAGAATACGGTCTCGTCACCGGCGGCGATGCCGGATCTCTGGCAATCATCCGCGCCGGCAACAAACTGATCGATGATCTGAAAGCCGAAGGCCGCCCGCTTGCGAAGCTGACGAAACGCGAGGCCGTTGCAAACCACGCGACGAACACGGTCGATATTACCATGGCTGCCGAAGGTGGCCCCGTGGCACCGCTCGGCGCGGTCACCGTCACCGGCGAAAAAACCGTCGACGGCGACTTCATCCGCCGTTATTCGCGCCTCAATGGCGGCGAACCCTACTCCCCGGAAAAACTGCGCAAGGCCGCCGACCGGCTACGCCAGCTCGGCGTCTTTTCCAGCCTGACAATCAAGGAAGCAGGAACGCTGTCACGCGATGGCTCCATTCCGCTCACCATCGAGGTGTCAGAGGGCAAGCACCGTTATTTCGGCGTCGGCGCACAATATTCCACCACGGAAGGCATTGGCCTCCAGGGGTATTGGGGCCACAGGAACCTGTTCGGGCAGGCGGAATCGCTGCGGATCGAGGGTTCGGTTTCACGCATCGCCGAAGCATCGAGCGTCGAAGGCATGGACTATTCGGCGGGCATCACCTTCACAAAGCCCGGCATGTTCAACCCGCGCACCACATTCAAGACCAGCCTGATCGCCAAGACCGAACATCCCGATACCTATGAGGCCAAGACCATAACGGGAGCCGCCGGTTTCAGTTATGAGCTGAACGACACCGATACCGCAGCCGCCGGTCTCGAGGTGCAGTGGGCAGATACCGAAGACGCATTCGGCAAGAACAAATATCTGACCACCTCCATACCGCTGGAATTCGTTCGCGATACGCGCGACGACAAGCTCAACCCCACTGAAGGCTTTCGTGCATCGGTGGCCGCCAAGCCCAGCTATGAAGCGCTGAACGGCACTTTCTTTTCCTCCTTTGAAGGCTCTATTTCGGGTTATAAGGGACTCGGCGCCGAAGATCGCTTGATCATGGCCGGAAAGCTTTCCGGCGGCGTGCTCGTCGGCGGCAGCAATCTGCAGGACATACCGACCACAAGGCGCTTTTATGCCGGCGGCGGCGGATCCGTCCGCGGCTATAGCTACCAGGAAATATCGCCCTATAATGCAGCCGGTGATGCAACTGGCGGCCGCTCTTACGTGGTTGGCTCCATCGAAGCCCGTATCAAGGTCACCGATACGATCGGAATCGTGCCCTTCATCGATGCGGGTGTGGTATCCGACAGCGTAACCCCTGATTTCTCCGATATCCGGGCTGGCGCCGGTATTGGTTTGCGTTACGCAACGCCCTTTGGGCCTTTGCGTCTTGATGTCGCCATGCCGCTTGAAAAATATGATGGTGGCAACAATTTCGGCATTTATGCTGGCATCGGCCAGTCTTTTTAAACGCCGCCATCGAACACCCTAGCAACAGAGTGTAGATTACGCTTGATGACAACGTTGATTCGATTGCTGAAATGGCTGGGCTACGCTGCTCTTTGCGGCGTGGTGCTGGTGTTGCTTGCGGTTCTGTTCGTCGGTCTCACCCCGATGGGTGCAAGAATTGCCGCAAAGCAGATTTCATCGCTCGTTTCCACGCCCGACCAGACAATCGAAATCTCTCCACCCAGCGGTCTTTTGACCGGTCGCCTGCGGCTCGACAATGTCACTCTTGCGGATCGGCAGGGACCTTACGCCCGTGTGAACCAGATCGCCGTTGACTGGTCGCCGCTCTCGCTTCTTGCCGGAACCTTCCACGCCGACAGGGTGTCGGCCGGATCGATTGATGTCGATCGCAAACCGCTTCCCGCTGAGCAAACATCGACCAAAAGCTCCGGCAGTTCGTCCCTGCCGATTGAAATCGACATCGACAGTTTCGATTTCCCCGATATTAGCCTCGGACAATCCCTTCTTGGCCGCGACTTCGAGCTGACCGCCGAGGGCAATCTCAAGGCCGCGCAGGACGATATCAGGCTATCGCTCACTGCCCACCGGCAGAGCACGCCGGACGCTGCGGTCAATGCAGACATCGCGTTTCTGCCGAATGAAAATGTCTTGAAGTTGAAAGCGGAGATGAAGGAGCCCGAGGGCGGGCTTCTGGCCACGCTGCTCTCGCTTCCGGGCACACCCGCCGTGGCGATCGATGTGAACGGTGAAGGTCCGCTTTCTGACTGGACTGGCACTCTGCGCGGCAACGTCGCCGGCAACCCCGTGCTCAACGTCACCGGCCACCATCTACTAGGAGACGACGGCACGCGGCGTATCGAGGTCGCAGGCGGCGGCCAGCCCGATCTGCTTCTGCCCCCCGCTTTCCGACAGCTTTTTGCAGGCGAGACGAAACTTGATGCAAACGCCACGCTCTCACCACAGGGCCGCATCGAAATCGGCAGCAGCACGCTGGAAACCGGCACATTGCTGCTGACGGCCTCGGGCACCGTGGATCCGAACGGCCAGAACGATCTTAGTGCCAACCTCATCGGCACCGCCGGGTCAGTGGATTTCCGCTGGCCGCTGAACAATGGCGAGATCCAGGCCCTCATCAATGGCATTGATCTTTCCCTGAAAGGCAACGCTGATGCCGCTCATCTCAACACCACGGCATCGTTGCGCAGCCTTTCCCTCCCACAGGGTAGGCTTGATGATGTCAAGCTGACGGCCAGGAGCGGCAATCTCAACATTGCCGATCGCAGCGGCACCATCGACACCATTCTCTCCGTGGCACAATCGTCCTTCGTCAGCCCGGATATCGACCGGCTGGTGCGTGCGCCGGTCACCATCAAGGCGCCGGTCAGCCTTACCTCCTCGACGATCGGCTTTGACGGCGCGACGCTGGAGAGCGCCAGTGTCGGCGGAACGCTGAACGGCAGTTTCGACCTCGCCAACAATCGCCTGACATCCAGCGTGCAGCTCTTCGCGTTGCCCGCCACCCTGCCGCCAGCGCTGGCGGAAAAATTCGATACCACCATAGCTTTGCAGGGCGATATCGACCTGATCATTGGCGGGCGCACAAGCGTTCAGAACCTCGTGGTCAAATCCGGAACAATTGAAGCGACAGGTGATGTCAGTCTCGAAGACGACGCGTTGAGCGCCAATCTGACGGGCAAGTTTCCCGCTCTCGAAAAACTGACGCCACAGGCAAAGGGCGTTGCCGATTTTGCAATTGAAGCCAGCGGCGCGCTTGCCGCGCCCGACTTCAATGTCACCTTAAGCTCCGAAAGTGCCACTCTTGCCGGACGGAAGCTTGAAGCCCTCAAGGTCAATGCCGCAGGCAAGGCCGATCCGGCCGCACCGCAGGCAAAACTGACCGCCAGCGGCAGCCTCGACCGGCAGAAGATCGACGCCAACGCCAATGTGGTGCAGACAGAAAACGGCACGGCAATACCCGAGCTTCATGTGGCAGTGGGTCGCAACATCTTGAACGGCAAGCTGCAATTCTCGCAACAATTCCTGCCATCTGGCAATCTGTCGTTCAATTTCCCGGACTTGGCCCTGCTGGCGGCACTTGCCGCGCAACAGGCAGATGGCGATATTGCCGGCGACATCGTACTCAGTAACGATAACGGCCGGATTGCCGCGACGATAAAGGCGAATGGCGGCAGCATCCGCCAGGGCACAACGGTTATTTCGAAGCTCGCTGCCGATATCTCCATTGACGACCTTCGGGCGCTCGCCATCAACGGCAAGGTCAGCGCCGACAGCGTCAATGCTGGCACCGCGGCGATTTCGGCGCTGAATGCGACCATTGGCCATTCCGGCACGACCACCAACTTCGATGTCAACGGACGCTACGACAATGCGCCGCTCGTGGTAAAGGGCAGCGCCAATACCGCAGGATCGCCGATGACCGTGCGGCTCGATGCCTTCTCGGCCGCCCCCAAGGGCATTGCCGTACGGCTCGAAAAGCCGAGTACAATTGCGATCGAGAACGGCACGGCCCGCATCTCCGGTCTGACTATCATCACCGGCGACGGGCGAGTCGAGGTAAACGGCACGGCGGGTTCGACACTCGACATCAACGCCAATATCCGCTCGCTGCCCGCGAACCTCGCAAATGCCTTCGCCATCGGGCTGGATGCGGCGGGGAGTATATCCGGGACAGTCAGCGCCAAGGGCACGGCTTCAGATCCAGCGGTCGATTATAATCTGAACTGGACGAATGCCGAGGTTGCCCAGACGCGTGCGGCAGGGCTTGCAGCGCTCGGCATCAAGGCAAACGGCCGTTTCGCCGGCGGCACCTTGCAGATCGATACGAATGTGACCGGTCAGGGCGGCATGTCGCTTTCGGGCGGCGGCTCCCTCGGCATCGCCGGTAACCGTCCGCTTTCCATGGCCTTTTCCGGGAGGTTGCCCTTCTCCGCCGTTGCCGCACAAACCGCAGCACAGGGCCTCGATGTGGACGGCACCGCCGCCATCGATGTGAAGATTTCCGGCAGCGCTTCCGCGCCTGTCGTTACCGGCAGCATCACCACCGATGGTACGCGCCTGACCGATGTGCGCCGTAACCTCACGGTCAACGGGCTGGCAGCAACGGTCACCTTCGATCGTGATCGCGCCGTCATCTCCCGGCTGACGGGAAAGCTTGCTGGCGGTGGAACGATCTCGGGAACGGGTAGCGTCGGTATAACGGGCGGTTCGGGCTTTCCAGCCGACATCACGATCACGTTGGACCGCGCCGGTTACAATGATGGCACGCTGGTGACGACCATCGTAAGCGGCACGCTGACGCTGAAGGGTCCGCTTCTGAATTCGCCCGTGCTTGGCGGCAAGCTGACGCTGGACAGAAGCGCCATCACCATCCCGGAGAAACTTCCAGCCTCGCTGACGGAAATCGACGTCAAGCACAAGAACGCCCCGCCGCAGGTGCGGGCGCAGGTAAAGGCACTCGGCAACGATCAGGGCGGCAGTGGTAGTTCATCGACCATCAATCTCGATCTGCAGGTGAGCGCACCGAGCGGCATTTTCGTGCGTGGGCGGGGCGTCGATGCCGAACTGACGGGCAACCTGACCATTCGCGGCACGGCGGCTGTTCCCGTCATCTCCGGCGGTTTTGAAATGCGCCGTGGACGGCTCGAAATTCTCACCCGCCGTCTCGATTTCAATACGGGCAAGATAACCTTCGGCGGCGGCCTCGTGCCGGTTCTGGATATGGAGGCGCAGTCCACCGCTGGTTCCGCCACCATCACGGTTGCGGTTTCCGGCAATGCCAACGACCCGACATTCGCCTTCTCCTCAACCCCGGCTCTGCCGCAGGATGAGGTTATGGCACAGCTGATCTTCGGCCAATCCATGTCCAAGCTCTCGGCCTTGCAGATCGCGCGGCTGGCGGATGCGGCAGCCCAGCTTGCCGGCGGGCGCTCCACATCGTTGTTCGACAAGCTCCGAAGCAATCTCGGCGTCGACGATCTCGACATCTCGACGGATTCGGAAGGCCAGGCCCGCGTTTCCGCCGGAAAATATCTCAACGAGCGAACCTATCTCGAACTGCAGCAAAGCGGCGATTCCGGCGCAAAGGCCATCATCAACCTCGATGTCGGGCGCGGCGTGAAGCTGCGCGGTGAAGCGGGCGGTAATGGCGAAGGTGCAGCCGGTATATTTTACGAGAAAGAATATTGAAGTCTTCGCATTTAGGTTTGCGAAACCATCTCATGCTACGAATCTTCCATTGAAGGCGGAAAATATTGTTTCCGGCTGTTCAGGCACCAGGCAGAACGCCAAATTCGCATATGCAAGTGTCGGTGCACTTGCGCTGGCCTCCACAGCGAGCATTGGGAAGAATTCTGATGGCAATGATAAACTCTACCAACTTTGGCGGCGAGACGCTCGAAATCATCGCATTCCGCCTGCATGATCAGGAATTCTGCGTGAAGACGACGACTATCCGCGAAATTCGCGGTTGGGCGCCTTCAACGCCCATTCCCCACGCGCCGAAAGACGTCATCGGCGTCATGAACCTGCGCGGTTCGGTTATTCCGATCATCGATCTCGCACACAAACTCGGAATGAAAAGCACCGTCGCAAATGAAAGAAGCGCCATCGTGGTGGCCGAAGTGCACAACATGGTCATCGGCATGCTCGTCGATCGCGTTTCGGACATTCTGACGATCCCGGCAAATCAGGTCCAGCCGGTTCCGGAAATCTCGGCCTCTTTCGACAAGTCCTACTCCGAAGGCATCATTGCCAACGAACATGGCATGATCTGCTTCCTGAACCTTGCAAAGATGTTCAAGGGAACCGAAGCGGAAGATCTCGCCGCCTGATCGTTGCAATTCCTTTGCATGACGGCCGGTTCGCGTTCTTAGGCAACCTAAGAACAAAGGCTCAAATACGAGACTATTGACCATTGAACCAAACCGCCGGAGCACCTGCCCGGCGGTTTTTGTTTTCATGACCGTCTCTTTTATTAAATAAGAACATTTTAATATTATAGATATCTAATATTAAAAGCCGACGAACAGTATCGCGCCTACATCACATCACGCGGGGTCCGATACCTGACCGAGGCAGACAAGTCGCAAGTGCCTGCATTGCTGCCTTTGGCGGCAGAACCTGTTCGTTGTTCAACATGATACGGCGCCGACCACACCTCCTGTGCGGCAGCGCGCGCCGAGGCCGCTATTTGGGGGACGTTAATGCTGGGGTTAGGGAAAAGCGCAGACAATCGAAATATGCTCGATGCGATATCCAGATCGCAGGCAGTCATAGAATTCGATCTTAAAGGCAATATTCTTACGGCAAACAGCAATTTCTGTGTGACGCTGGGCTATGATCTCGCGGAGATCGTCGGCAAGCATCATCGTATCTTCTGCGACCGGGAATTTGTCGCATCGCACGCATACCAGGAATTCTGGGAATCTCTTGCGCGCGGCGAATTTCAGGGCAAGGAATATCGCCGCATACGCAAGGATGGATCGACCATATGGATCGAGGCCTCCTACAACCCCGTCTTCAGGTCAGGCAAACCCTATAAGGTTGTCAAGATAGCGACCGACATCACAGCCAAGAAGATCAAGGCTGTAGAAGATGCTGGCAAACTCGAAGCGCTTTCACGCTCCCAGGCCACCATCGAATTTTTGCCGGATGGCACGATCATTACCGCCAATCCGAATTTCTGCGCCACTGTCAACTACGACCTCAAGGAAATCGAAGGCCGGCACCACCGTATGTTCTGCGATCCGGCCTATGCAGCATCGCCAGCCTATGCCAATTTCTGGCCGCGGCTGGCATCCGGAGAATTCATCTCGGACGAATTTGTTCGTTATGGAAAGAACGGCAAGGAGATATGGATCCAGGCCGCTTACAACCCGGTATTGGATGAGACAGGCAAGGTGGTGAAGGTTGTGAAATTCGCAACCGACGTGACGCCGCGTATGAGCGCCATCACCCTTCTCGCCGATGCCTTGCAGGCACTGGCCGAGGGTGACCTGGTGCAGCGCCTCGATAGCAGCTTCGTGCCCAGCATGGAGAAATTGCGCCAGGACTTCAACGACGTGGTCGGCAAGCTTCAGTCCACCATGCAGACGATCGCTCACAATGCTTCGACAATCGCATCCGGCTCGGGTGAAATCCGCATAGCCGCCGATCAGCTGTCGCAGCGAACCGAACAGCAGGCGGCCTCGCTGGAAGAAACAGCAGCGGCGCTGGAGCAAATCACCACCACCGTGACCGATGCCAGCCAGCGCGCCGGCGAGGCCGGGAAACTGGTGTTGCGCACGAGAGAACATGCCGAACATTCCGGTGAAGTCGTTCAGCAGGCAATTTCCGCCATGGACGCGATTTCGCGCTCCTCCGGTGAAATCACCAACATCATCGGCGTCATTGACGACATCGCATTCCAGACCAATCTACTGGCGCTGAATGCGGGCGTGGAAGCTGCTCGTGCCGGTGAAGCGGGCAAGGGTTTCGCGGTGGTCGCCCAAGAGGTGCGGGAACTCGCGCAACGATCCGCCGTTGCTGCCAAGGAAATCAAGTCCCTCATCAACACCTCCCGCGAACAGGTCGCCAATGGCGTCGATCTGGTTGGCAGAACCGGCGGTGCGCTGCGGGATATTCAATCGCAAATGGGCGAAATCGATGCCAACGTCTCGGCCATCGTCGAGGCCTCGCGCGAACAGGCCAACGGTCTGAGAGAAATCAACCAGGCCGTCAACGTTATGGATCAGGCGACCCAGAAAAACGCCGCCATGGTGGAAGAAACCACTGCCGCCAGCCACGGCCTCGCCAATGAAGCGGACAACCTGCACGAATTGCTGCGGCAGTTCAGAATATCGCGCGAAGGACAGGTATCATCCGCCCAGCCGATCAATAAAAGACCCGCTGCAATAACGAGGCTGACAGCACCACAGCCGCGATACACAACGGCAAGGTCTCACGGAAATGCTGCGCCCGAATGGGCGGAGTTTTAGTATGCTTCGAAGCCCGGATGCCAATGCCGGCCGGCAACTGGCATTATAAAATGACGCGGTCCGCACGGGTGAAGATTTCGAAGTCTTCACCCCGCACCAGCGCAACAAGCGTGATGCCCGCACTCTCGGCGGTTTCGATGGCAAGCGCGGTAGGAGCCGAAATTGCTGCCATAACCGGACTACCAAGGATCGCTGTCTTCTGAACCATCTCCACCGACAGGCGACTGGTGACGGCAACAATGCCTGTCTTGGCGGAAATACCGGCATTCACGACAGCACCGGCCAACTTGTCCAGCGCATTGTGGCGACCGACATCTTCGCGCACCGCAAGCAAACCATCTTGAGGACTATAAAAACCCGCACCGTGAACGGCTCTCGTTTCGCGGTTGAGGCTTTGTGCGTCGCTCAGTGCTTTCACCGCGGCAACGATATCATCACCGTGGATCGACATTCTCGCGCCGCTGAGATCGGGGACCACGCGAACCGCCTGTTCTATGGATTCGATCCCGCACAGACCGCAACCAACCGGACCCGCCATATGCCGCCGTCTCGCCCGCAGGGCATCAGCCTCGGCATCCATCAGATCCACCTGGACATCATAGCCCTGCCCGGCTTCAATGACCTCTATCGCCCGGATTTCGGTGCGTGCCGATATGATGCCCTCCGTCAGGCTGAAGCCGACGGCGAAATCGACAAGATCAGCGGGACTAGCCATCATCACGGCATGGGTGCTGCCGCCGTAAGAAAAGGCAACCGGCACCTCCTCCGGCACGGCGCGCTCCCCCGTGCTGAGGGCGCCCTGTCGCAGCGCGGATCTTGCGACCCTTCGATAACTGGCTTCTATCGACACGGCGATCATCCCTCCATGACAAGAAACATGACTTCTCGTCTGCTCTCGATCGACAACAGCGATGTTACTTTTCACCCTCATGTCTAGCCTATCGCCCTGAAAATCGGAATCGATTTCCGCAAACGTAATGAGCGGACCGAGACGCTTTTACTGGAACGAGAACTCAGATTTTTCTGCCTGCTTAAGAAAACAGGCAGTGGCCGAAAACAAAAAAGCGACCGAAACGGCCGCTTTTTTGTTTTCGGTATTGTGTGGACAGTCATTCTTTCGAACCCGCCCGGTGCTTTCAAGCGGCGACGAGAACCTCATGCAGGTTCGTCAGTTCGTAGAGATGCTTTTCAAGCTTGGTCAGATGTTCGTGGTGATGATTGCCTTCCTGGATTTCGGCCTTGGCCAAATCGATGCGCTTCTGCAGCGTGTCAGGGGACATATCGTCAGCCGAAACAGCGGATTCGGCGAGAAGCGTGCAACCTGTCGGAAGAATATCGGCAAAACCACCGAAAACGACGTATTTATGGGTTTCGCCAGAGGCGAATTTCACCGTCACCAGGCCCGGCTTGATCGTCGTCATGGTGGGCGCGTGATTCGCCAGAACCGTCATCTCACCCAGCGTAGCCGGAATGACGACTTCCGTAACCGTTTCGGAAACCAGCAGACGTTCCGGGGAAACGAGATCGAATTTGAAACTGTCAGCCATGGCTATTCACTTCTTTTCAATTACGCGGGCGTCACGGACTTGTTTATTAAAACGCCGGCAAAGCCGTTCCGGTTTCACCGTCACCGTCGGCAAGGCGCGTGGTCGAACCACGCGCCCGCCAATTCATAATCAGGCAGCTTCAGCAGTCAGCTTCTTTGCCTTTTCGATGGCTTCTTCCATCGAACCGACCATGTAGAAAGCTGCTTCCGGCAGGCTGTCGTATTCGCCGTTGACCAAGCCCTTGAAGCCCTTGATCGTGTCTTCGAGTGCGACGAGCTTGCCCGGAGAACCGGTGAAGACTTCGGCAACGAAGAACGGCTGCGACAGGAAGCGCTCGATCTTACGGGCGCGGGCAACCGTCAGCTTGTCTTCTTCCGACAGTTCGTCCATGCCGAGGATGGCGATGATGTCCTGAAGGGACTTGTAGCGCTGCAGGGTCGACTGAACCTTACGGGCAACCTCGTAGTGTTCTTCACCGACGATCATCGGGTCGAGCATGCGCGAGGTGGAGTCGAGCGGGTCAACAGCCGGGTAAATACCCTTTTCTGCGATCGAACGCGACAGAACCGTCGTTGCGTCAAGGTGCGCGAACGAAGTGGCCGGTGCAGGGTCGGTCAAGTCGTCGGCGGGAACGTAAATCGCCTGAACCGAGGTGATCGAACCCTTGTTCGTGGTGGTGATGCGTTCCTGCATCTGGCCCATGTCGGTTGCGAGCGTCGGCTGATAGCCCACAGCCGAAGGAATACGGCCGAGAAGAGCCGACACTTCCGAACCAGCCTGCGTGAAGCGGAAGATGTTGTCCACGAAGAACAGAACGTCCTGGCCTTCGTCGCGGAAGTTTTCAGCGATCGTCAGACCGGTCAGAGCGACGCGAGCGCGGGCGCCCGGCGGTTCGTTCATCTGGCCGTAAACGAGAGCTGCCTTGGAACCTTCGCCGCCGCCAAGCTTGTTGACGTTCGACTCGATCATTTCGTGATAGAGGTCGTTACCTTCGCGGGTACGCTCACCCACGCCGGCGAATACCGAGTAACCACCGTGCGCCTTGGCGACGTTGTTGATCAGTTCCATGATGAGAACCGTCTTGCCAACGCCAGCGCCGCCGAACAGGCCGATCTTGCCGCCCTTGGCGTAAGGAGCCAGAAGGTCAACGACCTTGATCCCGGTAACAAGGATCTGGCCTTCAGTCGACTGCTCGACGTAAGACGGTGCGTCCTGGTGGATGGCGCGCTTCTTGGCCGTTACGATCGGACCTGCTTCGTCAACCGGCTCACCGATGACGTTCATGATGCGGCCGAGCGTTTCCAGACCGACCGGAACCTCGATCGGGGCGCCCGTATCAGCGACGACCTGACCGCGGACGAGACCTTCGGTCGAGTCCATGGCGATCGTGCGTACGACGTTTTCGCCGAGATGCTGAGCGACTTCCAGAACGAGGCGGTTGCCGTTGTTATCGGTTTCGAGCGCGTTGAGGATCGGAGGCAGTTCGCCTTCGAACGCCACGTCGACAACAGCGCCGATAACCTGGGTAACCTTGCCCGCGCCGTTCACCGCTGCGGTTTTCTTGGGGGTAGCTGCCTTAGCCATTATCCTTACCCTCTTTCCTTACCTCAGAGCGCTTCCGCGCCCGAAATGATTTCAATGAGTTCCTTGGTGATCTGAGCCTGACGCTGACGGTTGTAGGAAAGCGTCAGCTTGTTGATCATATCACCGGCATTGCGCGTTGCGTTGTCCATCGCGCTCATCTTGGCGCCCATTTCACCGGCAACGTTTTCGAGCAGAGCCCGGAAAACCTGAACCGAAATGTTGCGCGGAATAAGGTCTTCCAGAATAGAAGCCGCATCAGGCTCATATTCGTAGACGGCGCTCTGCGTTGCCTCAACCTCTTCCACAACAGGGACTGCGGCAGGAATAAGCTGCAGACCGGTCGGGATCTGGCTGATGACGGACTTGAATTCCGAGTAGATCAGCGTGCAGACGTCAAATTCACCCGCATTGAACAGGGAGATCACCTTCTTGGCGATCTGGTCGGCGTTTTCGAAACCGACCTTCTTCACTTCGCGCAGTTCGATACGCTCGATGATATTAGCTGCGAATTCGCGACGAAGGCTGTCGTAACCCTTCTTGCCGACCGTGATGATCTTGACCGTTTTGCCTTCGGAAATCAGCTTGCGGGCTTGATCGCGGGCAAAACGGGAAATCTGCGAGTTGAAACCGCCGCAAAGACCACGTTCAGCCGTGCAGACAACGAGCAGATGCACGTTGTCCTTGCCGGTGCCGGTCATCAGCGCCGGAGCGACGTCCGCCTCTACCGCCTTGGCGATGTTGGCAAGAACGGCGCCCATGCGCTGAGAATAAGGCCGGGCGGCCTCCGCAGCTTCCTGGGCGCGCCGAAGCTTCGCCGCGGCGACCATTTTCATCGCCTTGGTAATCTTCTGCGTCGCCTTTACGGAGGCAATGCGGTTTTTCAGATCCTTTAGTGAAGGCATCCGTTATCCGTCCGAGTAAAAGAGCCCTAATTACGAGAAAGACTTCGCGAAGCTATCAAGAGCGCCCTTGAGCTTGCTCTTGGTATCGTCGCTGATTGCCTTTTCCGTGCGGATGGTGTCGAGGATCGCCTTGCCTTCCGAGCGGAGGTAGGAGAGCAGACCCTGCTCGAACTTGCCGACCTGCGCGACCGGAATCTTGTCGAGATAACCGTTGACACCGGCGAAGATCACCGCGACCTGCTCTTCCGTCTTGAGCGGAGAGAACTGCGGCTGCTTCAGAAGCTCGGTCAGGCGGGCACCGCGGTTAAGCAGGCGCTGCGTGGAAGCGTCAAGGTCCGAGCCGAACTGGGCGAAGGCGGCCATTTCGCGATACTGGGCAAGTTCACCCTTGATCGAACCGGCGACCTGCTTCATCGCCTTGATCTGGGCGGCAGAGCCAACGCGCGAAACCGACAGGCCGACGTTAACGGCCGGACGGATACCCTGGTAGAACAGGTCGGTTTCAAGGAAGATCTGACCGTCGGTGATCGAGATCACGTTGGTCGGAATGAAGGCCGAAACGTCGTTGCCCTGGGTTTCGATGACAGGCAGAGCCGTCAGAGAGCCAGCACCCATTTCGTCGGAGAGCTTTGCAGCGCGCTCCAGAAGACGGGAGTGAAGGTAGAAGACGTCGCCCGGATAAGCTTCGCGGCCCGGAGGACGGCGCAGCAGAAGCGACATCTGACGGTAAGCAACGGCCTGCTTGGAAAGGTCGTCATAACCGATGAGGGCGTGCTTGCCGTTATCACGGAAGTATTCGCCCATGGCGCAACCGGCAAACGGTGCAAGGTACTGCATCGGAGCCGGGTCGGAAGCCGTGGCAGCAATGATGATCGAATACTGCAGGGCGCCGCGCTCTTCCAGAACCTTTACGAACTGGGCAACGGTCGAACGCTTCTGGCCGATAGCAACGTAGACGCAATAAAGCTTGTCGCCTTCCGGACCATTGTCGTGAATGGCCTTCTGGTTCAGGATCGCGTCGAGAATGATCGCGGTCTTGCCGGTCTGGCGGTCGCCGATGACGAGCTCGCGCTGGCCGCGGCCAACCGGGATGAGGGCGTCGATAGCCTTGAGGCCGGTCGACATCGGCTCATGAACCGACTTACGCGGAATGATGCCGGGAGCCTTGACGTCAACGCGCGAACGCTTGGCGGCGTTGATCGGGCCTTTACCGTCGATCGGGTTGCCGAGGGCGTCAACGACGCGGCCGAGCAGTTCCGGACCGACCGGAACGTCAACGATAGCGCCAGTCCGCTTTACGGTGTCGCCTTCCTTGATGGCACGGTCGGAACCGAAGATAACCACACCGACGTTGTCGGCTTCGAGGTTGAGCGCCATGCCGCGAACGCCGCCAGGAAACTCGACCATTTCGCCGGCCTGAACATTGTCGAGACCATAGACGCGGGCGATACCGTCACCGACGGAAAGCACCTGACCGACTTCCGAGACTTCCGCCTCGTTGCCGAAATTTTTGATTTGATCTTTCAGAATTGCGGAAATTTCCGCGGCGCGGATATCCATCAGCCAACCTCTTTCAGTGCAAGCTTAAGGGTGGAAAGTTTGGTGCGAAGAGACGTATCGATCTGGCGAGAACCAACCTTGACGATCAGGCCACCGAGGATCGAAGGATCAACGGTAACGGAAACCGTCACATCCTTGCCGGTAACGCTCTTCAGCGCCGCCTTCAGTTCAGTTTCTTGCGCTTCGTCGAGCGCATGTGCCGAGGTGACCTCGGCGGTAATTTCGCCGCGATGGGCAGCAGCAATGGAGCGATAGGCGCGGATCATGCCGGGAACGGCAAACAGACGGCGGTTATTCGCAACGACCTTGAGGAAATTGACAGCAAGACCGGCAATACCGGCCTTCTCGCAGATTGCGGTGATTGCCTTGAACTGATCCTCGGCGGAAAACACCGGGCTCGCAACCAGACGCTTCAAATCGTCACTTTCATCGAGAAGTGCGCCGAACCTGTCCAGATCGGCTCCAACTGCCTCGACCGCACCCGCTTCCAAAGCAAGCTCGAAAAGCGACGATGCATACCTTTCGGCTACACCGGATGTTCCATGGGAGGTATCTGCCACGGGCACTTTTTCCCTGCTAATCGTCCAAGAACATCAGCGAGGGGGATCCTCCGCATCAAATTCTTGAAATCGTTTCAATTTCCCCGAAAAAGACCGGAATTCCCCCCTGCCTTTTCCCAATTTCGCGGTCCGTCTAGCATAGGACGCCGGGACTCGCAACACGCGTAATAGCGGAAAGCGCCGTTTGGGCAAGGGGGAATGCGTTTAAATTTTCCGATTCCGCCCAGGATGCGCCGCAGGTGCGGCACAAAAGCCAAAAAGCCCGTCTCAGACCAGTCCGAACACGTAGCTCAACGACAGTGCAGACAACAGAAGGTGTACAACCAGAAGTATGAAATTCCGCACTGTTGCGCCTCCATCCGAGAGAATGGAGAGAATGCCGCCGAACACGCTGAGACCGAAAGCCGCACCGAAGGCGAGATAGACCATGGGCTGCGCCAGAAGCAGGGCGGAAGCACCGAGGCCGAGATAAAAACCGGCAAGCGACGAGCGCACAAGCGCGTAACCATCCCGGCGCTCGCCGATCGCCTGCAGACCGAAGGCACGCAGAGTAACGCCTGGTGCAAACATGAAAAAGAGGCCGATCACGACCGACACCACCGCAGCGCCGAAGGCCAGCTGCTCGCCGAATTCGGCGGGAAAATAAAACTCCATCTCGTTCCCCAAATCATTTTTGCCTGCTGCGTTATGACACGGTCATGACAGCGGGAAAACGTCCCCATTGATAAAGTTCAAAGGAAACTTTGCGGATCGATATCGAGCTGCACATGCACGCTGCCGCGTTCCTTCGGGCCATTGGCCATAAGCGTTCGAAGGAAGGATTGCATGTCGGAATTGCGCCGACCATGCACCAGCAGGCGAAAACGGTGCCGGCCACGGATAAGCGCCAGCGGCGCTTCCGCCGGGCCGAGCAGCATGATGCCCGTAACCTGCGGTGCTGCTGCCCTTAAACCCCGCGCATGGGTTTCGGCCTCCGCACGCGTATCGGCGGAAACGATGATTGAGGCAAGCCGTCCGAAAGGCGGAAGAACGGCTTTTTCCCGCTCCACGATCTCCCTTTCGTAAAAGGCAGATGCATCGCCGGAGACGATTGCCTGCATAACAGGGTGTTGCGGCTGATAGGTTTGCAACAGGCCGTGGCTTTTCAGCCCGGTTCGCCCGGCGCGACCGGTCACCTGCGAGAGCAGCTGGAACGTTCGCTCCGCTGCGCGCGGATCGCCATTGGCAAGCCCGAGATCGGCGTCGACAATACCGACAAGCGTCATAAGGGGGAAGTTGTGCCCCTTGGCAACCAGCTGCGTGCCGATGACGATGTCCGCCTCTCCCTTGACGATCGCCTCCAGCTCCAGACGCAGCCGCTTGACGCCCATCAGGTCAGAGGAGAGCACGATGGTGCGGGCCTCGGGAAAGTGTTTCTCCACCTCCTCGGCGATCCGCTCTACCCCAGGCCCGCAGGCCACCAGATGATCGAAGGTGCCGCATTCCGGGCAATGGTCCGGCGTCGGCTCGTTGTGACCGCACTGGTGGCATTGCAGTTGATTGCGGAACCGGTGCTCCACCAGCCAGCTCGAACATTGCGGGCACTGGAAACGGTGACCGCAGACCCGGCAGAGCGTCAGCGGCGCGTAACCGCGACGATTGAGAAAGAGCAGGGACTGCTCGCCCTTTTCGATGGTTTTGCCGATGCCGCGCAGGAGAACCGGCGAAAGAAACCCTCCCCTTTCCGGCGGATGGCGACGCATATCGATCAGATGCAGATCGGGCATCGCCGCATCGCCGAAGCGCGTATGCAGATGGATGGTGTTATAGCGGCCAGAACTGCCGTTGACCTGGCTTTCCACTGACGGCGTGGCGGAGACCAGCACCACCGGGAAATCCCCGATCCGGGCTCTGACGACCGCCATGTCGCGGGCGTTGTAAAAGACGCGGTCTTCCTGCTTGTAGGCCGGGTCATGCTCCTCATCGACGATGATGAGGCCGAGATTGTCGAAGGGAAGGAACAGCGCCGAGCGCGCGCCGGCCACCACCTTCACCTCACCCGTCACCGCCTGTCGCCAGACCTTTTCGCGCATGCGCGGCGACAGGTCAGAATGCCATTCCGCCGGCTTAGCGCCGAAGCGGTCGTGAAAGCGATCCAGGAAGGCCGCCGTCAGCGCGATTTCCGGCAACAGGATGAGAACCTGCTTGCCTTGTCGCAGCGTTTCCGCCACCGCCTCGAAATAGACCTCGGTTTTGCCGGAGCCGGTCACACCATCAATCAGTGAAACATGGAAACCACCCTTGCGCACATCCTCGAGAATTTCCGATGCCGCCTGTTTCTGCGGGCCTTCCAGTCGCGGCTCGGCATAGTCAGGATCAGGCTCGGCCACAACGGGCGGCGCGGGCAGAAATACCGTCTCGAATACGCCCTGCTTGACCAGACCATCGACAACGCTGGTAGAAACGCCGGCGGCATGGGCAAGGCCACTCTTCGTCCAGCCATGGCCCTCGGCCGCCAGTTCCATCACTCTCTCGCGGGCGGGAGTAAGCCGCTCCGGCCTGCCTTCGGTCAGCCGCAGCCCCTCGATCATAGGTTCGGGATCGAAGGCGGCGGGGGCGCGTAGGGCCATGCGCGCCACAAGGCCGGGCGGAGAAAGCGTGTAAGCGGCAACCCAGTCGATGAAGCGCCGCATTTCCGCTTTCAGCGGCGGGCACTCGAAACTCTTGGTGATGGGCCGCAGCTTTTTCGGATCGACGCTCTTCTCTCCTGCATCGTCCCACACCACGCCGAAGACCTGCCGTGGTCCAAGCGGCACCTGAACGATGGAGCCGGTCTCCACCACCATATCGTCAGGCACGGCATAACTGTAGGGTCCAGGCGCCGGCATCGGCACGAGAACGGGCACCGTGCGCGTGAGCGACGGCGGGTCGAACAGAGCCCCAAACAGATCGGACGAATCTTTTGCCATGATGTGGCGAACATGCCCCGGCGGAATGAAAAAGGAAACCGCCCGGATGTAATGGCAGACCCCGGTAAAGTCCACGCCAGATGCAAAACCCAGGCGCAAGCCTTAACCAAATACTGACCATAAGGGCATAGCGTTGGGAGAGGAATGGAGCGCCCCGTGACCGAAATTCTGACTTTTGCCACACCCGATCTCTTGAACGAGCGCCAATCCTGGCTTGCCGCGATTGCCGGTGAACGCCGCCTTGCGGACAATACCGTCGAGGCCTACGAGCGCGACACTCGCCAGTTTTTGACATTCCTCACCGGCTATATCGGCAAGCCAGCTTCAATCGCCGATATCGCCGATCTGCGCCCGGTCGATCTTCGCGCCTTTCTGGCCAGTCGTCGCAGGGAAGGCGCCGGCGCACGCTCGCTGGGGCGGCATCTGGCGGGCCTGCGTTCCTTTCTGCACTATCTGCAAAAGAAAGGTCTGGTGAATGCGGCCGGGGCCACCGCCATGCGCTCGCCGAAACAGCCGAAATCTCTGCCGAAACCGCTGACGGACCGGCAGGCGCTGAAAATAACCACCACCGAGGCGCAATTGAATGAAGAGCCGTGGATTGCCGCCCGTAACGCTGCGGTTCTCTCGCTTCTTTATGGCTGCGGTCTTCGCATCTCCGAGGCGCTCGGGCTGGCTCCGGCCGATTTCACGCCCGACGCCCGCAGCCTTCGCATCACCGGCAAAGGCAACAAGACCCGGATGGTGCCTTTGCTGGCGGTGGTAACGGAAGCGGTTGAGGCCTACAAAAAGCTCTGCCCCTATCATCTGGCTGCCGACCAGCCGCTATTCCTCGGCGCGCGCGGCGGCAAGCTGCAACCTGCCATCATCCAGCGCGAGATGCAGAAGTTGCGTGGCGCTTTCGGCCTGCCGGAAAACGCCACACCGCATGCGCTGCGCCACTCCTTCGCCACCCATCTATTGGCCGGCGGCGGCGACCTGCGCACCATTCAGGAACTGCTCGGCCATGCCAGCCTCTCCACCACGCAGATCTATACCGGCGTCGATACCGCAAGATTGCTGGAAATCTACGATAATGCCCACCCGCGCGCATGAAGCAGGAAATGCTTAACCATAGTCATTAATCAGACGTCCAAGCCGCCGTTCTATAAGTGGACTAGAACCGGATGGTACCTATGCAAAGCCTGATAAAGCCACAAAATCTCACCGCCACCCTGATGGGCAAGACCGGCGACACCCTGCTCTGGTTGCTCGCCGCGCTGCACGTCACTGCTGTCGCAATCCTCTTCGCGACGTTGCTATCGTTGGGTGAGGCGCAAGCCGCCGAACAGGAGATAAGCTGCACGGGCAGCGATATTCTCGTGGAGATGCGCAAGAGCGACCCGCAGAGCTTCGCGAAGATCGAACAGGAAGCGGCAGCTATACCGAACGGCAAGGGCAACTTCTGGCGCATCGAAAAAGCTGGAACGGCACCGTCCTTTCTTCTCGGCACCATGCATGTCACCGATCCACGTGTTCTTGGCATGCCAGCGGCCGCAACACCCGCATTTGAAAAAGCCGCGACGGTCATCGTGGAATCGGACGAAATCGTCGATGACAAGAAAATTGCGGCATCGCTGCTGACAAGACCCGACCTCACCATGTTTCTGGACGGCAAGTCGATCACCGACATCCTGTCACCCGAAAATGTCGCACGCCTTGAAAAGGGTCTTAAGGAGCGCGGCATTCCGCTGAGTGCCGTTTCGCGCATGAAGCCATGGATGCTGTCGAGTTTCGTCGCCCTTCCCGCCTGCGAATTTGCCCGCAAGGCCACAGGCCTGTCTTTCCTGGATAAGAAGCTCGCTGAAGATGCGGTCGCGGATGGAAAGCACCTTGTCGGGCTGGAGACCATGGTGGAGCAGCTTGCGGCCATGTCTGAGCTGCCAATGGAATTTCATCTGCAGGCGCTGATCGAAACGCTCGAATTGGGCGACCGCATGGACGACATCATGACGACCATGACCGATCTTTATGTCAGCGGTGACATCGGCATGACCATGCCCATGCTGAAGAGCATCGATCCCAAGAAAGCGTCTGAAAATGACCAGGGCTACGCCGCCTTCGAGCAACGCATCATCACCGATCGCAACCACGTCATGGCGGAGCGATCGGCCCCTGAGCTTGCCAAAGGCAATGTCTTCATGGCCGTCGGCGCTTTGCACCTGCCGGGCGAAGAAGGCGTAATTGAACTCCTGCGTGCGCAGGGCTTTACCCTCACACGGGTCGACTGATCCACTCGTCTCCGGCCTTGACGGGGCGGACATTGGCGCAAAACGGCCGCATCGTCGCCGGCACGATGCGACGATGAAACGGACCGACGACGAAAAGATAGAGACGCCCGAACAGGTTCTTGCGCCGGACGATAGTCGTGACCTTCACGATCTGCCGACCAGGCTCCTGTTCCACATCGACGACGATACGGAAATCGAGATGGTTGTCGTCAAAGCCGAGCACTGTCCGGTCCGCAGTAGACGACAGCACGGGAAATCCGCCCGCCGAAGTACCCGCCGCCAGCTCGACCGTTCTGAGACCGAAAAGCGATACGAGACGGTTTCGAAGCGCCATAAGGCCGCTGATCCATGCCGGAGGATGATCGAGGAGAAGTCTGCTCACGTCGAGTGAACTCGATGCGGCCGTCACCATCTCTCCTTCAAAGCAATCCCGCCAGTCCGCGCCCGGCAATATGTCTTCGCTATCCCGCATCCCATAACCTCATTGCCGCCTTGTGTGGCGAGGCTCATCATCACTATTTCCGATCATCCGGGAACGTGACAAACCGCCGCTAATGGCAATTCGAGCGGGTTTAGCTTCAGAAAATACGAAGAGACAGACACATGGAGCGTTTTCACTTTTGGAAAAGCGTAGTGCTTTAGCCGTGCGTCATACGCTTCAAAACATTGGTGCGCCAGTAGAACTGGTGAACCAGAACTGCGGCGACGTGGCCGGCGATCAACACCCACATCAGCCCCTTGAACGGCCCGGAATGCAATTCTCCTGCTACTCGCGCGCCGAAATAATAGGCCGCAATGCCCGACAATGGCAGGGCAAAAAACAGCGCGTAAAAGGTGAAATGCGCGACCTTCGCGGCGATTTGAGAAGCGCGCGGTTCATTGGCGGGATGCGGCGGCACCCCCTGGAAAAACCGCAGACAGAGGCGCGGAACCGCAAGGGACAGGACGGCAAAGCCGACATACGCGTGAATATTGGCCGAGGAGATCTGGTCCGGCGTCAGCGTTTCACCCCGCCGCATCAACCGATACGCATGGGCCATGCCATCTGGAAACAGAAGGTTGAAGAAGATCAGAAGCGCCATCGTCCAGTGAAGGATACGCTGCGGAGCGGAGAAGGAAACTTGAGTAGAGGACGCCATTTTATTGCCTTTTATCAAAAGGTTAGACAGGCTATGGCGCAAATATGCTGAACCCCGGCCTGCATTGCAAGCCGGGGTTCGCTTTATGGCTGAAATTTAATATTGGCTACAATCACATATGGATCGGCTTGAAGAAAGTTGCCAGCGCCGCTTCCTTCACCGCTTCCGACATGGTCGGATGCGCATGGCAGGTACGGCCGAGATCTTCCGAGGAACCACCGAATTCCATGAGCACGGTGATCTCGTGGATCATTTCGCCAGCGCCGAAACCAACGATATGGCCGCCGAGAACCCGGTCGGTTTCCTTGTCAGCGAGGATCTTCACGAACCCATCAGTCACCTGCATGGCGCGGGCGCGACCATTGGCGGTGAAGGGGAACTTGCCGACCTTGTAGGCGACACCAGCGGCCTTCAGTTCTTCTTCCGTCTTGCCGACGGAAGCGACTTCCGGCTGCGTATAGACCACGGCCGGAATGACATCGTAGTTCACATGGCCGCGCTGGCCGGCAAGAATTTCCGCAAGAGCGACGCCCTCGTCTTCCGCCTTATGTGCCAACATCGGGCCCTTCACCACGTCGCCGATGGCGTAGATGCCATCCACATTGGTCTTGAAGTGGCCGTCGATTTCGACACGGCCGCGGCTGTCGAGCACGACACCGGCTTCCGCAAGGCCGAGACCCTCGGTGTAGGGCTTGCGACCGGTGGAGATCAGCACAACGTTGGCTTCCAGCGTTTCAGCCGCGCCACCCTTGACCGGCTCGAACACCACCTTTGCGCCGGTTCCCGTCTTTTCAACGCCCGTCACCTTGGCACCGAGCTTGAAATCGAGACCCTGCTTGGCGAGCAGACGCTGAGCCTGCTTGGAGACTTCGCTATCCATGCCGCCGAGAATGGTGTCGAGATATTCGACGACGGTGACCTTCGCGCCAAGACGCGACCAGACCGAACCAAGCTCGAGGCCGATGACACCGCCGCCCACCACGATGAGCTTTTCCGGAACCTTGGAGAGCGCAATCGCGCCGGTGGAGGAAACGATGACGCTTTCATCGATATCCACCTCGACGCCGGGAATACCAGCAACATCAGAACCGGTGGCGATGACGATGTTCTTGGCTTCGATTTCCTGGCTCTCGCCCTTGTCATTGGTGACGGAGACCTTGCCGGCGGATACAACCTTGCCTGTGCCCTGGAAGGCATCGATCTTGTTCTTCTTGAACAGGAAGGCAACGCCGTCGACATTGGCTTTCACCACGCTGTCCTTGTGCCCCATCATCTTCTCGAGGTTCAGCTTCGGAGCGGCGACTTCGATACCAAGCGTATCAACGCCATGGGCCACATGCGCGAAGGTTTCGGAAGCGTGCAGCAATGCCTTGGAAGGAATGCAGCCGACATTGAGGCAGGTGCCGCCATAGGTCGCGCGCTTTTCGATCACTGCGACCTTCAAGCCAAGCTGTGCCGCCTTGACCGCGCAAACATAACCGCCGGGACCCGTACCGATTACCACTACATCATATGCCATGTTTCTGTTCCTGATTGATTGCGGGCAGGATTTTGAACCGCCCTGCTTCCGTTTGACCTGAAACTCAGGCCGCTTTTTCCGTTGCGAGTTTTATACCGAGAGCGATGAAGACCACGCCACTGGTGCGGTCGATCCATTGGCTGGCGCGCTGAAAAGCTGCGCGCATGCGAGGTGTCGTCATGAACAGGCTGACGCCGACGAACCACAGGATAAGGCAGCTTGCCATGACGAGCCCATATCCGAACTTAATGCCAACAGGCGTATGCGCGTGAACCACCGTCGAAAAGATCGACAGGAAGAAAAACACCGGTTTGGGGTTAAGCGCGTTGGCGGCAAAACCGAGCGTGAAGGCCTTCAATGCAGTCTGGCCGCTTCTTGCCCGAACGCCATCTTCGCCTTCCGCAGCCGGCAATTCGGTCTTGCCTGCGCGCAGCGCCTTGATGCCGATATAGATCAGATAGGCGACACCCAACCACTTGACGATGTTAAAGAGATATATCGACTGGGAAATGATGAGACCAAGTCCAAGGATCGTATAGGTGACGTGGAACATCAGGGATGTGCCAACACCGAAGCTGGTGATGATGGCCTGCTTGCGCCCATGCACCATGGCCTGACGCATGACCATCGCCAGATCCGCGCCGGGAGAAACGATCGCGAAAAAGAAGATCGCCATCAGGGATGCAAGTTCGATCAGATACTGATGCATGGGAAAATCAACCTCTAAAACATCAACACGAAAAGCATCAGCCCAAGACCGAGCATCGAACCGAGCCAGACCAGCGAGCGGATATAGGGCACACCAGCGAGATAAAGTGGAATATAGACCACCCGGCAGATCAGCCAGATCAAAGCGCCGGTGAAGGCCAGCCCGGACGGATCGCCGGCCATGATGACACCGAAGGCGAGCGCAATGAAAGCGGGATAGGTCTCGCGAAAATTCGCCGAGGCACGCGCGGCGCGTCCGGCAACCCTGCCCTGCGGCTTCTTTTCAGCATCCCGCGGACCGGCATTCCAGTCCAGCCCGAATTCCCGCGTTGCCGTCATTCCCTGCAGCGCAATGTGGGCGGCCAGCAGCAGGACGCTGAGCCCGATCAGCGGCAAAAAGGGTGACGCGGCAAGAAATGTCGGCTGCACTTTCGCTCTCCTGATGGCATTTCAGCGGGATCGACTTGAAACCCCGCTGAAACGAAAAGCAAGACCGATCAGAGATCGAGAACCAGACGTTCCGGATCTTCGAGGCTTTCCTTGACGCGAACGAGGAAGGTCACGGCTTCCTTGCCGTCAACGATACGGTGATCGTAGGAGAGCGCAAGATACATCATCGGACGGATGACGACCTGACCACCGATGGCGACCGGACGCTCCTGGATCTTGTGCATGCCTAGGATGCCCGACTGCGGCGCATTAAGGATCGGCGAGGACATCAGCGAGCCGTAGACGCCACCATTGGTGATGGTGAAGGTGCCGCCCTGCATGTCGGCCATGCCGAGCGAACCGTCGCGCGCTGCCTTGGCGAGACGGCCGAGTTCCTTTTCGACACCAGCGATGGAGAGCTGGTCGGCATCGCGAATGACCGGAACGACGAGACCCTTGTCGGTGCCGACAGCCATGCCGACGTGACAATAGTTCTTGTAGATGATGTCCGTGCCGTCGATTTCAGCGTTAACCGCGGGCAGTTCCTTCAGCGCGTGGGTCACGGCCTTCGTGAAGAAGCCCATGAAGCCCAGCTTGACGCCGTGCTTCTTCTCGAAAACGTCCTTGTAGCGGTTGCGCAAATCCATGACGGCGCTCATGTCCACCTCGTTATAGGTGGTCAGCATGGCGGCCGTGTTCTGTGCATCCTTGAGGCGACGTGCGATCGTCTGGCGCAGGCGGGTCATCTTGACGCGCTCTTCGCGAACCTGATCCTGCTCGGCCGAAACCGGACGGGGAGCAGCAGCAGCGACTGGAGCGGCGGCAGGTGCCGAAACACCCTTGGCAACAGCGGCGAGAACGTCGCCCTTCAGAACCTGGCCACGCTTGCCCGAACCGTCGACCTGATCGGCGGAAAGGTTGTTTTCAGCGAGCAGCTTGCCGGCGGCAGGTGCCGGCGGCATGGCGCTTCCAGCCGGAGCGGCGGCCACGGCTGCGGCAGGTGCCGGTGCAGCAGCAGGCGCAGCAGGCTTTGCTGCGGGTGCAGAAGTTGCAGCGCCGGCAGCACCTTCGGCGATCTGGCCGAGAAGGGCGTCGAGACCGACGGTTTCGCCGTTCTGCACGACGATTTCGGTCAGCACGCCGGAGGCGGGCGCCGGAACTTCGACGGTAACCTTGTCGGTTTCGAGTTCAACGAGAGGTTCGTCGGCCTTGACGGTATCGCCGACCTTCTTGAACCAGGTGCCGACGGTCGCTTCGCTGACGGATTCGCCGAGGGTTGGTACGCGGATTTCAGTGGCCATGATCTAGTTCCGTTATTCGGGTGTCTTTTTTGCGGGGCGATGCGGGAGAGTTCTCACTCTCCCAGCGCGTCTTCCAGGAACGCAGCAAGCTGCGCCAGATGCTTGGACATCAGGCCGGTCGCCGGAGAGGCGGCAGCCGGACGGCCCGTGTAACGGACCTTCTGGTACTTGGCGTCGATATGCGCCAGAACCCATTCAAGGTAAGGATCGATGAACGACCACGCACCCATGTTCTTCGGCTCTTCCTGGCACCACACCATTTCCGCGTTACGGAAACGGGAAAGCTCGTTGATGAGCGCCTTGGCCGGGAACGGATAGAGCTGTTCGACACGCAGCAGGTAGATGTCGTCGATACCGCGCTTTTCACGCTCCTCGAGCAGATCGTAATAGACCTTGCCCGTGCACATGACGACGCGGCGGATCTTCGAATCCTTCTGCAGCTTGATCGGACCATCCTTGATGACCTCCGCATCGTCCCACAGGAGACGGTGGAAGGAGGACTCGCCTGCAAGCTCCGCAAGCGACGAGGTGGCGCGCTTGTGACGCAGCAGGGACTTCGGCGTCATCAGGATGAGCGGCTTGCGGAAGTCACGCTTCATCTGGCGGCGCAGGATATGGAAGTAGTTAGCCGGCGTCGTAACGTTGGCAACCTGCATGTTGTCCTCGGCGCACATCTGCAACCAGCGTTCCAGACGGGCGGACGAATGTTCCGGACCCTGACCTTCATAACCATGCGGCAGGAGGCAGACGAGACCGGACATGCGCAGCCACTTGCGTTCACCCGAAGAGATGAACTGGTCGAATACCACCTGGGCTCCGTTGGCGAAGTCGCCGAACTGGGCTTCCCAGAGCGTCAGTGCATTCGGGCGGGCAAGCGAATAGCCATATTCGAAACCAAGAACCGCTTCTTCCGAAAGCATCGAGTTGATGACTTCGTAACGGGCCTGCGTCGGCGAAAGATTGGCAAGCGGGATGTAACGCTCTTCAGTCTCCTGATCATAGAGAACCGAGTGGCGCTGCGAGAAGGTGCCGCGTTCGCAGTCCTGACCGGACAGACGAATCTTGTGGCCGTCTACGACCAGCGAACCGAAGGCCAGAGCCTCAGCCATCGCCCAGTCCAGCCCCTCGCCGGTCTCGACCATCTGAGCACGGTTTTCCATGAAGCGCTGGATCGTGCGGTGTGCGCTGAAGCCTTCCGGAATGGTCGACAGCTTCTTGCCGATTTCCTTCAGCTGCTTCATCGGCACGCCGGTCTTGCCACGACGCTGCTCATCGGCATTGTCGGCGGCGCGCAGACCGGACCACTGACCATCCAGCCAGTCGGCCTTGTTCGGCTTGTAGGACTGGCCTGCCTCGAACTCCTGCTCGAGATGGGCGCGCCAATCGGCCTTGATCTTCTCGAAATCGCCTTCGGTGATCAGGCCTTCCGCAATCAGGCGGTCAGCATAGATGCGGGCAACAGTCTTGTGGCCACGGATGACCTTGTACATCTTCGGCTGCGTGAACGCAGGCTCGTCGCCTTCGTTATGGCCGAAGCGACGGTAACAGAACATGTCGATGACGACAGGCTTGTGGAACTTCATGCGGTATTCGGTTGCAACCTTTGCCGCATAAACCACCGCTTCCGGATCATCACCGTTAACGTGGAAGATCGGCGCCTCGATCATCTTGGCAACGTCGGACGGATAGGGCGACGAGCGCGAGAAGGCCGGGTTCGTCGTGAAGCCGATCTGGTTGTTGATGATGAAGTGCATGGTACCGGCAACGCGGTGACCGCGCAGGCCGGAGAGGCCGAGAATTTCGGCAACCACGCCCTGACCCGCAAAAGCGGCGTCGCCGTGCAACAGGAGCGGCAGCACCTTTGCGCGTTCCGACAGCGGAATGATGTCGCCGTCCCATGTCTTGGCAAGCTGGTCCTGCTTGGCGCGGGCCTTGCCCATGACGACAGGGTTGACGATTTCAAGGTGCGACGGGTTGGCCGTCAGCGAGAGGTGAACCTTGTTGCCGTCGAATTCGCGGTCTGAGGAGGCACCGAGATGGTACTTCACGTCACCGGAACCTTCGACGTCATCAGGCTTGAACGAACCGCCCTTGAACTCGTGGAACACGGCGCGGTGCGGCTTGCCCATCACGTTGGTCAAAACGTTCAGGCGGCCGCGGTGAGCCATGCCGAGCACGACTTCTTCCAGACCGTCCTGGCCGCCGCGCTTGATGATCTGCTCAAGTGCCGGGATCAGCGATTCACCACCATCGAGGCCGAAACGCTTGGTACCCTTGAAACGCACGTCGAGGAACTGCTCATAGCCTTCGGCTTCGACGAGCTTGGACAGAATGGCCTTCTTGCCTTCCGGCGTGAAGTCCACACCCTTGTCAGGACCTTCGATGCGCTCCTGGATCCAGCCCTTTTCTTCCGGGTTGGACATATGCATGAATTCGACGCCGAGCGTCGAGCAATAGGTGCGCTCGAGAATATCGACCATTTCGCGCACGGTCGCGTATTCGAGACCGAGGACGTTATCGATGAAAATCTTGCGGTCGTAGTCGCTTTCCTCGAAGCCATAGGACTTCGGCGAAAGCTCGTTATAGTCCTCAACGGCGCTAGCGATGCCGAGCGGGTCGAGCTTGGCGTGCAGATGGCCACGCATGCGGTAGGCGCGGATCATCATGATGGCGCGGACGCTGTCACGGGTCGCCTGAAGCACTTCGGCTGGGCTGACGGCCTTGCCGGTATCGGCGCTCTTGGCCTCGGCTTTCGCCTGAACCTTCTTCTCGATGGCCTTCTCGACCGTAGCCCAGTTGCCATCAAGCGCGGATACCAGGTCGCCGTTTGCCGGGATCGGCCAGTTGGAGCGCTTCCAAGAGGCGCCCTTGGCTGCCTTCTTCACGTCTTCCGGATTGTCGGACAACGCCTTGAAGAAGCTCTGCCACTCCGGCGACACGGAAGATGGATCCTCTTCGTACCGGGCATAGAGCTGCTCGATATAGGCTGCATTCGCGCCGTCCAGAAACGACGTGATCTGAAACTGCTCGTTCGCTTCTTGCCTTGCCATTGTGTTCTTGCGGACTTGTCCGTCCGCCTCCTCGATGCCGTTAGGGCCGTTTATCGGCCTGCCGCTTGATTATTGCTGTCTGCCGCCGGGGCGGCATGCCGTCTGTCTGTCGTTCTTTGCGGCTTCGGGCAGCGTGGCGTTAAAGCCGCACCGCCCGTTACCGGTCTCATGTGGTCTCAGCCCTTGAGGACTTCAACCAGCGTCTTGCCGAGGCGCGCCGGGGAAGGCGATACCTTGATGCCTGCAGCTTCCATTGCCGCGATCTTCGATTCCGCATCGCCCTTGCCGCCGGAAACGACAGCGCCGGCGTGGCCCATGGTGCGGCCCTTCGGAGCCGTACGGCCCGCGATAAAGCCAGCCATCGGCTTCTTGCGGCCCTTCTTGGCTTCGTCGATCAGGAACTGTGCCGCATCTTCTTCAGCCGAACCGCCGATTTCGCCGATCATGATGATCGACTGCGTGGCTTCGTCGGCCAGGAACATTTCCAGGACGTCGATGAACTCGGTGCCCTTGACCGGGTCGCCGCCGATGCCGACAGCCGTCGTCTGGCCGAGGCCTTCGTTGGATGTCTGGAATACGGCTTCATAGGTCAGCGTGCCGGAGCGCGAAACGATACCGACCGAACCCTTGCGGAAGATCGAGCCCGGCATGATGCCGATCTTGCATTCTTCAGGCGTCATGATGCCCGGGCAGTTGGGACCGAGCAGGCGCGAGTTCGAACGGTCGAGGCGAGCCTTGACGCGCACCATGTCCATCACCGGAATACCTTCGGTGATGCAGGTGATGAAGGGGATCTCAGCCTCGATGGCTTCGATGATGGCGTCGGCTGCACCTGCCGGCGGAACATAGATCACGGATGCGTCTGCGCCGGTCTTTTCCTTGGCTTCTGCAACCGTTGCGAAGATCGGCAGGCTTTCGCCCTTGGAGCCGGTCCAGGTTTCGCCACCCTTCTTCGGGTGAATACCACCAACCATCTGCGTGCCGTAATAAGCAAGCGCCTGTTCGGTGTGGAAGGTACCGGTCTTGCCGGTCAGACCCTGAACGAGGATCTTGGTGTCTTTATTAACGAGAATAGACATTATTTCCGGTCCCTCAATTAGCCGTTGATCGCCGCGACGATCTTCTTGGCTGCGTCGTCCAGGTCGTCAGCAGCCGTAATCGCAAGGCCCGATTCGTTCAGGAGCTTCTTGCCAAGTTCGACGTTGGTGCCTTCGAGGCGAACAACGAGCGGAACCTGCAAACCGACTTCCTTCACCGCGGCGATAACACCTTCGGCGATGACGTCGCACTTCATGATACCGCCGAAGATGTTGACGAGGATACCCTCGACCTTCGGGTCAGCAGTGATGATCTTGAAAGCTGCAGCAACCTTCTCCTTGCCGGCGCCGCCGCCGACGTCACAGAAGTTTGCCGGCTCCTTGCCGTAAAGCTTGATGATGTCCATCGTCGCCATGGCGAGACCGGCACCATTGACCATGCAGCCGATGTTGCCATCGAGCGCAACGTAAGCGAGGTCCCACTTGGAGGCTTCGATTTCCTTGGCGTCTTCTTCGGTCTCGTCGCGCAGCGCCTTGACGTCGTCATGGCGGAACAGCGCGTTGCCGTCGAAGGACATCTTGGCATCGAGAACGCGCAGATGACCGTTTTCCATGACGATCAGCGGGTTAACCTCGAGGAGAGCCATGTCCTTCTCGTTGAAGGCCTTATAGAGGATCGGGAACAGCGCCTTAGCGTCTTCCGCAGCAACACCCTCAAGCTCGAGCGCCTTGGAGATCGCGGCAACGTCGGCGTCGCTCACACCCTTTTCCGGGTCGATGGCGATGGTGTGGATCTTCTCGGGCGTGTCGTGGGCAACAGCTTCGATATCCATGCCGCCTTCGGTGGAAACCACGAAAGCAACGCGACCGACCGAGCGATCGACCAGCAGCGAGCAGTAAAGCTCGCGAGCGATGTCCGCACCGTCTTCGATGTAAAGGCGGTTGACCTGCTTGCCGGCATCGCCCGTCTGCGCCGTTACCAGCGTGTTGCCGAGCATATCCTTCGAGTGGGAAACGACTTCTTCTATCGTCTTTGCGAGACGAACGCCACCCTTGGCGTCGGGGCCGAGTTCCTTGAACTTGCCCTTGCCGCGGCCGCCGGCGTGAATCTGGCTCTTGACGACGTAGAGCGGGCCGGGAAGCTGCTTTGCGGCGGCTTCGGCTTCTTCGACCTTGAGGATGGCGACGCCTTCAGCGACCGGCGCACCATAGCCCTTCAGAAGAGCCTTGGCCTGATATTCGTGAATATTCATGGAATAATCCCTGTTTGGAGCCGCTTGAAGCGCCCTGCATCCTTATCTGACGCAGGGCGCTTCAAGCTGTTGAATCTACGCATCGTGCCTTCCAAAAATCCAATCCGGTTTTGCGCCGATGCGTCAGGCTATTACTTCAGCGACGGAGCGATGTTGATGCAGGCTTCGCAAAGACCGGCAACAGCGCCGACGGACTTCTGGAAGGCGGCTTCTTCATCCTTGTTCAGCTCGATCTCGATGATGCGCTCGATACCACCGGCGCCGATGATGGTGGGCACGCCGACATACATATCGTCCACGCCGTACTGGCCCGACAGATGGGCAGCAGCGGGCAGAACGCGCTTCTTGTCCTTGAGGTAGGATTCAGCCATTTCGATCGCCGAAGCGGCTGGCGCGTAATAGGCCGAGCCGGTCTTGAGCAGGCCGACGATTTCCGCACCGCCGTCGCGGGTGCGCTGGATGATCTCTTCGAGACGCTCGGCGGTGAGCCAGCCCATCTTGACGAGATCGGTCAGCGGAATGCCGCCAACGGTGGAGTAACGCGCCAAAGGCACCATCGTATCGCCGTGGCCGCCGAGAACGAATGCTGTTACGTCCTGAACCGAAACGTTGAACTCTTCGGCGAGGAACAGGCGGAAGCGAGCGCTGTCGAGAACGCCGGCCATGCCGACGACCTTGTTCTTCGGAAGACCGGAAAACTTCTGAAGCGCCCAGACCATGGCGTCCAGCGGGTTGGTGATGCAGATGACGAAAGCGTTCGGGGCATATTTCTTGATGCCGGCGCCGACCTGCTCCATGACCTTGAGATTGATGCCGAGAAGATCGTCGCGGCTCATGCCGGGCTTGCGGGCGACGCCTGCGGTGACGATGCAGACATCAGCGCCTTCGATGGCAGCGTAGTCGGACGCGCCAGTGAGCTTGGCATTGAAACCTTCAACCGGTCCGGACTGGGCAATATCCAGACCTTTGCCCTGCGGGATGCCGTCGGCAATATCGAAGAGGACGATATCGCCCAGTTCCTTCAGGCTGGCGAGATGCGCCAGCGTGCCGCCGATCATGCCAGAACCAATAAGTGCAATCTTTTTGCGAGCCATCGAATGCTTCCTCTAGAGCTTCAATTCAATTTCACCACGCCACCGGCAGCCAAATTGTCGCACTTCGATTAGCCCCATTGACCAAAATTGGCAACAGATTCTTTTGGCATGAATATTTTCAATCGTTTAGATCATTATTTTCTTACGTAAACGTAAGAGAATGCGTCACGAAAGTGTCAAACTTTCTGCCGTTTTTCATGGTGGAGCACCAGATAATCTGCACTGCGCATCTCAAACAGGCGCGAGGCGGTGCGATCGAACTCGAAACCTTCGGTGCCCTTGCGCTTGCCGAGCAGGTCTTCGGGCATGGCCGCAGCGGAGGCGAAGAGGCGGACGCTGTGATCGTACAGCGCGTCTATGAGAATGATAAAACGCTTGGTTTCGTTCCGTTTGTCGGCATTGAGAAACGGGATGTGGTCAATGAAGACTGTATCGAAACGATTGGCTATCGCGAGAAAATCAGAAGCGCCGAGCGGCTTTTCGCAAAGGTCGGAGAAGGAAAAGCGGGCCACACGGCCGCTGGCGCGCGGCACCAGAATGGAGCGGCCCTTCATCGGTATTTCAGTCGGCGCGACAAGATGGCCGCCGGTCATGTGCCGCCATGCCATATCCATCGCCTGATCCGCCGCACCGTCGAGTGGCGTGACATAGACCGGCAGGCTTTCCAGCTTTTCCATGCGGTAATCGGTGGGGCTGTCCAGCGTCACCACTTCCACATGCTTCTTCAGCAAATCGACAAACGGCAGAAACAGGCCGCGATTAAGCCCGTCCTTGTAAAGATTGTCGGGCACAACATTGGACGTTGTTACCAATGTGCAGCCATTGGCAAAAAGCTCGCTGAACAGCCGGGCGAGGATCATCGCATCGGCAATATCCGTGACGGTGAACTCATCGAAGCAAAGAAGCTCCGCTTCCGCCAGAAGCTGGGCTGCCACTGGAGGAATGGGATCGGCCTGCTTGGTTTCGCCATTCTTGAGCTTCTGCCGATGCGCGTGCACGCGATTATGGACATCAGCCATGAATTCGTGAAAATGGCAGCGCCGTTTGGAAGAGACGGGCGCCATCTCGTAGAACATGTCCATCAGCATCGTCTTGCCGCGGCCAACGCTGCCATGGACATACAGTCCCTTGACGAAGGCGGCCGGGCCAGCCTTGCGAGCGAACATCCAGCCGAGTGCGCTTTTTTTCCTGGCGGGTTTGCGCGCTTTCAAATCGGCAAGGATACGGTCGAGGTGGGCCGCAACGCCGCGTTGCGCGGCATCCGCCTGCAAGGTGCCAGCTGCCGTCAATGCGTTGAGCTGTTCAACGACACTATGGTTGTAGTCAGGCAATGGCTTCATGGAAAAGCGCCCCGGTCGCGGACGGACGCCCGCGACGAATGGAATGGCTTGAAACAGGCGAGGCGATCCGGATGCACCGGAGATGCTCTATCGGCTGAGGCTCAGCGGCTGGCCGCTATTCGTCGTGCCGTCAAAACGCGCATCGGCGCTCTTGTAGACGCGGCCGATCGTATCGCCGGAACGGTTCTTGAAGAGGACCATCTTGCCGGACACTTCCCATGACCCCATCGCCGTGAGTTCGCCGGAGCAGCCACGCGTGCCGCCACGAGAACCGCTGCCGAGATTGGTAAGCGTCAGGAACATGTCGCAATTGGCGCCGCCATTGGAAACGCGCCAGTTGCCGACCATGGATTCCTTGGTGACATCAAGCGCCGTTGTCGGCGGAGCGGCCGACGCCATATCAGTGCCGCCAGGCGTCGCAGAAGCGGGTGCCGACGGGAACTGACTGCCGGAAGCACCACCGGGTGGCGGCAGGGCGCCAGACTGAACGGAGGGAACCGGCTGTGCCTGCAACGGCGGCGTATAACCGGGATTGTTGCTGGTGTTGTTGTTGTAATCGTAGGAGGTACGTTGGCAACCGGCCAGGCTCATTACAACCGCAAGACCCGTCACCACATATCTGAATTGCATATCAAGCTCCCGATTCTCTCGCTTCCGGAAAGACCATGATCAAACAAGAAGGCTGAATTATTACCAAAGCCTTATCTTGCGCAAGCGATGGCTGGGATAATTACCATTTCGGTCGATTTTTACCGAAATTTCCCGCGCCCGGTTGTAAAAAAGGGCCGCAGTCCAAACCGCGGCCCGATAGATTTTCTGTCCAAACGAATCGTCTTCAGACGCGACGCTCGACCATCATCTTCTTGATTTCCGCGATCGCCTTGGCCGGGTTGAGACCCTTCGGGCAAGCCTGCGCACAGTTCATGATGGTGTGGCAGCGATAAAGACGGAACGGATCTTCGAGATCATCAAGACGTTCGCCGGTCGCTTCGTCGCGGCTGTCGATCAGCCAGCGATAGGCTTGCAGCAGAACGGCGGGGCCGAGGTAACGGTCGCCGTTCCACCAGTAGCTGGGACAGGAAGTGGAGCAGCAGGCGCACAGAATGCACTCGTAGAGACCGTCGAGCTTCAGGCGGTCCTCATGGCTCTGCTTCCATTCCTTGGCAGGCGCCGGCGAAACCGTCTTCAGCCACGGCTCGATGGAGCGGTGCTGCGCGTAGAAGTTCGATAGGTCCGGAACGAGGTCCTTCACCACTGGCATATGCGGCAGCGGATAGACCTTCACCGTTCCCTTGATCTCTTCCATGCCCTTGGTGCAGGCGAGCGTGTTGGTGCCGTCGATGTTCATAGCGCAGGAACCGCAAATGCCTTCACGGCAGGAGCGGCGCAGCGTCAGCGTCGGGTCGATATTGTTCTTGATGTACAGCAGCGCATCGAGAACCATCGGCCCGCAATCGTCGATATCGATATAATAGGTATCGATGCGCGGGTTCTGGCCATCATCCGGGTTCCAGCGATAGATCCGGTATTCGCGAACGTTCTTGGCACCATCCGGCTTCGGCCAGACTTTGCCTTCGCTGATCTGGGAATTCTTGGGGAGAGCGAGTTCAACCATATCCAGTTCCTCAAATCAGTAGACGCGAGCCTTCGGCTCGATCTTTTTCGGATCGATGCCGTCGGCAATCAGGTCGGTGTGAACAGGGCGGTAGTCGAGCTTGACATCACCTTCAGGGCTGACCCAGGCAAGCGTGTGCTTGCGCCAGTTCACGTCGTCGCGACCGCCGAACGGACCATCGACGAAATCCTCGCGGGCATGCGAACCGCGGCTTTCCTTGCGCGCTTCCGCGCCGTAGACCGTGGTGATCGCGTTGGCCATCAGATTGTGCAGCTCGAGCGTTTCCACCAGATCGGAGTTCCAGACCATCGACCGGTCGGTAACCTTGACGTCAGGCAGTTCCTTCCAGATGGCGGAAATGCGCTGGCAACCGCTTTCCAGCGATTCCTGTGTCCGGAATACGGCGGCATCGTCCTGCATGGCGCGCTGCATCTTGTCACGCAGCACCGCCGTCGGCGTCGAGCCGTTGGCATAACGCAGGCTGTCGAAGCGATCCATGATCTTGTCGCAGGCAGCCGTGTCGAGAGCCGGAACCGGCGCATCGCGGTCGATGACCTGGGCTGCACGGATGGCGGCAGCACGGCCGAAGACCACAAGGTCGATCAGCGAGTTGGAGCCGAGACGGTTCGCGCCGTGAACCGAGGCGCAACCGGCTTCGCCAACGGCCATCAGGCCGGGAGCGATGCGTTCCGGGTTCTCGGCGTTGGCGTTCAGCACTTCGCCCCAATAGTTGGTCGGAATGCCGCCCATATTGTAGTGAACGGTCGGCAGGACCGGGATCGGCTCGCGCGTCACGTCAACGCCGGCGAAAATCTTGGCGCTTTCGGAGATGCCCGGAAGACGCTCATGCAGGATCGCCGGATCAAGGTGATCGAGATGCAGGAAGATGTGGTCCTTGTTCTTGCCGACGCCACGACCCTCGCGGATTTCCATGGTCATGCAGCGAGATACCACGTCACGCGAAGCAAGGTCCTTCGCCGAAGGAGCATAACGCTCCATGAAGCGCTCGCCTTCGGAGTTGACGAGATAACCGCCCTCGCCGCGCGCGCCTTCGGTGATCAAGCAGCCCGCGCCGTAAATGCCGGTCGGGTGGAACTGAACGAATTCCATATCCTGAAGCGGCAGGCCGGCACGTGCGATCATACCGCCGCCGTCGCCGGTGCAGGTATGGGCAGACGTTGCCGAGAAATAGGCGCGGCCGTAACCACCGGTCGCCAGCACCACCATCTTGGCGGAGAAGCGATGGATCGTGCCGTCATCAAGGTTCCACGCCACGACGCCGGTGCAGCGGCCATCGGGCGCCATAATGAGGTCGAGCGCGAAATATTCGATGAAGAATTCCGCATTGTTACGCAGCGACTGGCCGTAAAGCGTGTGCAGAATGGCGTGGCCGGTACGGTCGGCAGCGGCACAGGTGCGCTGCACCGGCGGGCCTTCGCCGTAGTTCTGCATATGGCCGCCAAACGGGCGCTGGTAGATCTTGCCTTCGGCATTACGCGAGAAGGGCACGCCGTAATGCTCCAGCTCATAGACCGCCTTTGGCGCTTCCATGGCGAGATATTGCATCGCGTCGACGTCGCCCAGCCAGTCGGAGCCCTTTACGGTGTCGTAAAGGTGCCACTGCCAACAGTCGGGTGTCATGTTGGTGAGAGAAGCGGCGATACCGCCCTGCGCCGCGACCGTGTGGGAGCGCGTCGGGAAAACCTTGGTGATGCAGGCCGTGCGGAACCCCTGTTCCGCCATGCCGAGCGTTGCGCGCAGACCCGCGCCGCCGGCGCCCACCACGATCACGTCATAGGAGTGATCGACGTAGGTGTAAGCCTTGCCATTCTGGGAAGGTGAACTGATCGATGCCATGGCCGATTTATCCTGCGAATGCGATTTTCAGAATGGCGAAGATGCAAAGACCGCCAATGAGAACCGCGAAAAACGTATTGAGCATCAGAAGAACGAGCTTCGAAACCTCGCCGTGCACGTAGTCTTCGATGATGACCTGCATGCCGAGCTTCATGTGAATGAGGCCGGAAACCAGCACCAGACCCATGATGACCGCAACGAGAGGGTTGGAAAGCGCCGCCGCAACTTCCGGATAGGGAGCGCCGGCATATTTGATGAGAAAGACCACGAAGAAGATCAGCAAGGGCACGTTGGCGACGGCCGTAAGGCGCTGGCGCCAGAAATGGTCGGTGCCTTCCTTGGCGGAGCCGAGGCCACGAACCTTTCCGAGAGGTGTACGCATATCCATGACAGGCTATCTCCTTAGCGCACGATCAGGGCGATGACCCAGATCAGCGCGGTCAGACAGATCGACGCTACAAAGGTCGCCTTGGCGAGTTTCGTGTTGAAGTTCTTCTCGAAGCCATGGCCGAGGTCCCACATGAAGTGGCGAAGGCCGCCCAGCATGTGGTGAACGAGAGCCCAGGTATATCCGATCAGGATAAGCTTGCCGATGATCGTATCCATTGCCCAGCTGACCCAGTCGTAATAGGCAGGGCCGGAAGCAAGTGCGATAAGCCACCAGGCGACAAGAAGCGTTCCGAAATAAAGCGCCGCACCCGTGATGCGGTGCACGATGGATGCAACCATCGTCGGAATCGGCTTGTAAATTTGAAGATGCGGCGACAGAGGCCGGTTATTTGTCACGTTCGCCATCAGAACCTCGCGGCGTTTTCCCGTGCACCCGTCAGATCGGGCGCCCCCAAGCAACAGCACATGACGAAAGAATGTGCATTGCACCAACCGCGACGTTTAATCACATGGGAGCATCACGACAAGCACATTTCATGACCGATTCCAATTTAATCGATTGGTTCACGAATTTTTTTTGGAATTTTTTTGCTCGAAAATAAAAAAACGAGCATTTCCAAGATTTACGCCTTCAAAATATTTACCTTTACGTAATTTCGAAATCATGTAATTTACTATTCGTTAACCGAAAAAAATCCGGAGAATGAGGCTCATGTTACAGCGTCGAATCGCAGCTCTTGCGGTGATGACTGCAGGCATTATTTTCACGGCACTGCCTCCTGCTGCGGCAGGTGATTTTTATAGTCGCCACCATTATCAGCATCGTCAGTCACAGTTGAGCTTCTCCACGGACGGACTGCCCTCAACCCTTACCGGCGGCACTTATGTGGGTGGAATATCCGCCTTGAGGGTCCGTGGGAACGGCAATTATTTCGCGATCAATGGTGGGCTTTCGCGACAAGGCGCAACCGTCAATATGGGCGCGCAGCTGGCACCGAAGGCGAAAATCATCAACGTCCGCGCCGAAACGGCAGGCGACGCCTGCGATTACCAGCACGGCGTCTGCATCATCAGGCCCTGATATAATCAGACAAAACGCCAGACGGTGGTCTTTTTGACTTCACTGTCTTCCAGAGCCCGCGTCACCGGCACCTGATAGGTTGCCTCGGCGTAAAGGCGCTGTTTGGGCAGGTAGGCCCGTCCCGGATCGCCGACGAGCACGGTCACGCCCCTATCCGCCAGCTCCAGAAACCAAGCCACGAGGAGATCGGCAAAGGCGCGATCATAAAACACGTCGCCCGCCAGCAGAACATCCGCCTCAACCGGCGTCCCAACCAGATTGCGGCCGGTAAAATCGATGGCCACACCATTGAGAGCCGCATTAAGCCGAATGGCCGTTTCCGTCCACGGATCGATATCGGCGGCGACAACAGCCGCGGCGCCCGCCTTTACGGCGGCAATGGCGACCAGTCCGGAACCGCTGGCGAAATCCAGCACACGTTTGCCGGAGACACTTTCAGGATGATCGAGAACGTAGCGGGCAAGCCCCTGTCCACCAGCCCAGGCGAAAGCCCAGAATGGCGGCGGCAGGCCGATCTCTTCCAACTCCTCCTCCGTCTTCAGCCACAGCTCATGCGCTTCGGTCGCAAGATGAAGGCGCAATTCCGGCACATGTGGTGGATGCATGATGCCGGTATTGTCGAGAATGAAGCGTTCGGGATCGGTCCTCACCGAAAGCTCAGTCCGGAGATTTCGGTGGATTGGAAAGGCCACCCATGCGGCAGACTTCGAGATATTCCTCTTCCGTCACAGGCTGCACCGAAAGCCGCATGGATGTGACCAGCGACATCTTTTCGAGTTTCGGATTGGCCTTCACATCCTTCAGCGAAACCGGTTTAGGCATGTCGCAAACAGCGCGGATATCCACGCAATCCCACTTCAGATCGCCCTCTGCGGTCGAATCCGGGTGCGAAAGGGCGCAGACTTCGACGATGCCGACGACATCAAGCCCTTCATTCGAGTGGTAGAAAAAACCCTTGTCGCCGATTTTCATGGCGCGCATGTTGTTGCGGGCCTGATAATTGCGCACGCCGGTCCATTCTTCGCCGGCCTCGCCCTTGGCCTTCTGCATTTCCCAGGACCATTTGAACGGCTCAGACTTGTAAAGCCAGTAATTCGCCATGGCCGGTCACGCCCCCGGATTGTTGAAGACCCAGTTATAGGGCTTCACATCCACGCTTTCGAACAGGCCGGCCTTTGCATAGGGATCGGCATCGGCAAGGGCCTTGGCCGCATCGATGTCGGCAGCTTCCACGATGACAAGGCTGCCATTCGGCTTGCCTTCGGCATCCAGAAACGGTCCGGCAATCTTCAGCGTGCCTTCGGCGTTCAATTTGTTCAGGTGCTCCAGATGAGCCGGGCGCGTGTCCATGCGCACGTTCAGATGGCCGGGCTTGTCCTTGCAGATAAAGGCAAACAGCATTTTCGTCTCCTCGCTGGCGCATGTCTCCCAAAAGTGTAAGCGGTTTTGGGACCAGGACATGCGTAAAAACTATTCGAAGGCCACACTCATTCAGTGGTGATGGGCCTTGTCATCAATTGTTGCATGGCGCTCGCCACGTCCAGATTGCCGTCGATGATGGCCGCAACCGCCTCGGTCACCGGCATGTCGACAGCGTGATGTTCGCCGAGCCGGGCGGCAACGGCTGCCGCAAAGGCGCCCTCCACCAGCCCGCCGGACATGTCCTTGCCTTCGCCCCGGCCAAGCGCGATGCCGAAACGCAGGTTTCGCGACTGGTGGCTTGTGGCGGTCAGCACGAGATCACCAAGGCCGGAAAGACCGCGCACGGTATCGGCCTTGCCGCCCATGGCAACGACCAGACGCGACATCTCGGCAAGCCCCCGCGAAATCAACGCCGCCCGTGCGGAATCGCCGAGGCCCGCACCTTCAACGATGCCGGCGGCAATGGCGAGCACATTCTTTAGCGCTCCGCCAAGCTGCACGCCCGTGCGGTCGGTCGAGGCATAAAGCCTGAAGGTTCTGCCGGAAATCGTGGTCGCCAGCCGCTCGGCGATGACAGCGTCTTCCGCCGCTATCGCCATCGCCGTCGGCAGTCCGCGCGCGATATCGGCCGCAAACCCCGGACCGGAGAGAACGGCGATTGGATGATGCGGCAGTTCCGCTTCCAGAAGTTCCGTCAGCAGCCGGCCGGACACCCGGTCGATGCCCTTGGCGCAGGTAACGATGATACAATCATTAGCCAGATAAGGACCGTAATGGCGCGCCGCATCGGCATGGGCCTGAGAGGGCATGGCAAACAACACGATGCCTGCATCGGCCAGTACATCCGGCTCAACGGAAAATTCCAGCGCATCCGGCAGGTCTACACCCGGCAGGACAGCCTCGTGAATACGATCAGCCCTGAGATCGGCCATCAGGGACGGATCACGGCCGAGCAGGGTCACGTCATGCCGGTTCTCCAGCGCGATGACGACGGCGAGCGCGGTTCCGAAGGCGCCAGCGCCGATGACGACGATTTTCTCCCGCTGCATCAGGCCTTGGCTCCCCTTTTGCCGAAACCGATCAATGTCTCCGCGCTGCCATCAAGCGGCCAGCGCGAGCGCGGCGCGATCTCCAGCGCATCGGGTTCCCGGCCGCATGCCATCCGCTCCAGCCCGGCCCAGGCAATCATCGCGGCATTGTCGGTGCAGAGCCGGTGCGGCGGTGCGACAAAGCGGAACCCGTGGGCATCACAAAGCGCCTGGAGGGTCTGGCGGATTTCCGTATTGGCGGCAACGCCGCCGGCCACGACCAAAGCGGGCTCCGTCTCGAGATGCGGAAACTCTTCCTTAAAGCGGGCAAGGCCACGGCCGATACGGTCCTTGAGCGTGCGTGACACCGCCTTCTGGAAGGAGGCGCAGATATCGGCAATATCCTGATCCGAAAGCGGAGCGATCGCGGTTGCCGCCTGCCGCACCGCTGTCTTCAGACCGGAGAAGGAAAAATCGAGTCTCGTCTCGCCGACCATCGGGCGCGGTAGTGCAAAACGGTCAGGGTTGCCTTTCGCTGCTGCCTTTTCAACCGCAGGCCCGCCGGGATAGGGCAATCCCAGAAGCTTCGCAGTCTTGTCGAAGGCTTCCCCAAGCGCGTCATCAATGGTCGTACCCCAGCGCTCGTATTCACCCACACCGCGAACCAGCACAAGCTGGGTGTGGCCGCCGGAGACCAGCAGCATCAGATAGGGGAAGGAAAGACCGTCGGTCAGACGCGCCGTCAGCGCATGGCCTTCGAGATGGTTGATGGCGTAAAGCGGCTTGTCTGCAGCCTTCGCAATCGCCTTGCCGGTCATCAGGCCCACCAGCAGACCGCCAATGAGGCCGGGGCCGGATGTGGCCGCGATGGCATCGACGTCCGCAAGGGTGACACCCGCCTGTTCCAGCGCTTCTTCCACCAGCGTGTCCAGCGCCTCGACATGGGCGCGGGCAGCAATTTCGGGCACCACGCCGCCATAGGCGCTGTGTTCCTCAAGCTGCGACAAAACGACGTCGGACACGATCTCGCCACGTCCGTCCGCATGCCGAACCACAATGGATGCAGCGGTTTCGTCACAGCTTGTCTCTATGCCGAGGATACGAAGAAAGGGGGTCATCAATTCTGTTCGTTCATTGCGATCATGCGCTGAGTTGGTCTAAGACAACTCCGGTAACAATGGATAGACGCGGATGCAAACAAAACCTTTCCGAATCGGCACGCGCGGCAGCCCTCTGGCGCTCGCACAGGCTTACGAGACCCGTAACCGGCTGATGTCGGCACACGGTCTGCCGGAAGATATGTTCGAAATCGTCGTGCTTTCCACCAAGGGTGACCGGATAACCGACCGCGCTTTGTCGGAGATCGGCGGCAAGGGTCTGTTCACGGAAGAACTGGAGAGCCAGCTTCTTTCCGGCGAGCTCGATATTGCCGTGCATTCCTCCAAGGACATGCCGACCGTTTTGCCGAAGGGCCTTTATCTTTCCGCTTTCCTACCGCGCGAGGATATGCGCGACGCCTTTATTGGTCGCACCGCACCAAAGCTTCTGGAACTACCGCAGGGCGCCGTTGTCGGCTCCGCATCCTTGCGCCGCCAAGCGCTGATCCGCCGCCTGCGTCCGGACCTGAGCGTCATCATCTTTCGCGGCCAGGTCGAAACCCGCCTGCGCAAACTGGAGGAAGGCCAGGCGGATGCCACGCTTCTCGCCTTTGCCGGCCTGAAACGGCTGGGCATGGAGAACGTCCCGACGGACATTCTCGACCCGAAGGAATTTCCACCAGCCCCCGCGCAGGGCGCGATCTGCGTCGAGAGTCGTATTCGCGACACACGCATGGACGAGTTGCTTTCACCTATCAACGACATACCCACCTCCGATGCCGTTACCTGCGAGCGCGCCTTTCTGGCCGCCCTCGATGGTTCATGTCGCACCCCGATTGCAGGCTTTGCTACCTGCCACGGCGAGGAACTTCATTTCTCCGGCCTGATTCTCACACCGGACGGACAGACGAGCCACAGCGTCGAGATTTCCGGTGCTCGCAAGGATGCCAAGGACTTGGGTCGCAAGGCCGGTGAAGACGTGCGCGCCAGGGCAGGCAGCAACTTCTTTGACGGCTGGAGCTGAGCCGATGCGGATCGTCGTCACCCGGCCGCTTCGTTCGGGCGAAAAGACGGCCGCAAAGCTTGAAGCCCTCGGTCACGAGCCGGTGCTTCTTCCGCTGTTTCATCCTGTCCACCACGGCGAGCGCGCAATATCAGCGCTATCGGAGCCGCTGTCGGCCATCGCCGTGACCAGCGCCGAGGCCTTGCGGGCGCTTAGAGATTTCCGCCACCGACTTGCGCCCCATCTTTCGAAACCGCTTTTCGCCGTCGGCGAGGCGACGGCGGAAGCGGCGAGGGAAGTTGGCTTCCAAAACATCCTCACCGGATCTGGCGATGCGGTGGCTCTCGCGGGGCTTGTCTCGGAGCATCGCCCCCTAACGGAGAGCACAGATCCATTGCTCTATCTTGCCGGCACGCCGCGAGGCGCCGTGTTCGAGGACGGCATTGCCGCTGCGGGAATTTCCTTCCGAACCGTCGATTGTTACGAAATGCAGCCGTCAGATCTTTCAGACGATATGCTCGAGACAGCGCTTGTGAAGACAGCTGCCGATGTGGTCCTGCTCTATTCGTCGGAAGCCGCACGGGCCTTTTTCCGCCACGCATCGTCGGAAAAATATGTGGCGGCGCTGACCACCACACAATTCGTCTGCATCAGCCGCAATGTGCTTTCACTGGTTCCGGAAATCTTCCGCGCGAACGCCGCAGCCGCCGAAGGGGCAAACGAGGCAGCCATGTTTGAACTTCTCCACCGAAAGTCTGGAACCTAATTCAGGCTCGCCTCTTTCCTTTGCCGCCGTCACTGACTAGGTTTAGACTATTGCAGGCAGAAATGAGGTTGTCATGGTATCGGGAAAGCCGCCACGCCACTCCAAGTCAAACGCCGAACCGGTCACCATCGACCTGGACGCAAAAGACGTGAAAGCAATTTCCGCCGACGTGGATGCTGCGAAGACTGATGACAAGACCGGCGAGACGACACCGGCAGCAGCTCAGCCAAACGTTCCTCCCAAGCCAGAAGCAGCCGAAACGTCCAGCCCGGCTCCCGTTTGGGAACAGACGCATAAAACACCCATGGAGCCTGCACCGAACGTTCACAAGGCAGAACCGGCAACCGGCAAGCCCCAGGTGGAAAAACCTGCCGACAAACAGCCCGAGACAACTTCGCCAAAAGCCGAAGCGAAACCGGTGACCAGCGCGACTGACGCAAACGCTGCTTCCGCTTCCGCGGCGGGCGCAAAGCCTGCGACTTTTGCTTCCACATCGTCGTCCGCAGCATCCGGAAGCGCGACTACTGGTGCAAAGCCATCGACAGGCGCGTCATCCTCCGGACCGGCCAAGCCATCCACGCCACAGCACCCCGAGCGCAAACAGGCGGCAACCTCCGGTGTGATCGCGGCGGGTATCGTGGGTGGCCTTGTGGCGCTCGCAGCTGCCGGCAGCATGCAATATGCCGGCATTCTGCCCTCGTTTAATGTGAGCAAGACCGGAAGCGATGAGATTGCCGCATTGAGAACCGAGCTAGGGAGCCTGCGTCAGCAGCTCGCCAATGTTCCCGCGGCAGGAGGGGATACCTCGGCGCTGGAACAGCGCATCGCCGCTCTTGAGGGCGCAAAGGGCGAAGCCCCGCAGGTGGACGCACTTTCGGAAAAAATAACCGCGCTGGAATCCGCGCTCACGTCAGAGCGTTCCGCGCAGGCCTCAGCAACGGCGGAGCTGACACGCCGCCTGACTGACGCGGAAACCAAGATCAATGAACCGCGCGACGATATAGAAGTCGCCCGCGCCATTGCGTCGGCCGCACTGAAAGCCGCGATCGATCGCGGTGGGCCGTTCCTCACTGAACTCGACACATTGTCTAAGGTAACCCCGGACGATCCGGCAATCGCATCCTTGCAGTCTTTCGCCGCAACCGGCGTGCCGTCGCGCTCGGAGCTGATGCAGAAATTCCCCGACGTTGCGAATGCGATGCTCTCGGCGATCAATCGGCCCGACCCCAATCAGGGCATCATGGAACGTCTGACGGAAAGCGCCTTTTCGCTGGTGAAGGTCCGCCCCGTCGGAAACATCGAAGGCGAGACCCCCGACGCCATGATCGCGCGCATGGAAAACAAGTTGCGCAACGGAGATCTGCAGGGTGCGGCACTTGAATGGAATGGGCTTCCCGAGGCCGCCAAGACAGCATCCGCCGACTATAAAAAATCTCTGGATGCGCGCATCGAGGTCGAAAACCTGGTGGGAGGCACGTTAAACCGCGCCATCACCAGCACCGGCAAGCAGGGGTAAGGCATGACCAGAATTCTGACTTTCGTCCTCATCGTTCTGGCGCTCGGTTTCGGTTTCTCCTGGCTGGCGGATAGGCCCGGTGTCCTCTCAATCGTCTGGCAGGGCCAGCTGATCGAAATGAGCCTGATGGTCGCCGCCTCCATCGTTGCTGCACTGGTTGCGGCCGTCATGCTGGTCTGGTGGGTCGTCAATGCCATATGGACATCGCCGAACGCGGCACGACGCTATTTTCGCGCCCGCAAGCGCGACCGAGGTTATCAGGCGCTCTCCACCGGCCTCATCGCTGCCGGCGCCGGCAATGCCATTCTGGCCCGCAAGATGACGGCCCGCACGCAGGGGCTTCTCAGTGCTGATCAGGAGCCGCTGATCCACCTGCTCGATGCGCAGGCCGACCTCATCGAAGGCAAATATGACGAGGCGCGGCGCAAATTCGAGGCGATGGCCCGCGATCCTGAAACCCGCGAACTTGGCCTTCGCGGCCTTTATATCGAGGCGCGCCGACAGGGAGCCCATGAAGCAGCCCAGCAATATGCCGAGGACGCAGCCGAAAAAGCCCCCTACCTGCCTTGGGCAGCACAGGCGACGCTGGAAACCCGCTGCCGCAACGGCGAGTGGGATGACGCGATCCGCCTGCTCGACCAGCAAAAAGCAGCAGGCGTCATCCAACGCGGCGAGGCGGAGCGGCTGAAAGCTGTGCTTCTTACCGCAAAGGCCGGTGAAAAACTGGAGAGCGACCCGGTGGGCGCGCGCGAAGACGCAAAACAAGCCCTGAAGCTTGCAAAAAGCCTTGTGCCCGCAGCATTGATCGCAGCAAAATCCTATCTGCGCGAAGACAATCTGCGCAAGGCCGCAGCGGTTCTGGAACCGGTATGGAAGAACGATCCCCACTCGCAGATCGCCGATCTCTATGTTCGGGCGCGCAGCGGCGATACGGCCATCGATCGCCTTAAACGTGCCGAACGGCTTGAGAGCCTGAAACCTAACAACATCGAATCCCTGTTTGCCGTGGCGCAGGCAGCTCTTGACGCCAAGGAATTTGCCAAGGCGCGTGCCAAAGCGGAAGCCGCCGCCCGGATCGAGCCGCGCGAAAGCATCTTCCTGCTGATGGCCGACATCGAGGAAGCCGAAACCGGCGATCAGGGGCGGGTGCGTTACTGGATGGCGCAGGCGCTGCGCGCACCGCGTGATCCCGTCTGGGTGGCAGATGGTGTCACTTCGGAAAAATGGCTTCCGGTTTCGCCCGTGACGGGCCGTCTCGACGCCTTCGAGTGGAAGGCGCCTTTTGGCCAGCTTGAAGGACCTGTCGAAGACCTGACAATCGAAAATGCGATTGCGGCAGCACCGGCAAGGACCGAACAGGCTCCGACCCCGATCGTTGTTGAAGTGGCACCTCAGCCCATTGTTGTGACGAAACCCGCACCCATCGAGGTCAAGCCGGACGTATCTGCCCCGAAGGAGAAAAAGCCGGCAACAAATGAAGTTCCGGTGGAAGCCAGGCCAGCGGATGCGAAGACAGAACCAGTGCCATTTTTCGGTGGTGCACCGGATGATCCCGGCGTCAAGAAACCCGGCGTGGAAGCCGAACCCAAAACCCGGCTAAAACTCTTCTGACAGGCTATCGATGTTCAACCAGATCCAGTCGTTTATACAAAACCTCGTTGGCCAGCATGCGGATGAATTCAGCCCCGATGATCTGAGGGTCGCGGTGGCCGCCCTCTGTTTTCAGGTGATGGAAGCGGACGGCACGGTCTCCAAAAGCGAGCGTGATCGCCTTCGTGAGATCCTCCACGACTATTATCATCTCGATGCCGGCAAGCTGGACGCGCTTCTTGCCGCCGGCCAGGAGGCAGGCAAGGAAGCGGTAGACTATTATCGCTTCACCACCGATATCCGCCGCCATCTCGATGATGAGCAGCGCGTGGAGCTTGTTGGCATCCTCTGGGATATTGTTTACGCTGACGGCGAACGAAGCGAGATGGAAGATCATGTGATCTGGCGCGTGGCCGATCTACTCGGTGTTTCCGTGCGCGACAGGGTTCTGCAACGTCAGCAGGCCGCCACCAGGTCAGGACCCGCTGAAGAAAGCGAAAACGAAGACGATGCTGTTTGACCCCTCCAGGCAACAGAGAAAACAACCTTCGCTGCTCGTCATCCTGCATCAGGAACGTTCCACGCCCGGCCGCGTCGGCCAGATGCTGGTGGAAAAAGGTTATCGGCTGGATATAAGGCGCCCCGCGCTTGGAGACGATCTGCCGCAAACGCTGGAGAAACATGCGGGCGCCATTATCTTCGGCGGCCCGATGAGCGCCAACGACCCGCATGACTATATCAAAGCCGAAATTGACTGGCTGAAAGTGCCGCTGAAGGAAAACAAACCCTTTCTCGGTATCTGCCTCGGCGCACAAATGCTGTCCAAACATCTGGGTGGTAAGGTAGAGGCCGACCGTGAAGGCAAGGTGGAAATCGGCTGGTATCCGCTTCATGCGACCGAACACGGGCGATTGCTGATGCCGCATTGGCCGAAGATGGTCTATCATTTCCACCGCGAAGGGTTCGATTTGCCGCGGGGAGCGGAGCTTCTGGCATCGGGCGAAACCTATCCCAACCAGGCTTACCGATACGGAAAAAACGCCTGGGGCCTTCAGTTTCACGCAGAACTGACCCGCGCTATGATGCACAGCTGGGTGGTGCGTGGCGCACAGCGCTTCGGCATGCCCAATGCGCAGGTCGGCAGCCAGCATCTGGAGGGGCGCATGTTGTTCGACACACCGCTCCGGTCCTGGCTTGGCAATTTCCTTGATCTGGTTTTCGAAGGCAAACCGCAGCGCTGATGCGCGTCAGCGTCAGCGTGGTGCGTCGAGATTATCGATCCTGCGCAGCTTCGAAAAGCCGAGTGCCCAGATGACCGCAACCGCAAGCGTGCCCGCCCCGCCGATGACGACTGCTGGCACGGCCCCGACTACATGGGCCATGGTGCCGGCGCGGAACTCACCTAGCTCGTTGGACGCCCCGACAAACACCATGTTCACCGCATTCACGCGCCCGCGCACCTCATCCGGCGTCCAGAGCGCAATCAACGTTTCCCGCACATAAACCGACACCATGTCCGATGCGCCCATGACCACCAAAGCGGCAATCGACACCCATGCGGTTTGAGAAAGTCCGAATACCACGGTGGAAATGCCGAAAAACCCGACACCGACGAACATCAGCAGGCCGGCATGGTGGCGGATGGGCCTGAACGCCAGAATGACCGCGACGGTTATGGCGCCGATACCGGGTGCCGCGCGCAGAAGCCCAAGCCCCCAAGGCCCGAGTGTCAGCACTTCCTTGGCGAAAATCGGCATCAGGGCGACAGCGCCGCCGAGCAACACGGCAAAAAGATCGAGCGAGATGGCGCCGAGAACCACTTTTTCCTGCGAGATGAATTTGAACCCGGCCAGCATGGTCTCGAGGCTGATCGCTTTTGCCGGGCCCCGTTGCTCCGGTTTGCGGATCGTCACCGCCAGCATAGCGGACACGATGAACAGCACGAGCGCCACGCTATAGGCCACGGAAGCGCCGAGACCATAAAGCAGGCCACCGGCGACAGGGCCAAGAATGGACGCCATCTGCCATGAAGAGGAGTTCCAGGCGATGGCGTTCGGCAAATCCTCGACAGGCACAAGATTGGGAGCCAGCGATTGCACCGCCGGCCCCATGAAAGCCCGCTCTATGCCGAACACGACGAGAATGGCAAAGACCGGCCAGGGAGAAAAGCTGTGTGCCAGCGTCAGGCCAAGCAGAGCCGCCGCGCAACCGGCCGCGATCAGAAGGCATACGGCCATAATGCGCCGGCGATTGTGCCTGTCCGCCACCGTTCCAGTGACGAGGATCAAAAGCAGCGATGGCAGAAACTGGAAAAGACCGATCAAGCCGAGATAAAAGGCATTGCCGGTGACCTCATACATCTGCCAGCCCACGGAAACGCTGACGATCTGGATTGCGAAGGCCGAAAAAAACCGGGCGCTGAAAAAACGGCGATAGGAACTATGCCGGAATGCACCGAAGCGGTTTTCGGCAGAAGGCAGGGACATCGGCTGGGTGCTCTCGAGACAATATGAGAAGTCTGCAATAGAGCGATACGACAAGAATCGCCAGCCCTATAGGCGCAACACTTGCCGGTTCACGAGCGAATGTCTAAATGTCTTGCAATCAAGATACGGAGATATTGATGCTTGCCCTGTTTCAGACCATCGATCTGGCTTTGAACCTCTATACGTGGGTGCTGATCGCCAGCGCCATTTTTTCCTGGCTTTACGCCTTCAACGTCATCAACTCCCGCAACCAGTTCGTGAATGCCATCGGCAGCTTTCTGGTCAACGTCACCGAGCCGGTTCTGCGCCCAATCCGTAGCATTCTGCCTAATCTCGGCGGCATCGATATTTCGCCGATCATCCTGCTGCTGATCATCTTCTTCATTCGCTCCTTCATGTGGAATACGCTCTATCCCATGGTCGCTTGAGCGACCTCTGGCAAAGACACGGCGATCACATACGCCTGTCCGTTCGCCTCACCCCGAACGGGGGACGCGATGCCATTGACGGCGTGGAGCAGGATGCTGCCGGAAATGCCCATCTAAAGGCCCGCGTCAGCGCAGTGCCTGAAGGCGGCAAGGCGAACAAGGCCCTGGTCATTTTGCTGGCGAAAAAATTCGGCCTGCCCAAATCGTCCATCACCTTCATTTCAGGTGAAACAGCGCGTAAAAAAATCCTCCGGATCGATACCGACCCGGAGGATTTCGAAAAGCTTTTTAGAAAGCTGGAAGTCTAAGGCAACGGGCTGAAATCAGCCCTGCGTCTTGTAGCGCTCGATGGCTTCGACGATCAGCTTCTTGGCAACGTCGACATCCTGCCAACCGCCCATCTTCACCCACTTGCCGGGCTCCAGATCCTTGTAGTGCTCGAAGAAGTGCTCGATTTGCTTCAGCGTGATTTCCGGCAGGTCGGTGTAGTTGTGGACCTTGTCGTAACGGCGCGTCAGCTTCGGAACCGGAACGGCGAGGATCTTCTCGTCCTTGCCGCCGTCGTCTTCCATGATCATGACGCCGATGGGGCGCACATTGATCACGCAGCCGGGAACCAGCGGGCGGGTATTGCAGATAAGAACGTCGATCGGGTCGCCATCGTCGGAAAGCGTGTGCGGCACGAAGCCATAGTTACCCGGATAGGTCATCGGCGTGTAGAGGAAGCGATCGACGATCAGCGCACCGGCGTCCTTGTCCATCTCGTACTTGATCGGCTGGCCGCCAACCGGCACCTCGACAATAACATTCACGTCTTCCGGCGGATTCTTGCCAATGGAAATTGCATCGATACGCATTCGCTTCCCTCATTCGACGGGGTTGGATTTGGTTTTCGATACTGGGAAAGTCGCCGTATTGCAACATGGCTTTAGGCGGATAAGGCAGAATGCCGAATTTGAGGGCATCGGGATTGTGAATGGCCGACCGGAAAAAATGAAACCGGCGTGAAATCACCCGGCTGCGTACTTAGTTCCAGACGAAACCGATCTTGCGCAGCGACCTGCCGCCGAAATCTTCCATGCCCTCGGCGATGTCCCGGCCGCCATGGGAACGGAAAAACCGATTGGCGACCTCGCTATCTTCGAGGCACCAGACCACAACACCGTTGCAGCCGAGCGAGGTCAGCAGCCGGCGAGCTTCCGTGAACAGCAGCGAGCCAAGCCCGATGCCCTGATATTCCGGCCGCAGATAAAGCTCGTAGATCTCGCCGTCATGCGGCAGCCCACGCGCACGGCTTAAGCCCAGCGTGGCATATCCGGCAACCACGCCCTTCACTTCAACCACCAGCATGGTTGCGGAACCCCGGGTCGCCTTCTTCCACCAGATTTCGCCGCGGCGCTCCAGCATCTGCGTCAGCGGTCGGTGCGGGATCAGCCCGGCATAGGCCTGTTGCCATGACAGACGGTGCGCTTCGGCTATTGCGCGCGCATCTTGCGGTTCGGCTCGGCGAACATCTATGGATAACGTTTTCATAACGCGATTCTGGCCCCGACCATGAAAACTTGCCAGCCATAAAGGTTAACGACAGCAAGCTTACCCACAGCCTATTCATGTGGACGACCGAGAAAAATTAACGCATCCTTAACCTTTGACACAAGGGTCTTTCGACTCATGCACAAATAAAACATGCGCATAAAAAAACCCGGCTCGCGGCCGGGTTTTTTCAATTCTTGACGGGAAGCCGCAATCAAACTGCGAGCTTCGCCTTTTCGAAGCGCTTGCGATCGTTGGCGTCGAGGAACATCTTGCGCAGACGGATGGACTTCGGCGTCACTTCCATCAACTCGTCGTCCTGAATCCAGGAAAGCGCGCGGTCGAGCGTCATGCGGATCGGCGGCGTCAGCTTTACGGCTTCATCCTTGCCGGCGGCGCGGATGTTGGTCAGCTGCTTGCCCTTCAGCACGTTCACTTCGAGATCGTTATCACGAGAGTGAATGCCGATAATCATGCCGGCATAAACCTTCTCACCCGGCTCGATGATCATCGGGCCACGATCTTCCAGGTTGAACATGGCGTAGGCGACAGCTTCGCCCGAACCGTTCGACAAAAGAACGCCGTTAACGCGACCAGCAATCGCACCCTTGTACGGCTGATAGTCGTGGAACAGACGGTTCATGATCGCCGTGCCGCGCGTGTCAGTCAAAAGTTCCGACTGGTAGCCGATCAGGCCGCGGGTCGGAGCGTAGAACTTCAGACGAACGCGATTACCGCCGGACGGACGGAGCTCAGCCATTTCAGCCTTGCGCTCGGACATCTTCTGAACGACGACGCCGGAATGCTCTTCATCGACGTCGATCACGACTTCTTCGATCGGCTCCATCATAGCGCCGTTCTCATCCTTGTGCATGACAACGCGCGGACGCGAAACTGCAAGCTCAAAGCCTTCGCGACGCATGGTTTCGATGAGAACTGCCAGCTGCAATTCGCCACGCCCGGAAACGAAGAACGAATCCTTGCCTTCAGCCTCTTCAATCTTCAGCGCGACGTTGCCTTCGGCTTCCTTGAACAGACGGTCGCGGATGACGCGGCTCGTGACCTTGTCACCTTCGGTGCCGGCAAGCGGGCTGTCGTTGACGATGAAGGACATGGTAACGGTCGGCGGATCGATCGGCTGCGCGGTCATCGCCTCGGTGACGGAAGGGTCACAGAAGGTATCGGCAACAGTGCCCTTGGAAAGACCAGCGATGGCGACGATGTCACCCGCATGGGCCTCATCGATGGATGTGCGCTCAATGCCGCGGAATGCGAGGATCTTGGAAATACGACCGGTTTCGATCGTCTTGCCGTCCTGGCCAAGTACCTTCACGGCCTGGTTTGGCTTGATCGAACCGGAAGCAATACGGCCGGTGATGATACGGCCGAGGAAGGGGTTGGCTTCGAGGATCGTACCGATCAGACGGAACGGACCTTCTTCAACCGTAGGCTCCGGAACATGCTCGAGAACCAGATCGAGCAACGGTGCAAGACCCTGATCCTTCGGACCTTCTGGGTTGACGTTCATCCAGCCGTCACGGCCGGAACCGTAAAGGATCGGGAAGTCGAGCTGCTCGTCGGTAGCATCGAGGTTTGCGAAAAGGTCGAAAACTTCGTTGATGACCTCTTCATGGCGGCCATCCGGACGGTCGATCTTGTTGATCGCGACGATCGGGCGAAGACCAACCTTCAGCGCCTTGCTGACGACGAACTTCGTCTGCGGCATCGGGCCTTCGGAACTATCGACCAGAACGATCGCGCCATCCACCATCGACAGGATACGCTCAACTTCGCCGCCGAAATCGGCGTGGCCGGGGGTGTCGACGATGTTGATGCGAACACCCTTCCACTCCACCGAAGTCGCCTTGGCAAGAATGGTGATGCCGCGTTCCTTTTCGAGATCGTTGCTATCCATCACGCGTTCCGCAACGCGCTGGTTGTCGCGGAACGAGCCGGACTGCTTCAGAAGCTCGTCAACGAGCGTCGTTTTTCCATGGTCAACGTGCGCGATAATCGCGATGTTGCGAATTGCCATTGTTCAAAATCTCTGAGGTTGGGCGCTACCGTCGTGAGATGCGCCAATTTAGTTTGGCGCGCTCATAACCTTTTTTTTGCAAATGCGAAAGGGGGGCATTGTCATATGCCCCCTGCGCTCAGGTTCTAGCTCAAGAATATGACAGTCTTTTATACGAGGCCGCGCTTCAAAAGCATGGCATCGGGACTTGGCATCTTGCCGCGAAAAGCGAGATAGGCCTCCTCCGGATCGATCGAGCCACCGACTGAATAGATATTCTCTTTCAGCTTGCGCGCCATTTCACCATCGAAGGCGTTGCCGGTTTCCTCGAAGGCAGAAAACGCGTCGGCGTCCAGCACCTCCGACCACATGTAGGAGTAATAACCGGCCGAATAACCATCACCGGAAAACACATGCTGGAAATGTGGCGTCGCATGCCGCATGACGATGGACTTCGGCATGTTCAGGGCGGAAAGCACCTCACCTTGTACGACCATGGGATCGCCGACGCTGTCACGGGTATGGAACGCCATATCGACGATGGCCGAAGAAGTGAATTCCACCGTGCTGAAACCGGCATTGAAGGTCTGTGCTGCCAGAACCTTGTCCAGCAGCGCCTTTGGCATCGGTGCCCCGGTTTCATAATGCAGGGCATATTTCTCCAGAATTTCCGGCACGGTCAGCCAGTGTTCGTAAAGCTGCGACGGCAACTCGACGAAATCGCGCGACACACCCGTTCCGGAAACGGAAGGATAGGTGACATCAGATAACATGCCGTGCAGGGCGTGGCCGAATTCGTGAAACAGCGTGCGCGCATCATCGAGCGAAAGCAGCGCAGGCTTTCCCTCTGCCGGTTTTGCAAAATTGCAGACATTGTAGATGATCGGTATTTCACCGACAGTGCCGTTCTTCAAAGGCAGCTTGTGCTGCGACTGGAACGAACTCATCCACGCGCCGGAACGCTTGGACGGGCGGGCGAAATAATCGCCGAGGAACATGGCCTTCAGGTCGCCCTTGTCGTCGCGGATTTCAAAAACCCGCACATCGGGATGATAGGCGGAGACACCCTTGATCTCGACGGCACGAATTGCAAAGAGCCGGTTGGCCACATCGAAACACGCATCGATGATCTTTTCCAATTGCAGATACGGCTTCAATTCAGTCTCGGAGAAGCTGAATTTCTGTGCCCGCAGCTTTTCGGCGTAATGGCGCCAGTCCCAGGGCATCACCTCGTGGTTCTTGCCCTCCGCGGCGATGATGGCGGCAAGTTCAGCCTCCTCCTCACCTGCGCGCAGCACGGCCTTTTCCCAGACCTGGCCCAGAAGACCGTTCACGGCATCCGGCGTTTTAGCCATCGTGTCGTCCAGCTTGTAGGCAGCAAAATTCTTGTAGCCGAGAAGCTGTGCCTTTTCCTCACGCAGTTCCAGCGTACGGCGGACGGTCGCGCGGTTGTCGGTATCGCCACCATTTTCGCCGCGAGCCACCCAGGCCTTGAAGGCTTGCTCGCGCAAGTCGCGGCGTTCGGAGAAGGTCAGGAATGGCTCGATGATGGAGCGGGAAAGGGTAACGGCAAATTTGCCGTCTTCGCCATGTTCGCGCGCGGCGCCTGCCATGGCATCACGCAGAAAACCGGGAATGCCGGAAAGCTCGTCGTCGGTAGAAAGCAGAAGTTTCCAGCTCTTTTCATCCGCCAGAACATTCTGCCCGAATTTGGCGCCGAGACCGGCAAGCTCTTCATTGATGGCAGCCAGACGCTCCTGACGGTCTTTCTGCAACTTTGCGCCGGAGCGCACGAAACCCTTCCAGTGCCGTTCGAGAACGCGTTTTTCCTCGCCGGTCAGGGAAAGCGCATCGCGCGTTTCCCATAGAGTGTCGATGCGTCTGAACAGCGACTCGTTCATGCCGATCTTGGAATAGTGCCGTGACATTTTCGGCGCGATTTCCCGCTCCAGTGCCTGAATGACACTGTTGGTGTGGGCACCCGCCTTGTTCCAGAACAGCGCCGAAATGCGCGAGAGTTCGTCGCCGGCGATTTCAAGCGCGGTCACGGTGTTTTCGAAGGTCGGCGCCTGCGGATTGCCGGCAATCGCATCGATTTCCTGTTCATGGGACAAAAGGGCGGCTTCAAAGGCCGGAGCAAAATCCTCATCCTTGACCGCATCGAATTTCGGCAGACCGTTCTGACCGTTCCAGATAACGAGTGCGGGATAGGGCGCGGTCGTGGATGGCATTTCATCTTCCTTGTACAATTCCGGTTTACGCCCATATGGGCATGCCTCCACCGCCAATTCAATATGCCGGAATTTGGTGTGGAAGACATGATCGTCAACACCGCCAAGTATTGACCGGCATGGCGACGGCATGTTTTGATTTCTCGCAATAATATCCCATGATGGAGATATGTATTATGGAGATTTATTCTTTAAGGTCTGCCAATAGTTTCCTTTTCAGGGACAATCCCAAAAACAGCAGACCCGTGGGAAGCCCCGATTTCGGCAAGGCATCCCCATCCGACACGGCCACCGGCTTTGAAGAAACGATAGACCGCATCGATTTCACCAGTGTCAGCCCCCGGCAATTGCGGGAAATCGCGCAGGCATATTACGATACCGGAAAAATCAGCCACGATACCTGGCTTGAGCTTTCGTCCGAACTTCCGGCACAAACGCTGAATGCCAATGGCGAGGTGATTGACATTGCCGACGTGACCGACGACACGGATTTCGACTTTGTGACGTATTTTTCTGACCGGATCGAGATTGCCCGTTCCATTGGCACGACGGATGAAGTGGAAAAAATGCAGGACGTATTGTCTTTTTTTGCTTCGACGTGACGATGACAGGCAATGTTGTTGGACGTCCCGCAATCAAACTGACGAATACTTTACGCAATTTTCGATAATATGATTTATGCGCCATTGCTTATCGTCCGAAACTTAGTAAGGCTGACTTACCAAAAGGCGAAGCATGGGCACACGCGAAAAAGATTCATTGGCATTTTTGCTGAACAGCGGCGCACGCCTGCTGAACAGTGCATTTGAGCGCCGTATCTCGGAAGCCGGACTGGGCCTTACCCCCGGCGAAGCAAGAGCATTGCTGACAGTTGCGGTTATCGATGGCAGCAAACAGGCTGACATCGCCGCCCGTCTCGGCATCGAACCCATGACGATCTGCGCCTATCTCGACAAGTTGCAGTCACTCAATCTGATAGAACGCCAGCAGGACCCGCAGGACAGGCGTTCCAAACGTATCGTCCTGACGAAAACCTCCGCGGACATGCTGGAAGCTGTCGGTCATGAAATCGACCAGCTCGTTCTTCAGGCCACACAGGGACTGAACGAAGAGGAAGTCGCGCTTTTCCGTAGCTTCCTGCAGACGCTTCGCAACAATCTGCAACCGGAACAGCAGGGCCAGAACGGCTGATCGCAATGTCGAAAACGATCATGTCCAGAAAACGCACGGCTTTGCTCGGAGCATTGCTGACAGCGCTGGCGCCCATTTCCATGTCGATTTACACGCCGGCCATGCCGGAACTGACACGGGTTTTCGCAACCACCGACTCCGCCATAAAACTCAGCCTGTCGCTCTATTTTGCCGGTTTTGCCTTTGCCCAATTGCTTGCCGGGCCGGCATCCGACGCCTTCGGGCGGCGCAAGGCGAGCCTCGTCTTCCTGTCGATCTTTTTGGGCGGTGGTGTGCTCGCCCTCTTGGCCCCAACCATCGAAGTGCTGCTGTTCGCGCGCCTCGTTCAGGGCATCGGCGCTTCCGTCGGCATGACTGTTGCGCGCGCCGTGGTGCGCGATCAGTTCACCGGCCCGGAAGCCTCCAGCATCATGAACCTCATCGGCATCATGCTGGCGATCGGCCCTGCGATGGGGCCGACGATCGGTGGTCTGTCACTTGCGGCTTTTGGCTGGCAATCGGTGTTTTTCCTCATGGCCGGTCTCGGAGCTATCGCCATCCTTTCGGTGGTGCTTTTTCTGCGTGAAACGACGGTGCCTGACAAAACCAGGATCCGACCCCGACACCTTCTGTCGGCCTATGGCACATTGCTGAAGCAGCCGCGTTTTCTTCTGGCCGCCCTCGTGCTCGGCGGCTCCATCGGCGCACTTTATGCGCAAGCCACCATGCTGACCTTCATCCTTATCAACGAAGTCGGCATGTCCCCCACGGCCTTCGGTGTCGGCATGCTGATGCAAACAGGCGCCTATTTCTTCGGGTCGATTGCGTTGCGTTACATCGCGCCGAGACTGGGCGACCGGCGTTCCGTCGTGCTTGGCCTTTGTTTTTCCGGCACGGGCGGTCTTCTCATCATGCTGTTGGTTTTCCTCGTGCCGCCATCCTTCCTCTCCATCATGGGCCCCGTCGCAGTGGCGACCGTCGGGATCGCGCTGTTGACGCCTTCGATGGTCACGGCGGCCCTCGCCCCCTTCCCGCATATCGCCGGCTCGGCATCGGCCATGATGGGTTTCATCCAGATGGGATCTGGCTTTGCGGGTGGGGCAATGGCCTCGCTCATAGGTTCCCCGCTGACCAGCTTCGGCATCATCATTCCGGTTATGGAATTCGTGGCCGTTGCCAGCTACATCGGCTTTCGCGCCGTTTCCAGAAGAGAGACATGAAAAAACCCGCAGGCGTTGCCACCTGCGGGTTTTTCCAATTCATACTTAAGCAGAATTACTTGCCGAGATTACGCTTCGCAAGGGTGCGCAGGCGCAGGGCATTGAGCTTGATGAAGCCAGCTGCGTCCTTCTGGTCATAAGCACCGTGGTCGTCCTCGAACGTCACCAGCGCGTCGGAATAGAGCGACTTCGCGCTCTCGCGGCCGGTCACCATGACATTGCCCTTGTAGAGCTTCAGCGTCACTTCACCTTCCACATGCTCCTGGCTCTTGTCGATCAGGGCCTGCAGCATCTCGCGCTCGGGCGAGAACCAGAAGCCGTAATAGATGAGTTCGGCGTAACGCGGCATCAGATCGTCCTTCAGATGCGCGGCACCCCGGTCGAGCGTGATGGATTCGATCGCGCGATGCGCAGCCAGCAGGATGGTGCCGCCGGGCGTTTCGTAGACGCCGCGCGACTTCATGCCGACGAAGCGGTTCTCGACCAGATCGAGACGGCCGATGCCGTTTTCGCGACCATAATTGTTGAGCGTCGCCAGAAGCGTGGCAGGCGACATTTCCACACCGTTGATGGAGCAGGCATCACCCTTGCGGAAACCGACCTTGATAACGGTTGCCTTGTCAGGCGCTGCTTCCGGGGAAATGGTGCGCATGTGCACATATTCCGGGGCTTCCTTAGCCGGGTCTTCCAGAACCTTGCCCTCGGACGAGGAGTGCAGCAGGTTGGCGTCGACGGAGAACGGCGCTTCGCCCTTCTTGTCCTTGGCCACGGGAATCTGGTTCTTTTCGGCAAATTCCAGAAGGTCGGTCCGGCTCTTGAAAGTCCAGTCGCGCCATGGGGCGATGATCTTGATATCCGGGTTCAGCGCATAGGCCGAAAGCTCGAAACGGACCTGGTCGTTGCCCTTGCCGGTGGCGCCATGCGCAATGGCATCGGCACCGGTCTTCTTGGCGATCTCGATCAGGTGCTTGGAAATCAGCGGGCGGGCGATGGAGGTACCGAGCAGATAGACACCTTCATAAACGGCGTTGGCACGGAACATCGGAAAAACGAAATCACGCACGAACTCTTCGCGGACGTCCTCGACGAAGATTTCCTTGATGCCCAGCAACTCGGCCTTCTTGCGCGCCGGCTCAAGCTCTTCGCCCTGGCCGAGATCGGCGGTAAAGGTCACGACCTCAGCGCCGAGTTCCGTCTGAAGCCACTTCAGGATGATCGAGGTGTCGAGGCCGCCGGAATAGGCGAGAACGACTTTCTTAACGTCTTTCGGGAGTGCCATTATGATGTCCATCTGCATGATGACGGCATCGGGGTACCGCCATTTCCTTGGGATTTCGGCACTTTTACAGTGCAACCCGAAAACTGTGAAGCGATTTTCGGAAAAGATGCCCGACAAAACAACGAATAGGACGAAAGGGCAATAGGCATTTGCGAAAGGTCAGATCCCCGCAACAGCGCGTCATGACTGGAACGAACGAATTGTCACATGCATTATGCGATTTCGCGCTTTAACATGAAGCGGCGCGATCAACTTGAAGACCGTGAATGAAGCCACTCAGGGTTCAGGCAACGTTGCAAACGGCTGGAAACAGCACAAAACGACGCGAAAGGAAAACCTATGACGACCATCCACCCCGCATTCAAGGAAGATAATGTCGCCGTCATCACCGGCGCGGCCTCCGGTATCGGACTTGCCGCGGCCCGGAAATTCGCCGGTTTCGGCATGAGCGTCGTCCTCGTCGATCTCGACGGTGACAAGCTTGCCGCAGCGCATGCTGATATTCTGACCATCGCAAAGGACGGCGAAGCACAGATCGTTGCAATACCGACCGACGTGTCGAAACTCGATGAGCTGGAGGCGCTGGAACGCGCTGTCATCCAGCGTTTCGGGCGGGTTCATGTGTTGATGAACAATGCCGGCATCCAGCCGGGCAGCGCCATCTTCGGCGCTCAGGCCAACTGGGAAAAAGTTATCAACGTCAACCTGATGGGTGTCGTGAACGGCAGCCGGGTGTTTGGGCAGGGCATGGTCGCCCATGGCGAGGCCGCGCTCATCATCAATACCGGTTCGAAACAGGGCATCACCACCCCGCCGGGCGATCCGGCCTATAATGTCTCGAAGGCCGGCGTCAAAGCCTTCACGGAAGCGCTACAGCACGAGCTGCGCAATATTCCGAACAGCGCGGTTTCCGCCCATCTCCTGATCCCCGGTTTCGTCTTTACCGGCCTCACGGCAAATGGCAGGACGGAAAAACCAGCAGGAGCCTGGACCGGCGAGCAAACCGTTGATTTCATGATCGAGAGCATCGCCAGGGGCGATTTCTACATTCTCTGCCCGGATGGCGAAGTGGATCGCCCGACGGACGAGAAACGCATTCTGTGGGCAGCTCAAGACATCGTCCAAAATCGTCCGCCACTGTCGCGCTGGCACACCGAATATTCCGCCGCCTTCACCAGCTTCCTCAAAAACTGATCGCCCGACGCCGCCGCACTTTGAAAGTTGCGGCGGCTATCCACTTTTGATCATCCCCGGTTTTCGTACCAATGTCCCGGCGCGCAAAAACATTGGCAGAAACGCGAATTCGCGTTAAGCAACGGCAGTCTCCAGCTTTACGGGTGCCGCGATGGATTTCGTTCCGAGCCTGCCAACACTTGCCGCCTTCACCGTCGCCATCCTGCTTCTGGCGGTCACGCCCGGGCCTGACATGACGCTATGGATCAGCCGGTCAATACGCGAGGGCCGGGCAGCGGGTTTCATGACCCTTGTGGGCACCAATCTCGGCATTACCGTGCATACAATGCTGGTTGCCTTCGGCGTCGCGGCCCTCATCGTCGCATCGCCGACAGCCTTCCTCATCCTGAAGACCGGCGGGGCCGCCTATCTTGTCTGGCTCGCCATTCAGGCGATCCGCAAGGGCTCGGATTTCGTGATGGTCAAGACCACGGGCGAAAAACAGCAATTCTCACTTAAATCCGCCTTGCTGAACGGTATTTGGGTCAATCTGCTCAATCCAAAGGTCATCATCTTTTTCATGACCTTCCTGCCGCAATTCGTCAGCGCATCCGATCCGCATGTCACCGGCAAGCTTATTTTCCTTGGGCTCTGGTCAATCATCGTGGCGCTGCCGATCGGCATCGGCATCGTCGTTGCCGCCGATGTGCTGTCGGCCTGGCTCCAGCGCAACAAGAAGGTTCTGCGCGGGCTGGATTATACGATCGCCGGTGTATTTTCGCTTTTCGCCGTCAAGATTTTCCTCACCCAGACGCGATGACGCACAAATAAAAAAGGCGCCCGCAGGCGCCTTTCGGATAACTCATCAGCCGATCAATAGCTCATCGTCATCAAGCGTCTGGCCGCGTATCTTGCGGAACATGTCGATAAGATCTTCGACCTGAAGACCCTTGCGGCTTTCGCCGGACACATCGAGCACGATCTCACCGGCGTGCAGCATGATCGTGCGGTCGCCATAGTCCAGCGCCTGACGCATGGAATGGGTAACCATCAGCGTCGTCAGCTTGCGCTCGGAAACCACCTTGCGGGTCAGCTCCATCACGAACTCCGCCATGCCGGGATCGAGTGCTGCCGTATGTTCGTCAAGCAGCAACACGTCCGAACCGGAAAGCGTTGCCATGACAAGCGAGACCGCCTGCCTTTGCCCGCCGGACAACAGATCCATGCGGTCCTTCAAACGATTTTCCAGACCGAGATTGAGCGAAGCGATACGCTCTCGGAAGAAATCCCGCCTGCCGCGCCCAAGCGCCGGCAACAAGCCGCGACGCTCTCCGCGAGACGCCGCAAGCGCAAGGTTCTCCTCAATTGTGAGCGCGCCACAGCTGCCAGCCAATGGGTCCTGAAACACGCGCGCCACCCGCCCAGCCCGGCTGGCGGTCGTTTTGCGTGTGACATCGGCGCCACCAACCATCACCTTTCCGGCCGTCGGCAGGACATCGCCCGCGAGAACGCCGAGAAGTGTGGATTTGCCGGCACCGTTGGAGCCGATCACAGTAACGAAGGAACCATCCTCGATGGTAAGATCGATCTTGGCCAGCGCCTGCTTTTGCAGCGGTGTGCCACGCCCGAAGATGACCTGAATGTCGGAAAGGGAAATCACGATGTTGCTCCCCCGCGGCGCAGTCGAGGCAGGATCAATGCGATGGCTACCAGTACCGCCGTAACGAAATTGAGATCGGAGGCCTTGAGACCCAGCACATCGCTCGACAAAGCGAGCTGGATGGCAAGGCGGTAGGCGATGGAGCCGAAAACACAGCCGATGAGCGCAATCAGAATGCCCCGCGAGCCAAACAGCGTTTCGCCGATGATGACGGCCGCAAGCCCGACGACGATGGTGCCGACACCGGCAGTCACATCGGCAAAGCCATTGGTCTGCGCAAAAAGCGCGCCGCCGAGCGCGACCAGTGCATTCGAAAGCGCCATGCCAAGATAGATCTGGTTGTCGGTCTTCACCCCTTGGGCGCGCGCCATCCGCGCGTTCGCGCCCGTCGCCCGCATGGCAAGGCCCGCGTCGCTCTCAAGGAAACGCCAGACGAGAATGACAGCGAGCAATACCAGAACGCCGATAAAGAGTGGCCGCACGAGATATTCGGAAAGACCGAGCCCGTAGAACGGCGAGATCATCGTATCCTGATTGAGCAGCGCCACATTCGGTTTTCCCATCACCCGAAGGTTCACCGAAAATAGCGCGATCATCGTAAGGATCGACGCAAGCAGGTTGAGTATCTTGAACCGAACGTTGAGCGTGGCCGTAACGATGCCAGCACCGGCGCCCGCAACCATTGCAATCGCCGTCGCGACCCAGGCATTGAGACCGGCGATGATCATCACGGCTGCAACGGCTGCGCCGAGCGGAAAGGAACCGTCAACGGTCAGATCAGGAAAATCAAGTACCCGGAAAGCGAGATAGACGCCGATCGCCACGAAGGCGAAGACCAGTCCCAGTTCCACGGCACCCCAGAAAGCGATTTGGCTCACGGTAATGTCCTTGTTATTGCCGCCGCGTCGGCGGATACGGGCACCGTTGCGTGCCGCGCAAAGCGGGCGGCGAGTGACCGCCGCCCGAAGTCCGGTTTAGTCGATGACCTTGGTGGCGCGCTTCGTCACGCTTTCGGGGAAGGTGACGCCAGCTTTTTCAGCAGCCTTCTTGTTGATCACCAGATCGGTGCCGACGGCAACGGTTGCCGGAATGTCGCCGGGCTTCTCACCCTTGAGAATGCGAACAACGACAGCACCGGTCTGCTTGCCAACGTCGTAATAATTGAAGCCGAGAGCCGCAACCGCACCGCGCGCAACGGAATCCGTATCGGCGGCATAAAGCGGAATTTTCGCCTCACTCGCAACGCCAGCTGCCGCCTCGAAAGCGGAAACGATGGTATTGTCGGTCGGCACGTAGATCACGTCGGCCTTGCCGACCAGTGCGCGCGTCGCGCCCTGCACTTCGGCGGATTTTGTGGCGACAGATTCAACGACCTTCAGGCCGGCCTTTTCAGCCTCAGCCTTCAGCGCTGCAAGCGTCGAGACGGAGTTGGCCTCGGCGGAGTTGTAGATAAAGCCGATGGACTTGGCGTTGGGCGAAATTTCCTTGATCAGCGCCAGATGCTCAGCAACCGGCAGCATGTCGGAAAGTCCGGTCACGTTGCGGCCGGGCTTTTGCATGTCCTTGACGAGCTGTGCACCAACCGGATCGGAAACAGCCGTGAAGACAACCGGAATGTCGCGCGTCGCCGCGACGACGGCCTGAGCGGACGGTGTGGAGATCGGCACGATGACATTGGGGGCTTCGCCCACGAACTGACGCGCAATCTGCGCTGCGGTGCCTGGATTACCCTGCGCGGACTCGTAGAGGAACTTGAGGTTCTCGCCTTCCTTGTAACCGGCTTCGGCAAGCGCTGCCTTGACGCCGTCACGTGCGGCGTCAAGCGCCGGATGTTCTACAATGGCGGTGACGGCAACGGTGACGTTTTCAGCCTTGGCCGGCAGAACGAGGGCGCTCGCGGCTGCGAGCGCCAGAATGAATGCACGCATAGGTATCCTCCAGTTGGTTTCTTATTGCCGTCTTATTAGAAACAAGACCGCCCGAAATCAATCAAAGAACCGTAACGAACCAAGCTTTCTGCCGCGATTGGCGTCGATTCAGTCGTCTGCACCGTGGTTGGCAATCATCATCGCCTCGAAAGCCAGCCTTTCGGTTTTGCGCATGCGCTCGGATTCCGATTTCAGCTGGCCGCAGGCAGCGAGAATATCGCGGCCGCGCGGCGTACGGATCGGCGAAGCGTAACCCGCCTGATTGATGAAATCCGCGAACTTCTCGATCTGCGCCCATTCGGAGCACTGGTAATTCGTGCCTGGCCACGGATTGAAAGGAATGAGATTGATCTTGGCTGGAACGCCCCTCAGAAGCTGCACCAGCATCTTGGCGTCTTCCAGACTGTCGTTCACATCCTTCAGCATCACATATTCGAAGGTGATGCGGCGGGCGTTGGAGACACCCGGATAGTTGCGGCAAGCCTCGATCAGCTCCTTCAGCGGGTATTTCTTGTTGATCGGCACCAGCATGTCGCGCAGATCGTCGCGCACCGCATGCAGTGAAATTGCCAGCATGACGCCTATCTCATCGCCCGTGCGGAAGATTTCCGGCACGACGCCCGAGGTGGACAGGGTCACGCGACGCTTGGAGAGCGACAGGCCGTCACCATCGGTGGCGATCAGAAGTGCGGTCTTCACATGCTCGAAATTGTAAAGCGGTTCGCCCATGCCCATCATCACGATGTTGGAGACCTTGCGGCCTTCACTCGGCACGTAGGCGCCGACCGGCGTCGAACCGTCAGGAAAATCGCCGAGCCGGTCGCGGGCGAGCAGAAGCTGGGAGAGAATTTCCTCGGCCGTCAGGTTCCGCACCAGACGCTGCGTGCCGGTGTGACAGAAGGAACACGTCAGCGAACAGCCCACCTGGCTCGAAATGCAAAGCGTGCCGCGTCCTTCTTCGGGAATATAGACCGTCTCGATCTCGACAGGACGTCCCGCACCGCGCGGCGGAAAACGCATCAGCCATTTGCGGGTGCCGTCGTTGGAAATCTGCTCCTCGACGATTTCCGGGCGGGCAATGGTGAAGGCTGCTTTCAGCTTTTCCCTGAGTTCCTTGGCAACATTGGTCATGTTGTCGAAATCCGAGACGCCGCGCACATATAGCCAGTTCCACAACTGGCTGACACGCATCCTCACCTGCTTCTGCGGCACGCCGATCTCGGCCAGCGCCTCGCCCATTTCCTCACGCGTCATGCCGATCAGCGACGGCTTGCCGGACATGAGATCGCTATTGGCGATCAGGGGAGTTTTGACTGCCAGACCGGCAGGGGCATGCAATACGGACATCACGCTATCCCATCATCCAATGCATCGCACGACCGGCCTTTAGGAAAGGCGGAAAATCGTCTGCATGTCGAGAAAATCAAAGGCGGAGCACTTTTCGCGCATCCGCCTGTCAATGTTGCCGCGCCTTTAGCATCAAACAAGCAAAAACGCAAATGGCCGGTCGATGACCGGCCAATCACGAAGCTGACGAAGCGTCAGGATTACTTGCAGCTTTCGATCTGCTTGAAAGCAGCCGAAATGCCAGAAAGCGAATAGGAATAGGAAGTCGCAGTGCCGCGGCCGGACACCGCCTTCACCGTCATCGACTTGCCGCCCTTCATCGCGGCCACGAGAGCGGGTTCTTCGGCAGCATTTTCAACCCAGGCAGCCTTGTCCTTGGTAAACATCACGAAGTTCTTGTTGTCGATCGTGACATTGACCTTGGAGCCCTGCTTCAGTGGGTAACCCACCATGGCCTGCGGCTCGTAGGAAATATTCTGGCCCGGACGCTGCGACACGATGAAGAAGATATCGCCGTGATCGACGCTCGCCGGTTCCTTGGAAGTGGGGATGGAAAGAACGTAGCAGACGGTGCTGTTGCCCGATTTGTACGAATAGGCGCCCCATGCATTAAACTGCTGGATGCGCGTGGGCGACTGTGCAGATGCTACGCCGACGCTGGTCAGCAAAATGGCCACTGCGGTTGCTACACTTCTTACAAACATAGAATTTCCTGCCGGGTTATTGTCTTCCATTGGCCCGAAGCAGCGGCGGGCTCCATGTTTATGGATCGGCCACGTTCAGGTGCGGATCGTCTTTTCTCATTGTGGTCAGGAAGCGGTTACCAAACCGTCAACAACACGTATAAAATGCCGAAAACGTCTTGAAGTGTTACAGATCGGCTACGCCCGCGCCCTGAGAAGAAAGGCGTGGCACGCCCTCCCCGTCATGTCTATGACACACAAATTCAGGCAACAATTTGTCACCTGCCCGGCTCCGAGGAGCCTCGTCATCACAGACGTGTTATTCGGCCTCCTGCTGCCGTTTCAGCATAGCATCCGCTGCATCGTAATGCTCCATCTTGATGTGGGCGCGGATCATCGCAAGCGCGGCCGTAATGACCGCGATGTCGTCGGTAAAACCAACGACCGCCAGCATGTCCGGTATGGCATCAAACGGCATGATGAAGTAGGCGAGCGCGGCCAGAATAATGCCCTTGGCACGCAGCGGCGTATCCCGGTCGATCGCGCAATAATAGGCTGCTGCCGCATCGCGCGCGAAGGGCACCTTGGTCATCACACGCTTAAGCTTCGGCCAGAATTTGGCGCGCACGACGCGTTCGCGTTCGCCCTGGCTGCCCGTTTCCCCGGGCAAAAGAATTTCACCGATTTTCACATCATCCATGATCGACGGTCCTCCGGTCACGGTTATTATATGGGAGTTAAAGCCCGCCGTTCAATTCCCACGGCCCGTTGCCGCCTTCTGCATGGCCTCCGCGAGCAGGAAATCCCGCTCGGTCACGCCTTGCGAATCGTGGGTGGTGAGGCAGACCCTGACGCGCGAATAGACGTTGGACCATTCTGGATGATGATTGAGCTTTTCTGCCACGAGTGCGGACTCCGCCATGAAACCAAAAGCCTCCGCAAAACTCGCAAATTTGAACGACCGGACGATTGCAGCCCCGTCCTCGCGCAAGGACCAGCCTTCGAGTTTTAAAAGCGCCTGCCGGACGGCTTCCGGTTCAAGTCTGGGATATTTCATGCATCTTGCCTCCGCTTGACATGCGATCCGCTGTTTCGGACAAACATTAACGCCTCAACGACCGGATCGACGCATATTCAATGAAACATACAGCCGTTCTTTTTGTCTGCATGGGCAATATCTGCCGCTCACCGCTTGCCGAAGGCATTTTGACAAACCTTGCCGAAACCGGAGGCCTGTCTCGCCAACTCACTGTCGATTCCGCCGGCACCGGCGGTTGGCACACCGGTACCGCCCCGGATCGCAGATCCATCGCAATCGCCCGCAAGCATGGCATCGATATTTCCCTGCAGCGTGCGCGGCAGGTCAGCCAGGCCGATTTCGAAACCTTCGATCTCATCCTTGCCATGGACGGAGGAAATCTCGCGAAACTGCTCCGAAAGGCGCCCGAAAACCGGAAGCACAAAATCCACCTGTTCCTGGACTACGCTTCGGGACGCCACGAAAACGTCCCCGATCCCTACTTCGGTGGCGACGACGGATTTCTGGCCGTCTACAACATGCTTTTTGCAGGATGCAGCTCGTTGCTCGAGAAGATGGCGCTGGACCGCGCTTCGTGAAGCGGGAACACCTCTTCCACGATGTAGGGTCCGCCACCCACCGATTCCTTGGACGACATCAGCACGAAACGACCGACCGTGAAGGCGGATGTGCGGAAATTGCCGCGCCCGGAAAGATACTGCACCACATCGTCCAGCCGTGAAGAGCGCAACCGGGCCAGCGTCACATGCGGCATGAACTTGCGCGGATCCGGCGGCAGGCCGATCCTCTGACAGATTCTTTCGACCTCCGCCTGAAGCGCATTCATTTCCGGCGAGGGGGAAACCCCCGCCCAGATCGAATGCGGTTTCTTGGAGCCGAAGGAACCCATCCCGTTGAGACTGAGCTGGAATTCCGGCCTGTCGATCCGGTCCAGCCTGTCAACGACCTCATCGGCGGTTCTCCCGTCGATATCGCCGATAAAACGCAGGGTTATGTGATAATTCTCCACATCGATCCACCGGGCTCCCGGCAGACCACCGCGCAACAATGACAGGCTCATAGCCGCATTGCGCGGAATTTCGAGGGCGATAAACAGTCTCGGCATGGCGAGCTCCCCGAATCTCTTGGCAGAACAAGCATAGCGAATCATGCAATGCAGGCGGGCGCAAGTGCTTATTTTTTTTGCGCACCGATTGTCTTGATGAAGCTTTCAACAGCCGGCAAAGATTTCTCCACCATCATCGCCACACCCTGCGTATTGGGATGCATCTTGTCCTCCAGCTTCAACTTATCATCCGTCACCACGCCATCCAGAAAAAACGGATAAAGCGGCAGGTTGTATTTTTCTGCAAGCTTCGGATAGATCGGGTTGAAGCGCTTGGCGTAATCGTCACCCATGTTCGGCGGAGCCATAATGCCGACTAGCAGCACCGCTATGTTGCGTTTCTGAAAGCCGGAAATGATGGCGTCGAGGTTCTTTTCCGTCTGTTCCGGCGCAATACCGCGCAACGCATCATTGGCGCCGAGTTCCAGAATGACCCCGTCCGTGCCATCGGGAACCGACCACTCCGCCCGAGCCAGACCGCCTGAGGACGTATCGCCGGACACACCGGCATTGGTGACGGTAACATTGATGCCCTTGGCCTTTAATGCAGCTTCAAGCTGTGCCGTATAGCCATCGGTGGGGGGTAACTGGTAACCCGCCATGAGACTGTCGCCCAGGCCAACCAGTTGCAATGTCCGCTCCTGCGCCATGGCCGCCGAGGCGGAAAAGGCGGCGGCGAAAATGACGATGAAGTGAAACAGGGCAGCTTTAAATCTCATCACGGCTTTCCTAACTTGGTTTGCATTGTCTGAAATACCGTGCGCATCGACACCGCCAGACTGTTTTCATCATATATAGGAACGAGAATTGTGACGAAAAGCATCATAGAGCTTAAGAAGGCCGACCTCACGCTCGGCAACGCCGCCGCCTCCGTTCACGTTCTCAAGAGCATCGATCTTGCCATTGGCGAAAGCGAGGCGGTGGGCATCGTCGGCCCTTCCGGTTCGGGAAAATCGACACTTCTCATGGTGCTTGCCGGTCTCGAAAGGCTGGATAGCGGCGAGATCGTCATAGCGGGCACGGAATTGCATAAGCTCGGCGAGGATGCTCTCGCGGATTTCCGCGGCAAGAATATCGGCATCGTTTTCCAGTCTTTCCACCTCATCGCCAATATGACGGCGCTGGAAAACGTAGCCGTTCCGCTGGAACTGGCCAACGTGCCGAACCCCTTCGAGATCGCCAAACGGGAACTCGTTGCTGTCGGTCTCGGCGAACGCCTCAACCATTATCCCGGCCAGCTCTCCGGTGGCGAACAGCAGCGTGTTGCGATCGCCCGCGCGCTTGCACCCTCCCCCGCCGTGTTGATTGCAGACGAACCGACCGGTAATCTGGATGCGGATACGGGCCAGCAGATCGCCGATCTTCTTTTCTCAAAACAGGCCGAACGCGGCATGACGATGATCCTTGTCACCCATGATCCGTCACTGGCCGCTCGTTGTTCAAGACAGATCAAAGTGCGCTCCGGCGAGATAGAGGGTGACAGCGCCGCTGCCCATATGGCCAGGGCGGTATCGGCATGATCGGCTCCATTCTCCCGTCTGTTGCCAACATCAAAAACGCATTGAGGCTCGCGCGGCGCGAAATTCGCGGCGGCCTTCGTGGCTTCTATATTTTCCTCGCCTGCATCGCGCTCGGAACCGGCGCCATTGCCGCCGTCAACTCCGTGTCACGTGCCGTCACCAGCGCGATTGCGACGGAAGGCCAATCGATACTGGCTGGCGATGTGCGCTTCGAGCTGCGCAACAGGGAGGCAACCGCAGAGGAACGGGCCTACCTCGATGGCCTCGGCAAAATTGCGGTTTCCACCGGGCTGCGCTCCATGGCGCGCCTTGCCGATGGTTCCGAACAGACGCTGACGGAAGTGAAGGCCGTAGACGGCGCCTATCCGCTTTACGGCGCGTTCGTGGCAGATCCAAACCGGCCTCTGAGCGAGCTTCTGGCTGCGAACGGCGATACCTATGGCGCCGTGGCCGCGCCGCTTCTCCTGGAGCGGCTGGGCATCAAGGTCGGCGACGACATCCTTCTCGGTAATGTGAAGCTGAAACTGACCGGCACGGTTGTCGACGAGCCGGATGCCCTGTCCGACGGCTTCGGTTTTGCCCCAAGGCTGATGGTCAGCCGCGATGCGCTTTTCGCCTCAGGCCTCGTTCAGAACGGAAGTCTGGTCGAACACGCCTACAAGATCATGCTGAACGATCCTGCAGCGCGGGCAACGATGACCGATGCGGCCAACAAGACGTTTCCCGATGCCGGCTGGTCCATCCGCACGAGTGACCGGGCAGCGCCATCGCTTACCGAAAACGTCAACCGCTTCTCGCAATTCCTGACGCTGGTGGGCCTGACTGCCCTCATCGTTGGCGGCGTCGGCGTTGCGAACGCCGTTCGCGCGTTCCTCGATTCCAAGCGCACCACGATCGCCTCGCTGAAATGCCTCGGCGCGCCGGCTTCCGTGGTCACCATGACCTATCTCTTCCAGATCGTGTTCATTGCCGCCGTTGGCATCATCATAGGCCTCGCTGTGGGCGCCATCGCCCCGCTGATCGCCATGCGGTTTCTGGAGGGTGTGCTTCCGGTACCGAAAGAGCTTGCCTTCTATCCGGCAGCACTTGGTCTTGCCGCCCTGTTCGGCATCTTGACGACACTTGCCTTCGCCATCGTGCCACTCGGCCAGGCGCGCGAAGTTCCCGCGACCGCCCTTTTTCGAGAGCAGGGGTTCGAGGAGGGCAGCTGGCCGTCCTGGCCTTATCTCGCAGTGACGGGCTTGTTGTTGGCTGCGCTGGCCATACTTGCCATCTTTTCGGCAGAAGAACGTTTCATCGCCTCGGTTTTCCTTGCCGCCATCGCCTTCGCGTTTGTGGTGCTGCGACTGGTGGCGTCGGGCGTCAAGGCCATCGCCAAACGCAGCCCGCGCGTTCATTCCGCCGCCCTTCGCCTGGCGATCGGCAATATTCACCGGCCGGGTGCGCTCACCCCCTCCGTCGTTCTCTCCCTCGGCCTCGGGCTGACGTTGCTGGTGACCCTGACGCTTATCGACGGCAATCTGCGCCGCGAACTGACCGACAGCCTGCCGGAACGAGCGCCGAATTTCTTCTTCGTGGATATTCAGGGCACCGAGTTGCAGGGTTTCCGCGATCTTCTCAGGCAAGAAGCGCCTCAGGGCACGCTGACCGAGGTGCCGATGCTGCGCGGCCGCATTCTGGCGCTCAATGGCGAGGACGTGACGAAGATAGACGTGCCGCCATCCGGTCGCTGGCTGCTGCGCGGTGATCGGGGCATAACCTATTCGCAGGATGCTCCCGAAAACGCCAAGCTGACCGAAGGAACATGGTGGGGACCGGATTATAGCGGCGAGCCGCTGGTCTCTTTTGCGGCGAAAGAGGCGCAGGAACTGGGCCTCAAGATCGGCGACACCGTTACCGTCAACGTGCTCGGCCGCAGCATCACGGCAAAGATCGCCAATCTGCGCAATGTCGAATGGGAATCGCTGTCGATCAATTTCGTCATGGTGTTTTCACCCAATACCTTCCGTGGCGCACCACATACCTGGCTTGCCACACTCGCTGACCCCTCCGCATCCGCAAGCGAGGAGGGCCAGATATTGCGCGCCGTCACCAACGCCTACCCGACGATAACAAGCGTACGCGTGAAGGACGCGCTCGATGTGGTCAACCGGCTGGTCGGCCAGCTTGCCACCGCCATACGCGCAGCAGCGGCCGTTGCGCTCATAGCCTCCGTCCTCGTTCTCGCCGGCGCTCTTGCCGCCGGAAACCGTGCCCGCACCCATGATGCGGTGATCCTGAAAACACTGGGCGGTACACGCAGCCTGCTGATCCGCGCCTTCTCCTATGAATATATGATGCTCGGTCTCGCCACCGCCGTTTTTGCGCTTTTTGCCGGCGGCGTCTCCGCCTGGTTCGTCATTTCCCGCATCATGAAGCTGCCCTCCAGTTTCCTGCCGGATGTGGCGATCGGCACGGTCGTCGTCGCCCTCGTCATGACGGTAGGCATCGGCCTCATGGGTACATGGCGAATTCTCGGGCAGAAGGCCGCTCCGGTTTTGCGGCAGGCGGGTGAATAATCTTCGGTTGTGCGCTGCTTAACTTTAACGATTAATTCTTTGTAATGATCGCTGAAACGTGAGCGCTTTTCGCGCATATGGTGTCTTTTCGACTGCAAAAGGCCTTGTATCGGACACGTTCTGCCATCATATTCTTGGGCAGGCTTGCTGAAGCTCCGCAGCGGCGCCCGGGAGGTATCCCGACACCGTAGCAATTACGGAGCTCAAAAGAGGAAACAATGGCTGACTTCAATAACTACCAGAACCGCATGGCCCAGACCCGTGCACAGACTGGTGCGATGATCGATGAAGGTCTTCGTGCCTACATGCTCAAGGTTTACAACCTTATGGCACTGGCTCTGGTCATCACCGGTGTTGCGGCGTTCGCTACCTTCACGCTCGCGACCACCAATCCGGCTTTCGCCCAGTTGCTCTATGCATCGCCGTTGCGCTGGGTTGTGATGCTCGCACCGCTCGGACTGGTGTTCTTTCTTAGCTTCCGTATCCAGAACATGAGCGTTTCTGCCGCCCAGATGACCTTCTGGGTCTATGCGGCGCTGATGGGCGTGTCCCTGTCTTCGATCTTCCTGGTCTATACCGGCCAGAGCGTCGTACAGACGTTCTTCGTGACCGCTGCCTCGTTCGGCGCGCTCTCGCTTTACGGTTACACCACGAAGAAAGACCTTTCGGGCATGGGTTCGTTCCTGATCATGGGTCTGTTCGGCCTGATCATCGCGTCCATCGTCAACATCTTCCTCGCCTCTTCCGCGCTGCAGTTCGCGATCTCCGCGATTGGTGTGCTGATCTTCGCTGGCCTCACCGCCTATGACACGCAGAAGATCAAGGAAATGTATTTCGATGGCGACGAAGTTGCCGTGGCTGGCCGCAAGGCGATCATGGGTGCGCTGACGCTCTATCTCGACTTCATCAATCTGTTCATGTTCCTCCTGCAGTTCATGGGCAACCGTGACAAGTAAGGGCAGCAACCCAACTGGCAAACATGCAAAAGGCGGCCATTCGGCCGCCTTTTTATTTACCGAAATTCGAGACTTGATCGCCTCTCCACCCGCGTGTCCGCACGAAGCTGCGGCAGGGTAGCTCGTCCCGTCTCATCTCACTCGATGAGCTTCAGGACCTTGTCGAAAACCTTGAGAACCTGCGGCAGCTCGTGGCCACGTTTGAGAATGCGGCCATCCGTATTCACCACGCAATAGGCCCCCTGTTTCGCCGCCAGCTTGGGGTTCTTCTCGATCCTGTAGAGCGGCATTTCACCCGAGCGTTTAAAGACTGAAAATACCGCCTTTTCCTTCAAGTGGTCGATGGCATAGTCGCGCCACTCGCCCTCTCCCACCATGCGGCCATAGATGCGCAGGATCGCATCCAGCTCACGCCGGTGGAATGTAATTGGCAGAGGGTCTTTATCTTTTTTGTACTCGCGGAGATCGACAACGGTGGAACTGTCGCGTGAAGCGGTCTGAACCTGCTGCACATCCGGTTGATCGGTCATCCAATACCTCCGATTCCACCCAAGTCGTCCGATTAATGTGAGCCGGAGAAGACAAAATTGCAAGTCTCGAACAGCCATTGAACATGAGATCGCAACTTTGGAGGCGGGTTTTACGGTCTTAGGACGGCAGCGAAACCCGGCGTCTGCGACGCAGAAAGACGCCCTCCGATGCCCATAAGGACGTTGCCTTAGAAAAAAGCAGGGGTAAAAAAGGTAACCATTTAGGCAGCCATTTTAGCACGGCCTGCCGTATTTCGGTCAAACCATGGCCCGAATTGAATGGAATAGTCCTATTGTCAATTGATGCCTAGGCACCAAGATGACCCGATCCGGTGCATTGACCCTTTACCCCCAGCCCCCAATGCCCGGATCGGATCTTCCATCGCCAGACAGGCGATCAGGGTGTTTCATTCCCCAGTAAAATACTTGCGCCGACGATTGCCGCCGGATCGCCGCTGGCATTTGCCGTTTGCAACAGCACGGCGCAGCCGCCCTTTTTCACCTTTGCCACCACGCTCGCCGGGAGCTTCACCGTCATCGGTGAACCATCCCACATTCCAACCGTTTGCACGTCATAGACGCTGTGCCAGTAGGACATTTTCTTCCCCTGGTTTTCGCCTTTCTGCACATCCACCGTCTGTTCGCGCGTGAAATAGGCGACCACGACATCGGCCTTGCCGCTACCGGCGCCAATATCGATCTCCACCTCGTCACCGGCAAATTTGGACGCGACCGGCACGTTCAGCCCCTGGCCCTCCCGCTTGAAAGCATCCAGCCTGTCGTAAATCCCGCGGACATCCGCACCCTTGACGTGGTCGCGACCGTTCAGGATGGCCTGCGGCGTATAGACACCGTTGCGGCCGAGGGCGCGCATGTAGCCATATTGCCGCTCTGTATTTTCCTTCGATGCCAGGGAATCTGTCCAGCCAAGATAATTCCAGTAGTCGACATGGTAGGAGAGGCCGACCACATCACCCTTCTGGATCATCTTGCGCAACGCTTCGTCCGCCGGCGGGCAGGACGCGCATCCCTGCGATGTAAACAACTCGACAACGCCCTTCACAGCTTCCTGCGCATGCGCGGATGTGACGAGGAACGTGCCGAGAAGACATATCGACAGGGGCAATTTCAGCGGCATTACAAGAACCTTTGTCCGGAGCAGATATCCAGACGAATTGATGCGATCAACCCAACCGGATTCAAACCGGAAAATAACGTCTATTCCACTTCAATAGAAAGTCACGAAGGGGTGAGTGGCAATCACAAAAAAAGAGATGATGAAACGCAAAGACGCCGGGAAAAATCCCGGCGTCCTTTGCTGGTCTGAGCTTTGTCAGGCAACCAGATCGCGAAGAACCGTCTGCAGAATGCCGCCATTGTTCATGTAGATCACTTCATCCAGCGTATCGATGCGGCAAAGAAGCGGAACTTCCTTCACCGAACCGTCGCTGTAGGTGATCTTGGCGATCTTCTTTTCACGCGGCTTGATTTCACCTTCGAGACCATCGATCTCGACGACTTCATCACCCTTGAGATCAAGGCTTGCCCAGGTCGTGCCTTCCTCGAAGACGAAGGGAACGACGCCCATGCCGACGAGGTTGGAGCGGTGGATACGCTCGAAGGACTGTGCGATGACTGCCTTGACGCCGAGCAGGTTGGTGCCTTTCGCCGCCCAGTCGCGGGAAGAACCGTTGCCATATTCGACACCGGCGAAGATGACGAGCGGAACGCCCTCCGCCTTGTACTTCATGGCAGCGTCGTAGATCGACATCTCTTCCTTCGACGGATAGTGGATGGTGTAGCCACCTTCCTTGCCGTTCGGGCCGAGCATGTGGTTGCGGATGCGGATATTGGCGAAGGTGCCGCGCATCATGACTTCATGGTTGCCGCGACGCGTACCGTACTGGTTGAAGTCGGCAACGCCCACGCCGTGCTCCGTCAGATAGGCGCCGGCGGGCGAAGCAGCCTTGATCGAACCGGCCGGGGAAATGTGGTCGGTTGTGATCTTGTCGCCGAAGAGACCGAGAACGCGGGCGCCCTTGATGTTCGTAAGGCCCGTACCAGTCTTGCCCATGCCCACGAAGTAAGGCGGGTTCTGAACATAGGTCGACTTGTCGTCCCAGGCATAGGTCTGGCCCGGGGGAACCTGAACGGCCTGCCAGTTCGCGTCACCCTTGAAGACATCAGCGTACTTCGATTCGTAAAGTTCGCGTGTGACGTATTTCAGGATGAATTCCTGGATTTCCTGCGAAGTCGGCCAGATATCCTTGAGATAGACCGGATTGCCGTTCTGGTCGTCGCCGATCGGCTCCTTCGTCAGGTCCTTCTGGACTGTGCCGGCAAGCGCGTAGGCCACGACGAGCGGCGGCGAGGCGAGATAGTTCGCCTGAACATCGGGCGAGATACGGCCTTCGAAGTTGCGGTTGCCGGAGAGGACGCCGGCCGTGATCAGGCCCTTGTCGTTGATCGTCTTGGAGATCGGTGCGGGCAGCGGGCCGGAGTTGCCGATGCAGGTGGTGCAGCCGAAACCGACGAGGTTGAAGCCAATCGCATCGAGATCCTTCTGCAGACCCGACTTGTCGAGATATTCGGCAACGACCTGCGACCCCGGCGCCAGCGAGGTCTTCACCCACGGCTGGGACTTCAGACCCTTGGCAACCGCATTGCGGGCGAGAAGGCCGGCAGCGATGAGAACGGAAGGGTTGGACGTGTTGGTGCAGGAGGTGATGGCGGCAATCGCCACATCGCCATGGCCGAGATCGAACTCCTCACCCTCAACCGCATAGCGGCTGTGGAGTTGGCCGGGCTTCTTGTAGTCGTTCTCGAGAGCCGCCGCGAAATTCGGTGCAATGGTTTCGAGCGGCAGACGGCCTTCCGGACGCTTCGGACCGGCCATGGATGGCACGACGTCGCCGAGGTCGAGTTCAAGGGTGTCGGTGAAGACGAGGTCGGAACCGTCGCCCGTCCGCCACATGTCCTGCGCCTTCGAATAGGCTTCGACAAGCGCGATACGGTCCTTGGTGCGACCGGACATGGTCAGATAGTTGATGGTCTCGCCGTCAACCGGGAAGAAGCCGCAGGTAGCGCCATATTCGGGACCCATATTGCCGATGGTGGCACGGTCGGCCAGCGTCATCGAATCGAGGCCGGGGCCGAAGAATTCGACGAATTTGGAAACCACGCCCTTCTTGCGCAGCATCTGCACGACGGTCAGCACGAGGTCGGTCGCAGTCACGCCTTCCTTCACCTTGCCGGTCAGCTTGAAGCCGATGACCTCGGGCAGGAGCATGGAGACAGGCTGGCCGAGCATCGCTGCTTCAGCCTCGATACCGCCAACGCCCCAGCCGAGAACGCCAAGACCGTTGATCATGGTGGTGTGGCTGTCGGTGCCGACGCAGGTATCCGGGTAAGCGATCGTTTCGCCGTCCTCTTCCTTGGTCCAGATGGTCTGGCCGAGATATTCGAGGTTTACCTGGTGACAGATGCCGGTACCGGGCGGAACCACGCGGAAGTTCTTGAATGCCTGCTGGCCCCACTTCAGGAAGCGGTAACGCTCGCCATTGCGCTCATATTCAAGCTCGACGTTTCGGGCAAACGCCGTCGGCGTGCCAAATTCGTCAACGATAACAGAGTGGTCGATCACGAGGTCGACGGGAACGAGCGGATTGATCTTTTCCGGGTCGCCACCGAGCGACACCATGGCATCGCGCATGGCGGCGAGATCGACCACAGCCGGAACGCCGGTGAAGTCCTGCATGAGAACGCGGGCGGGACGATAAGCGATTTCGTTTTCGGTCAGGCCCTTATTGTTCAGCCACTCTGCAACGGCCAGAATATGCTCTTTGGTGACGGACTGGCCGTCCTCGAAACGAAGCAGGTTTTCCAGAAGAACTTTCATGGAATAGGGGAGCTTGGAAACGCCCTTCAGGCCGTTTGCCTCAGCCTTGGGAAGGCTGAAATAGACGTAGTCCTTACCATCAACGGTAAGGACGGAACGACAATGAAAACTGTCGAGTGATTTGGGCATGGATAAAAAACCCCGCTTACTCTGATAGCCAACACGTGCGTGCGGACACCTATGCACTCATGCACATCAGGATGCGGGTACGACCATTTCCGCTGTCCGCACGTGAAAATTGCTCCTCGCAATCGTCAAGTCCGGCGCAAGATGATGTTCACGCCGGCCGCTGGCGTGGTTGACACCCATATAGATAATTTCTCAGAAACGTGCCAGACCATTCAGGAAATCAAATCGATTTTTTTATGCGAGACGATGAAAATCTTATACGGAAACGCAGCATGGATTTGACCGCGGAAAATCTTGGCGTGCGACGCGGCGAAGATTTCATATTCATGAACATTTCCTTCAAGTTAAGTGACGGCGAAGCGCTGGTGCTGACCGGCCGCAACGGCTCGGGAAAATCCACGCTTCTGCGCACTGTAGCCGGCCTGCTGCGCCCCGAGCAGGGCTGGGTAAAGATAGCCGGCAAAGGAATAGAAGCGGACATGCGTCCATCGGAGGCCTGCCATTATCTCGGCCATCGCAACGCAATGAAAACGGAACTGACGGTTTCGGAGAATCTGCGGTTCTGGAAAGACTTTCTCGGTGACTTCACCGGCGGCGCCGGTGTCGATATCGATGAGGCGGCAGACATCGTCGGCCTTGCGGGCATCACCCACCTGCCCTTCGGTTACCTGTCCGCAGGCCAGCAGCGACGTTTTGCCATGGCAAAACTTTTGATCGCGTGGCGGCCGGTGTGGATTCTCGACGAGCCGACAGCGGCGCTCGACAAAGCAGCGGACGGCATGTTTACGGATCTGGTCAAGAGCCACCTGAGGAGAGGCGGCATCGTCATGGCTGCGACCCATCAGCCGCTTGGGCTCGACAATGCGCGGGAATTGCAGATGACGGGCTTTGCAGGTGTGGAGGCTTGGGCGTGATGGGTGCGTGTGCGGGGTATGCCCGCCTACCGAGGCGCCTCCAATGACCGCCCTCTTCCTCCGCGACCTGAAACTCTCCATCCGCGCCGGCGGTGGCGCGCTGATCGGCGTCTTGTTCTTCATGACCGTTGTCGCCGTCATCCCCTTCGGTGTCGGGCCTGATCTCAATCTGCTTGCACGCATCGGCCCAGCCATTGTCTGGATCGGCGCGCTGCTCTCCACCCTCCTCGGCCTCGACAGGCTGTTTCAGGCAGAGCGGGATGACGGCTCGCTAGACCTCATACTCATGCAGGAAAACCCGCTTGTGCTGACCGTGCTCGTCAAATGCCTGGCACATTGGGTGGGAACGGGTCTGCCACTGGTCATCGCCTCGCCGCTCATCGGCCTGTTCATGAACATGGACGAAGTGGCGATCGGCGCGGTGATGCTCACACTCCTTGTCGGATCGCCCGCCATTACCTTCATCGGCGCGGTGGGTGCCGCTGTCGCCGTTGCCTTGCCGCGCGGCGGCCTTCTGGTCTCCATCCTTGTGCTGCCATTGGCCATTCCGGTACTGATCTTCGGCGTCAGCGCGTCCTATGCGGCGGTGCAGGATCCGGCACCCTTTCTGCCGCCCTTCCTCATTCTCTGCGCGATCACGTTATTTTCAGCCGTGACCGGTCCTTTCTTTGCCGCTTTGGCATTGCGCAATGTTATGGATTGATGAAACCGCAATTGCCGATCTACGATTGACGGCGATCAATTGCGGGGCAGCCATTCTCGGGTTACACAAACGGCATGAACCAGCAGACTTTCACCATCACCAAATTCAGTGATCTCGCCAATCCCACGCGGTTTCTGGCGCTCTCGGCACGCATTCTGCCCTGGCTTGCGGTCCTGACGGCACTGGTGCTGGCCGCCGGTCTCTATCTGTCTTTCACGACAGATGGCGACTACCAGCAGGGTTATACCGTGCGCATCATGTATGTGCATGTCCCCTCCGCCTGGCTTTCGATGATGTGTTATACGGTCATGGCGGTCTCAGCGATCGGCACGCTCGTCTGGCGTCATCCGGTTGCGGATGTCAGCCACAAGGCGGCCGCACCCATAGGCGCCGCCTTCACGCTGATTGCGCTTGTTACCGGCTCGCTCTGGGGTAAACCCATGTGGGGAACCTGGTGGGTATGGGACGCGCGGCTGACGTCCGTCTTTGTGCTTTTTCTGATGTATCTTGGCCTGATAGCGCTCAACCGCGCCATGGACGACCCTTCCAGGGCCGCCCGTGTCAGCGCCGTGCTCATCCTCGTTGGTTTTGTGAATATTCCCATCATCAAGTTTTCAGTTGAATGGTGGAACACGCTTCACCAGCCGGCAAGCGTCATCCGCATGGGCGGCTCGGCAATCGATTCGGAGTTTCTCTGGCCGCTTCTGACCATGGCGATCGGCTTCACGCTACTGTTCTTCACGTTGCACATCGCCGCAATGCGTAACGAAATCTGGCGCCGGCGCGTGGCAGCCCAACGGCGGCTTGCCGCCCGCATGGCAAACCGGGAGGCATGACAACATGACACACGCCTTTTATATCGGCATGTCCTATGCGGCGACCGGCCTTGTTGTCCTCTGTCTCATCGCCTGGGTCATCCTGGATGGTCAGGCGCGCAAACGGGAACTGAAAGAACTGGAAGCATCCGGCGTGCGCCGCAGGGCAAAAGCCGCTTCTGCGGGTGAAACCCGATGACGCAGGCCAGCCAGGACCAGAACACCAAAGCCAAAAGCACGGGGCGCACACGATATGCCCTGGCGCTTCTGCCGCTTCTGCTTTTCGGCGGTTTTGCCATTATCGCCGGCAAGATGCTCTACGATCAGGACGTCAACGGGCTGGATATCAGCGCCATTCCATCGGCGCTCATCGGAACCAAGGCGCCCGCACTGTCGCTGCCGCCGCTGGAAGGCTCAAACCTGCCGGCCCTCAACGAGGCCGCCGTCAAGGGTAAGCTGACGCTGGTCAACGTCTTCGCCTCCTGGTGCATTCCGTGCCGTCAGGAGCATCCCATCCTTCAGGAATTGGCGAAAGACAAACGCATCACCGTCGTCGGCATCAACTATAAGGACAAACCGGACAACGCGCTTCGTTTTCTCGGCGAACTCGGCAATCCCTTTGCCGCGATAGGCGTCGACCCGAACGGCAAGGCCGCGATCGACTGGGGTGTCTATGGTATCCCTGAAAGCTATCTGGTCGGCGCCGACGGCACGATCCTCTACAAAAAGGTCGGCCCCTTCGATGCCCGCAGCGTCGAGCGGGATTTATTGCCGGCGATCACCGCTGCGGCCGGAAAGTAGCCCGCGCGCCGAACGGTATTATACCTTGGAAATCACCCTTAGCGACGGCCCTTCGGCTGTCGCCTGCAAACCCATCCCTTCAAGCACGACCTGATTGCGGCCACCACGCTTTGCCGCATACAGGCTGTCATCGGCGCGTTTGATCGCATCGTGAATTGAATGATCTCCTCTCGCGACAGCTGAAACGCCGAAGCTCGCCGTGACCTTGGTGGCCACGCCACGGCTACGCCAATCCAGCGACAGAAGGTTCAAACGCATGGCATTGGCAAGGTGACCGGCCGCGGCGGCGGTGTGGCCGGGCAGGAAAACCACGAATTCCTCGCCACCGAAACGCGCCACCAGAGCGTCGCTACGCGCGCTTTTCCTGAGAAGGTCTGAAAGGCCGATGAGAACGATATCACCGGCGGCGTGGCCATAGTCATCGTTGATACGCTTAAAATGGTCTATGTCGCACGCAATTACTGCGCCTATCGGTGTCCCGCTGCGAAAATCGGGAACGCGCCGGTCGAATCCACGGCGGTTCAGCACATCCGTCAGCGGATCGTGCTCAGCCGCTTGCAGGTGCCGGTCGACAGTCACGGAAATCTGGCTCGCGAGTACGGATAGCGCAAGCAGAAAGCCGAATATGCTCGCGGCAAGCTGCATGTAGAAAGCATAATCGGATTCGAAGAATTCACTGAGTTCGATCATCGAACCGTTCGGCGTCATCACCAGCAACATGCCGATGCGCACCAGCGTTTCGAGCACCACGAGTGACGCAATCGCCACCATCAGCCTGTCTGCAAGCGCCAGGGGTCGCTTCCGCACGATCCAGACCGGGATGGCGAGCAGCAGGGCGCAGACAAGATCACCGATGACCAGCTCACGTTTCAGATCCGGTGTGACGAAGACATGGAACGAGACCAGCAAAACCGCCGCAGCCACGATCGACAGTCGCGTCGTCGTATAAAGCGGCCGTCCGAAATGGGTAAGCAGCGCATGGCCGTAGAGAAAAAAGGCAGAGAAAAACAACAGGTTCGAGACGATCGCCTGTACTTCGAAGGGCAAGCCGCCAAGCACCAGAGGTGCGGCAAAACCAAACGCCGCCGAAAGATATCCGAAACCCCAATATCGCGCCGAAGCGTGGCCGGTCCTCTGCAGGAACAGGAATACCACACCGAATGTCAGCATGATGAAGGGGAGAAGGTAGGCGAAATTATCTTGCACAGTGTTCTGCCGGACGGAAAGACGAGCCTTTGAGCCCGGACACTACCGCAATGCCCTTAAGAAAACTTGCATATAACGCAGGGTTTTCGTGCCTTTCCGACGCACGTACGGGCAGATATCTTCACATTGGCGGGAGCGCGTTCTGCCATTGCTTGATCGCTTCGACGGGCCAGACAAGCATCACTACGTTCAGCGTCAGATTATCGCGGATCAGCCAGCCGGTGAAGATTTCAAAGAAGATGGCGATCACAACCGTCAGCCACACCGGCACGCGGGCGGCGAAGAGGAAACCCAGCGCCATGAAAACGGTGTCCATAGCGGAGTTCAGGATGCTGTCGCCGGTATAACCCAGCGCCATGGTCGCCGTGCGGTAACGATCGATAATGAGCGGCGAGTTTTCGAGAATTTCCCACGCTGCCTCTATCAAAACCGCAAAAGAAAGCCGCATGGAAAGGGGTTTCTTGCGAAACAGCAGCCAGGCGAGCCCGTAAAACAGGAAGCCGTGGATAATGTGTGAGGGCGTGTACCAGTCGGCAAGATGCTGGGAATTGCCCGGCGTGTTCACACCGGGTTCGAACAGCTTCACATAACCGCATTCGCAAATGGGAATGCGGCCCATGGCATAGAGGATGACGATCTGCAGGAGAAGAAGTCCGGCGGCGACACCGAACCATTTGAACGAGCGCGGACGGGAAGCCGGCATCTCTGCAACTGTCATTTTTCGTCCTTGTTCAGCGGTTCGAGCGAATGACGCATGACGAGCGGCATTTGCGCCATGGTGAAGATGATCGTGATCGGCATCGTGCCCCACACCTTGAACGCAACCCATGCGTCGGTTGAGAACATGCGCCAGACCACCTCGTTCAGCACGGCGAGAAAGAGGAAGAACACGCCCCAGCGCAGCGTCAGCTTGCGCCAGCCCTCATCGTTCAGCCTGAAGGCCGAATTGAAGACATAGCCAAGCAGCGACTGGCCGAAAAACAGGCCGCCCAGCAGAATGACGCCGAACAGCGCATTGACGATGGTTGGCTTCATCTTGATGAAGGTATCGTTCTGCAGCCACAGCGTCAACGCACCGAACACGAGAACCACGATGCCTGATATCAGCGGCATGATCGGCAGCTTGCGTGTCAGCATCCATGAGACGGAAAGCGCAATTGCGGTTGCGATCATGAACAGGCCGGTGGCGATGAAGATCGGCCCGCCGAACTCCGTCAGTACCGGAAAAGTGGAGGCCAGCCATTCGCCGCGGGAATTGGCGAAAAAGAACACCATAAGCGGGCCAAGCTCGAGCACGAATTTCAGGAGCGGGCTGATTTCCGCCACCATCTTTTCGCTTTCCTTGGAATTGCTTTCAATATCCATACTCAAACTCCCGCAATGGCTTTGGCGAAATCTTCCGCCTCGAAGGGCTCCAGATCGTCCACGCCTTCACCCACACCAATGAAATACACCGGCAGCTTGTGTTTGGCGGCAATGGCCACGAGGATACCGCCCCGCGCCGTGCCATCCAATTTTGTCATAATCAGGCCCGAAACACCCGCAACATTGCGGAATATCTCCACCTGGTTCAAGGCGTTCTGCCCGGTCGTGGCGTCCAGTGTCTGAAGCACGGTATGCGGCGCATCGGGATCGAGCTTGCCGAGCACGCGCACGATCTTTTCCAGCTCCGCCATCAGCTCCGTCTTGTTCTGCAAACGGCCGGCAGTATCAATGATGAGCACATCGCTTTTTTGCGCACGCGCCTGCTCATAGGCGTCGTAAGCGAGACCCGAGGCATCCGCACCGAGCTTGGTGCCGATGAATTGCGAGCCGGTGCGATCCGCCCAGATCTTGAGCTGCTCGATTGCCGCCGCACGGAACGTATCGCCGGCCGCGAGCATGACCTTGAGGCCAGAGCCCGAGAGCTTGGAGGCGAGCTTGCCGATGGTCGTGGTTTTGCCGGTGCCGTTCACGCCGACGACGAGAATGACATGCGGCTTGTGTGAAAGATCGAGTTCCAGCGGCTTGGCGACAGGTTTCAGGACCTTGGTGATCTCACCTGCCATGATGCGCGCCACGTCCTCGCCGCTGACATCCTTGCCGTAACGTTCCGAAGACAGGGCGCCGGTGATGCGCATGGCGGTCTCGACACCCAGATCCGACTGGATGAGAAGGTCTTCCAGTTCGTCGAGCGTATCCTCATCCAGCTTGCGCTTGGTGAACAGCGCCGAAATCTGGGTGGTAAGTTGCGAGGAGGTGCGCGCAAGCCCGGCCCGCAGGCGCTGGAACCAGCTGAGCTTCGGCTGCGGCGCTTCGGCGACAGGCTCTTCGCGCTCGCTTGCCGCCGCAAAACCTTTCGGCAAGATCGGCGAAACGGCAGAGGGCTCAACGGCACCGGCAGCCTCCGCCTCATCGAGCAGCGCATCCATCGCATCTGCATCGAGCACGGCATCGGCAGCTTCGGGCAAAACCTCGGCCTGTTCTTCGGCGGCGGCTTCGGCCTGCAACAGCGACAGCGGAACAACGCCGATGTCTCCGGCCTGCTCGGCACCGGGCAGAAGTGGCGCGTCCTCTTCCTCCTGGTCATCGGAAAGGGCCGCATCGGCATCCGGAGCGGGCCCACCGGCCGTCTCGATCTCGAGTTCGGAAACAGGGTCTTTTTCGACAATGGGATGCGCTTCGGCTTCGCTCAGCGCCTCATCGAAAGAGACATTTTCTCTGGCGCGTTCAAGCGCGGAATCCTCTTGCGGCTTGCCGTCAGTCCCGGCCTTGTCCTTGCCGAAAGAAAAGACTTTTTTGATGAAGCCGAGGGCCATGGTCGTTCCCGTGTCTTTTCCTGTGCCGCTTCAGGCCGCGTCCGCTGCGAGAAGCTTCATGTTCAGATGTTTGCCGTTGTGGCCGGTAATCTCAACCTGCGCAAGAGTGCGCGTGAGAAGATCGGGCGCCGCCACCAGCGTGAAATTGTCGGTATGCGCAAAACCGGTGTTTTCAACGAGGATCGTTTGCGTCGAACCAACCATATTTTGCAGATGCACGAGCCTGAGTGCCTCGCCACGTTCGCGAAGCCTCGCCGCCCGCTCCTTCACCAGCGCACGGTCGAGCTGCGGCATACGCGCCGCCGGCGTGCCGGAACGCGGGCTGTAGGGAAATACGTGCAGGCTGGAAATGCCGCATTCTTCCGCAAGCGTCGCGGCGTTTTCGAACATCTCTTCGTTCTCGGTCGGAAAACCTGCGATCATATCAGCACCGAATGCGATATCCGGCCGGAGCGACCGCACCTCGTGACAGAAACGGATGGCATCGGCCCGCAAATGACGGCGTTTCATGCGTTTCAGGATCATGTCGTCGCCATGCTGGAGGGACAGGTGAAGATGCGGCATGAAACGCGCCTCACCGGCAATCAGATCCATCAGATGGTGGTCGGCCTCGATGCTGTCGATCGAGGATAGCCGAAGTCTCAAGATTTCCGGCACCTGCTTCAGCAATGTTTTGGCAAGAAGCCCTAGCGAAGGTTCGCCCGGCAGGTCGGCACCGTAGCTGGTAGCATCCACCCCGGTCAGGACGATTTCGCAATAGCCGCTTTCCACCAGCCTGCGCGCCTGCTCGACCACAGCGCCCATCGGCACGGAGCGGGAATTGCCCCGCCCATAGGGAATGATGCAGAAGGTACAGCGATGGTCGCAGCCGTTCTGCACCTGAATGAAGGCACGGACATGCCCGTCAATGTGCTTGACCATCTGCGGCGCCGTCGCCTTGATGCTCATGATGTCGTTGACGCGCAGCTTTTCTTCCGCCGAAACGCCGAAATCCGGCAGTGCGCGATAGGAGGCGCTTTTCAGCTTTTCCTCATTGCCCAGCACCGCATCCACTTCGGGCATCTCGGCAAAGATCTGTTTTTCAGTCTGGGCAGCACAGCCGGTCACGATGATGCGCGCATGCGGATTGTCGCGCCTTGCCCGACGGATGGCCTGGCGCGCCTGGCGCACCGCCTCGCCCGTCACCGCGCAGGTATTGACCAAGACGGCATTGTTGAGCCCGGCCTTTTCGGCCTCCCCCCGCATCACTTCCGATTCATAGGTATTGAGACGGCAGCCGAAGGTTATGACCTCGACGCCGCTCATATGGCCCCCTGCTCAGCCACGGCATCGCGCGACCAGGTGCCGTTGATGGGATCGACCATGCCGGACCATTCCCATTCGGCCGGCCCCGTCATGATGACGTGGTTGTCCTCGCGCCATTCAATTGTCAGCGGCACACGCACGGGGCTGGAGGCGACATCGATGGTGACTTTCCTGCCCGTGCGGCCGGTGCGCGCAGCGGAAACGGCAGCGGCACATGCGGCAGAACCGCAGGCGAGCGTCAGCCCGGCGCCGCGCTCCCAGGTGCGGGTGCGAAGCGCACTGTCGGAAATAACCTGCGCCAGGGTGATATTGGCCTTTTCAGGGAACATCGGGTGGTTTTCCAGAAGCGGGCCGAAGCGCTCCAGATCGAACTCCATCGGATCGCGATCCACCCAGAAAATGGCGTGCGGGTTTCCCATGGACATGACGGCGGGCGAATGCAGGATTGGCGCGTCGATCGGCCCGATCTGCAACTCGATGCGGCTCGTATCGTGGAACTCTTCAGAAAGCGGAATGTCGCTCCAGCGAAAACGCGGCAGGCCCATATCAACGGAAATCATGCCGTCTTCATGCTCAACGGCGTTCAGGATGCCCGCCACCGTCTGGAAGGTGAAGGTGGTCTTGCCGGTTTCAGAGGACAGCGCCTGCACCACGCAGCGCGTGCCGTTGCCGCAGGCCTGCGCCTTCGTGCCGTCGCAATTAAGGATATCGATGAATGCATCGGTGCCGCCGACACGCGGATCGTGGATCGCCATGATCTGATCGAACTGCGTGGCGGGATCGGCATTGAGCGCGATGGCCGCCGAAGGCGTCACCATATCCCTGCGGCCGCGCATGTCGACAACGAGGATCTTGTTGCCAAGCCCGTTCATCTTCGCAAATTCGACCGTATCCGCCATCGTACTGAACCTGAAAACCACCTGAAACCGGAATAAAGACGGGCTTTGCCCGCACTTTCGCTCTATATGGCGGAAAGGACGGCAAATTACCAGACTGTTGCGGCGCAAACCGCTGAGCCGCTCAGGCGGAAGGTACGTCGAAGACTTCGCCGGGCCGCATGGGCTGGAAGCGGCTCTCGTCTATCCCCTGCTCAGCAAGCGCTGCCTTCAGCGCGACAAGAGGAGCTTCGACCGCTTCATCGGTTAGTTGCACAGTGCCCCAATGGTGGCCGCAGACATGTGCCGCACCGCAGATCTTCATGCCTTCCACGGCTTCCGCCGGGTTCTGGTGCTGGCCCTTCATGAACCAGCGCGGCTCATAGGCGCCGAAAGGCAGGTTGGCGAGACGGAACTCACCGTGTTTCTTGCGCGCGGCGTGATAATTGAGGCCGTCGTGGAAGCCGGTATCGCCTATATGATAAATCTTGCCATAAGGCGTTTCGATGACGAAGGCCGCCCACAGCGCCATGCGCCGGTCATTCAGCCCACGCGCCGACCAATGGTGGCACGGCTCGAAATGAATTTTGACCGAACCAATCTCAAGGACATCGCCCCAGTCCCCCACCTTGATGCGCGCTGCCTCGACGCCGGTGCGGATGATGGAGTCATTGCCAAGCGGCGTGATGAAAAGCGGCTTGTGCGCGACATGCAGGCGCTTCAGCGTTTCCATATCCAGATGGTCGTAGTGATTATGCGTCACCAGCACCAGATCGATCGGCGGCAAATCCTCAAAACGGATGCCCGGCGGGTTGACGCGTTTGGGACCGGCGAAGCTGAACGGGCTGGTACGCTGCGACCACACCGGATCGATGAGAATATTCAGCCCTGCCGTCTGGATGAGAAAGGAGGCGTGACCGACGAAGGTGACGCGAATGTCCTTGCCGTCGATGCGGGGCTCCGGCTTTGCGAACGGAAACGGGCTGGGATAGTTTTCCGGCCACGTGGCGCGCTCGCCGTTGAAGCGCCATTTCAGGAGGCCCATGAAATTGCCGGGCGGCGAGCCGCCGGGATTGAAGAAACGCACCCCGTCGAAATGATCGGAGACCGGCCCACTATAATAGGCGCTGGCGTTAGAGCGGCGCGCAAACAGGCCGCCGCCCGCAAGAGCAAGCAGACCAAGTGCGGAAAAACGAAAGAAGTTTCGACGTTTCATGTGAAAGGTATAAGAAGCCAGGCGACGCCGTTCAAGCACCGCCATCGCAGCTTTCGTCTGATCACGTAAAGATGACAAGGCATGCTTTGCCGCATGAAAACCGGCACTGTCTTGACTTTCACGGCACTTTCCTGTTTATCGCGGCCAATCAGCTGGCAGTTTCACGACTCCAAGCCGCCGACCGGGACCCGCAAAGGTATAAAGAGATCCCGGAGGTCAACACCCGACAGCGCGATGCGCCCTCGGGTGCTTTTTGGCTTTGCGTCTTGTTTTTGGCAGCGAAAGCACCGACGTTTCGGAGATCCCGGAACGAAGAAGGAAGAAACGATGTTTGAAAACCTCCAGGACCGCCTTGGTTCCATTCTGAATGGACTGACCGGCCGTGGCGCGCTGACGGAAGCCGATGTTGCCGCCGCCCTGCGCGAGGTTCGCCGTGCGCTTCTGGAAGCGGACGTTGCGCTGGAAGTCGTGCGTTCCTTCACCGACAAGGTGCGTGAAAAGGCTGTCGGCGCAGCCGTTCTGAAATCCATCAAGCCCGGCCAGATGGTCGTCAAGATCGTGCATGACGAACTTGTCGAGATGCTCGGCACCGAAGGCGTCTCGATCGACCTGCATGCAGCCGCTCCCGTCGTCATCATGATGGTGGGTCTGCAGGGTTCGGGCAAGACCACGACCACAGGCAAGATCGCCAAGCGCCTGACCGACCGCGACAAGAAGAAGGTGCTGATGGCATCTCTCGACACGCGCCGTCCGGCCGCACAGGAACAGCTTCGCCAGCTGGGCGTGCAGACCGGCGTCGACACGCTGCCGGTCATCGCCGGCCAGTCGCCGACAGATATCGCCGCGCGCGCCGTGCAGGCCGCAAAGCTTGGCGGCCATGACGTCGTCATTCTCGACACCGCCGGCCGCACCCATATCGACGAACCCTTGATGCTGGAAATGGCCGACATCAAGAAGAAGTCCAACCCGCATGAAATCCTGCTCGTCGCGGATTCGCTGACCGGTCAGGACGCCGTCAACCTCGCGCGCAACTTCGATGAACGCGTCGGCATCACCGGCCTCGTGCTCACCCGTATGGATGGCGACGGACGCGGCGGTGCGGCCCTCTCCATGCGCGCCGTCACCGGCAAGCCGATCAAGCTGATCGGTATCGGCGAGCGCATGAACGAACTCGACGAGTTCCATCCGCGCCGTATCGCCGACCGTATTCTTGGCATGGGCGACATTGTCTCGCTGGTCGAGAAGGCCGCCGAGAATATCGATGCCGAAAAAGCCCGCGCCATGGCCGAAAAGATGGCCAAGGGCAAGTTCGACCTCAACGATCTCTCCGACCAGCTTGCCCAGATGAAGAAGATGGGTGGCATGGGCGGTATCATGGGGCTGATGCCCGGCATGGCCGGCATGAAGGACAAGATGGCTTCCGCAGGCCTCAACGACAAGATGTTCGACCGCCAGATCGCCATCATCTCGTCGATGACCAAGGCCGAACGCGCCAATCCCGATATCCTCAAACACAGCCGCAAAAAGCGCATCGCCGCCGGTTCCGGCACCGATGCCGCCGAAATCAACAAGCTCTTGAAGATGCACCGTGGCATGGCCGACATGATGAAAGCCATGGGCGGCAAGGGCAAGGGCGGCATCATGAAGCAGATGATGGGCGGCCTTGCGGGCAAGATGGGGCTTGGTGGCATGATGGGCGGCGGCATGCCTGATCTGTCGAACATCGACCCGAAGCAGCTCGAAGCACTTCAAAAGCAGGCTGAAGCTGCCGGTCTTGGCAAGCCGGGCGCAATGCCCGGTCTCGGTGGTCTGCCAGGCGGGCTACCCGGTCTGGGCGGGACAAAGCTGCCGGGTCTCGGCGGCATGCCGGGCCTGCCCGGCTTCCCGAAAAAGAAGTGAGGGCGACGCCAGTGAACAACGCAGAAGTGAAAGCCCAGCTTTCCGAATACCGCCAGTCGATCGACAATATCGATGCCGCACTGGTTCACATTCTTGCCGAACGTTTCCGCTGTACCAAGGCGGTGGGCGTGCTGAAGGCAAAATACAATTTGCCGCCGGCGGACCCGGCGCGCGAGGAATACCAGATCGAACGCCTTCGCCGTCTGGCAAAGGATGCAAATCTGGATCCGGATTTCGCCGAGAAGTTTCTAAACTTCGTCATCAAGGAAGTCATCCGGCATCATGAAGCAATAGCCGCCGAACATGGCGGTAATGAAAAGACCGCCTAACCGGCGGACAAGCTATCTCAAGGAGTAAATAACATGGCACTTAAAATTCGTCTCGCACGCGGTGGTTCCAAGAAGCGCCCGTACTACCAGATCGTCGTTGCTGACGCCCGTTCGCCCCGCGACGGCCGTTTCCTGGAGAAGGTCGGTTCCTGGAACCCGATGCTCGCCAAGGACAACCCGCAGCGCATCGAGCTGAAGGCTGACCTCATCAAGGAATGGATCGCCAAGGGCGCACAGCCGACCGACCGCGTTCTGCGCTTCCTCGCAGAGGCAGGCCTTGCCGATCGCGCCGCTCGCAGCAACCCGGAAAAGGCATTGCCGGGCAAGCGCGCTCTGGAACGCGTTGCAGAAAAGAAGCAGAAGGCTGAAGACGCAGCTGCTGCCGCAGCAGAAGCTTCTGCTGCAGAATAATCTGCAATAGAATTTTAGAGAACGGGTGGCGTGGTTTTCCATGCCGCCCGTTTTTTGTTTATTTTGGTATCAACAAACTTTAGAGCGTCAGGAACTATGCTCTAACGCGTTGGATCTGCGCATCGTGCCCTGTGAAAATCGATTCCGATTTTCACGCTGATGCTGTAAACCAGACGCAACCAACACCAGAAGACGGACGGCCCGATGGCAAAGCTGGAAAACCCGATACTCATGGCAAAGATCGGCGGCGCACAGGGATTGCGCGGCGAAGTCCGCGTCAGCACCTATACGGACGAACCGATGGCGCTCGGCGATTACGGCAATCTGGTGAGCGCCGATGGCCGTGTCTTCGAAATTCTGGAAGTGCGCGAGGGCAAGAATGTGGTTGTCGTCCGCTTCAGGGGTATCAACGACCGCAATGCGGCGGAAAGCCTGAACGGGCTCGAACTGTTCATCGAACGCGACAATCTGCCGGATGACGAGCTGGACGACGACGAATTTTATTATGCCGACCTCGAAGGGCTGGAAGCCGTCGATGCCGAAGGCAAAAGCTATGGCGCCGTCAGCGCCGTTTACGATTTCGGCGCAGGCGATCTCCTGGAGCTGAAAGGTGCGGGCCGCCGTCCCTCCCTAATCCCCTTTTCGGAAGCAGCCGTGCTTGAAATCGATCTGGAGGCGAGACGCATTCTCATCGATCCCATGGCTGCCGGCCTGATCGACAATCCGGACGACAAAGACGAAACCGGCGCATCGCCTTTCGGCAAGAAATAAGGCCATGACGTTCAAGGCTACAGTTCTGACGCTCTACCCGGAAATGTTTCCCGGGCATCTCGGATATTCGCTGGCGGGCAAGGCGCTGGAGCGCGAGCAATGGTCGCTTGAGGCCGTGCAGATCCGTGAATTCGCCACCGACAGGCACAGAAGCGTGGACGACACCCCGGCAGGCGGCGGCGCCGGCATGGTGCTGAAACCCGACATTCTGGCCGCAGCCATCGACAATGTTTCAGATGGAGATACGCGACCGCGTCTGCTGATGAGCCCGCGCGGCAGGCCACTGTCGCAGGACCGAGTGCGCGAACTGGCGGCAGGCGACGGCGCGATTATCGTGTGCGGACGCTTCGAAGGCGTCGACCAGCGGGTCATAGATGCGCGCGGGTTGGAGGAAGTGTCGATCGGCGATTACATTCTCTCCGGCGGCGAGCCGGCCGCGCTGACGCTTCTGGACGCCATTGTCCGCATTCTGCCGGGCGTCATGGGCAACGATCTCTCAGGCGTGCATGAAAGCTTCGAGGGTGGGCTTCTGGAGCATCCGCACTACACCCGTCCGCAGGTCTGGGAAGGCCGCGACATCCCAGCCGTTCTCACCTCGGGCAATCACGCCGTCATCGACAAATGGCGGCACGAGCAGGCGCTGGCGTTGACGAAGGAAAGACGGCCCGACCTGCTGGAAAAGGCCAAGGTTTAAACCGAGACGAAATAATAGGCCGTCAGCACCAGCCCGACTGCAATGACCAGCCAGCGGATGATCCACTGCGGCACCCGCCTTGCCGTGTGCACTCCCACATATCCGCCAAGCGCGGCCGCCGGGAACATGATGAGGGCGGCCCACCAGGAAACGACGCCGCCGCTGACGAAGATCGTAATGGCGATGATCGCGATCACCACCGAGAGCAGGTTCTTCAGGGCATTCAGATGATGATAGCTGCCACCCGAGGTCATTCCGAGGATGGCCAGCATCATGATGCCCATGCCCGCCCCGAAAAAACCACCATAGATGGAGGCGAGCCACTGAAAGAAGAGGCTCGGCACATTACCGGGTGAACGCTCGGCACTGGCCTTCGGTCGCAGCCACGGGCCAGCGGCAAAAACAACGGTTGCGGCCAGAAGCAACCATGGCACAAGCTGGCGGAAGGAGGGGTTGTCGAGCGACAGGAGCAAAAGCGACCCCGCCAGCCCGCCGACGATGGAGACGGCCGACAGGAGGATCGCCTCGCGCCAGTGGGCGCGGATTTCAGGCCCGTAGGCGATCACGGAGGTGATGTAACCGGGAAACTGCACGATCGCCGACGTGGCATTGGCGACAATCGGCGGCAGGCCTGCAAGCGTCATCGCCCCGAAGGTCAAAAAGGTGCCGCCACCGGCGATCGCATTGACCACGCCAGATAGAAAGCCGGTCGCAAACAGCATCATGATAATAAGTACGGACATGGCCCCTCCCAAGGTTTCCATGCCATAACCGGGGAAACGCACCTTCGCAACAGCCCGTACGTCGCCCACAATTGATAAAATATTGTCATGAAGGGATGACAAATGCCGCTGCCTCGTGTATGTGCCCGCGTGGAATTGGGGTTTTCCCCTTTAACCGCAAGCAAAGAATGGCGAACCCGCTCCTGCCGCACGGCATGGTCTGAAGGCATTGACCGACAGACGAAACGTTGAGCGCTCTGGCTGTTTCAGAAGAAATCAGAGGTTAACATGACCAATATCATTCAGCAGCTGGAAGCCGAACAGGCTGCCAAGATCGAAGCGAAGCGCACCCTGCCTGAGTTTTCTCCGGGCGACACGCTGCGCGTCAACGTGCGCGTTACCGAAGGTAACCGTACCCGCGTTCAGGCTTACGAAGGCGTTTGCATCGCCCGTTCAGGCGGCGGCCTTTCCGAGAGCTTCACCGTTCGCAAGATCTCCTACGGCGAAGGCGTCGAGCGCGTATTCCCGATCTACTCCCCGCTGGTCGAAGGCGTTGAAATCGTTCGCCGCGGTAAGGTTCGCCGCGCGAAGCTCTACTACCTGCGCGATCGTCGCGGCAAGGCTGCCCGTATCGTTGAAAACACCGGTACGCGCGCCCGCAAGCTGAACGAATCCGAGCGCCAGGCAGTCGCCGAAGAAAAGGCACGTCTGGAAGCTGAAAAGGTAGCAGCAGCACAGGCTCTCGCCGCCGAAAAGGCAGCAGCCGAAGCAGCAGAAGCCAAGGCAGCGGAAGAAGCAGCAAAGGCTGCGGAAACTGCAGCGGAATAAGATTTCCATTTTGATGGATTTACGGAGAAGGCGGTCTTTGGACCGCCTTTTTTGTTGCATCGATGCGCCATAACACTCTGGTGGGCGACATAGCGTCACGTCCAGCCTTCGACCCCATCTCCGTATCGACAGATCAAGATCAAAGTCGTATTGCCACTTATCTCTTTGCCTAATTTATTTAGAACATTCTCTAATAGCATTGCCTAGTTTCACTTATTGTGCAATTTTCGCGCAGTTTTAGGTGTTGATATGTTTTTTTTTAATTCTTTTTTAACAAAAAATAAGCGCGCTTTCTTCGCTGTCGGCCTTGCCAGCGCACTCATGAATATTCTCAACCTTTCCGGCTCACTTTTCATGCTGGAGGTTTATGACCGGATTCTGCCGAGCAAGAGTATTCCTTCTCTTGTCGCTCTCGTTGTTCTGCTGGTTATTCTCTATGCCTTTCTCGTGGGGTTCGATGCTCTGCGCGGCCGGATATTGGCTCGCATCTCGGACAATATGGACGACGAGCTCAATCAGAAGCTCTTCAGGGCATCAATCAGCGCACCACTTGCCGCCTATGGCAAGGTAGACGGGCTGCAGATCGTCGGCGATCTCGATCAGATACGTCAATTCTTGTCCGGGCCGGGACCAGCAGCTTTCTTTGATATTCCCTGGCTGCCCATCTATCTGCTGATCTGTTTTGCCTTGCATCCCTGGATCGGTTTTGCCGTGCTTGGCGGCGCCCTGGTCCTTGTCGTGTTGACGCTCATAACCAACTGGCTGACCGAAAGGGCGACCAAACAGGCCTACACCGTGCGCGGACAGAGAAATGCACTCGTCGGCAGCAGCCAGCGCAACATCGAGTCCATAAGAACCATGGGCATGATGAATGCGGTGACGTCGATGTGGGACGATCTGCACTCCAATTACCGCGCCGTCACACTCTCGACGTCGGACACGGCGGGCATGCTCGCCGCAATTTCCCGAACATTCCGCCTTTTGTTACAGTCGGGTGTGATGGCAATCGGCGCCCTGCTGGTTATCGAGGGGCATGCGTCAGCGGGTAGCATCATCGCAGGCTCCATCCTCTCGGCCAAAGCGCTGGGCCCTGTCGAACACGCAATTGCAAACTGGCGCAGCTTCATGACTGCGCGACAGGGCTGGAAACGCATCAACGAGTTTCTCGAACTCGTACCGGAACCCGCACAGCCGCTTTCCCTGCCGCCACCGAAATATACCGTTGCCATCGATCGCGTGACCGGCGGTCCGCCCAATGGTGCGCGAGATACCGTGGCCGATATTTCCTTCACGTTGAACGCGGGCGATGGCCTTGGCATCATTGGGCCGAGCGCTTCCGGTAAATCCACGCTGGCACGTTTGATAACCGGTATCTGGCCCTATGAGCGCGGCTCCGTGCGCTTCGATGGCGCCGGACTGAACCAGTGGGATTTCGAGGTTCTCGGTAAATCCATCGGTTACATGCCCCAGCAGGTGGAGCTGATGCCAGGCACGGTCGCGCAAAATATCGCGCGCTTCGACCGTGACGCAACGGCGGAAGCCATCGTTTCGGCAGCCAAGGCCGCTCAGGTTCATGATCTCATCCTGAACCTGCCCCACGGTTACGACACCTATATCGGCGACCGAGGAGAGGCATTGTCAGGCGGGCAAAAACAGCGCATCGGCCTGGCGCGGGCGCTTTTCGGGGATCCCTTCTTTGTCATCCTCGATGAGCCGAACTCCAATCTGGACAGCGAAGGCGAGGCAGCCTTGCGCAACGCCATTGGCGACATAAGGGCGCGAGGCGGCATCGTGGTCGTCATTGCCCATCGTCCGAGCGCCATCGAAAGCGTCAATCTTGTGATGGTGATGAGCAATGGCCGCATGCTTCGCTTCGGCACCAAGGAAGAGGTGCTTGCGCAAATCCTGCGTCAAAATATTCGCCAGGTGCCGGAAACAGAAGAAGAAGTACGTAAGCTGGAAAGCCGGGTGGGTGAAAATGGTTGAGGGAGAAAAAACCGGCGTGACGAAAACATCTATCGTCAAACACTCAACCGCCGTAGTCGTTCTTGCTGCCGGCCTTCTTTTCGGCCTGGGTGGCTGGGCGGCTCTCGCGAAGCTTTCGGGGGCGGTCGTCGCCACGGGCCGGGTCGTTGTCGAAGGCAACTCCAAGAAAATTCAGCACCTTTCCGGCGGTATTGTCAGCCAGATCAATGTTGCGGAAGGTGACACGGTGGAGGCCGGTCAGGTTTTGCTGCGGCTGAGTGGCACGATCGTTCAGGCAAACCTGTCCATTGTCGAAAATACGCTCGCGCAGCTTTATGCACGCCGCGCGCGTCTGCGTGCCGAAATCTCCGACGCCACCTCTTTCACAACGCCGGAAGATCTGGCCGTCTTGACCAATTCGAAAGCTGCCAAAACATTCATCGACAGTGAGCAGAACCTTTTCAACAGCCGTCGCAGTGCACTGATCGGCATGAAGAAGCAATTGGTAACGCGCAAGGATCAGCTAGCCGATGAAGCGCGGGGCATGGACGTGCAGATTGAGGCGACCAACAATGAACTTGCTATCGTAAGGGAAGACGTCTCAAAGACACGGGAGCTATATGCCAAGGGGCTGGTAACGCTTCAGCGCCTCAACCTTCTCAAGCGGCAGCTTTCCAATCTCGAAGGTCAGCAGGGCCAGTATATGGCCGCGCGTGCGCAGACGGTAGGCAAGCTGAGCGAAATGGACTTGCAGTCGCTTCAGCTTGACGAGGACCGCAAGTCCGAGGTCACAAAAGATCTGACGTCAATCGAAGCCACCGTTGCGGAATACGAGGAACGGCTTGCGGCAACACGCGACCAGCTCGACCGCCTCGATATTCGCTCGCCGATTGCGGGGCGTATCTACCAGCTGTCGGTACACAACATAAACGGCGTCATCCAGCCGGGCGAAGTGCTTATGCTGGTGGTGCCGGCAAAGGAAGATCTTGCAATCGACGCCAATGTTCTTCCAAACGACATAGACCAAATCTATGTCGGGCAGCCAGTGACCATTCGGTTCACGGCTTTCAATCAGAGCACGACGCCGGATGTAAGCGCTGAAGTCGCAGTCGTCGCCCCGGACTTGCAGACAGATTCCCGAAGCGGGGCGTCATTTTACGCACTGCGCATCAAGCCGAGCAAAACTGGAATGGACCATATACCAGGTGGACGGTTGTATCCGGGCATGCCGGCCGAAGTCTTCATACAGACAAGCGAAAGAAGCGTTCTTTCCTATTTTGTCAAACCGTTCCAGGACAGGCTTAGAAAGACGTTCCTGCAGGAATAAAAGACTTACATTACATGTTTTCTTAGAAACGATTCGAAAATACACCAAGAGCGAGAATTTTTCCAAAAAAAACAATTTCTCATATTGTCTTGCCATTTATAATGTACTAATTATCACCCGCAATATTTATTAAATTTAATTTCGATACATCGAATTCTCAAAAATTTATAGGAGAGTAAAATGGCGTTAAAAGTAACTTTCGGTAATGGCGGCGCGGCATCGGTTTCGTCGCTCACCAGCCTGATCGATCAGGAAGCATATAAGCTCCTCACGGAATCCACAGCACAGGTCAAAAACGGCTCTACGCTCGATTCAGGCGCTGTCAGTGTTGGCGCTGTGGCGGTTGCCGGTACCGGTGCTGGTGGCACTGTCGATGTCGGCTACGACCCCAACGCAAACGGCTTCACATTTGACGTATCCTCGGCATGGAATTCGGTGAAGAACGCTCTCGCCCAGTCTGACACCTCTGAAAACCTTAAGTTCAAGGATTTCGTACAGGTAGACGTTCACCTCGGCGGCACCGGTTCGTCCACCGTTGAAGTTCTCAATGCCAAGCGCGGTAACATCACGACCGGCGCAGGCAACGACACGGTTACCGTATCTGTCGTTTCGAACGAAAAGACCTGGGTCAACAATTTCAACATCGACACCGGCGCAGGCAACGACACGATCACCGTCAAGGCCGGCGCTGCCTTCAATGACACGTCGGCTGCGGGCACGGGCGGTCTTGCCGCCAATACCGGCGCTGTGAATGGTGGTGCTGGTATCACCGACGGCAGCTACACCTCCGTCAAGATCGATGCCGGTGCGGGTAACGACTCTATCGACCTGAGCGGTGTAAAGCTCGCTTCGTCGCTGGTCACCGGTGGCAAGGGCATCGACCACATCATCGCAAGCGGTGGCGCCGATACCTTCGTCTTCAATCTGGGTGACATGGCGAAGAGCTTTGCCACAGATACCATCGAAGGCTTCAACGCCTCCATGGACAAGCTCAAGCTGGTCGGTACAGTGATCGATAACTGGGCGGTTTCGACCTATGATAACGATACCGTCCTCAGCTACAACGTTACTGGCGAGCACAAGGGTGAGAAGATCATTCTCTCCGGCGTTCACCTGACCGGCAGCGATTGGTTTACGGCGTAATTTCTCTCGAAGAGAATTTCATCGGTTACCGTTTAAATGGATCATGGCCCGGACATATCCGGGCCATGATTTTTTACATATGCGGCGGTTCGGAAATTATGCCGGCTGCCGCAATCTTGCAGATCAGGCGGCCTCGGCCTGATTGCCCATTTTTCGCGCCGCGATGATGACGAGCACACCTGCCAGCGCCAGGCAGAAGGCAAGGAAGAACATCGGCGCAATGGTGCTGCCGGTCTGGTCCTTGATCCAGGGCACCACGTTCTGCGCCACGAAACCACCGAGATTGCCGACGGAATTGATGGCGGCGATGCCGGCAGCGGCACCGGCTCCCTTGAGGAAGCGGCCGGGCAGGCTCCAGAACACCGGCTGGCCGGCAAAAATGCCCGCAGCGGCGATGCAAAGGAAGGCAAACTGCAATACCGGATCGCTGAGCAGCGCCGACATCAGCAGGCAAAACGCGCCGACGAAGGCAGGGCCGACGATATAAGGCGTTTTGTTTTTTGCCTTGTCAGCCGCCAGTGGCACGACTAAGAGAGCGACGGCCACGATCACCCAGGGGATGATGTTGATGAAGCCGTTGGCGGTGTTGGAAACGCCGAAGCTCTTTACGATCGTCGGCAGCCAGTAGCTGAGACCATAGGCCGCCAGCGGAAAGCCGACATAGCAAAGCGCCATGAACAGCACGCGCGGATTGATCAGCGCCTTGAAGCCGTCCTCCGCATGCTCTTCCATGCCCTTGTTTTCTTCGGCCAGGCGGTTCTTCAACCAGTCCTTCTCGGCCTGCGTCAGGAACTTCGCCTTTTCCGGCGTATCGTCCAGATAGAAGAAGGTAACAATACCGGCGATCACGGCGGGAATACCCGTCGCCAGGAACACCCATTCCCAGCCGGCATAACCGAGGAAACCATCGAGATCGAGCAGCATGCCGCCAAGCGGTGCGCCGATGGCATTGGCAAGCGCACTGAAGATCATGAACAGGCCGATCATGCGGCCGCGATAATCGCGCGGGAACCACAGCGTCATCAGGAACAGCACGCCGGGGAAGAAACCGGCCTCGCAAAGCCCGAGCAGGAAGCGCAGGATGTAGAACATCGTCGCATTCTGCGTGTAGGCAAGCGCGATGGTGACGGCACCCCAGGACACCAGAATGCGGGCGAACCATTTGCTGGCGCCGAAACGGTTGAGGAAAAGGTTGCTCGGAACCTCAAAGAGGAAATAGCCGATGAAGAACAGCGAAGCGCCAAGTCCGTAGGCATATTCGCTGAGGCTCAGCGCATCGACCATCTGCAGCTTGGCATAGCTGACATTCTGCCGGTCGATATAGGCGATGAGATAGAGAAGGCCAAGAAACGGCATCAGCCGCCAGGTGATCTTCGAGATTAGGGATTTTTCCGATACCATGTGCTTTTCCCTCCCTTCGATTGCTCGTCGAAATGCAAATGATAAGGGGACCCATCTATATGTGCGCCGCAAGATACGCAAGTTGCATTGCATCATAACCAATGCCGAAAAGGCTGCGAAACCGGCATTTTAGAGCTCTGAGTGCATGATGCGGCGCACATCAAAGCCGCCGGGTCACCATTTTACGGGCTGCGTGCATTCATATTGCCGCGAAACCGGCAATCTGCTATGAAGACCGCTATGGGATCTAAATTCGGATGTCTCGCGCAGAATGTTTATGTGCTGCAGGACCACAAGCGTCTGCCGGCACGGTTTTTTGCGCGCATTTCCGGGGCGCTCAACAGCCGACTTAGGCTCGCCTGACAGCACCCGCTGTCCACCGCCTTACTGAACCCTGATTTTACCTTTCCATGACAAGGCATAGAGCCATGAGCGCACCCCGCACCTTATACGACAAGATCTGGGACGACCACGTCGTCAATCGTGACCCGGACGGAACCTGTCTTCTCTATATCGACCGTCACCTGGTCCATGAGGTGACGAGCCCGCAGGCCTTTGAAGGCCTGCGCATCGCCGGCCGTCCGGTTCATTCGCCCACCCGCACGCTTGCCGTCGTCGATCATAACGTGCCAACCACAGCCGACCGGCTGGAAGGCATCAAGAACGAGGAAAGCCGTATCCAGGTGGAAGCGCTTGCGCAGAATGCCAAGGATTTCGGTGTCGAATATTATTCCGAGCGCGACAAGCGTCAGGGCATCGTCCACATCGTTGGCCCGGAACAGGGCTTCACCCTGCCGGGCATGACGATTGTTTGCGGCGACAGCCACACCTCCACCCATGGTGCTTTCGGCGCGCTGGCGCACGGCATCGGCACGTCGGAAGTGGAGCATGTGCTGGCGACCCAGACGCTGATCCAGAAAAAGGCCAAGAACATGCTGGTGCGTGTCGATGGCAAGGTTCCGGAAGGCGTCACCGCCAAGGACATCATCCTCGCCATTATCGGTGAGATCGGCACAGCAGGCGGCACCGGCCACGTGATTGAATTTGCCGGCGAGGCGATCCGCTCGCTCTCCATGGAAGGCCGCATGACGGTTTGCAACATGACCATCGAGGGCGGCGCCCGTGCAGGTCTGATCGCGCCTGATGAGACCACCTTCGACTACATCAAGGACAAGCCGCGCGCGCCAAAGGGCGAGACGTTGGAACAGGCCATCGCCTACTGGAAAACGCTGAAATCCGATGAAGGCGCCCATTACGACAAGATCGTGGTGCTGGACGCCGCCAATCTGCCGCCGATCGTCTCCTGGGGCTCATCGCCTGAGGACGTGACGTCCGTCGAGGGCATCGTTCCCAATCCGGATGATATCGAGGAAGAAAACAAGCGTACTTCCAAGTGGCGTGCGCTGGATTATATGGGCTTGAAACCCGGTACACGCATCACCGATATCGCCATCGACCGCGTTTTCATCGGCTCCTGCACCAATGGCCGTATCGAGGATTTGCGCGCAGCGGCAAAGATCGTCGACGGCCGCAAGGTCGCGCCCACCGTCTCGGCCATGATCGTGCCCGGCTCCGGTCTCGTGAAGGAACAGGCGGAAAAGGAAGGTCTGGACAAGATTTTCCTCGAAGCCGGTTTCGAATGGCGCGAACCGGGCTGCTCCATGTGCCTTGCCATGAATGACGACCGCCTGAAGCCTGGCGAACGTTGCGCCTCCACCTCGAACCGCAACTTCGAGGGCCGCCAGGGCTATAAGAGCCGCACCCACCTCGTCTCCCCCGCCATGGCAGCGGCGGCGGCAATCGCCGGCCATTTCGTCGATGTTCGCGAGTGGCGGTAATTATCGATAACGTCTGAAGCGAAAAACCCCGGATCACAATCCGGGGTTTTTTGTTAGCATCTCATTCCGCAATGATCTTCACCCGCTGGCCGGGCTGAAGCGTGGCGGTGGCGCTCATCGCATTCATCATGCGGAACATGTCGAGCTTGCGGTCGGTCCCCATCATACGTGCGGCAATCGTTGCCACGGTTTCACCGGGCTTGACCGTCACCACGCGCACGCGCAGAGGTTTTAACGATGCGATCTCCTGCGGCGTCATCTTGCGGAAACTCGTGCGCAATACGTTGGCGATGGAATCGAGCTGCGTGTTACCCTTCGGCACGGCCGTCAGGAAGCGGAATATCTGCTGACCAACACGGATGACGGTAACGTCAAAGTCCCATTTGTCCGCCGTCGCACGGGCTGTCGCAGCCTCCAGACCGTTGATCTGCGTTTCCTTCACGGTTTCCGGCATCAGGCCGGCAACCCAGCCGCTGGTAAGGTAATTGGCAAGAGTGGTCTGTTTCGGATCGGCCACGCCGTCGAAACGGATCGCCACATCGCCCGGACCCGTCGCAAGAACGGCCTCGACCTTGTTGTCGATGACGAAACCTTCCGGCACATCGAAACGGATACCGAGCGTTCCGTGCAGGAAGGTCTGGCCCCGGACATAACCCTCCTGCGGGCTGTCGCCGTAAAGCAGGCCATCTATGCCATCCAGAAACCAGTCGCGACCACGATCCCCGACCTGACCGTCCTGACCGAAGGCGCGGGCATGCCGGCGTGCAAGCTCGATGCGCTGCGGCGTGTTGGGGTGGCTGGAAAGAAAGTCGAGGCTCTGGTCATTTTCGGGATCAGCCGAGGAGAAACGCGCATAGGCTGCCATGGAATCCAGAAACCGCGGCGATGCGAAGGGGTCGTAGCCGGCCTCACCCAACATGCGCACACCAATCACGTCTGCCTGCAATTCCTGCTGGCGCGAAAAAGCCGCAAGCCGCAGCTTGCCGCGCGCAAGCGCCTGCTTGCCGGCGAGATCGCTCGACAGAACCTCGGCGACCACACGGCTTGCAATCACCTCCGCCTCTTCCCGGCGCTGGCGCTCGATGCCGTGGTTTGCGGTAACGTGGCCCATCTCATGCGAAAGCACGGCGGCCACTTCCGAGGCATCGTTGGCGAGAGCCAGAAGCCCGCGCGTCACGTAAAGATACCCACCCGGCAGCGCAAAAGCGTTGATAGCAGGCGAGTTGAGGATGGTGATGCGATAGGATTGCTGCGGATTTTCCGAAACAGCCGTCAGCGCGCCGGCGATACGGGCGACAAGCCGCTCCGTCTTGGCATCACGATATTCGCCACCATAACTCGCCACAATACGCGGATGTTCGCGCGCGCCCATCTGCGCACGGGGATCGTTCTTCTGCACCTCTTCCACGGTCTGCGGATTGTCCGAAGGCCGCAAGGTGGACTGGTAGGCCGGGCTGAAAAGAGACTGACACGATGACAGGAATACGGCAGACGCCGTCAGCACGGAACACACGGCAGCCATCCTGCCCGAACGGCGAAGGCCTGAACGGGAGAAAAGCCTCCACTGCGCAGTCATGCTATTTCTCATTCTCTATGCCTGCCCCTAACGTTCCTGATCATCCGTTAATTGCAGACCAGAATAACAGATTCGCCCCAACGAGCCATGAATGTCGAAACGGTAAAAACGATCCATCAAGTCCGGAATATTCCTTAAGAACGCAATAATTCTCGTCTTTTCTCGGGCAACGACTTGAAACTGGCAAGTGCAAATTAACGCCATTGAAGTTATCTAAAGCGATTGCCAGCGGCACGCGTCGAAAATAAGGCGATCAGCCGTTCAGAAAACTGTCGACCGCCTTCACATTTTGTGTGGCGAAGAAATCTGTGGTCGAGCCAGCATAGACAACGCGGCCACGATCAAGAAAAACCACCCGCTGCGCCAGCTTTTTTATGTCGTCTGGATGGTGCGTAACAATAATCGCCGTATTTTTTGTTTCGGCATGCAAGTCGAGAAGCAGGGAGGTCATGCCCGCCCGCAGCCCCGGATCGAGCGCCGCGAAAGGCTCGTCCAGCAGCATGACCGGTTTTTTCCGGACCAGCGCACGCGCCAGCGCCGCCCTTTGCCTTTCCCCGCCGGAAAGCGTGCCCGGCAAACGTTTGTCAAAACCCGCAAGACCAACGCGTGTGAGCGCCACGTCGATCCTCTGCCTGTCTTCCGCCCGCAGCTTCAACCCGGGGCTGATGCCGAGCGCGACATTGGTGAAGATATCGAGATGGGCGAAAAGATTATTATCCTGGAAGATCGAGGAGACCGGTCGTTCGGAAGGATCGAGCGCCTTCATGTCCCGCCCGCCGATCAGGACGCGCCCGGAATCGGGCAATTCAAAACCGGCGATGAGATTGAGGAGCGTCGACTTGCCAGAACCGGAGGCACCGACAACGGCGGTCATCTGGCCTTGCGGGAATGTACAATCGAGATCGAAATCCTGCGTCCCGAGCCGCAGCCTGACCTTGTCCAGCCCCACGGCAAATTCGTCACCCGTCATATGCTCGCCCTTGCTGATTGGGATTGCCGTGAAACGCCGCCCGCGGCAAGCAGCAGGCAGACGACGCCAAGGATGAACGCGTATCCGGCTGCATCATTGGAGCGGTAGCTGCCCATATTGCTATAGACCAGCCATGGCAACGTGACGAAATTTTCCGATCCGAACAGGGCGACCGCCCCGAGATCACCGAGCGACAGAGCCATGGCAAAGGAAAACGCCATCAGCAGCGGCCGCCGCAGTACCGGCAGATCGGCGAACCGCAGCCGCGTCAGTCCCTGAAGCCCAAGGCTGGCGGAGAGCCGGGACGTGCGTAAAAAATGGCTGGTGAAGGCTGGCTCCAGCACCCGCATGGCAAGCGGCAACGCCATCAGCATGTTGATGAGCGCCACGAGAACGGGAGCATAAAAACTGACATCTCCAAAGGGCCGCAGCAACAGGAACCACCCGCTTCCCAGCACGACGGGCGGCACCAGCAGCACCAGCGATGACCCCGCCCCGAGCGTGGCGGACAAAAGGCGCAAGGGTTGAGCCGCGCGCCGTTTGGAACCCACGGCCTGTCGCGCACCGATGATCGCAAAGCAGCAGAGCACGACGAGAGTTGCGGAGAGCGCAGCGATTGCAAGGCTGGTCGCCGCCGCACGCAGGAAGATCGGCGCGGACAAAAGACGCGGCAGATCGGCCCCCAAACCCGAGACGGTTATGGCAACAAGCGGCAGGCCGACCAGCAGAACCGCAAAAATGATTGCCGCTCCGTCCCACAGGCGCGCGCCAACACGCTTGCCGTCGAAACGGCGAACAGGGCGGCCAAGCGAGGCAATTTCCGCCTCGGGCAATGGCAAAAAGGCAAGAAGGCCGAGCAGAACTGCTGTGATTGCAATCTGCAAAACCGAAAGCGCGATTGCCCGTTGCGGATCGAAATCAAACCGCAGCGCCTGATAGATTGCGACCTCAAGTGTCGTTGCCGCCGGTCCACCGCCCAGCAGAAGCACTAGCGTGAAGCTGGTGGCGCACAGCATGAAGACAAGCCCGGCAATACCGGGAACAAGCCGCGAGACGGCCGGCCACTCGATGAAGCGGAAAACCGAAACCGGCCCCATGCCAAGACTTGCCGCCATCCGCCAATATTCGCCCGGAATCCGCTCCAGCCCGGCCAGCATCAGCCGCACCGCAAGCGGCAGATTGAAAAACACATGGGCGACGAGAATGCCGGAGAGGCCGTAAATACTGAAGGGCTGCTCCGCACCGGCAAAAACAAGGGCAGTATTCAAAACACCCTGCCTGCCCCAGATCGTGATGATGCCGAAGGCGCCGACGATGACCGGCAGCCCCATCGGCACAGCCATCAACCTGATAATCCAAATCCGCCCCGGAAAATCCTGTCTGCGGGAGAGCGCAAGCGCCACCGGCAGGCCGAGAACAATGGAAAGAACAGTGGACAACGTTGCCTGATAGAGCGTGAAGCGCAGGATGCGCAGCGTGTAGGCATCCACGATTCCGGCGGCGGATGTGCCGGCATCGAAAGACAGGAGTGCTGAGACAGCAAGCGCCATGAACAGGAAAACGGCGGCAAACGCCGCCGTTCCGCCAATGATCGACCATCTGTAGTCGCGACGCAGCATCATGCGCGGGCGTGCCTCTTGCTCAGTTCATGCTCATGGCCGCAAGCCATTCATCGATCCAGGCCTTGCGGTTCTTCGCCACCTCTTCCGGGTCCATCAGGAAGGTCTTCTGCGGTACGACGAGTTTGGAAAATGCCTCGGGCAGGGGCGTGGACGTTGCCGCGACCGGCATCATCCAGTTGTTTTCCGGAATGGCATCCTGAAATCCTGATGTGAGCGTGAAAGCGAGGAACTGCTTCGCCAGTTCCTTGTGCGGCGCGTTTTTGAGAAGGCCGGAAACCTCGATCTGAATGTAGTGCCCCTCGGAAAAACCCGCGGCCTGATAGCGATCCGTCTTTTCCGAGACCATGTGATAGGCAGGCGACGTGGTGTAGGAGAGCACCATCGGCACCTCACCCTTGGTGAAAAGGCCATAGGATTCCGACCAGCCCGGCGTGACGGTGAGAATGCGCTTCCGGAGCTTCGCCCAGGCTTCCGGTGCCTTGTCGCCGTAAACGGACTTCACCCAGAGCAGCAGGCCAAGCCCCGGCGTGGAGGTGCGCGGGTCCTGAATGGCGATTTTCTGTGAAGGATCGCCGTCCACCAGATCCTTCAGGCTCGTCGGCGGATTTTTTATCGTCTGCGTGTCATAGACAACGGCGAAATGACCGTAGTCGTAAGGGACGAAAACGTCGTCCTTGTAACCGCCCGGCACCTTGGCCGCCGATGCATCGATACCGCTGATATCGAAGAGGCCGGTCTGTTTCGCTTCCGCGACCAGATTGGTGTCGAGACCAACAACGACATCCGCCTTCGACGCCGCCCCTTCAAGCTTCAGGCGGTTGAGCAGCGCCACGCCATCCGCCACACCGACGAAATTGACCGTGCAATTGCACACTTTCTCGAAGGCCTCTTTCACCTTGGGGCCGGGACCCCATTCGGAAACGAAGCTTTCATAGGTGTAGACAGTCAGTTCCTGTCTGTCCTGAGCAGTGGCAAGACCGGGCAGAAACAACGAAACGGCAACGAGGGAATTCAGGAAAAGACGACGGCGCACGGGTATCTCCTCAAAAAACGAAAAGGGAAATAGCCGCTTGCCTTAAGCCGTCTAATCCCTCCGCCGGTATGAACCGGATCAGGTTCTTCGGGTTGGCAAGCCTCTCAGCCTTTTGCACGCAAGCACAAAAGACACCCCGTTAGATCAAGATGATGATGTAGTCCCGCTGTCTCTGATTGGCAAGATGGCTGCCGTCAGGCCTGCTGCACCATGTGCACCAGTTCCCAGACATGGCCGTCGGGATCCTGAAAACTACCGGCATACATGAAACCGTGATCCTGAACCGGTTTCCAGGTGTTGCCACCGGAGGCAAGCGCCGTTTCGATCATCCGGTCGATTTCCTCACGGCTTCCCGCTGTGAGACAGGTCAGGACCTCGGTGCTGCGTGTGGCGTCGGCGATATCGCCATTGATGAAATCGCGAAAACGCTCCTCCTGAAGAAGCATCACGAAGATGTTCTCCTCAACGATCATGCAGAGCGTGCGGTCATCCGAATATTCCGGATTGAAGGTGAAACCGAGAGCCGTGAAGAAGCTTCTCGATGTCTCGATATTCTTGACCGGCAGATTGACGAAGATCATGCGCATTTTCTGAACTCCTCCGAACCCGCACAGGAAACGGCAATTCCGCCTCCCTGTCAAAGGTGGATGAGACCTCAGTCAAGAAATCGCGACCAAGTCACCCTTCAATTTCCTCGCGCAGCATCTCCAGCTCCAGCCATTCCTCTTCCATGGCTTCGAGCTTTTCGCGCAGCTTTGTCATTTCCTGCGCCAGCGTATTGAAGGTAGCCGGGTCCTTGGTGAACAGATTGGGGTCGGCCATGCGCTGCTCACGCTTGGCGATTTCGCCCTGCGCCTTCTCCATCTCCTTTGGAAGGTTTTCGAGCGCAAATTTTTGCTTGAAAGAAAGCTTGCCCTTGGCCTTTGAAGGGTCCTGCGACGCGGAGGCGGAAGGGGTGGTCTTTGCCTTTTCCTGCTTCTCCGCCTTGCGCTTTTCTTCTGCGGCACCCTTGCGTTGCGCCATCATGTCCGAATAGCCGCCGGCATATTCGATCCAGCGTCCATCCGGCTGGTCCGGATTGGCGGGCGCGATTGTGGAGGTGACGGTACGGTCGAGGAAATCGCGGTCGTGGCTGACGAGAATGACCGTGCCGGAAAAGCCCGCAACGATTTCCTGCAACAGATCGAGCGTTTCGATATCGAGATCGTTGGTCGGCTCGTCAAGGATCAGCAGGTTGGTAGGCCGCGCCAGAATGCGCGCAAGAATAAGACGGGCGCGCTCACCACCGGAGAGGTTGCGGATGGGCGTGCGGGCCTGTTCCGGCTGGAACAGGAAGTCCTTCATGTAACCCGTCACATGTTTCAACTCGCCATTGACCAGCAAATTGTCGCCGCGACCGTCGGTGAGGTAATGAGCGAGCGTATCGTTTGGATTGAGATCCTCGCGCTTCTGGTCAAGCGTCGCGATTTCCAGATTGGTGCCGAGCTTTACCGTGCCGCTATCGGGCTGAAGCTGGCCGGTCAGCATCTTCAAAAGCGTTGTCTTGCCGGCACCGTTCGGCCCGACGAGACCGATGCAATCACCGCGATGCACCCGTAGCGAAAACGGCGCGATGATCACGCGCTCGCCGTAAGACTTGGTGATTGCGTCTGCCTCGATGACCAGTTTGCCGGATTCCCGCACCTCCGCAGCCGTCGCCTGCACGCTGCCCTGCGGTCCCTTGTGGCCGCGATAGTCCGCACGCATTGCCTGAAGCTCGCCCACGCGGCGCATGTTGCGCTTGCGTCTCGCGGTCACGCCGTAACGCATCCAGTGTTCTTCACGCTCGATGGCCTTGCCGAGCTTGTGCTGCTCCAGCTCTTCCTCTTCCAGCACCTTGTCGCGCCATTCCTCGAAATGCGCAAAACCGCGATTGAGACGACGGGACTGGCCGCGATCCAGCCACACGGTCGAGGTCGAAACCTTCTCCAGAAAACGCCTGTCGTGCGAGATCAGCACCAGCGCGCTACGCGTCTGCTGCAACTCGCCTTCAAGCCATTCGATGGTGGGCAGGTCCAGATGGTTGGTCGGCTCGTCCAGCATCAGAATATCGGGTTCAGGCGCCATGACGCGGGCAAGGGCCGCGCGCCGCGCTTCGCCGCCGGACAGGCTATCCGGATGTTCCTGTCCCGTCAGGCCCAGATGCTCGAGAATATAGGTAACGCGATAGGGATCGTCGCCAGGTCCCAGCCCCGCCTCGGCATAGGCCTGCACGGTGTCGTAACCGGCAAAATCCGGCGCCTGTTCCAGATAACGGATGGTGGCGGAGGGGTGACGGAAAACCTCGCCAGACTGCGCCTCGACCAGACCAGCGGCGATCTTCATCAGGGTCGACTTGCCCGAACCGTTGCGTCCGACAAGGCAGATGCGGTCGCCCGGCTCCACCTGAAGATTGGCGCCGTCGAGCAGCGGGGTCACGCCGAAGGTCAGCTTGATGTCATCGAGTTTCAAAATTGGGGGTGCCAAGGCGTCAGGCTCCGGTCAGATCATAAGGGCGGGCGAGCACGATGGCTTTTCCGCTTTTCAGCGAGAAATGCACAGGGCCGCCATTCGCGACATTGGAAATAGTGCGGGAAGAGCCGAAAGCAAGCGGGAAATCCTTGAGAGGATAACGCACATTGCCGATATCGAGCCCCACAAGGTCGGTAAACCCGGCAACGGAAAACAGCGCACCGGGTGGCAGATCAAGGTCGAACGACCCTGCCAGCAGCGGGCGGGCCTCCTCTTCGCCGGAGGTCAGCGTAACGTTGAGACCACGCTCAGTAAGCGCCACCGCGTAAAGAAGGTGCTGAAGTGCGTGGTCGCTTCTCGCTCCACCAAGCGCACCGGCAAGCACCAGAGAACGCGCGCCGCGGGCAAGTGCCTCCGACACCGCAATTTCGCCATCGGTCACAGCCTTTGCAGCGGGATAGGGCTGTCGCACCACATCGGGCCAGGCGTCCAGCAGGTCCTTGTCGGTGGAATCGAAATCCCCCACCCAGAGCTCGGGTGTGAGCCCGAGCGGTGCGGCATGGCGCATGCCGCCATCGGCCGCAATCACACGGCTACCCTCAACCGCCGCTTTGAGGCGGTCGGTAACGGTGACATCGCCGCCAAGCAGAATGGTGAAGCGTTCTCTATCCATGCCCTGCCTTATCGCACCTCAGGCAAAAATGGAAAGGCAGAAACCCGATGAAATAAGCCGATATTGATTTTCGTCGGCTTCGGGATTATGAAACGCCTCAGTGGTGATTTGCCGACCGGCTTGCAGCCACTTTAAAGAAGTCGCTAAAGGGTCGAGGAAAAGGGTAATTTCCTGGGACCGGCTGCGATTTCGCTGCCGGTTTTTTTGTTTTCGCAACGTTCTTTACGTCATCCGAAAAGAGAGTTCGACATGCCGATCAAGATTCCCGATACGCTTCCCGCCTTCGACACCCTCGTTCATGAGGGCGTGCGGGTCATGACAGAAACGGCGGCCATCCGGCAGGATATCCGCCCGCTCCAGATCGGGCTTCTCAATCTCATGCCGAACAAGATCAAGACGGAAGTGCAGATGGCGCGCCTCGTCGGCGCATCGCCGCTGCAGGTGGAGTTTTCGCTGATCCGCATTGGCGGCCATCGTGCCAAGAATACGCCGGAAGAGCACCTTCTGTCCTTCTATGAGACATGGGAGGAAGTGCGCCACCGCAAGTTCGACGGTTTCATCATCACAGGCGCGCCCATCGAGATGCTTGATTATGAAGACGTGACCTACTGGAACGAGATGCAAAAGATTTTCGACTGGACGCAAACCAACGTCCATTCGACGCTGAACGTCTGCTGGGGCGCGATGGCCGCCATCTATCATTTCCATGGTGTGCCGAAATACGAACTGAAGGAAAAGGCTTTCGGTGTCTATCGTCACCGCAATCTCTGCCCCTCGTCGATATATCTCAACGGTTTTTCCGACGACTTTCAGGTTCCGGTCTCACGCTGGACGGAAGTGCGCCGCGCCGACATCGAAAAACACCCGGAACTCGAAATCCTGATGGAGTCAGAGGAAATGGGCGTATGTCTGGTGCATGAAAAAGAGGGCAACCGCCTCTATATGTTCAACCACGTCGAATATGATTCAACCTCGCTTTCGGATGAATATTTCCGCGATGTGAACTCGGGCGTCCCAATCAAGCTGCCGCATGATTATTTTCCGCACAATGATCCGGAGCTTGCCCCGCTCAACCGCTGGCGCAGCCATGCCCATCTGTTTTTCGGCAACTGGATCAACGAGATATATCAGACGACGCCTTATGACCTCGAAGCAATCGGCAAACTAGCGGCGTAAATTGCGGGATTGCGAATTGCCGGAAAATGACGCAACGTCCGCCGGCAATTCAAAGATATCGGGAGAATGACGCAATGAGCGACGCGGCGGCACGGGAGAATTTTGGTTTCACGGCAACCGGCGAAAAGGTTGAGCGCGTCACCATCTCGAAGGGCGGGCTGACGGCCAAGGTTATCACCTGGGGCGCCGTCATTCAGGACCTGCGCCTCGATGGGCACCAGCCGCCGCTCGTTCTCGGCTTCGATACATTCGAGGACTACAAATATTCATCCTATTTCGGCGCCACACCCGGTCGCAATGCCAACCGTATCGGTGACGGAAAATTCTCGATCGACGGGCACGAATACCAGCTGGAACTGAACGAAAAAGGCGTCAGCCACCTGCATGGCGGCAGCGACGGGATGGGCAAACGTAACTGGATGCTGATGGAACACGGCGAAAGCCATGCGGTTCTGCAGATCATCGATCCCGACGGCCGCGCCGGTTATCCCGGCAATTGCACGGTGACCGCGACCTATACGATCCGCGACGGCGGCGTGCTTTCGGTGGTCTATGAAACGGTGACCGACCAACCGACCATCGCCAATATCTGCCAGCATTCCTATTTCAACCTCGACGGTGCTGATACCGCACTTGGACATGAGATCAGCATCGCCGCTGACTTTTATCTGCCAACCAACGACAAACAGATCCCGACAGGCGAAATCCGCTCCGTCGAAGGCACCGTCTTCGACCTGCGCCACCCGACGCCGATGCGGCGAACGGAGGATGGCGAGCAGGTGCTCTACGACCATAATTTCTGCCTTTCGCCCGAGCGTCGCGCCAAGCGCAAGGTTGCCCGCGCCTATTCGCCCGCCTCCGACATTACCCTTGAGGTTCACACCACCGAACCCGGCGTGCAATTTTATTCAGCCTTCAAGCTGAATGTTCCCGTTCCAGGCCTCGATGGCCGCCATTATGGCCCCTTTGCCGGTTTCTGTCTGGAAACGCAGATATGGCCGGATGCCGTCAATCATCCCGATTTCCCCTACGCGATCCTGCGTCCCGGCGAGACCCTGCGTCAGGAAACCGACTATATTTTCAAGAAGGGTTGAGACGGCGGGCTGGGCTCAGTCCAGCACGCATCCCACATAACCGCCCGATGCTCGGGCACGCCGTTCGATAAGGCCGGCAAGCCGTTGCAAACCACGCCCCGGCTTGCTGGCAACGCGATCGATGGGATTGGGTAGGGAAACGGCAAGCAGTGCCGCTTGGCGGGAGCTTAGCTTTGCCGCCGGTACCTTGAAATGGTGCTGTGCTGCGGCCTCGATGCCGTAAATGCCGGGTCCCCATTCCGCAACGTTGAGATAAATCTCCATCATCCGTTTTTTGGACCAGACGAAATCGGCAGCAATCGCCAGCGGCAACTCCAGCCCCTTGCGCAAGAACGAGCGACCGTTCCAGAGGAACAGGTTCTTGGCCGTCTGCATGGGAATGGTGCTGGCGCCACGGGTGGACGCGCCTTCGAGCGCGTTGTTGACCACGGACTGCATCTGGTTCCAGTCAACGCCGCCGTGGAAACAGAATTGTCCGTCCTCGGACATCATCACGGATTGCACAAGGCGCGGCGAAATATCCTCGAGCGGCACCCAGCGCCGGTCATAACCCTGAAGTGTCACCAGATCGGCAAGCATCAGCGTCGAGACCGGCCGCATGAAAGGCAGGGCATAAACCGGGATCAGCAGATAGGGCAGGATCAGCAAAGCCAGCAAGGTCATGATGATACGCTTTGCCAACGTGCGAAAATCCACCTTCGGACTGCTCCGGTCTTCCGCCAGCACGGCGTAATCTGCGTCGCTTTCAGGCGTACTGCTCAATATTCGTCAAAGCCCCGCACCAATCGAAGCCTTTCATATTCCATTGCCGCCTTCAAGGCGAGTCCGGTCAAACAGTTGACCTCAGGAATCACGAAAAGGTTGCCTGACCCCGCGCGCCATGCCAAAGAGCGCGGCATGGACGCTCAGATGACGAATTTCGAAACGAAGCTGCGCGATAACGCGGCACAGACCGAATCCCTGCTTGGTCGCCTGCTTTCCGCAGAGGCGCGTGCGGATGAGATTACGCGCCCGCAAAACCTGCTCGACGCCATGCGTCATGGTGTACTGAACGGCGGCAAACGCCTGCGGCCCTTCCTGGTCATAGAAAGCACGGCCTTGCTCGGCGGAAATGCCGAAGCAGCCCATCATGTCGGTGCCGCGCTGGAATGCCTGCATTGTTACTCGCTGGTGCACGACGATCTGCCAGCGATGGATGACGACGACCTGCGCCGCGGCCAGCCGACAGTGCACCGCAAATTCGACGAGGCGACCGCCATTCTCGCAGGCGACAGCCTGCTGACACTCGCTTTCGACATTATCGCATCGGACGAAAATCCTCTCCAGGCAGACCGCAAGGCGGCTCTCGTGCTCTCGCTCGCCCGCGCCGCAGGCATCGGCGGCATGGCGGGCGGTCAGGCGCTCGATCTGGCTGCGGAAAAGAACGCACCTGATGAGACCGGCATTATTACATTGCAGGCTATGAAAACCGGTGCGCTGCTGCGCTTCGCCTGCGAGGCAGGCGCGATCATCGCCGGCAGCGATGTTTCCGAAAGGCAAAGACTGCGCCTCTTCGGTGAAAAGATCGGCCTTGCCTTCCAGCTTGCCGACGATCTCCTGGATCTGACCGCCGATGCCGCCACCATGGGCAAGGCAACCGGCAAGGACGCCGCACGCGGCAAGGGAACGCTGGTGGCACTACGCGGTGAAGACTGGGCGCGCCTCAAGCTTCAGGAACAGGTGGCAGAAGCCTCCGAACTTCTGGCCCCCTACGGCGAAAAGGCCGCGATACTCATCGCGGCCGCCAGATTCATCGCCGAACGGAAAAGCTGAGCCGGTTTCCCGGCTCACCGTTTTTCAGCCAATCAGCCCTTGAGCGGCGAAATCAGCACTTCGACGCGACGGTTCTGGGCGCGGCCATCCGGCGTTGCGTTCGAAGCGATCGGCTGCGAGGGGCCGAAGCCGAGAGTCGAAATACGGCGCTGGTCGACGCCGCGTGCGCCGAGATAGTTTGCAACAGACGCCGCACGACGCTCGGAAAGCGCCTGGTTGTGCTGCTGGCTGCCGGTGGAGTCGGTATGGCCGTTGATGTCGATGAGCGTGCGGTTGAACTTGTTCAGCACGATAGCGACGGAATCGAGTGTCTGATAGAAGGGCGGGATGACCTGATCCTGATCCGTCGCGAAGGTGATGTTCGACGGCATGTTGAGAACGATGCTGTCGCCACGGCGGCTAACGGAAACGCCAGTGCCCTGAAGCTGGGCGCGAAGCTCGGATTCCTGACCATCCATGTAATTGCCGATTGCGCCACCGGCGAGTGCACCGATGCCGGCGCCGATGAGGGCTGCGTTGCGGCGACCGACCGGCGAACCGCCGACAGCCAGACCACCGAGAGCACCGACGACAGCGCCGATACCAGCGCCGCCCGCCGTGTTCGACATCTTCTGCTCACCCGTATAGGGATCGGTGGTGGTGCACGCGGAAAGATAGGTCCCGCAAAGGGCAACGATCGCGATTTTTTTGATCATGTGTTTTGATGCTCCGAAGGGTTCAGGCGGTATGACAGTGGAATTTCGGCATTTTCACGGTAGTTTTTACTCCGCCGCATCTTTCCGGCCAAAACGCTTTTCGATGTAATCGATCACAAGCGCTTCAAAATCCGCGGCGATGTTGGGACCGCGCAGGGTGAGCGCCTTCTCGCCATCGATGAAGATCGGTGCAGCGGGGCTTTCGCCGGTTCCGGGCAGTGAAATGCCGATATCGGCATGTTTGCTTTCTCCGGGGCCATTAACGATGCAGCCCATGACAGCAACATTGAGCGCTTCCACACCGGGATATTTTTCACGCCAGATCGGCATGTTCTTGCGAATGTCATTCTGGATATTCTGGGCAAGTTCCTGAAAGACGGTAGAGGTGGTGCGCCCGCAGCCGGGACATGCCGCAACCACCGGAATGAACTGGCGGAAACCCATGACCTGCAGCAATTCCTGCGCCACCTGCACCTCGCGGGTGCGGTCGCCGTTCGGCTCCGGCGTCAGCGAGACGCGAATCGTGTCGCCAATACCGTGCTGCAGCACATAACCCATGGCAGCAGACGAGGCGACGATGCCCTTGGAACCCATGCCGGCTTCGGTAAGACCGAGATGCAGTGCATGGTTGGAGCGTTCCGACAGCATCGAATAAACGGCAATCAGGTCCTGTACCTGGCTGACCTTGGCAGACAGTATGATGCGGTTGCGCGGCAGGCCGATTTCTTCGGCAAGCTCTGCGGAAATCAGTGCCGACTGGACGATGGCTTCGCGGGTGACCTGACGGGCAGAGAGCGGAAAACCCTGCTCCTTGTTCTTGTCCATCAGCGTCGTCAGCAATTCCTGATCGAGCGACCCCCAGTTCACGCCGATGCGAACCGGCTTGTCATAACGGATCGCCATTTCGACGATTTCGCCGAACTGCTTGTCCTTCTTGTCCTTGAAGCCGACATTGCCGGGATTGATGCGGTATTTCGCCAGTGCTTCGGCACAGGCCGGATGATCGGCCAGAAGCTTGTGGCCGATATAGTGGAAATCGCCAATCAGCGGCACGTCCATGCCAAGGCGCAGCAGCCGCTCGCGGATTTTCGGCACAGCGGCAGCGCTCTCATCGCGATCGACGGTGATGCGCACCATTTCAGAACCGGCCTGGAAGAGTGCCGCCACCTGCTGCACGGTGGCGTCGATATCCGCCGTGTCGGTATTGGTCATGGATTGTACGACGACAGGCGCACCGCCACCCACGATGACGCCCCCTACGTCGACGGCAACGGATGCACGGCGGGGCTTTGGATCGTAATCGGCGTGTGACGTCATGGCGGTCTCTGGAGCTTGCGGCAAGGTCTGGCAATTGAGGTGAAACAAGGGGGCCTGCTTGTCAACACCCAACGCATAAGAGCTTCTACTTTACCGCAATCATGGCAAAATTCGAGACGCCTATTCCTTGCCCGCACCATCCGCATGCCGGGCGAGCCGCGAAAGCAGCAAAACCACCACATGCAACAACGGCAGAGCGAGAAATACGCTGGCCAGGCCGGTATGTTCGGCAATGAAGCCGATGGCCGAGGGTGCTACCAGAATCCCGGAATAACCCATGGTGGTGACGACCGACAGGCCGATGCCGGGTGCCAATCCCGGCATGTTCCCCGCCGCCGAAAAGGCGATCGGCACCATGTTGGAAATACCGATGCCGGCAATAGCGAAGCCGATGATCACAAACGTGGAATTTCCCGCAAGACCCGCAATCAGAAGGCCCGCAATCGACATGACCGAGCAGAACCGCAGGGTATTGACCGCGCCGAACCGGTCGCGCACCAGATCGCCGGCAAAACGCATGGCCGCCATGGTCATGGAAAAGGCCGCGAATGCGAAACCGGACTGGGACACGGAAGCGCCGAGTTCATTGCGCAGATAAAGGGCACCCCAATCGAGGATCGCGCCTTCCGGAATCATCGAAAACAGCGCCATCAGACCGATAATCCACGGCAAGGGCGTCAGCGGCAAGCCACCTTTCGGACGCTCCTCCTCGGCATGCGGGCGATCCGCAAGAACGCGCGGCCACGCGACGACGAGCAAAACAAGGGCGATGACCGTCAACGCGATCGCATGCCCCTGCACGCCAATGGTCGTGATGAGATAACCGCCAAGACCGGCACCGATCAGGCCGCCCAGGCTCCAGAAAGCATGGCACGACGACATGATGGCGCGGCGCATGTCACGCTCGACCGCCACCGCATTGGCGTTCATGGCGACATCCATCGCCCCTGTCAGCCCGCCGAACAGGAAAACCGCAATCACACCTGCCCAGATCGTGTCTGCCCAGGAGATGAAAAGCAGTGTCGGCAAGAAAATAGCCGCACTCGCAAGGCTGACCGTTCGCGATCCGAAACGGGCGATCTGGGAACCGGCGATCGGCATGAAAACCAGCGAGCCGACGCCGAAAACCAGAATGATCAGGCCAAGCGCACTTTCACTGAGGGATAAGCGCGCCGCAAATTCCGGTATTTTGGGCGCCCACGATCCCATCATGAAACCGTTCATCAAAAACAGCAGGGATACACCGAGCCTGTGCCGCGTCAGATAGGACGAGCGCTTGACCGTCGGCGAAAATGTCGTGGGGCCGTTCATCGGTAATATCCTTCAGACTTGACCGTGAGAGAGTTGGACGGCGTCATCGTCGCCGAAATGAACTTGTACGCCTTTTGCCGACAGCGCCTCGACCAATGTGCGGTCGGCGTCATGTTCGAGCACCAGGGAAAGAGGCGGAGAAAAGTCGTGCACGTGAAACGCCGCCTTGAGGCCCAGCTTTTCCGTGGTGATGGCGGCAACAATCCGCTGGCTGGCGCTGCAGGCAAGCCGCTTGAACACGGCATCCTCGAAAATATCCGCCGACAGGCCGGTCTCAGCCGCAACACCGCAAACGCCAAGAATACACAGTTCGGGCCGCATCAGCTCGAGTTGCCGCAACGCCAAGGCGTCGATGGCCGCACCGACGGCCGGATCGACCTTGCCGCCGATCATGATCAAATCGATATCGGCCCGCCCCGTGAGTTCAGCGGCAATAGCAGGCGTATTCGTTACCACCGTCAATTTGAGACCGGCGGGGATAGCTCTTGCAATGGCCAGATTGGTGGAGCCGGCATCGATAAAGACGACCATGCCCGGCTCAAAAAGCGGAATTGCTGCCCGCGCCAACGAAGCCTTGCGATCGGCATCCTCGGCGATCCGTGTCTTCAGCGGCACCGTCTTGCTATCGGAAAGCAACGCCCCGCCATAGACGCGCAGACACTCCCCGCGCGCCGCCATATCCCGCAGATCCCGGCGGACCGTGTCTTCCGAAACGCCGAAATTCTGGGCCAGATCCTGTGCAAGCACGCGGCCGCTTTGCCGCAACTGTGCAAGGATGAGCGCCTGCCGCTCGCTGACAAAATGATCGCTCATCGGGACTCATGCATAAACAGGAACAAACGTGCACGAACATGCATATTTGAGTTTTAGTGAAGGTGCAACAGCAAAACGCCCGCCGGGAGGGCGGGCGTTTATAACGAAAGACAAAATATCGCGGCTAGCGATGCCGTGTGGGCATCATTCCGCGTAGGCGATCAGCAGATCCTTTGCGTCGATCTGGTCACCCGGGCGCACGAGAACCTCGGCGACCTTGCCATCGCGTTCGGCGTGAAGCGCGGTTTCCATCTTCATGGCCTCGATGGAGAGCAGCACGTCGCCGGCCTTGACCTCCTGACCCTGATTGATGAAGACGCGGCTGATGACACCCGGCATCGGCGCACCAATATGTGTGCCATTGCCGAGTTCCGCTTTGCGGCGCACCGCAGAGCCGGATGCGCCATGAGCGCGATCCGGCACCTTGATGCGGCGCGGCTGGCCGTTGATCTCGAAGAACACCGTCACCATGCCCTTATCGTCAGTGCCGGAAGAGGCTTGATTGACGATGACCAGCGTTTTGCCGCGCTCGATATCGGCAAACAGCTCTTCACCGTCCTCCATGCCATAGAAATACGCATGGGTGGGAAGCACGGATACCGGACCGTAGGTCTCGGATGTCAGCGCGAAATCGGTAAACACCTTCGGATACATCAGATAGGATGCGAATTCGAAGTCGTTCACGGAACGCTCGAGTTTGGTCTCGATCGCCTTTCTCTCCGCATCGAGATCGGCATCCGGCAGCAAAGAGCCTGGACGAACCGTATAGGGCGCGTCACCCTTCAGCGCCTTTTTCTGCAGGGCTTCCGGCCAGCCGCCTGGCGACTGTCCAAGATCGCCCTTCAGCATCGAAACCACCGAGTCCGGGAAGGACACTTCGCGATCAGGATTTTCCACGTCGGCGACCGTCAGATCCTGGCTCACCATCATCAGCGCCATATCGCCGACAACCTTGGAGGACGGCGTGACCTTGACGATATCGCCGAACATCCGGTTGGCGTCGGCATAGGCCTGCGCGACCTCGTGCCAGCGGCTCTCAAGACCGAGCGAGCGCGCCTGCTCCTTGAGATTGGTGAATTGCCCACCGGGCATTTCATGCAGATAGACTTCCGAGGCAGGGCCCTTCAGATCGCTTTCGAAAGCCGCATACTGGTTGCGCGCCGACTCCCAGTAGAACGAGATGCGGCGGATCCATTCGGTATCGAGACCCGTATCGCGTTCCGATCCGGCCAGCGCTTCCACGATGGAACCGAGGCAGGGCTGGGACGTGTTGCCCGAAAGCGCATCCATGGCGGCATCCACCGCATCCACGCCCGCATCGACGGCGGCAAGGACGGTCGCAGCCGCAATGCCGGATGTGTCATGCGTGTGGAAATGGATAGGCAGGCTGGTCGCCTCCCTCAGCGCCTTGAACAGCACCTTGGCAGCGGCAGGCTTCAGAAGTCCCGCCATATCCTTGACGGCGATGATGTGCGCGCCTGCACGCTCCAGCTCGGCGGCGAGGTTGGTATAATATTTCAGGTCGTATTTTGGACGCGCGGAATTGAGGATATCGCCCGTGTAGCAGATGGCCGCTTCGCAGAGCTTGTTCTCCTCGGCGATCGCATCCATCGATACGCGCATATTCTCCACCCAGTTCAGGCAGTCGAACACGCGGAACAGGTCGATACCGCCCTTCGCAGCCTGACGGACGAAATATTTCACGACATTGTCTGGATAGTTCTTGTACCCGACGCCGTTCGCACCGCGCAGCAGCATTTGCAGCAGCAGGTTCGGCGCACCCTCGCGGATCAGCGCCAGGCGCTCCCACGGGTCTTCCGTCAGGAAGCGCATGGAAACGTCGAAAGTGGCGCCGCCCCAGCACTCCAGAGACAGAAGCTGCGGCAAGGCCTTGGCATAGACGCTTGCGACGCCGGCAATGTCATGGGTACGCATGCGCGTGGCCAGCAGCGACTGATGGCCGTCGCGCATCGTCGTGTCCGTTACCAGCACCCGCTTTTCGTTGCGCATCCAGTCGGCAAAGCCCTTCGGCCCCAGCCGGTCGAGCAATTGCTTGGTGCCATCAGGCGTCGGCGCATCGATGTAGGGAACCACCGGCTGTGCCGCATTTGCCGGTGGCTTAACGCGGCCCTTGGTTTCCGGATGCCCGTTCACCGTCACATCGGCAAGATAGGTGAGCAGTTTCGTAGCGCGGTCCTGACGCTTGACCTGTGCAAACAGCTCCGGCGTCGAATCGATGAAGCGGGTCGTATAGGTGTTGTTGCGGAAACTCGCATGGCCAATGATGGCCTCGAGGAAGGTCAGGTTGGTCGCAACACCGCGAATTCGGAATTCGCGCAGCGCGCGGTCCATGCGGCTGATCGCTTCATCCGGCTGCGGCGCCCAGGCCGTTACCTTCACCAAAAGCGGATCGTAATAACGGGTAATGATCGCCCCCGAATAGGACGTCCCGCCATCCAGACGAATGCCGAAGCCGGACGCCGAGCGGTACGCCGTTATACGGCCGTAGTCGGGAATGAAATTGTGCTCCGGGTCTTCCGTGGTGATACGGCACTGCAGCGCATGGCCGTTGAGGCGGATATCCTCCTGTTTCGGCACACCCGATTCCGGCGTGCCGATGGCGGCCCCTTCCAGAATATGGATTTGCGCCTTGACGATATCGATGCCGGTCACGACTTCGGTGACGGTATGCTCCACCTGAATGCGCGGATTGACCTCGATGAAGTAGAATTTGCCGGTATCGACATCCATCAGATATTCGACCGTGCCGGCGCCGATATAATTGGTCGCAGCCGCGATCTTCAAGGAATAGGCGGCCAGTTCCTGACGCTGCGCTTCGCTGAGATAGGGTGCCGGCGCGCGCTCAACCACTTTTTGATTGCGGCGCTGGATCGAACAATCGCGCTCGAACAGATGCACGACATTGCCATGGGTATCACCGAGAACCTGGCTCTCGACGTGGCGGGCGCGCTCGAGCAGCTTTTCGAGATAGACCTCGTCCTTGCCGAAAGCGGCCTTCGCCTCGCGCTTGGCCTCGGTGACCTCGCGTGCCAGATCCTCCTTTTTGCGGATGGCGCGCATGCCGCGACCGCCGCCGCCCCAGGAGGCCTTCAACATCACGGGATAACCGATCTCTTCGGCCAGCCGCTCCACCTCGGCCATGTCATCCGGCAGCGGCTTGGTTGCAGGAACAACGGGAACATTGACCGAGATCGCCAGATTGCGGGCGGCAACCTTGTTGCCGAGCTGGCGCATCGTATCTGCCGTGGGTCCGATGAAGGTGATGCCAGCCTTGTTACAGGCCTCAACGAATTCGGGGCTTTCGGACAAAAGGCCGTAACCGGGATGGATCGCGTCCGCGCCGGAAAGTCTGGCCACGCGGATGACCTCCTCAATCGAGAGGTAGCTCTCGATTGGTCCCATATCCTTGGCGAGATGCGGCCCCCTGCCGACCTGATAACTTTCATCCGCCTTGAAGCGGTGCAAAGACAGCTTGTCCTCTTCCGCCCAAATGGCGACGGTTTTTATCCCCAGCTCGTTCGCTGCCCGGAAAACTCGGATCGCAATTTCGGATCGGTTGGCAACAAGTATTTTCGATATTTTCAAGACGGTCTCCCCACACGCCAAAACAGAATTTCTGCTGCACTGCGGAATTAAGCAGCAAAACCCGGTCTTGAAAAGGGCAATTCGGGAGAGAAGCGTACTGTCGTAACTAGCTCAGCAGGCCGTTGCGAAAGGCGAGTGCTACAGTATGCTGCCTGTTCTTGGCGCTGAACCGACGCTGGATTCCATTGATATACCAGTCGACCGTGTGATTGGAGATCGATAGCTGGCGTCCAATTTCGGTTGAGGTCATGCCATCAGCCATCAGCGTCAGAACTTCCATTTCCCGCCTTGTAAGTTCAAGAGCGGAAACATTCGGCGCGTTGTTGAGGTTATGGACCTGGCCTGAAAGATCGAGCAGACGCCAGAACACCGCGCGCGTGGCCGCATCCAGCAGCTCAACGTGCAACGAAGGCAATTGCCGGTCCTCGCCGCCAAGGAACACCGCGCCGATGAATCCCGCGCGCCCGTGCACCGGAAAGGCATACCCACCCTGCAGACCGTAACGGCCGGCATCGTGAAAAAACACATTCGCCCTTTTTCGATGCATCGCGCGGGGCAGGCCCTCAAGCGCCTCTTTCCACTGAAACGGCTTGTGCACCATGCCGATCACCTTACGGACGGGATCGACGAGATTATATTTCTTGGCGCGGTAGACCTCGATCCACCCTTCCGGGAGATGTTGTGCGAGAATCTGGCCGGTGGAAGCAAGCTCCCCGGTCATCCGCCGGCTGACGAGGAAATATTCGAAACCATATTCGCGAATAAGTGTTACAAATTCGGAGCGAACACGATCAGCGTTTCCCGCCTGGTAGCACGCAGAGATGAAGTGAAGAATATCATGCATAAAGACACATGCCCGGAGCTTGGCTGGAAGGGATGACATGAAGGACATGGTCCCGCGAGGACGTCATGTTACTCGGGCGCCGGTCGGTTCAGACTGAACATATCGTCGTTAGCAATCCCTGAAACGAACATGCAAAATCTTGTGACGGCGTCCCCTAGAAACATCGGGTTCAGTTTTTTTTCGGTTCGCACGCGTGCTCGGTTTGTTAAGCCGCCATTCAGACTGAAAGAGCGATAATTACACAAATTTCGCCGTCTCATGCAACCTTGCTAAAACAGCATTGTATTGAGACCGAACAATCAACCGCTCGAAACCGACGCTGGACTGGATTGAAAATTTGACTTTGTTTCAGGTTTACACACGCGCCCTGCGCTATCTGACCGTACATAAATGGCGGGTGTTGATCGTTGTCATCGCCAACATCATTCTTGCAGCGATCACCATTGCCGAACCCGTGCTGTTTGGACGGATCATCGACGCCATCTCCTCCGGCTCCGATGTCACGTCCATCCTCATCCTGTGGGCGGGTTTCGGCGTCTTCAACACCGTGGCTTATGTCGCTGTCGCCCGCGAGGCCGACCGGCTGGCCCATGGTCGCCGCGCGACCCTGCTGACGGAAGCCTTCGGCCGGATCATCTCCATGCCGCTCTCCTGGCACCATCTGCGAGGCACCTCGAACGCGCTGCATACGCTTCTGCGCGCCAGCGAGACGCTGTTCGGCCTTTGGCTCGAATTCATGCGCACGCATCTGGCGACTTTCGTCGCGCTCGTACTGCTTATTCCGACAGCCATTGCCATGGACCTGCGCCTCAGCTTCGTCCTGATCGGTCTTGGCATCGTCTACTGGTTCATTGGCAAGTGGGTGATGGGCCGCACCAAGGATGGCCAGGCTTCGGTCGAGGAGCATTATCACAGCGTTTTTGCCCATGTCAGCGATTCCATCAGCAACGTGTCCGTCCTGCACAGCTACAACCGCATCGAGGCTGAAACGAAGGCGCTGAAATCCTTCACCGAAAAACTGCTGAGCGCCCAATATCCGGTGCTCGACTGGTGGGCCTTCGCAAGTGCCTTGAACCGCACTGCCTCCACCGTTTCGATGATGATCATCCTCGTCATCGGCACCGTGCTGGTGAAGAACGGCGAATTGCGCGTCGGTGACGTGATTGCCTTCATCGGTTTCGCCAATCTTCTCATCGGCCGTCTCGATCAGATGCGTCAGTTCGTGACCCAGATTTTCGAGGCGCGCGCAAAGCTCGAGGATTTCTTCGTGCTGGAGGATTCCGTCAAGGAACGGGAAGAACCGGGCGACGCCCGCGAATTGTCCAATGTCTCCGGCACCGTGGAGTTCCGCAACGTCAATTTCGGTTTCGCCAACACCAAGCAGGGCGTCCACGACATCTCGTTTACGGCCAAGGCCGGCCAGACGATTGCCATCGTCGGACCGACGGGCGCGGGCAAGACCACGCTCATCAATCTTCTGCAGCGTGTCTATGATCCGGATTCAGGCCAGATTCTGATCGATGGAACCGACATCTCGACGGTGACGAAGAACTCGCTCAGAAACTCCATCGCCACGGTGTTCCAGGATGCCGGCCTTCTGAACCGCTCCATCCGCGAAAACATCCGCCTTGGTCGCGAATCTGCTACCGACGCGGAGGTCGTGGAAGCAGCAGCAGCTGCTGCTGCGACGGATTTCATCGACAGCCGTATCACCGGCTACCTGACCCAGGTGGGTGAACGCGGCAACCGCCTGTCCGGTGGCGAGCGCCAGCGTATCGCCATTGCGCGTGCTATCCTGAAGAACGCTCCCATCCTGGTCCTTGACGAGGCAACCAGCGCGCTGGACGTGGAAACGGAAGCTCGGGTTAAGGCCGCCGTGGACGCGCTGAGAATGAACCGCACGACCTTCATCATCGCCCACCGCCTTTCCACGGTGCGCGATGCCGATCAGGTGCTGTTCCTCGATCAGGGCCGTATCATTGAAAAGGGCACGTTCGACGAGCTCAGCCAGCGTGGCGGACGCTTCACCTCGCTGCTGCGCACCAGCGGCCTGCTGACAGAGGACGAGGGCCAGCCCCGGCCTAAAGCCATCGCCTCCTGACACTCTGGCTTACGGAATATAATAAGGGCGGGCACCGTGGTGTCCGCCCTTTTTCTTTGTCCTTTCTCCAAAGTCTGCGAAGCAGCAGACATGTGCCTTGATAATGCAGGAAAGGGCCAAGCCTTAGCCTTAGCCATCAGCATTCAGCGATCCAACAGCGCAGAAACATGGCTCTGTAAAACTGCTCTGCCTGCGTGCCACGTCGAGAGGAGCACGGCTTACATTCTCGTTGGCGCTTGCAAGACCTTCGCGAGGCTGTGTCATTTCTCTCATGAGATGATGCTGGAGATACCCGCCAGGACAAAGCTGTTACCGCGCCTCCGTGCAGACAAACAATACCAGGGCAGCCACAATAAAAATTAAGGCCCCTGCGTCACCGCAGGAGCCTGATTTTAAAAGCAAACGTAGAGCCGGTCGTATCAGTCGAACGGGATCACCCGATCGTCAGCCGACAGGGGCTTGCCGTCAACGGACACGGAGACCTCCGCCGTGCCGGCCTTACGGCTGACGACGATGTCCTTTGCTTTACCGTCCAGCGTGATCTTCACCGAGAAGCCGCTCCAGTCTTCGGGCAGCGACGGCGCGATGTGAAGCTTGCCTTCGGTTCGGATGATACCGAGAATGCCCTCGATCGCGGCGCGATAGAGCCAGCCGGCGGAACCCGTGTACCAGCTCCAGCCGCCGCGACCCGCATAAGCGCCCTCACCATAGACATCGGCGGTCACCACATAGGGTTCGACCCGATAGGTTTCGGACGATGCCGCGTCGAGCGCATGGTTGACGGGGTTGAGCAGCTTGAAGCAGTTCCACGCCTCCTGCGCACGCCCCTGCTTGGCAAGGGCAAGCACTACCCAGGTCGCCGCGTGGGTATATTGTCCGCCGTTTTCGCGCACACCCGGCGGATATCCCTTGATATAACCCGGGTCATGCGGCGCCCGCGAGAATGGCGGGGTGAACAGACGGATGATACCGGCCTTTTCATCGACCAGATGCTCAATGACGGCGTCCATCGCCTGCCGTGACCGGCCTTCCTCACCCTCGCCGGAAAGAACGCTCCAGCTCTGGCCAAGTGAATCGATCTGGCATTCCTCGCTGGTGGCGGAACCGAGCGGCGTGCCGTCATCGAAATAACCGCGACGGTAATAGCTGCCGTCCCAACCCGCAGTTTCGAGAGCATTGCGAAGCTTTTCGCGATGCGCCGACCACCTGCCGACACGGTCTGTATCACCGCGCTTTTCGGCGATCGCGATGAAGTCGCGAAGCGCTCCGGCCAGGAACCAGCCAAGCCAGACACTGGTGCCCTTGCCGCCGATGCCGACACGGTTCATGCCGTCGTTCCAGTCACCGCCGAGGATCAGCGGCAGACCGTTTTCGCCGGTGCGATGGATCGCGAGATCAAGCGCCAGAGCCGCGTGTTCGTAGAGGCTAGCGGATTTGTCGCTCGTCTCCGGCTGGAAGAAGGCATCGTGCTGCCCCGGCATCAATGCCGGTCCCTTGATGAAGGGGATGCTTTCATCAAGGATGGCCGCATCGCCCGTAGCCGAGACATACTGGTTGATCGCATAAGCGAGCCAGACCACGTCATCAGAGATCGTCGTGCGGACACCTGCACCGGTCAAAGGCAGCCACCAATGCTGGACGTCGCCTTCAGCAAACTGGCGGCCTGCCGCACGCAGGATCTGCTTGCGAGCGAGATCCGGCTGGTAGAGCAGGAATGCCAGCGTGTCCTGAAGCTGGTCACGGAAGCCGAAGGCGCCGCTCGACTGATAGAAGGCCGTGCGCGCCAGGATGCGGCACGCCAGCGCCTGATAGGGCAACCAGCTATTGACCATGTGGTTGAAGCCGGCATCGGGCGTGGTAACCTGCAACTGGCCGGTAAAGCCAGTCCAGAACGCCTTGCTGCCCTCCAGCACCGACTGGAAATCCGCCGCACGGACTTGTTCGACCAGCGTTGCCGCCTCCTCCGCATTGTCGGCATCGCCGAGAATGAAGGTCATATGCCGTTCTTCACCGGGCTTCAGGTGGATTTCCTGCATCAAGGCGGCGCAGGGATCGCCGTCCACCTCGGTGCTGCCACTGAGTGCCGCACCGGACACAATGCCCTGCGGAGCCTGTGCAGAACCGAAGCGGCCGATGAATTCACGGCGGCTGGTGGTGAAGCCGCTTGCCTCGCTGTCGAGCGTCAGGAAGGCAGTGCGGGTGCTATAGTCGATGCTGTAAGGGTTGGAAGCAAAAATCGCATTGCTGCCGGCATCGTGCCTGCTCAGGATGAACGGCGCAGATTTCTGGCCATTATTGCCCAGCACCCATTCCACATAAGCATAGACCTTCAGGCGGCGGCTTTTCGAACCCTTGTTGCGTACGATGAGCTGCGAGAACTTGACCGGCTTTTCACGGTCTACCGTCTGCGTCACCTCAACTTCAAGCTTATCCGTCTTGCCGGTCATTACGGAGTAACCGAGACCGTGACGGGTTTCGAACAGGGCTTCCGGATCACGCGAAAGGGCAGCACAGGGCGTATAGAGCTTTCCTGTTTCCACATCGGCAACATAGAAGGCCTCGCCCGGCCGGTTGATGACCGGATCGTTGCTCCAGGGTGTCAGCTGATAGTCACGGGAATTGCGGCTCCAGGTGAAACCAGCGCCTTCCGCCGACACATGGAAGCCGAAACTTTCGTTCGAGATGACGTTGATCCAAGGATGCGGCGTGGATTGCCCACCATGCAGGCGCACGACATATTCCTCTCCGCTTTTGGCGAAACCACCAAAACCGTTCCAGAAATCGAGATCGCCCGCATCCTCGACAGCCTCAGCGACGGGGAACGCAGGCACCGGCAGGCGAGCCTGCGCGGCCTCAGTCGCGCCGTCAGGACCGCGATGCGCCGCAAAAAGCGACACGGCGCGGTTGATCTGGTCGACAATCTTGCCATTCCTCACATGCAGCACGACACGGGAGGCCGCCAGAAGCGCGCTCCAGGTCTCTTCGTCCATCAAGTCGCGGCGAACGGAGAACACATGCGGCCTACCACCATCGGCGGGATTGATTCGACGCTGTGCCTCGGAAATATGATCCAGCGCATGCTGCATATCCTGTGCATACGACGCGGCCCGTTCGTTGACGATGACGAGATCGAAGATCACGCCGCGCGAACGCAGATATTCGTGGGCGCTGAGCGCCTCACGGGCAATATCCATGTCCATATCGTCGTTGATACGCAGGCTGAAGATCGGAAAATCGCCCGAAATGGCAAGCGGCCAGAGCGCCCGCTGCGAAGCGAGGCCCGTTTTCAGCGTTTCCGAATCCGCGCGCAGATGCATGTCCGGATAGGTCAGATAACGGCCGAGATGCTGGAAAGCGGCGGCCTGCTGCGAAGTGACACCCACATGGCGCATCTGCACCTGCGTGCGCGTCCATGCATGCACGAGTTCATGGGCAAATGCGTCCGGATGGCGATAACGGTCGATCGCCTTGTCGACTTCCTCGCGGCTCGGCGCGGCAATCGTCCAGAAAATCACGCTCACCTTCTTGCCGGCCGGTACGCGCACAGTGCGGCGCAACGACAGGATTGGATCGAGCGTGAAGCCATCGGTGTTGGAAAGCGTGGCACCGGTATCGAATGCAGCCGCTTCACCGAGCGATCTGCCGCGGCCGATGAACTTGGCACGGTCCGTCTCAAACTCCGTCGGGCGCGATGGGCCGGCGTTATCGGCAGCAAGATGCGCGATGATCGTTCCGGGCTCATTCGGGCTGCGGCGGTTACGCCAGGCGCGGATGACATCGCCGCGCCGGCCGATCTCCGTCTGCACGAACATGCGCGAGAACAGCGGATGGGCGTTGTCGTCGTCTTCCGACGCAATGACCGGCTCCATATAGGAGGTCACTTCAATGTAACGATCCTCGGAACCGACATTGAGCAGCGTGACGCGGCGGCCATCGGCATCGTGCTCGGTGGCGACGATGCATTCAACGACGCTCTGCAGATCGCCGACATTCTTGTGGAATTCGGCCTTGTCGTCGGTGAAGATCGTCTTTGTCTTTTCGCCTTCGATGACACGCGGCTCAGCCGTCGCACTCCACCATTGTCCATTGGTGGTATCGCGCAGGAAGATGAAGGTTCCCCAACGATCTTCGGTCGGGTCGGCCTTCCAGCGGGAAATCGCCTGACCGTTCCATTTCGAATATCCAGCACCCGTTGAGGTGAGCATCGTCGAATAATGGCCGTTCGACAGGAACACCACTTCGCGGTCGCGCACGGCCGGGTCGGCGATGGAGCGCACTTCCGCACGCAGCAGGTCTGCCTGTTCCTTGCCGGGGGTTTCCGGCTCGTATTTGGCGCTCATGACAGGCACTTCGCGCGGTGCCTTTTCCTGCAACAGGAGTTCGGCCGCCTCGATTACCGGGTCGGAATGGAAGAGTTCGCGCAACACACCGTCAAAGGCGACGTTGGCGACAGCCGCGATCGACATGCCGTGGTGGTGGGCATAATAGTTGTAGACCACCGCGCAGACCTTGCCGTCAGGCACACGTGTCGGCGTGAAATCCACGGCATCATGGAAGCCGTACTGTCCAAGCGCGCCAAGCTTGCGCAGCTTGTCGAGGTTTTCCAGCGCACCGTCAGGATCGTACTGGCTTGCGAGGATCGACGCATAGGGTGCGATGACAGCATTCTGGCCGAGACCGCGCTTGAGGCCAAGCGTCGGCACACCGAAATTGGTGTACTGGTAGTTCATGTTGTGATCGCGGGCGTTGAACGCCGCTTCGGAAATGCCCCATGGCGTGCCGAGACGGCGGCCGTGGTTCATCTGTTCCTTGACGATCAGATTGTTGGTCTGGTTGAGAATGCCACCCTGACGCTCCTGCATGACGAGCGGAGGCATCAGATATTCGAACATCGAACCCGACCAGGAGACCAACGCGCCCTGCGCACCGATCGGCACGACCTGGCGGCCGAGACGGTACCAGTGCTCGGTCGGCAGATCGCCCTTGGCGATGGCAAACAGGCTGGTCAGGCGGCATTCGGACGCCAGAAGGTCGTAGCAGGCCTCGTCCAGTTCCTTGCTTTCGACGCGGTAGCCGATCGACAGAAGACGGCGATCCTTGCGATAAAGGAACGTGAAATCCATCGAGAAAGCGAGGTTGCGGCTGCGGTCACGCAGCGATGCAAGACGCTGGCGTAGCGGCTCCATATTGGTGAGGTCGATGGCGCTGTCTGAAATATGCGCCTCGCAGCAATCCACGAGCAATTGTGCCCAGCGTGTCACTTCCGCGCTCTGCGCAGACTTCACTTCGTGATCGACATTGGTAGCGAGCTTCTGGATGTCGCGCGCGAGTACCGCAAGATTGATGACGCGGATCGATGCGAATTCATGCTCGCGCTTGACCGAGGCAAGAGCGTTCGAAAAACCGATGATGCGTTCTTCAAGGCGGCGATGCAGCGGACGCAGGTTCTTGCGGTCGTCAGGCAGCGCTTTCAGCGTTTCGCGCAGAATACCGGCGAGATCGCCGATACCGTCGAGATTACCCTGAAGATGCGCGGAAGGCGCTTCTGCCCACTGGCGGCAGGCAGACGAAACCGCAATCAGGTGACCGGCGAGATTACCGCTGTCCACCGCCGAAACGTAACGGGGACCAAGCGTCTGCAGCGTGTCCGTATGGTACCAGTTGTAGAGATGGCCGCGATGTTTCTCCATCTTCTCTACGGTCTGGATCGTGTTCTCGATCCGCTCCAGCGTATCGGCAAAGCTGATCCAGCCAAACTGGCGCGCCGAAATGATGGAAAGCAGGTAAACGCCAATATTGGTAGGCGATGTACGCGAGGCAACAATCGGCTCCGGCGTTTCCTGGAAGTTGTCCGGCGGCAGGTGGTTTTCCTGCGGCGTCACGAAGGCTTCGTAATAACGCCACGTGCGACGCGCGATCTTGCGAAGCTCGAAAGAGACGTGTTCCGAAACGAACAGCCGGTCTTCGGTTTCCGCCGACTGGCTGACATACCAGGCAACGGCGGGAGACAGAACCCAGAGCAATGTGAAGGGAATGCCGATCAGGAAGGCGTTGTCACCGGGCAGCGCCGCAAACAACAGGCCGAGCATGGCCACAACAGGCGCATGCCACATCTGGCGGAAATAATAGGTGATGCCGCCCTGGGCGCTAGACTGCATGCTGGCGGCGGTGCGCCATTCCAGCATCAGCTTGTGGCTGACGAGCAGACGGTAGAGCGAACGGACAATTGCATCCGTCATCATGCAGGCAGAATCGGCAATGAAGACGATACGCAGCGCAACCTGCGCATTGGTGGCGCGGATTTCCGACCAGATGGTGTGGAAATGCGCCTGAGGCACGATATCAGTGGAACGCGGCACGAGGCCGGAAAGCAGCGAGAGCGTCGGAGCGACGAACAGCGAGAAGATCAGCAGGATCTGCCAGATCAGCGCACCGAGCGGGTCCATGAAATACCAGCCGAGGATCGAGGCAAAGAACCAGGCAATCGGCGTCAGCGAACGGCGCAGGTTATCGACCATCTTCCACCGGCCGATCGCGGTAACACCACGGGCGCGGTCGAGAATATAGGGAAGCAGCTGCCAGTCGCCACGCGCCCAGCGATGCTGGCGCGAGACTTCCACCTCGTAGCGGGTCGGGAAATCCTCGACCAGTTCCACATCGGTCACCAGCGCGCAGCGCGCAAAGGATCCTTCGAGCAAATCGTGGCTGAGGATGGAGTTTTCCTCGATCCGGCCCTTAAGCGCCGCCTCGAAGGCATCCACGTCGTAAAGACCCTTGCCGGTGAAGGTGCCTTCGGAGGTCAGGTCCTGATAAACGTCGGAAACGGTGAAGACGTAAGGGTCGATACCGCGATTGATCGAGAAGACACGCTGGAAGACGGAGGCATCCTTGCCCGTCGTCAGCGAAGGCGTAACGCGCGGCTGCAACAGGCCATAACCTTCAACCACACGTCCCGAGACCGGATCGATGACGGGGCGGTTGATCGGGTGATGCATCTTGCCGACGAGCTTGGTCACCGCATCGCGCATCAGGCGCGTATCGGCATCAAGCGTCATGACGTATTTGACATCGGCCGGCACGATATTGGCGCCACCGAGGAATGTCGTGTCCTTGTCGCCGCGCAGCAGCATGTTCAGTTCATGCAGCTTGCCACGCTTGCGCTCCCAGCCCATCCAGCAGCCTTCGGACGGGTTGTAGATGCGGCGGCGGTGCAGCAGGTAGAAACGCGTCTTGCCATCGAAGGCATAACGGCTGTTCAGCGCCGCCAGTTCGCGCTTGGCATATTCGAGAATCTCGAGATCGTCGCCGGACTGCTCATATTGGGCATCGCGCCAGTCGCTGACCAGCGCGAAATAAATCTCGCCATGCGGATTGGCGAGATAATGCACCTCGATATTGCGCATCATCTCGTCGACGCTGTCGCGGCTGGTCAACATGCAGGGCACGGCAACAAGCGTGCGGGCGTCCTGTGGAATACCGTTCTTGAACTCGTATCCGACCAACCGGAACGGCTTCACGAAGAAAGTGACGAGCGTGTTGAACAGACCGGTCGCGCCTTCCGAAGCAGGCAATGCAAACATCAAGAGGAATGCGGTCACCACATACCAGGGCATGCCAGCTTCGGCCAGGAACCAGCCGACGGCAAGCATGACGAGCGCGGTGATGAGAAACACTGGCGCCGCAATTGCGAGCCAGTTGAACTTGCGCATAGACCGGACGATATGCTGCGAGACCAGCGGCCTGTAAGCGAGCACCTTTTCAAGCTCGAACCGGCGCTCGCCGACGAGTACGGAGCCGACATTGACGCGATGGTTTTCAGACACCTCGGCAGGCTCGCCGGATCTCGCCATTTCCACGGCGGCACGCGCGACCTCTACCTCTGTCTTGGGGGAGCGACGCGCCAGAAGCTCGATCGTGTTGCGATAGGTGTTGCGAGAACCGAAATCGAGAATCTCGTAATCGGTTTCCTCGCGCAGGACCTTGTCGATATGGCTGACTTCCTCGAACCACACCGACCATTCGGTATCGTCGATTTCCCTCAGGCTCTTGACGATATTGCCCATCGTCACATTGCCTGAGGCCAGCCGGTTGTGTTCCGACATCATGACGTTTTCAGCGTCGGTGCCCGCAGCATGCAGGCGCTCTTCAAGCCAGGCCACCGCAAAACCCGAAGTCTGCGAGCCGTTTCTGAGGCGATAGAGGAACTGCGTCGCAAAGGTTGGGTCATCGACCAGCGAATCGACCTGCTTGAGAAGTGCCGCGGAGGCTTCCGCATCGTTCAGGCGAATGATTTCGTCGACGACTTCATTCGCCTTCTGGCGCATGCGGCGCGAGCGTTCCACGCGAATGGAGATGCGGCGAAGATTTTCGATGAGGACAAAACGGATGATGGAGGGCAGCGCCCACAATTCGCCGATCTGCAGCGTCTTCGACGTCTGGTAGCCATCCACCAGCGCCGTCATATTCTCGCGCGAGACCGTGCTGTGGGTATGGGCGACATAAAGCCAGCCGAGCGCCATGACCCGCGGGATCGTCACGCCGCCCACCGTCATTGTCGGCAGCTGGCGATAGAACTTGCGCGGGAAATCGCGGCGGACTTCCTGGATCGCCTCTTCGATGACGTAGTGGTTGTCGAGCAGCCATTCCGCCGCCGGCGTTATCGTCGCGCCATTTTCCGCGTCGACGGCCGTTGTGCGGTAGACCCGCAGGATTTCCTTCTCGTTCTCACGGTGGCGCTCGAAGAAGTCGAACTCCATGAAGCCGGGAAGGGTATCGGCACCGTCGCGCGAAAGCGCGGCACCGGCATCATGCAGTTCCTCGACCGTCATATAGGACGCGCGGATCGAATCATTGTGATCGATCTGCTTCGTCTCGGAATCACGGGCGGCGGCGGTCGGGGTAATATGAAATGACATCGGCTCGTATTCTGAACTTTATGGAGAATTGTTCGACTTGACCGGCGTTTCGTCCGTGGCGGGAATACGCACGAAATCGGGCCACGCTATATTTATGACTTATCCTGAACCTTCGGTGAACCGGATCAGACGTTGTGTGCAACGCATCGTCAAACGGCGAATATCCGCAAGCACGGCGTTTTGCTGCGCGATCCCTCCGACCATGCAAAGCCGGGGATCTCTGCGGACAATGGATTTTCGACGACAGGAAAATTTCGCCCTATGGCCCGGCAATGCCGTTCCAACCGGATTTCGCACCTTCCCCCACGGCGAAAATTGTTCGCGCAACGTCAGATAGTCCCCCTTTGACACCTGAAGGGCAACGCGAGGCCGAGAAGGCCTGCGCCACATCCGAAACGCTAATGCCCCAGGACGTCTATAGTTCCATGCCACCTGTCGCGATACGATGCAAGCGATGAATTTCAAGGCATTCCGGCTCCGGGAACGCCCCTTACATGCCCGCGTATATGCTGCTATGAAATTTGCAAAAAGCGCTGGAAAAAAGCGGCGTAACCAGGGACTTCGAAAATGACCAGACAGACCGCAAACATTGCCTCCTTCGCCAACCATATGCCGGATGTGGTGGCAATCCGCCGCCACCTGCACCGGCATCCCGAAATCGGTCTTTCCGAATTCCAGACCTCGGATTTCATTGCCGGGCAGCTGGTGGAAATGGGTTACGAAGTAACGCGCGGACTTGCCGGAACCGGTATCGTCGCCACGCTCCGCAATGGCGACAGTGCCCGCACGCTCGGCATTCGCGCCGATATCGATGCCCTGCCGATCCGTGAGGAAACCGGAGCGGAATATGCAAGCGCCAATGATGGCGTCATGCATGCCTGCGGCCATGACGGACACACGGCCATGCTCCTGGGAGCCGCGAAGATCATCGCCGAACGCAGGAATTTCGATGGGACCCTGCATCTGATCTTCCAGCCGGCGGAGGAGAATTTCGGCGGCGCCCGCATCATGATCGAGGACGGACTGTTCGACCGCTTCCCATGCGATGCGGTTTTTGCCCTCCATAACGATCCCGGCGTGCCCTTCGGACAATTCGTCCTGCGTGACGGCCCGATCCTTGCCGCCGTCGATGAATGCAGGATCACCGTCAACGGATATGGCGGCCACGGCGCCGAACCGCAGGATGCGGCCGACCCTATTGTTGCGGGCGCCAGTATCATCATGGCCTTGCAGACGGTGGTGTCCCGTAACATCCATCCGCAACTGTCGGCGGTCGTCACTGTTGGCGCATTCCATGCTGGTGTTGCGAGCAACGTCATTCCCGAGAAGGCGGAAATGCTGCTCACCATCCGTTCCTTTGACGCGGGTGTGCGCGACGAACTGGAAAAGCGTATCCGGGCGATAGCCGAAGGCCAGGCGGCCAGCTATGGCATGAGTGTCACGCTCGATTACGAGCGCGGCTACAATGCGACAGTCAACCACAAGGCGGAAACAGAATATGTCGCCGGTCTGGCCCGTCGTTTCGCCGGGGCGGAAAAGGTGGTTGAAATGCAGCGCCCGTCCATGGGCGCGGAAGACTTCGCCTACATGCTTGAAAAACGGCCCGGCTGCTACTTCTTCCTCGGCACCGCGCGCACCGAAAACGACCCGCCGCTGCACCATCCGAAATTCGACTTCAACGACGATATCCTGCCAATCGGAACCGCCTTCTGGGTCGATCTGGCGGAGGATTATCTGAAGGTGTGAATGAATATAAAAAGGCCGGTCGGAGGAGCGACCGGCCTTTTTTTCTCAAGTTTCCTGATGAGAAAATCTGGGAGGATCAGGGAACGAGACCGAGTATGACCGCCGCGACAAAAGCCACGCACACGCCGACAAGAGCCGCGTGAACCGAATCTCTCCAGTTTCGCTGCGACTGGGGCTGCGAGACAAAGTCTTTTGCTTTTCCGGCCTTGGAATAAGACATTGTACAACTCCCTTCCTTGCTCGGCCCGTCAAAGCGGGCACTGCTTATTTCCCGTAAAGAATAGCTTTATTCCCCACTGTTTCAGTAGAGATAAAATTCCATAAGTTCGGCGCATTGGGAAAAATACGGATCGCGACTTGCCGCCGGACAAGCATCAATCTACCCATTGCGCAGGATCAACGTCGCAGACGGCATTTCCGTTCAAAATCATTGGCAGGCTCGGATAAGGACCATGACGGATATAGACGCCATCATCATAGGAGCCGGGGTGATCGGACTGGCGACGGCCCGCGAGCTGGTGATGCGTGGTCTTTCCGTCATCATCCTCGAAGGCGAAAAGGAATTCGGTTCCGCCACCTCTTCACGCAATAGCGAGGTTATTCACGCCGGGCTTTATTATCCTGAAGGCAGCCTCAAGGCACGCCTTTGCGTTGAAGGCAGGGAGCGGCTTTATACGTTCTGCCAGAGCCATGGCGTTTCGCACCGCCGCTGCGGCAAACTCATCGTGGCAGCGAATGCGGACGAAACGGTTCTGTTGGCGACACTCAAGGAAAAGGGTAACGCCAATGGCTGCGACGACCTCGAACTGATCGATGCCACGCAGGCGCTGTCGCTCGAGCCTGCGCTCACCTGCGTAGCGGCCCTGCTTTCACCTTCGACCGGCATCATTGATAGCCATGGTTATATGCTGGCGCTGCTCGGCGACGCGCAAGACCATGGCGCAGCCCTCGCCCTGAATGCACCATTCGAAAGGGCGGAAACGACCGGCAACGGTTTCCGCGTTCACGTTGGCGGCAAGGAACCTCTCAGCCTGACATGCCGGCTGCTCGTCAACTCCGCCGGCCTTCTGGCACCGCTGGCGGCAAAACAGATCGAGGGATTGCCGAAGCATACAATCCCGGAGGCGCGTTTCGCCAAAGGCAGCTATTTTTCGCTGACCGGCAAGTCGCCTTTTTCACGGCTCATCTACCCCGCTCCGCACACCCACGGCCTTGGCGTGCATCTGACGCTGGATCTTGCCGGTCAGGCCCGTTTCGGGCCGGATGTGGAGTGGGTCGACACCATTGATTATGCCGTCGATCCCCGCCGCATGGAGGGTTTTGGCGACGCGATCCGCCGCTATTGGCCGGGCCTACCGGAACACGCGCTGATCCCGGCCTATTCGGGCATCCGGCCGAAGATTTCAGGACCCGACGAACCGGCCATGGATTTTCGCATCGACGGGCCGGAAAGCCACGGCCTTGCCGGTCTCGTCAATCTTTTCGGCATCGAAAGCCCCGGCCTCACCGCCTCGCTGGCGATAGCCAACGAGGTTGCGGCTCGGCTCGAGGCCTGATCCCATCTGATCTCAGCCGAAACGGGACAGTGCGCTCGCCATGATCTCCGGATCGACATTGCCGCCGGAGGCAACCGCAATCACCGTTTCGCTCTCCAGCTCTTTCCCGTGAAACAGCGCCGCCGCCAAGGCCACCGCGCCGCCCGGCTCGACGACGACCTTCAGCCTGTTGAAGGCGAGAACCATGGCCCGCAGTGCTTCCTCTTCGGTCACGGCAATGCCTTTTCCGCAAAGCCCAACCATAATCGGGAAGGTGATGTTACCGGGCTGAGGCGTGACGATTGCATCGCAGATCGAACCGGAAGTCGTTGCATTCCGCTCGATCTTGCCCGCTGCGAGTGAGCGCGCCACATCGTCGAACCGCTCGGGTTCTGACGTCCTGACCTTGTAGTTCGGCGCTTTCGCCGCAAGGGCAAGGGAGATGCCGGATGTGAGGCCGCCGCCGCCGCAGGGCACGAGAACCTCGGCCGCATCGATACCGAGTTCCAAGCCCTGTTCGGCGATTTCCAGCCCGACAGTCCCCTGCCCTGCAATCACCAGCGGTTCGTCGTAGGGCCTGATAAGGGTCAGTCCGCGCTCGCTCGACAGGCGGTCGCCAATGGCGTCGCGATCGTCATTCGCCCGGTCGTAGAGCACCACTTCCGCACCATAGTCGCGGGTATTGTCGATTTTGATTTTTGGTGCATCGGACGGCATGATGATGACGGCAGGAACGCCGTGCAGACGAGCAGCAAGCGCGACGCCCTGCGCATGGTTGCCCGAGGAAAAGGCGATCACGCCACGGGCGCGCACATCGGCCGGCAGACCGGATACCGCCGACCAGCCGCCGCGAAATTTGAACGAACCCGTTCTTTGCAGGCACTCGGCCTTCACGAACAGCTTTCGCCCGGCAATCTCATCCAGAAAATGCGACGACAGAAGCGGTGTCCGCACCGCATGTTCGCCGATGCGCTGGCGCGCTGCCTCAATCATCGAAATATCTGTCATGCCCTGCCCCTGTAATGCGGATGTTGGGTGTACATTAGGAGGTCGCAATTAATAGTGAAACCGGCTGGACAAGAAAAATCCCCGGTCTTGGCCGGGGATCTTTCGTCATGCGCTTGCAAATGAATGGTCAATGGTTGTGCCGGGGCATCTTCTCGGCAATCCGGCGGAAATCCGCGGCCCCTTCCAGAACCGCACCGTCCGAAAGCTGGGTCACCGATTGACGATAGATGCGCTGCCAGGGCGTGGCATCCGCAGGCACCGCAGGAATGCCATCGGCCTTTCGGGCAGCAAGCTCTGCATCCGGTACCAACGCGTCGCACTTGCCCTGATTGAAGTCGATGCGGATTACATCACCCGTGCGAAGCCATGCCAGTCCTCCACCGGCGGCACTTTCTGGCGAGGCATTGAGGATCGACGGGCTATCCGCGGTTCCCGATTGCCGGCCGTCGCCGATTGTCGGCAGGCTGGTTATGCCTTTTTTCAACAGCGCGTCCGGCGGCTGCATGTTGACGACCTCAGCCGAACCCGGCCAGCCGAGCGGTCCGGCCCCGCGAATGACGAGAATGGTGCGCTCATCGATATCGAGAGACGGATCGTTGATACGGGCGTGATAGTCTTCCGAACCATCGAAAACCACACATTTGCCCTCGAAAATCCCCTCACGACCCGGCTCGCTCAGATAACGCTGCCGGAATTCCGCCGAGATCACGCTCGTCTTCATGATGGCGAAATCGAACAGATTGCCCTTGAGGACGAGGAAACCGGCCCGTTCCTTGAGCGGCTTATCGTAAGGCAGTATCACATCGCGGTCGGTCGATTCCCGCCCGTCCAGATTTTCCGCCACGGTCTTGCCGGTCACGGTCGGACAGCTCCCGTCAAGCTTGCCTGCCTTCAGAAGCTCCCACATGATGGCGGGCGTACCGCCGGCACGGTGATATTTCTCGCCCAGCCATTTTCCGGCGGGCTGGACATTGGCGATGAGCGGAATGTCATAACCGTGAACCTGCCAATCTTCCTCGCGAAGTTCGACGCCCGCATGTTTCGCCATCGCCGCCAGATGCGGCTGGGCATTTGTCGAACCGCCGATCGCCGAATTGACGCGGATCGCGTTCAAAAACGCCTCGCGCGTCATGATATCCGAAGGCTTGATATTCTCGACAACCAGTTCGACGGCACGGCGGCCGGTGCGATAGGCCATCTGGCCGCGTTCGCGGTAAGCGGCCGGGATTGCGCCGCAGCCGGTCAGCGACATGCCGAGCGCTTCGGCAATGGCATTCATGGTAGAGGCCGTGCCCATGGTGTTGCAGTGACCGACCGAAGGAGCGGATTCGAGCGCCGCCTGCAGGAATTCCTCGCGGGTGATTTCGCCGGCGCCGTATTTGCGGCGCATGCGCCAGATGACCGTGCCGGAACCAACCAGATCGCCGTCATGATATCCGTCGAGCATCGGCCCACCGGATAAGACGATAGCCGGAATATCAACCGTGCTTGCCGCCATCAGCGCCGAAGGCGTGGTCTTGTCACAGCCCGTGGTCAACACGACGCCATCGAGCGGATAACCGTAAAGCACTTCCACCAGGCTGAGATAAGCAAGATTGCGGTCAAGCGCCGCTGTCGGTCGCTTGCAGTTTTCGAACATCGGATGGGTCGGAAACTCGATGGGGATGCCGCCCGCATCACGGATACCATCGCGCACCCGCTTGACCAGTTCGACATGGACGCGGTTGCAGGGCGTCAGGTCGCTGCCGCTCTGCGCGATGCCGATGACCGGCTTACCGGAACGCAGCTCTTCCGGCGTCACGCCATAATTCATGAAGCGCTCCAGATAGAGCGCCGTCATGTCGAGATGGTCAGGGTTGTCGAACCAGTCCTGGGATCGCAGCCGCCGCACGGGTGTCTTGTCGTCGCTCATGAGACCGCCTCAGCCCTGTTCCCGGTTGTTGAGTTTTTCGAGGTAAAGCAGGATACCGCTATGGTCGATATCGGCTCCACCATCGCTGACGAAATCATCGAACTCCCGCGTTACCTGCTGGGTCAAAGGCAACGTCAGGGACAAATCCTTCGCCGTCGCCAGCACCCCGTTCAGATCCTTGAGCTGGAACTTGGAGGGTCCGCCTGGCGCGAAATCGCGCTTCACCATGCGTTCGCCGTGCAATTCCAATATCCGGCTTTCGGCAAAACCGCCACGTATGGCGTTACGGAACCCTTCGCGGGATGCCCCGCCCGCTTCCACAAGCATCATCGCCTCGGCAACCGCGCCGATGGTGATGGCGACGATCTGCTGGTTTGCGAGTTTGCAAAGCTGGCCCGCACCGGAGGGGCCGACATAGGTGAGCCTGCCCATCGGCGCGAAGAAATCCGAAAGACCAGAGATCAGCGCCTCATCGCCACCGGCCATGATCGCGAGCGTACCCGCCGTTGCGCCCGGCACACCGCCGGAGACCGGCGCATCGACATGATGAATGCCCATTGCCCGTAGCCGGGAGGAGTGTTCGCGCGCAATAGGCGGCGCAATGGAGCTGCTGTCGATGACAACAGCGCCTTTTTCCAGCGCGTCCGCCACACCCGCCTCGAACAGCACCTCGCCCACGGCTTTGCCGTCGCTCAGCATGGTGATGACGATATCGGCACCCCTGGCGGCTTCGGCCGGCGATGCCGCGAGAACCGCGCCATCGGCAACCAGCGCCTCAGCCTTTTCGACGCTGCGGTTCCACACCGCAACCGAAAAGCCCGCGCCCAGCAGACGCCGGGCCATCGGCCCGCCCATCAGGCCTGTGCCGATAAAGGCAACCGACCGCTTCTTCTCCTCCCCGCCGACACTCATTTCAGTGAACCTCCCAGTTCGTCCTCGATATGAACCTGAATGATCTCTTCGAAGGAGCTTTCAGCCGTAAAGCCAAGTTCACGGGCGCGCTTTGCTTCGAAACCGGGCGCCCAGCCTTCGCACATGCGCATGATCATCTCATTCGGCTCGCGGCGAATGAGGGCAACGGCCTTTTCGCCGGCAACCTTGCGCAGCGCTTCAATCTGTTCGCCAACGGTGGCGCTGAGGCCGGGCATGGACAGGTTGCGGCGCGGACCGACCTTTTCCACGTCGATCGTCGCGCCATGAAGAAGGAAACCAACAGCGGAACGCGGCGAAGCGTGCCAATGGCGAATGCTTTCCGGCACCGGCAGAACCGCTTCCTGACCAACCAGCGGCTCGCGCAGGATATTGGAGAAGAAGCCGGAAGCAGCCGCATTGGGCTTGCCGGGGCGAATGCAGATCGTCGGCAGGCGAATGCCGATACCGTCGAAGAAACCGCGACGGCTATAGTCGGAGAGCAGCAGCTCGCAGATCGCTTTCTGCGTGCCGTAGCTGGTCAGCGGCGTGGTGTGGAACTCATCCGGAATCGGATAAGGGAGCGGCGCACCGAATACGGCGATCGACGAGGTGAAGACCACGCGCGGCTTGTAACCGTCCTTGCCGTTGGCAATGCGGATGGCGTCGAAGAGATAACGCGTGCCATCGAGATTGATACGGTAGCCCTTGTCGAAATCAAGTTCGGCTTCACCGGATACGATGGCAGCAAGATGAAAGATCACATCGGGGCGGGCTTCGACCAGCTTTTCGGCTTCGCCCGGCGCGGACAGATCGGCTGCGCGCGCATCAACCGCACCGGAGAAGCCGGCGGGCGCTTCAGGCTGAAACACGTCGATAAGCGTGAATCTGTCAATCGACTTGCCGCCAAGCGATCCATCCTTGACGAGACGCTGCGTCAGCTTACGGCCAACCATGCCTGCAGCACCGATGATTGCGATATGCATATCTTCCTCCTCTTTGGCCCGGTCATTCTCCCGAGACCGAAAAAACATCATCGGCTCGTGAACCGATAAATTAGCTTGTAAGGTTGTCTGATAACCTTATATGGTTTGATTGAAAATAGTATTTTTTCACAAACCGGCAAAAGCAAGGGCGAAAGACCTTTGCCCGGATATTTTAGGGCGGATTGGACGGAGAGGGTGGAATGACGATCGTGAGCGAACACGATATCGAGGAATTGCGGTTCTCGCTGAAGAACAGGCTGGGCGAGGCATTGCTGCTGACATCGCAGGAAGACATGCTGCGCTATTGCCGCGACTGGCATGGCGACGTCACCAGTTCGGCGGTAGCCGTCATCCGCCCCCGTTCGACCAAGGAAGTCTCCGATACGGTTCGCGCCTGCGCTGAACTCGGTCTCGCCATCATCCCTCAGGGCGGCAATACCGGGCTGGTGCTCGGCGGCATTCCCGATGAGCCAAAGCGTCAGGTCGTGCTGAGCCTCGAGCGCATGAACGCCATCCGCACCATAGACAGCGACGATTTTTCGGCTGTCGTTGAAGCCGGCTGCATTCTGTCGGAATTCAAGGATGCGGTTCAGGACAAGGGAATGTTCTTTCCGCTGTCGCTCGGCGCGCAGGGCAGCTGCCGCATCGGCGGCAACGTCTCCACCAATGCTGGCGGCATCAACGTTCTGCGTTACGGCATGACCCGCGAACTGGTGCTCGGTCTCGAAGTGGTATTGCCTGATGGCACCATCTGGAATGGCCTGTCGACGCTGCGTAAGGACAATCGTGGCATTGACCTGAAGCAGCTTTTCATTGGCGCGGAAGGAACACTCGGCATCATAACGGCCGTGTCCGTAAAGCTCTACCCCAATCCAGAACATGTCGAGACGGCACTGCTCGGCCTCAATTCGCTGGATGACGCCATCAAGCTTTATCGCCGCGCCCGCCGCGAATGCTGCGACCTGATGTCCGCCTTCGAATTCATGCCGCCCGTCGCCTTCACGCTCGCAATCGAAGCAATCCCCGACCTTAAAATGCCGATCGCCGGAGATTATCCGGCCTACGTGCTGATGGAAATTTCCGGCTCGGGGCTAGTAGACACTGCCGACCTGATGGGACGGTTCCTCGAGGGCGTCATGGAAGACGGTCTGGTGCTGGACGGCGTCATCGCCTCCTCGCGAGCACAGGCGCAATCGCTGTGGCTTTTCCGCGAGGGCATGAACGAGGGTCAGGCGCTACGCGGCAGCCATATGCGCACCGATATTTCCGTGCCGCTGTCAAAACTTGCGGCGTTCGTGGCCGAAGCAGAGGCTGAACTGGCGGAAAAACTGCCGGAATGCCTGGCGGTTTCCTATGGCCATGTCGGAGACGGCAACGTCCATCTCAACGTGCTGCCGCCAAACGGAGCAACGCCGCAGGAGCGCGAAGCCTTCATCTACAAATCGAAAACCCTCGTCAACGAAGTCCTTGACCGTTACGTCGGCAGCATCAGCGCCGAGCACGGCATCGGCCGCCTGAAACGCTCCGATTTCGAAAGCCGGCTATCTGATGTGCAGCGCCGGATGATCACGGGTTTGAAAAATGCCTTTGACCCCGATTTGCGGATGAATCCCGGTTGCCAGATAACCCTGCAACCGGATAGCTAATCGAGAAACAGCAAAGGCGGCGGAATACGCCGCCTCTGAAAACCCCGCTGACGGCGAAGGAGGAAGTCGCCTGCCGCGGGAAAAAACGGACCAATCGTTTCTGTGGAACGGGAGCAATCATGACGCTGGAGTTCAGTCAGATACATCGCAACGATCATCTGCCCGGCCGGATCGCCGCGGAGATCGCCCGCGAAATCAATGATTCGAAACTCGGGCCGGGCGACAGGCTGCCGACGGAACATGTTCTGGCCAAAACCTTCGGCGTCAGCCGCTCGGTCATCCGTGAAGCGATCGCGCAATTGCGCAACGAAGGTTTTGTCGAAACACGGCAAGGCGTGGGCGCTTTCGTTACCGATCCCCGGCAGAGACTGTCCATTCGCATCGAGCGGTCCCGTCTGAACGATCCGGAAAATTTCCGCGATCTCTTCCAGCTTCGCATGCCGATGGAAATCGAGGCGGCGGGTCTGGCAGCACTCCACCGCAACCCGCAGCAGCTGGCGCGGCTGGCGGCGGCACTGGAAAAGATGCGAACAACCGACGACTGGTCGACGGAGGGCGTTGCGGCCGATCTAGACTTTCACCGTATTCTGGCGGAAGCGACGCAGAACGAATATTTCCTGATGTTTCTCGGCTTTATCGCAGAACGCATCAGCTCGGCTATCAACATCGCCTTCTCCCGTGCTATTTTCGGGGAAATCCTCGAGGTGACGATCGCCGAACACGTGGCAATCTTCGAAGCCGTCGAACGCGCCGATGCGACTGCGGCCAAGGATGCGATGCGCAAACATCTGCTCGGGGCAGCAAGCCGGGTCAATCTGGAACTGGATATCTTCTGAGCCGCAAACAGAAGCTTAAACGGCAAAGCTATAGGACAGGTTTCGCTGCTTTCCGGCAATCCAGAGGCGAAAGACGATAATTTTGTCTGCGGTGCCGCTAGACTCGCTGTAAAAGTCATACTAAGAAGAATGAGATTAGGTTGTCAGACATCCAGACAATATGACCGCAGGAGGCGGCTGTCGGAGGGCTGAAGGGGAGGATATATATGACCGGCTCAAGGTCCATCGACGCTACCGCTATTTTGCCTGAAGACTTTGAAAACGCCCTGCTCGTCGGCCGCGTATGGTCGAAAAGCGAAGGCGGCCCCTGCCCCGTTCTGCTCAAAGGCGGCGTGCTTTACGACCTCACCTCTCTTTCGCCGACCATGTCGGAACTTCTGGAAAAGACGGATCTGTTGGAGCTCCTTGCAGACACCGGCACATTCGTGGCGCTTGGCGCGCTCGAGGCCTTTCTGGATGGCTCCGCTGGTGAACTTCTCGCCCCCAACGATATTCAGGCCGTCAAGGCTGCAGGCGTGACCTTCGCCGACAGCATGCTGGAACGCGTGATCGAGGAGCAGGCCAAGGGCGATCCACTTCGCGCGCAGGAAATACGCGGACGGCTGGCGCCGGTTCTCGGCGACAATCTCAAGGGACTTGAGGCCGGTTCGGAAAAAGCAGCGGAAGTGAAGAAACTGCTACAGGAAATGGGCCTGTGGTCGCAATATCTGGAAGTTGGCATCGGTCCGGATGCGGAGATATTCTCCAAGGCGCAGGCCATGGCCTCCGTCGGCTGCGGCGCGCTGATCGGCGTTCACCCGAAGTCGCAGTGGAACAACCCGGAGCCGGAAGTGGTGCTGGCCATTGCCTCCGACGGCCGTATCGTTGGCGCGACGCTCGGCAACGACGTCAACCTGCGTGACTTCGAGGGCCGCTCCGCCCTCCTGCTCAGCAAGGCAAAAGACAACAACGCATCCTGCGCAATCGGTCCCTTCATCCGCCTGTTTGATGGACGCTTTACCATCGAAGACGTGAAGAAGGCGCAGATATCGCTTCTGGTCGAAGGCGAGGACGGCTTCACCATGACCGGTGCAAGCGCAATGCAGGCGATCAGCCGCACGCCGGAAAACCTCGCTTCCCAGCTCTTGAACCGCAACCATCAGTATCCTGACGGCGCCGTCTTTTTCCTTGGTACGATGTTCGCGCCGGTAAAGGACCGCCATGGCCCGGGTCTCGGCTTCACCCACTCCAAGGGCGACCGTGTCGAAATCTCCACGCCCAAGCTCGGCAAGCTGATCAACTGGGTCACGACGACAGACGAATGCCCGGAATGGACATTCGGCACCGCGGCCCTCATGCGCAACCTAGCGAAACGCGGGCTGCTCTAGGCAATCCAGCAAAACTGCATCGCGGTTTTGCGCCCAGAATTGCGAAAACCCATAGGTGGAGCATTGAGGGCGATCCTTCGTCGAAAATGCTCCAGATATTTCTTCGGGAGGGGAAAATGCAAAAGACCATCAATCTCTTTTACCGGATTCTCGAAATCATTCTCGTCCTGCTGCTCGCCGGCATGTCGATCATGGTCTTCGTCAACGTTGTCATGCGTTACACCATGAATTCCGGCATCAATATCTCGGAAGAATTGTCGCGATACTTCTTCGTATGGCTGACCTTCATCGGCGCCGTACTGACCTTCCGTGAAAACAGCCATATGGGCATCGAAACTCTCGTGATGTTCCTGTCGCGCCGCGCCCGTGTCGTGTGCATGGTCTTGTCGAACATTATCATTCTGGGCTGTTCCGCCATCTTCTTCTGGGGAACATGGAAGCAGTCTGCCATCAACGCCAGCATGCATGCGCCTGTCACCAAGCTGTCGATGATCTGGGTCTACGGCATCGGCATGTTCACCGGCGGTCTGATGTTCATCATCGCTCTGGAACGCCTCTACCGTTATGTGACGGGCCGCGTGACAGAGGATGAAATCGCCCAGTTCGCCGGCGAGAACCTCACGATCGAACAGCTTTCGGAGCGCTGATACCATGACACTTTTCGTTTTTGTCGGCTCTCTTCTCGGAGCCATGGCGATTGGCGTTCCCGTCGCTTTCTCGCTGATGTTCTGTGGCGTCGTGCTCATGTGGTACATGGGCATGTTCAACACCGCGATCATCGCCCAGAACATGATTTCGGGCGCGGACACCTTCACGCTGCTCGCCATCCCCTTCTTCATTCTGGCTGGCGAACTGATGAACTCCGGTGGTCTTTCCCGCCGCATCATCGACTTTGCGATTGCGCTTGTGGGCCATATCAGGGGCGGTCTCGGCATCGTGGCGATTGTCGCGGCCATCATCATGGCCAGCATCTCCGGTTCGGCCGCTGCCGACACCGCAGCCCTTGCCGCAATCCTCATCCCGATGATGGCGAAAGCCGGTTACAACATTCCGCGCTCCGGCGGCCTCATCGCTGCAGGCGGCATCATTGCCCCGGTCATTCCGCCCTCCATGGCCTTCATCGTCTTCGGCGTCGCCGCCAACGTTTCGATCACCCAGCTTTTCCTTGCTGGTATCGTACCCGGCATTCTGATGGGCATTTCGCTGATCATCGCCTGGCTGATCGTGGTCCGAAAGGATAACATCAAGCCCCTGCCCAAGACCTCGGGCAAGGAACGTCTGGTTGCCACGGTCCGCGCCGGCTGGGCGCTTGGCATGCCGGTCATCATTCTGGGCGGCATCAAGGCAGGCATCATGACGCCGACGGAAGCCGCCGTTGTCGCTGCCGGCTACGCTCTTTTCGTCGGCATGGTGATCTACCGCGAACTGAAGCCGGCGGATCTGTTCCACGTTCTTCTGCGCGCTGCCAAGAGCACTTCGATCATCATGTTCCTTGTCTGCGCAGCCCTCGTCTCCGCATGGCTCATCACGGCTGCGAACATTCCAAACGAAGTCGCCGGTTATATCGAACCGCTGATCGATCGTCCGATGCTTCTGATGGTTGCCATGATGGTGCTGGTCTTCATCGTAGGAACCGCGCTCGACCTGACACCGACCATCCTGATCCTGACGCCCGTTCTGATGCCCATCGTCAAGCAGGCAGGCATCGACCCGGTCTATTTCGGCGTCCTCTTCATCATCAACAATGCCATCGGCCTGATTACCCCGCCGGTCGGTGTCGTGCTGAACGTCGTCTCAGGCGTCGGACGCATCCCGCTCGGCAAGGTCACGATCGGTGTATGGCCTTTCCTCGTTGCAGAAACCATCGTTCTGGCGTTGCTCGTGATTTTCCCGGACATCGTGATGGTTCCGCTGCAGTACCTTCGTTAATCGCCACTTCTCAACCAAAATCCAAGGGAGGATATTATGAGAAAGCTTCTTCTGACCACCACGGCCATCGCTTTCGCGGTGGGCGCCGCAGCCCCGGCAATGGCTGAATTCAACAGCCGCAACATCCGCGTTTCGAACGGCATCAACCAGGACCACCCGGTCGGCAACGGCATCAAGGCCATGCAGGCCTGCCTCGACGACAAGTCGGGCGGCAAGCTGAAGCTGACGGCATTCTGGGGCGGCGCTCTCGGCGGCGACCTTCAGGCGACGCAGGCCCTACGCTCCGGCGTTCAGGAAGCGGTTGTTACGTCCTCGTCACCGCTCGTCGGCCTGATCCCGTCGCTCGGCGTCTTCGACCTGCCGTTCCTGTTTTCCAACGCCAAGGAAGCCGATGCCGTGATGGATGGCGCCTTCGGCGACATGATGAACAAGAAGCTGGAAGAACAGGGCCTCGTAAACCTGGCCTACTGGGAAAACGGTTTCCGCAACCTCTCGAACTCCAAGCACGCCGTGAACAAGTGGGAAGACTTTTCCGGCCTGAAGGTTCGCGTGATGCAGAACAACATCTTCCTCGACACCTTCCAGAACCTCGGCGCCAATGCAACGCCGATGGCTTTCGGTGAAGTGTTCTCGGCACTTGAAACCAACGCGATCGACGCACAGGAAAACCCCTATGTGACGATCGACACCTCCAAGTTCTACGAGGTGCAGAAGTACATCACCGAGACGAACCACGCCTACACGCCGTTCCTCTTCCTCTTCTCCAAGCCGATCTTCGACAGCTACACGCCCGAAGAACAGACGGCCCTGCGCGAATGCGCAGTCGTCGGCCGTGACGAAGAGCGCAAGGTCATCCGCGAACTGAACCAGAAGTCGCTGGAAAAGATCAAGGCTGCAGGACTTGAAGTGAACTCGCTGTCTGCGGAAGAGCAGGCACGTATCCGCGAAAAGTCGATGGTCGTCTACGAAAAGCACAAGGCTGAAATCGGTGCCGACGTCGTTGACGCCGTTCTGGCGGACCTGAAGAAGATCCGCGGCCAGTAATCCTGTCTGGATAAAATTAAAACACCCGGAGGTCAGCCTCCGGGTGTTTTTGTTTATGCGAATACAGAAAAGAAAAAGGCTGCCAAAGCAGCCTCTTCCAGAAAATCAGGACGCCGTGCGGTTTTGCCGGTTGGCGATGAGATCTTCGACCACCGCGGGATCTGCAAGCGTCGATGTATCCCCAAGCGCGCCGAAATCATCCTCCGCGATCTTGCGCAGAATACGCCGCATGATCTTACCCGAACGGGTCTTCGGCAGGCCTGGCGCGAACTGGATCTTGTCTGGCGTCGCAACCGGCCCGATCTCGTTGCGGACGTGCTTTACCAGCTCCTCGCGCAGCGCATAGTCGCCGCTCTGGCCTGCCATCAACGTGACATAACAATAAATGCCCTGCCCCTTGATGGCATGCGGGTAACCCACGACCGCCGCTTCCGAAACCTGATGATGCGAAACAAGTGCCGACTCGACTTCGGCGGTGCCGAGGCGGTGGCCGGAGACGTTAAGCACGTCATCGACGCGGCCAGTGATCCAGTAATAACCGTCCTCATCGCGCCGGCAGCCGTCACCGGTGAAGTACTTGCCCTTATAGGTCGAGAAGTAGGTGTCGACGAAGCGCTGGTGATCCCCGTAAACAGATCGCGACTGGCCCGGCCAGCTATCAATGATGCAGAGATTGCCGTCGGCCGGCCCCTCCAGCACGTTGCCTTCGGCATCGACCAGCTGCGGCTGCACGCCGAAGAACGGCCTCGTCGCCGAACCCGGCTTCAGGTCCGTCGCACCCGGCAGCGGCGAGATGAGAATGCCGCCCGTTTCCGTCTGCCACCAGGTATCGACGATGGGGCTCTTGTCCTCGCCGACCACATGGTAATACCACTCCCACGCTTCGGGATTGATCGGCTCGCCCACCGTGCCGAGAAGCCGCAGGCTTTCGCGCGACGAACGCGTGACGAACTGGTCGCCCGCCCCCATCAGGGATCGGAGCGCCGTCGGTGCGGTGTAGAAGATGTTGACCTTGTGCTTGTCGATGACTTCCCAGAACCGTCCCTGATCCGGGAAGTTGGGAACGCCTTCGAACATCAGCGTCGTCGCACAGTTCGCCAGCGGCCCGTAGACGATGTAGGAATGGCCGGTGACCCAGCCGACATCGGCGGTACACCAGAAGACCTCCCCGTCCTTGTAGTCGAAGACGTATTCATGCGTCATCGACGTATAGACGAGATAGCCGCCCGTGGTGTGCAGCACGCCCTTCGGCTTGCCGGTGGAGCCTGACGTGTAGAGGATGAACAGCGGATCTTCCGCCCTCATCTTCACCGGCGGGCAATCCGGTTTCACCGTGGCGATTTCCTGATGGTACCAGATGTCGCGGCCGGGCGCCCAGCCGGTCTTGCCGCCGGTGCGGCGCACGACCAGAACCTTGTTGACGATGACATATTGCTTGGCGGCAATATCGATCGCCTTGTCGGTATTTTCCTTGAGCGGGATCGGCTTGCCGCCACGCACGCCTTCATCGCAGGTGATGACGAAGGTGGACTGGCAATCGACGATGCGGCCGGCCAGCGCTTCCGGCGAGAAGCCGCCGAACACGACCGAATGAATGGCGCCGATGCGGGCGCAGGCGAGCATGGCATAGGCCGCCTCGGGTATCATCGGCATATAGATGGTGACCCGGTCGCCCTTCTTGACACCATGCTTCTTCAGCACGTTCGCCAGGCGGCAGACATAGTCATAGAGCTGATTGTAGGTGATCTTCTTGTCGATATAGGGATTGTCACCTTCCCAGATGATCGCCGTGCGTTCGCCATGCGTCTTCAGGTGCCGGTCGATGCAGTTGTAGGAGACGTTCGTCAGGCCGTCCTCGAACCACTTGATCGGCACTCTTCCCTTGAAGGACGTGTTCTTGACCTTGGTATAGGGCTTGAACCAGTCGATCCGCCGGCCGTGCTTGTCCCAGAACTTCTCGGGATCCTCGACGCTCTCCTGATACCATTTCTGGTAACGCTCATTGTCGATGAGCGTGCGGGCTTTCGCCGATTTGAGCACGGGGTAGATTTTGGCAGACATGAACTCCTCCTGGAACCAGATATGGCTTGATATGCGCGACCTTGAGACTCCCACCTCAGGCATGTGTTGAATTCATAGCAGTTCAAATGCACACGGCAATTAGACAAAGGCATTTGTTTCGCAAAGAATTGCAATTATGATGCAATCCGGTTATAGAGCGCCAATATCCCGGAAATCAGTGGTTGATACCACGCCCGCGACCCCGGCGCGGACGGACAGAAGGACTGTATCTATGGCTCAACAATTGCTCATGCCAAAAGCTACGGCTGTATGGCTGGTAGACAACACCGCGCTGTCGTTCGATCAGATCGCCACGTTCTGCAAACTGCATCCGCTCGAAGTCAAGGCAATCGCCGACGGTGAAGCCGCGCAGGGCATCAAGGGCCTCGACCCGATCGCGACCGGACAGCTTTCCCGCGACGAGATCGCCCGCGCTGAAGGCAACCCGAACCACAAGCTCAAGCTTTCCGAGCCAAAGGTTCGTGTGCCGGAATCCAAGCGCCGTGGCCCGCGCTACACGCCGGTTTCCAAGCGTCAGGATCGTCCGAACGCCATTCTCTGGCTGGTCCGCAATCATCCTGAGCTGAAGGACGCGCAGATTTCGCGTCTTGTTGGCACCACCAAATCCACCATCGAGCAGATCCGCGACCGCACCCACTGGAACTCGGCAAACCTCACCCCGATGGACCCGGTAACGCTTGGTCTCTGCAGCCAGATCGATCTCGATCTTGAAGTTGAACGCGCATCGCGCGGCCGCCCGCTGCCGACAGCAGAAGAGCTTGGCAACACGCTGCAGCCGGCAACGGCGACGGAAGGTCTGGATTACAACTTCCAGCGCGACGAAGAAGAAAAGCAGATCGACGCGGACGCCGTCTTCAAGAAGCTCAGCTCGCTGAAATCGGCTCCGAAGGACGAAGACGAGGACGATCACTACTGATCGAAAGTCTTTCCGTTTATGAAAACCCGGCCGTCGTGCCGGGTTTTTTGTTTTCAGAGCTTCAGGGCACTTCCAGTAAACCGGCTATGCGCTTTGCCGGAAATGCTCTAGCGGGCACCGAAGATTGCCGAGCCGACACGCACGCTGGTGGCGCCGAATTCTATCGCAGTCTCGAAGTCCCCCGACATGCCCATGGAAAGCTTCTCGAGGCCGCATTGTCTGGCAAGCTTCGCCAGAAGCGCAAAATGCGGACCGGGATTTTCATCCGCAGGCGGAATGCACATCAGGCCCTCTACCGACAATTTCAGCTCGTCCCGGCAAAAAGCCACGAAGGCGACGGTCTCGCGTGGATCGATGCCAGCCTTCTGTGGCTCCAGCCCGGTATTGACCTGCACATAAAAACGAAGGCTGCGGCCCTGTTTGACGCATTCCTCAGAAAGCGCACGGGCGATCTTTTCCCGATCAACGCTCTGTACGACGTCGAACAGCGCAACTGCATCCGCCGCCTTGTTGGATTGCAGCGGCCCGATCAGGTGCAGCTCTATACCCGATGTCTTTTCTTTAAGCGCAGGCCACTTGCCCTGCGCTTCCTGTACGCGGTTCTCGCCGAACACGCGCTGGCCGCTGTCGATCACCGGCTGGATCTCTTGCGCATCGAACGTCTTCGAGACGGCGACGAGAGAAACATCCGTCGCCTTGCGGCCGGACTTTTCCGCTGTCTCCGCTATGCGTTGCCTGACATCCTCAAGACGTGCTTCGATTTCCATCACAGGACCTCTATTTGAAACATTCTGAACGCTAACTAGACGCCGATTGCCTTGATGCCAAGCGGGTTTAGCACCATTTGAGGCACGCTGGCCAAGATTGAACGCCCGGAGGCCCCGCCAAACTTGACGCCCCGGTCGTTTCATGGTGAAGGTCAGCGCAAATTTTTCCCCTCGATACCCGGAATTCTAAACAATGGCCATCGAACGTTACAATCCTCGCGACGCCGAGCCGCGCTGGCAGCAGAAATGGAACGAAGACAAGGTTTTCGTGACCGACAACAGCGATCCGCGCGAGAAGTATTACGTTCTAGAGATGTTTCCCTACCCGTCGGGACGCATTCACATGGGCCACGTCCGCAACTACGCGATGGGCGATGTCGTTGCGCGCTACAAGCGCGCGCGCGGCTTCAACGTTCTGCACCCCATGGGCTGGGACGCCTTCGGCATGCCTGCCGAAAACGCGGCTATGCAGAACAAGGTTCACCCGAAGGACTGGACCTATCAGAACATCGCCACCATGCGTGGCCAGCTGAAATCCATGGGCCTGTCGCTGGACTGGACCCGCGAATTTGCGACCTGCGATGTGGAATATTACCACCGCCAGCAGGCGCTGTTCGTCGATTTCATGGAAAAGGGTCTGGTCTACCGCAAGCAGTCCAAGGTCAACTGGGATCCGGTCGACCATACCGTTCTGGCCAATGAGCAGGTCATCGACGGCCGCGGCTGGCGTTCCGGCGCGCTGGTCGAACAGCGCGAATTGACGCAGTGGTTCTTCCGAATCACCGATTTCAGCCAGGATCTGCTGGACGAGCTGGACACGCTGGATCAGTGGCCGGAAAAAGTACGCCTGATGCAGAAGAACTGGATCGGCCGCTCCGAAGGCCTTTCGCTGCGCTGGCAGACCGTTGCTGGCACAGTGCCGGAAGGCTTTGCCGACATCACTGTTTATACCACGCGTCCCGACACTCTGTTCGGCGCATCCTTCCTGGCAATCGCCGCCGACCATCCGCTGGCAAGAGAGCTGTCGGAGAAGAACCCTGATATTGCCGAGTTCTGCGACGAGTGCCGCCGCCATGGCACGTCTCTCGCAGCGCTGGAAACAGCGGAAAAGAAGGGTATCGATACCGGCGTCAAGGTCGTGCATCCGCTGGACCCGACGTGGGAACTGCCGGTCTATGTCGCCAACTTCGTGCTGATGGACTACGGCACCGGCGCGATATTCGGCTGCCCTTCGGGTGACCAGCGCGATCTGGATTTCGCCCGTAAATACGATTTGCCGGTGGTGGCCGTCGTTGCACCGGAAGGCCCCGACGCTGCCAGCTTCACCATTCAAGACGTCGCCTTCACCGATGATGGCGTGATGATCAACTCCGGCTTCCTGAACGGCATGAACACGACTGACGCCTTTGAGGCGGTCGTGCAGAAGCTCTCTGCCCAGACGCTGGGCAACACGCCGCAGGCCGAGCGCAAGGTCAATTTCCGCCTGCGCGACTGGGGCATTTCCCGCCAGCGTTACTGGGGTTGCCCGATACCCGTCATCCATTGCGAAGTCTGCGGCGTAGTTCCGGTTCCGAAGAAGGACCTGCCGGTCAAGCTGCCCGACGACGTGACCTTCGACGTGCCCGGCAACCCACTGGATCGCCACCCCACATGGCGTCACGTTGCCTGCCCGCAATGCGGCCATGACGCACGCCGTGAAACCGACACGATGGACACATTCGTCGATTCCAGCTGGTACTACACGCGCTTCACCGCGCCTTGGGAAGATGAGCCGACGGATCCGAAGGCCGCAAACCACTGGCTGCCGGTGGACCAGTATATCGGCGGCATCGAGCATGCTATTCTGCACTTGCTCTATTCGCGCTTCTTCACCCGCGCCATGCGCGAGACCGGCCATGTCGGCGTCAAGGAGCCCTTCAAGGGCCTCTTCACGCAGGGCATGGTTGTGCACGAGACCTACAGCCACGGTGAAGGCCTGACCCGTGAATGGGTAGCGCCCGCCGACCTGCGCATCGAAGAGACTGACGGCGCCCGCCGGGCATTCCTCTTGTCCTCCGGCGCGGAAGTGAAAATCGGCTCGATCGAGAAGATGTCGAAGTCGAAGAAGAACGTGGTCGACCCGGATGACATCATCGCATCCTACGGTGCGGATACCGCTCGCTTCTTCGTCCTGTCGGATTCCCCGCCCGACCGCGACGTCATCTGGTCCGAAGCCGGTGTGGAAGGCTCAAACCGCTTCGTACAGCGCGTCTGGCGCATCATCGGCGAAGTCGCGACCGAACTGAAGAGCGTCACGCCGAAGCCCGCGAGCGAGGGCGAGGGCCTGGCAGTATCCAAGGCGGCCCATAAGACGCTGAAGGCCGTTCAGGAGGATCTGGACAAGCTTGCCTTCAACAAGGCGATCGCCCGCATCTACGAACTGGTCAACGCGCTCGCAGCTCCGCTGGCGGATGTCGCGGCTGGTGGCAAGCCTGATGACGTCAAGGCGGCGGCGCGTGATGCCGTCGAAATCCTCATTCGCATCATTGCCCCCATGACGCCGCATCTGGCCGAAGAATGCTGGTCGGCGCTGGGCAACGAGGGTCTCGTCGCCCAGACGCCGTGGCCAACTTTTGTACCCTCGCTGGTCGAGGAAAACGATGTGGTCATGCCCGTTCAGGTCAACGGCAAGAAGCGCGGCGAATTGACAATCGCGCGCGATGCGGATCAAGATGCGGTCCGAGCGGCTGCCCTTGCGCTGGATGCCGTCAAATCCATTCTTGCCGGTGGCGAGCCCAAAAAAGTCATCGTGGTTCCGCAGAGGATTGTGAACATTGTTGTCTGACGTTTTTTCGAGATGGAGCCGCGTTGCGGCAGCAGTTTCCGTCGTGATGATGGCCGGTCTTCTGGCAGGCTGCCAGGTTCGCCCGCTTTACGGCGAGGCTTCCGGAACCAAGGAGAGACTGGCGGCTGTCAGCATCTCTAATGCCGGCGACCGCATAACGCAGGAAGTGCGCAATCAGCTGATCTTCCTGGTGTCCGGCGGTGCGGGTGAACCGGCTACGGCTCAGTACAACGTCAAGTTATCCGTAAGCTCGAGCGCCACGTCCACGGAAGTCGAGAACTACGATCTGACGACCCGTACCAACAGCAATTATAACGGCCCTTACCCAGGCCGTGTTGTGATGAACGGTAATTACGTCCTGACGCGTATTTCCGACGGCCAGATCCTGCGCTCCGCGCGGCGTAGCGTAACGGCGCAGGTGGATCTGCCACAGCAGGAATTCGCCAAGATCAGGGCGATCCGCGACGCAGAAAACCGTGCGGCCCGGGAACTGGCTGAAATCATCCGTACCGATATCGCTGCCACCCTTGGCCGCTGAGAGCGGCGGCCATGGCAGAGATAAAATCGCATGAATTTGAGCGCTTCGCCGAAAATCCGGCGGAGCGCTTTCGCGTTTTCGTGCTCTACGGCCCGGATCGCGGCCTCGTGTCGGAGCGGGCCAACCTCATCGCCAAAAAGACCGGCATTGACCCGGATGACGCCTTTGCATCGTTGAAGCTGAGCGCATCCGACCTGCAGGGCGATCCCGGCCGCCTTCTCGACGAGGTGAACGCCATCGGCCTTTTCGGTGGCGAAAAACTCGTCTGGATCAAAAGTGCCTCGGCTGAAAAGGCGCTGGTGGATGCTCTCCAGATTCTGGCTGAGACGCCGCCCGAAGCCAGCTTTCTCATCATCGAGGCCGGCGACATCAAAAAAGGCACGGGCCTGCGCAAGATCGCAGAACCCGCTCGCTCTATCGCAGCAATCCCGTGTTATGCGGATGACGCCCGTTCGTTGAATGCGTTGATCGATCAGGAACTGTCTGCCGACAATCTGCGCATTGCCCCGGCCGCACGGCAGAGGCTGATCGAGCAGTTGGGCGGCGACCGGATTGCCTCGCGCAACGAGATCCGCAAGCTTGCGCTCTATTGCCGTGGCGCAGAGGTGATCGAGGAAGATGATGTGCTGGCAATCATCGGCGATGCCAGCACGGTTTCGGCTGACGACGCCGTCGATGCCATCCTGAAGGGCGACAGAAACGCCTTTTTCCACGCCACCCAGAAGATCGTCTCGTCGAAGACGCCGATCTTTCTCGTGCTTCAGGGATGCCTCAAGCAATTTCAGTTGCTGGATCAGATGCGTGCCGAAATGGATGAGAAAAAGCAGCAGGCCGGGCAGGTCATGCAAACGCTTGGACGCCACATCCATTTTCGCAGGAAACCGGTGATCGAGAGAGCGTTGCGAACCTGGCAGCCAGCGGCGATCGCCCGTGAGATGAACCGCCTGCAAGCGGCCATATTGCAAAGCCGCCAGCGCCAAAGCCTGGAAGACAGCGTGGCGCTTTTGACCCTGCTATCGACCACATTGCAATCAGGCCGCGGCGGATAACTCGCTGAAGGTCGGCAAAAAGCCCTCACGCTGACGCTGCGAGGGCTTTTAAAATCATGATACCAAGGACACCAGTCGTTGAGAACTCAGTCGCCCTTACCCGGCTCGGCAGAGAAATAAAGCTCGAGCTTGCCTGTCACGCCATCCATTTCCTTGGCTTCCGGCAAGGGGTCGCGCTTGATGGTGATATTCGGCCAGATCGCCGCATATTCCGTATTCAGCTTCAGCCACTTGTCGAGACCCGGCTCAGTGTCGGGCTTGATCGCTTCGGCAGGACATTCCGGTTCGCACACACCACAATCGATGCATTCGTCAGGATTGATAGCGAGGAAATTTTCACCCTCGTAAAAGCAGTCGACAGGGCAGACTTCAACGCAATCGGTGTATTTGCAGCGGATGCAATTGTCGGTCACGACATATGTCATGATGAACTCCAGAATATGCAGGCCGGGTCTGTGGGCTTCGGAACACAAGCCGTCGCCCGGAATTCAGACAGGGCAATTTTGCAAGTGAGGTAATGCCTTTGCCTTCAGATAGCAAGGATAAACAATTCTGAAAAACCGCTAAGACTTGAAGGTTTATTCTATTCTTTGTTTCCGTCGCTGTCCGACAGGAACCTGTCGAGCGCCCTGCGCTCTTTTTTGGTGGGGCGACCGCTTCCCGGCTGACGTATCGCCTGCTCCAGCGGGCTCAGCCTGTCGGAAGGCTCGCGCGGCGGCGTCAGATCGTCGTAGAGAAGTTTGGCCTCTTCATAGGGCCCGCGCCGCTCGCCCCCGGATTTGACGACAAGCACCTTGTCCATGCGCTCGAAACCGATATCGAGCCTGTCACCAGCCTTTACCAGATGGCTGGGCTGGCGAATGGAGACACCGTTGACCTTGACCTTGCCCGACTGAATGTAGCTCTGGGCAAGTGAACGGGATTTGGCCATGCGGGCAAAGAACAGCCACTTGTCCAGACGCTGACGCGTGCTTTCGAGTGGCTGTTCGTTGCTCCCCATAGCTTACTTCTTCAGCTGCTCCTTGAGAGCAGCAAGCTTGGCGAAGGGCGAATCCGGATCGATCGGCTTTTCCTTACGCGGCGGCTTGGCTTCGAAACGCTGCTGACCCTGCGGTTTCCCGCCACGGTCGTTGCGGTCCGGCCTGTCCTTGCGCTCCCCGCGATCCTGACGATCATTATTGCGGTTGTTGCCACGGTCGGGACGTCCGCCATCACGCTTGCGCTCGCCGTCACCGCCACGATTGGCAGCCTCGCGATTTGCTCCGTCACGATTATCGCGACGGCCTTCGCCACGACGTTCACCCTGTTCGCGTGGCGCCTGATCGCGACCCTCGCCACGGCCTTGACCGCGGTTGCCGGGACGACGGTTTTCACCACGCTGGTTTTCGTTGCGACCACCCGGACGCCACAGAAGAACAGGCTTCGGCTCGGCAGCCTCGGCGCTTTCCGTCGGCGCAGCCTCGCTAACAGCAGCCTCTTGGCCCACAGCTTCCGCAACCGGCGCTTCTTCAGCAGCTTCGACAGTGGTCGTCTCGGGAACCTGCTCTTCCGAAGCCGGTTCCTCGTGTTCGGTCTCTGCGCTCTCGTCTTCCGTCACCGCTTCAGAAGCGGCCGGAGCGGCAGCACCGGTCTGGTTGGCGAGGAAGGCCTGCGCCTCTTCCGCCGTTACCTGATCGGCACGATAACCGAGACCCTTGAGGATTTCTTCCATGTCGTCGAGCGTTGCGCCGAGAATGGAAAGCATTGCGGTCGTCGTCGTGAAACGGCGGCCGTCATAAGCGCCTTCCGGACGCGGCTGCTGACCGGGCTTCCACTGCAACAGCGGACGGATGAGATCGGCCAGACGCTCGAGAATGTCGATACGCACGGCGCGCTTTCCGAGGAAACGGAAACCGGCGAGCTTGTAGAACATCCGCTCGAAGGTCGGGTCCGTCACGACAGAGGTGCGACCGGCGGCCAGCACCGGAATGAGATCGCCGTAACCCGGCTTGCCGAGACCATCGTTCTTCAGCGCCCAGAGCAGCGTGACAAGCTCCGCCGGAGCGGGCTTGAGAAGCGCGGGCAGGAAGACGTGATAGGCGCCGAAACGCACGCCGTAGCGGCGCATGGAGGCACGCGCATCCTGATCCAGCGACTTCACGTCTTCGGTGACGTCGCGGCGGAACAGGACACCGAGATTTTCGACCAGCTGGAACGCCAGCCCCTTCGCCAGACCCTGAAGGTCTTCGGCGCGCGAAATATCGTCCAGCGGCTTCAGCACGGTCGCAATCTGATGATTGACGAAACGTTCGACGCGCGCCAGCGCATGATCGCGGGCATTGCCGCTCAACTGCTCGTCGGCAAAGAGGATCACGCGCGGCTTCATGATATTGTCGCCTGCCGAAAGGCGGGCCACCGGTTCGCCCAACCAGCGAACCAGACCATCGGAGCTCAAAGCGAGATCACCGTTTCCGCTGGCGTGCAGACGCGCGGCACGCGCCTCGTATTCGAGCGCGAGCGCCTTCTGCGCAGCAGCCTGCACGGCCTTCTGATCCGGCCCTTCCATTCCCGGCACCGGCGTGAACCGGAACCCGGCCAACTGGCCGACGTGATGTCCTTCTACGAAGACATCACCATTTACACTGATTTCAGCTTCAAGCATCGCATTCTCTCTCAGGCGCCTCATGAGCACAGATGTCCTGCGATCAACAAAGCGTTTCGTCAACCTTTCATGTAGAGCATCGGACAATCGATCTTCGATTTCCCGCGTCTTTTCTTGCCAGTGTGTCGGATCGGCAAGCCATCCTGGGCGGTTCGATACATAAGTCCATGTTCTGATCTGCGCAATCCTTGCAGACAAGGTATCGATCTCTCCATCGGTACGATCGGCGCGGCGCACCTGTTCGCCCATGAAATCTTCGTTCACCGTGCCACGTTTTACCAGATCGAAATAGAGCGTTGAGATCAGATCAGCATGTTGAGCGGGCGCAATGCGGCGATAATCCGGAAGCGCGCAGGCCTCCCAGAGTTTTTCCACCCGCGCCTCCGTCGTCGCCACGTCGATGATTTCAGGGTAGCGCGACAGATATTCGAGCGCCTGCTGGTCGATCGCCGGCAAGGCCCGTGACAGTCCCTGGATCGCCGGGGCAGCTTCGAGGCTCAGACGCAGATTGGTGATGGAGGAAAAATCGAAATTTTTCGTCCGCCATTGCAGCACCTTCACCGAGTCGAACTGATGGGTTTCGATACGCTCCACCAACTCGTCGTCAAATGGATCGACGCGCCCCGTCACGCCAAAGGTGCCATCGCGAAGATGGCGGCCGGCGCGGCCGGCGATCTGGCCGATCTCGCCCGGATTGAGATTGCGGAACTGATAGCCGTCGAACTTGCGGTCCTGCGCAAAGGCGACATGATCGACATCAAGGTTGAGGCCCATGCCGATGGCATCAGTCGCCACGAGATATTCTACGTCGCCGGACTGGTAGAGCCCCACCTGGGCGTTGCGCGTACGCGGCGAAAGCGCGCCCATCACAACGGCTGCGCCACCACGCTGGCGGCGTACCAGCTCGGCAATGGCATAGACCTCTTCAGCCGAAAAGGCGACGATTGCCGTGCGTTGCGGCAGGCGGGTTATCTTCTTCTGGCCCGCATAAAAAAGCTGCGACAGGCGCGGACGTTCGACCACGGTAATTCCCGGCAGCAGCTTTTCGAGGATCGGGCGCATCGTGCCCGCACCCAGAAGCAGCGTTTCCTCCCGCCCGCGCAGATGCAGCACGCGGTCGGTAAAGATATGCCCGCGCTCCAGATCACCCGCCAGCTGCACTTCATCGATGGCGACGAATGCGGCCGTCGTCTCGCGCGGCATGGCTTCCACCGTGCAGACGGAATATTTGGCTTTAGGAGGGGCGATCTTTTCTTCGCCGGTTATCAGCGCCACATTCGGCGCGCCCACCTTTTCGACAAGACGGGTATAGACCTCACGCGCCAGAAGGCGCAGCGGAAGGCCGATGACACCGTTGCCATGTGCCACCATGCGCTCGATGGCGTAATGGGTCTTGCCGGTATTGGTGGGGCCGAGAACGGCCGTGACACCGCGGCCGCTCAGGATCATGGGGCGAAAATTCAACGTACTATCCGTGAATCGACTTCATCTGCTTGCTGTACCGCCCGCCATTCACTGATACGGGCCGCACACGCAACACACATGGCAATGCCCGCCGACAAAGGCAATAGGCCTTGTCCGCAAAGTGGTAACAGGTCCTTCCTCGCCGGAATTTTCCTTTTTGATTCAGATACTTGAAATATTAAAAAGAATCCGGCGAAACCGGAATTGATTCGGATACGGAACAGTCTGCGAACGAATCGAATACGAATCGCTGACTCCAATGGATTCAGCTTTTGTTCTCCGCAACATCTGGTTGGCAGATGCCTGCCCTATACCAGATTGTGAATCCGGATAAGTCCTTGTCCGGATTCAGCTTTGCGGCACCGGCTTCCGGCGGAAAATACCGGAATCGACTGTCAAGCGGCAATCGCTGAAAAGCCGCTCCGGCACAGGCAGGAACGGCAGTATCAGAGCGCCTCGCCGGCAAGCAGGCGCGGCGCGCCCGCATCTGTCGTACCGGCAGCCTGACCGATGAAATAGGATTTGAGACCCGGCAAACGATCGACCACACCCAGACCGAAATCACGCATGACGCGAATGGGACCGACATCATTGGAGAAAAGCCGGTTCAGCACATCCGTCGTCACACCCATCCGCAACGTGTCGAAACGCCGCCAGGACTGGTAACGGTCGAGAACGTTGAGAGAGCCGATATCAAGGCCGAGGCGGTCGGCCTCGACCACGGTTTCGGCCAGTGCCGCAACATCCTTGAAGCCGAGATTGAGGCCCTGACCGGAAATCGGGTGAATTCCATGCGCCGCATCGCCGGCAAGTGCAAAACGTGGCGCGACGAAGGAACGCGCCAGCGTCAAGCCCAGCGGAAAGGCGCGACGGGGACCGACGGGACGGACCGGACCGAGCTTGTGGCCGAACCGGCGTTCAAGTTCCTCCTCGAACACCAGATCGTCGGCAGCAACCAGCCTGTCGGCATCGGCCGTACGTTCGGTCCAGACAAGCGAGGAGCGGTTCCCTTTCAAGGGAAGCACGGCGAAAGGCCCCGACGGCAGAAAATGTTCCTCCGCGCAGCCCTCATGCGGCCGCTCGTGTTCAACGGTGGTGACGATCCCGGACTGATCGTAATTCCAGTGTACGGTTTTTATTCCTGCCATATCCCGCAAAGCCGAGCGGACCCCATCGCAGGCTATGAGCAGTCGCGCCTCAAGCGACGAGCCGTCGGAAAGTGAAATAGCCGTCGATTGCGGGCCGGCGGAAAAACCGGAAACACTGAGACCATGGCGGATTTCGACGCCGAGGCGCTCACACAGGCCTCGCAGCGCACCCACCATCGCGACATTCGGGACCATATGAGCGAAGGGCCTGCCCTCCTCCACCGCGCCGTCGAATGTCAAAAACACCGGGCGAACCGGATCGGCGGTCTTCGAATCGGTGACGATCATCTTGTGGATCGGCTGGGCCTCCGGCTCGATCTCGTTCCATATGCCGAAAACGTCGAGCATACGCGTGGCCGCCGCGATAATGGCGGAGGCGCGGACGTCCTTCTTCCAGACATCCTCGGGAGCGGCTTCAACCACCTGCACATTAAGATGTCCGGCTGCCTGCTTAATTGCGACAGCAACGGAAAGGCCGACATAACCGCCGCCTGCCACCACCACGTCCACCATCGCGCTTCTCCTCAAATCTTGTGCACGCATCATCGGCGCACTATAGACCATGTGACGTCTTCCTACAGCCGGAGCAGGCCGAAAAAATGTCGCATCCCTCGCAAACGTCAGATCCGATGGCCAATCTGATATCCACACTCGATCTCGAGAAGCTGGAAGAAAACCTGTTTCGGGGTGAAAGCCCACAAATCGGCTGGCAGCGCGTTTTCGGCGGCCAGGTCATCGCGCAGGCATTGATCGCAGCTCAACGAACCGTGGATGACGACCGTTTCGTTCATTCACTGCATTCCTATTTCATGCGCCCCGGCGACCCGCTGGTGCCCATCCTCTACCAGGTGGAGCGCATTCGCGACGGTGCTAGCTTCTGCACCCGGCGCGTGGTCGCCATCCAGCATGGCAAGGCAATCTTCTCCATGTCGGCGTCATTCCAGATCGTCGAGGACGGATTCGATCATCAGATAAAAATGCCGGATGTGACGCCGCCCGAAAGGCTGATGAGTGAAGATGAGATGCAGGCGGCCTTCCTCGCCAACGCACCCGCTTCGATCCGAAAATACTGGAGCAACAAGCGCCCGATAGAGATCCGGCCGGTTTCGCTGACACATTATATTTCGAAAGAAAAGCTGGAACCGCAGCAGGATATCTGGGTTCGCGCTGTCGGCGATGTGCCGGACGATCCACGTTTCCAGTCGGCCATTCTCGCTTATCTCTCGGATATGACGTTGCTCGACACGTCGCTCTATGCCCACGGAACGACGATCTTCGATCCGGCCATTCAGGTGGCGAGCCTCGATCACGCCATGTGGTTCCACCGTCCCTGCCGGCTGGACGACTGGCTGCTCTACACGCAGGACAGCCCCAGCGCCTCGGGAGCACGCGGTCTGACCCGTGGCAATATTTTCACCAGACAGGGTGAACTGATCGCCTCCGTCGCACAGGAAGGTTTGATCCGCAAAAGGGCAAATGCTTAAATAATGCGCTTTTTTGAAAAATCGCACATTTAATAGACGAAAATTGCGCCACCCAATGCCCGTTTTTCAGACGCCCGTCATATAATTTTTATATTTCAATAACTTAGATGCCGCATCAAAACTGGCACGCCCTTTGAATGTATGTCCGTAGTCGCTGTTACTGATCTGCCAGCGCGAGGAGAGTCGGCTCCGTGCCGAGGACAAACAAAGGATGGGAAACCAGATGAAAATTGTGATGGCCATTATCAAGCCGTTCAAGCTGGATGAAGTGCGCGAAGCGCTCACCGGCGTCGGCATCCAAGGCCTGACCGTGACCGAGGTAAAGGGTTACGGACGCCAGAAGGGACATACCGAGATTTATCGCGGCACGGAATATGCGGTGAGCTTTCTTCCCAAACTGAAGATCGAGATCGCGGTTGCATCAGACGTCGTCGACAAGGCTGTCGAGGCAATCGCGTCGGCTGCAAAAACCGGGCAGATCGGTGACGGCAAGATCTTCGTTTACTCTATCGAACAGGCCGTGCGCATCCGTACCGGCGAAACCAACACAGAAGCGCTTTGAAGCACGGCTGACAGGGAGTTTTCTAGCTATGCAACTCAACAAGTTTTCAACGCTCGGCAAACTGGGTGCCGGTGTGGCGGCCCTGATGGCCCCGGCAATCGCCTTTGCGCAGGATGCCGCGCCGGCAGCAGCAGCGGCGGCCCCCGTTCCGGAAAAAGCCGATACCGCATTCATGTATGTCGCGACGATCCTCGTGCTTTTCATGATCATTCCGGGTCTCGCCCTGTTTTATGGCGGCCTCGTGCGCACCAAGAACATGCTCTCCGTTCTCATGCAGTGCACGGTCATCGGCGCGGTCATGATGCTCGTCTGGGTAATCTACGGTTACTCCTTCGCCTTCGGCGGCGGCACCGGCTCGTATTTCGGCGGTTTCGGCAAGCTGTTCCTGTCCGGCGTTTCGCTTGACAGCACCTCGGCAACCTTCTCCCAGGGCGTCGTGATCTACGAATACACCTTCATCGCCTTCCAGATGACCTTTGCGGCCATCACGCCTGCGCTGATCATCGGTGCATTTGCGGAACGCGTGAAGTTCTCGGCAGTCATCCTGTTCACCATCCTGTGGGCCACCTTCGTCTACTTCCCGATCGCTCACATGGTCTGGGACGCGAATGGCCTGATCTTCGGCATGGGCGCTCTCGACTTCGCCGGCGGCACGGTCGTCCACATCAATGCCGGTATCGCCGGTCTGATCGGCGCGATCATGGTCGGCAAGCGTACTGGCTTCGGCAAGGACATGATGGCCCCGCACTCCATGACGCTGACGCTGGTTGGCGCAGCCATGCTGTGGTTCGGCTGGTTCGGCTTCAACGCCGGCTCCAACCTCGAAGCATCTGGCGGTGCGGTTCTTGCAACCATGAACACCTTCCTCGCCACTGCAGCAGCCATCGTTTCCTGGTCGCTGGTTGAAAGCTTCACCCGCGGCAAGGCTTCCATGCTGGGCGCAGCTTCGGGCATGATCGCCGGCCTCGTCGCCGTAACGCCTGCGGCCGGTTCCGTCGGACCCATGGGCGCTATCGTTCTCGGCCTCATCGTCTCGCCGATCTGCTACTTCTTCGTCTCGGTTGTGAAGAACAAGTTCGGCTACGACGACACAGCTGACGTCTTCGGTGTCCACGGCATCGGCGGCATCATCGGCGCCCTCGGCACCGGCATCTTCACGTCGCCGCTGCTTGGCGGCACGGGTAAGGCGGACTTCTCCATCTCCTCGCAGCTCTGGACGCAGTTCGTTGCCGTCGCCATCACCATCGTATGGTGCGCAGTCGTCTCGGCAATCCTCTACAAGATCGTCGACGTGATCGTTGGTCTGCGGGTTCCGGTCGAAGCGGAACGCGAAGGTCTCGACCTTGCGACCCACGGCGAAGCCGCCTACCACTCCTGATATCCGGGAAAAGGGGTTCTCCATCCCCTCTCCCAAAAGAAGGCCCGCTTCGGCGGGCCTTTTCTTTGCCGCAAATCCGGAAGCGGCTTTTAAAAAACCGCATGGTTAACACGACATTAACCAGCAAGCTGTTAGTTTTCCCTGTCAATCCGGGATCTGGTCAACTGCCGGATCTTGCCGAAACCACAAAAACTACGGGTTCAGGGACATGGGCAGAATGAATTCTCCGACATTCGACGGTCGTCACACGCGTTTCGTGCTGACGGCGTTTTTCGTGCGGCAGGTCATGGCTCTTGCCGGTTTTGCCTTGCTTGCCACGATTGCGCTGGGGATTACCGCACTTGCCACATGGAACGTGGCGGACCCGAGCCTGTCCTATGCAACAGGCAACCAACCCACCAATCTTCTCGGTTACGGCGGCGCAATCTTCGCCGATATCGTGATGCAGTTCCTCGGCCTTTCCGCAATCATCGCGCTTTTGCCGGTGATTGCCTGGGCGATCGCCCTGATCGCCGGTCGCAAGTTCAACCGGATACCCGCCCGCCTCGTCGCCTGGATCGCCGGCGCCATCGTCTGCGCCGCCTCGCTCGGCTGTTTTCCCGCGCCCGTGACATGGCCGCTGCCGAACGGCATCGGTGGCGTCATCGGCGATATGATCCTGCGCTTCCCTGCTCTCTTCATCGGCGCTTACCCCACCGGCACGATTGCGACGGTGCTGGGCGCTATATTCGCTGCTCCCGCCGCCTTGATGATGCTGTTTGCCGCCGGTCTCGTGGGACGCCCGGAAGATGACCTGGAACAGGAAGAACGCGCGCCGGTCGCAAACAAGGCCCGTGCCACCCGTCAGGTCGAGGAAGAAGACGATGACGAGGGCGAAGGCTTCTTCGCCAATATTCTCGCCTTCGGCGCAATCGCACATTACTGGTACATCTCGCAGGCCCGCCTTCGCCGCCTGTTCGGCCTGAAGTCGAAATCCCTGCACGGCGAATTCGAACACCCTTACGATTTCAACGAATATGAATTCGGCACGCTGAACGAACCCTCCCGCCTCAAGACGGCGATCAACCGCCTCGACCAGCGCGCGGAACCGTCTTTCGAAGAACGCGCCGCATCCCGTCGCCAGATGTCGCCTCCCTCCATCGCGCCCGATCATGATGCGGACGGGGACGACGAACCGTCGTTGGACGCAGACGGTCGGCGGTTGCCCAACGGCATTCTCTCGGACGACCACAGCCTGGACGAGAACGACCCGAAGTTCGTGGCAAGACAGGCACCTGGGCGCGGCCAGCCCAGAATAACCGCCCCTTCCGCACGCCCGAAGCCCAGCGAGCGCGTGGCAAGGGAAGCGCAGGCCTCCTTTATTGCCGCAGACGGTTTCCAGTTGCCCACCGTGCATCTTCTGGCGGAACCCAAGAACGTCGTTCGCGACCATACGCTGAACGAGGAAGTGCTGGAGCAGAATGCCCGCCTTCTGGAAGGGGTTCTCGAGGATTTCGGCGTCAAGGGTGAAATCATTCACGTCCGCCCCGGCCCGGTCGTCACGCTCTACGAACTGGAACCAGCACCCGGCATAAAATCCTCACGCGTCATCGGCCTTGCCGATGACATCGCCCGCTCCATGAGCGCGATCGCCGCGCGCGTTGCCGTCGTGCCTGGCCGCAACGCCATTGGCATCGAGCTTCCGAACCAGACGCGTGAAACCGTGTTCCTGCGTGAACTGGTCGGCAGCCGCGACTTTGAAAACAGCAAGGCCAAGCTCGCCATGGCGCTCGGCAAGACCATCGGCGGCGAACCCGTCATCGCCGATCTTGCCAAGATGCCGCATCTTCTCGTTGCCGGTACCACGGGTTCGGGCAAGTCGGTCGCCATCAACACCATGATCCTGTCGCTGCTTTACCGCATGTCGCCAGAGCAATGCCGCCTGATCATGATCGACCCGAAAATGCTCGAACTATCGATCTATGACGGTATTCCGCATCTGCTCTCGCCCGTCGTTACCGATCCGAAAAAAGCTGTCGTGGCGCTGAAGTGGACGGTGCGCGAGATGGAGGAGCGCTACAAGAAGATGTCGAAGATCGGTGTGCGCAACATCGATGGCTTCAACAGCCGTGTGCAGCAGGCGATCGACAAGGGCGAAATCCTCACCCGCACGGTGCAGACCGGCTTCGACCGCCAGACCGGCGAGGCAATGTACGAGACGGAAGAATTCGACCTGAAGCCCCTGCCCTATATCGTCGTCATTATCGACGAAATGGCGGATCTTATGATGGTGGCAGGCAAGGATATCGAAGGTGCCGTACAGCGCCTCGCTCAGATGGCGCGTGCCGCTGGCATCCATGTCATCATGGCAACCCAGCGTCCGTCCGTCGACGTCATCACCGGCACCATCAAGGCGAACTTCCCGACCCGCATCTCCTTCCAGGTAACGTCGAAGATCGACAGCCGCACCATTCTGGGCGAACAGGGCGCAGAACAGCTGCTCGGCATGGGTGACATGCTCTATATGGCCGGTGGCGGCCGCATCCAGCGCGTGCACGGTCCCTTCGTCTCCGACAATGAAGTGGAAGAGATCGTCGCCTATCTCAAGACGCAAGGCACGCCGGAATATCTGGAAGCGATCACCGAGGAAGACGATGAGGAAGGCAATGGCGGCGGCCCGGCCGGCGCCGGCAATTTCTCCGATTCGGAAGACCCCTATGATCAGGCCGTGGCTGTCGTGCTGAGGGACGGCAAGGCCTCCACTTCCTACGTCCAGCGGCGTCTCGGCATCGGCTACAACCGCGCCGCCTCGCTGATCGAACGCATGGAGCAGGAGGGCATCATCGGCCCCGCCAATCATGCCGGAAAACGCGAAATACTCGTACCAACGGAAGCAGACATCATCGAGCGGTAATGCACGTCGCCCAAAAGGCTGTCGTGGTTTCGGGATAACGACATGCGTGAGGCGAAGACGGCAACCAAGCGGGGCGAAGAAGCGTTAATACACGCTTTCAACGTCATGAAGCCGCCGCCTTTATGCGGAAAATCGCTGCGATGAAGGAGAACAGAATGAACGACCTCACCACCGGCGAGATTGCCACCGCAAACACACCAGAGAACGGCGTGACGCGACGTGGCGTGCTGACGGCGTTTTCCATGGCTGCGGTCATGGCCGGCCTGTCGCCGCTCAACGCATTTGCTCAGGCTGCCGGTAACAGCGCGACCGCGCAGAAAATTGCCAATCACTTCTCGTCGGTCAAAACCATGATGGGAGAGTTTGTCCAGTTTGGCCCGCGCGGTGAACAGACCGGCGGCAAATTTTACATAGAACGGCCCGGCAAGCTTCGATTCAATTATGAAGACCCCTCGCCCATGCGGGTCATCTCCGACGGCAAGAATGTCGTCATCGGCAACATGAAGCTGAAGACATGGGATTTATATCCACTGTCAAAGACCCCGCTCAGCCTGCTTTTGTCCGACAAGATCGATCTGAGCAACCAGAAGGTCCGGAACGTGAAGGAAGAGTCGGACCTGACCACCATCGTACTGGGTGACAAGAGCGTGTTCGGCGATTCCACCATTACCCTGATGTTTGACCCGAAAACCTTCGATCTGAGGCAATGGACGACGACCGATGCCCAGAACAAGGACACAACTGTCATGATCTTCAACGTGCAGACGGGCGTTAACCTCGACGAACGCGTTTTCAACATCAACTACGAAGAAGTCCGCAAACGCGGCTAAAGGCCGGGCGGTCCACGGCGACAGTTCAAAAGGCGGCCCTTCGGTCGCCTTTTTCATTTTGCCGCTAAAATGCATTCCCGTTTTCATCGCGATGTTATAAGCCTGCGCCCCGGAAACATGCCTCGAAACAATCGGCTTCGAGGCTATAGAAGCGGAGCACATGCATGTCGTTTTCGATAACCACCTGGAACATCAACTCGGTCAGGCTCAGAATGCCGATCGTGGAGCAGTTTCTGGTGCGTTACAAACCCGACATTCTCTGCCTGCAGGAAACGAAATGCCCGAATGGCGAGTTTCCGATGAAGCCGCTGAAGGCGCTCGGTTACGAGCACGTCATCATCCATGGCCAGAAGGGCTATCACGGTGTGGCGATCGCTTCGAAAATTCCGCTGACAGAAGATCACCGTCAGGACTATTGCGGTATAGGCGATGCACGACACATTTCCGCGATTTTTCAGGTTGGATCGCGCCGCATACGGCTGCATAATTTCTATGTTCCGGCTGGCGGTGACGAACCCGACCGGTCGATAAACCCGAAATTCGGCCACAAGCTGGATTTTATCGAAGAGATGAAGGCGCTTCGCGCCGACGGCGTGCCCGGCACTTCTTCCATTCTCGTGGGCGATCTCAACATCGCGCCGCTTGAAAATGACGTCTGGTCGCACAAGCAACTGCTGAAGATCGTTAGCCATACACCGGTGGAAACTGACGGCATGCTCGATATCATGAAGAAGGGCAACTGGCTCGACCTGATGCGGCTGAACGTGCCTGATAGTGAAAAGATTTATACCTGGTGGAGCTACCGCGCCAAGGATTGGGAAGCCGCAGACCGTGGCCGCCGTCTCGACCATATCTGGTCGTCGCAGGATCTCGGCCCTTCGCTTGAAAAGATCGATATCTTGCGCGAAGCACGCGGCTGGAACCGGCCATCCGACCACGTTCCGGTTACGGCCCATTTCCGTTTCTGAAGCGCTGGCTCTTTAAAATCAGGAGAAGCGGTTCTGCAAACGTGCCGCGCCCGCCGCGAGTGCGGCGATATTATCGCGAATGCGTGCCGTCACGATATCGGCAACCTCGGGAAACTCCTCCACCAGCCGGTGAAAGAGAATGCGCGTTATCCGGATGACCTCGGAATCCTCCGCGGCAATGGCGGTGAATTTCCTCTCACAGAGCGTGAAAAGCGCCAGCTCCGAAAGAAGCGCCCCCTTGCCCGGTGTCGCCTGCAACGCGGGTTTTCCATCCCGCCCGGCCGTAAATAGCTCGAAATGGCCTGACGTCACCGCAAAGGCGCACTCGGCCGGGGAATGTTCCCGGAACAAAGTCTGACCCGCCGCCACGCGGCGGCGTTCCGCGCCGAAGGCGATCAGCCGCAACTGATCGTCGCTGAAGCCCGCAAACAACGGCACTTGCCCCAGAAGCATGATGTCATCCGTCAAGGCCATGTCGATTGCTACTCCAGAAAACCGCCTGCACCACTACAGCGGTTTTCGGATATCGGCCTTCAAAATACAAGATGTTAGAATATTCTGCGTCCTCTCGGACGCAGAAAGGGCGTTCGTTCAGGGAACGATCTTGTATCCGCCGTTCTCGGTCACCAGAATTTCGGCATTGGAGGGGTCTCGCTCGATCTTCTGGCGCAGACGATACACATGCGTTTCGAGCGTATGCGTCGTCACTCCGGAATTATAACCCCAGACCTCTTCCAGCAAGACGTCGCGGGTAACGACGGCGCTCCCGGCGCGGTACAGATAACGGATGATCGCCGCTTCCTTTTCCGTCAGCCGGATTTTTTTGCCGTCTTCAGTCGTCAGCAGCTTCTGGCTGGGTTTGAACTGATAAGGGCCAACGGTGAAAACCGCATCCTCGCTCTGCTCGTATTGACGCAGCTGCGCCCGGATGCGGGCCAGAAGGACGGCGAAGCGGAATGGCTTCGTCACATAATCATTGGCGCCCGCTTCGAGACCGAGGATAGTGTCGGAATCGGTATCGTGCCCGGTCAGCATGATGATCGGTGCCTTGAAGCCACCCTTGCGCAGCAGTTTCACCGCCTCGCGGCCATCCATGTCAGGAAGACCGACATCCATGATCAGAAGATCGACCTGGGCAGTCTTTGCGGTCTGCATCGCCTGCGCAGCGTTTGCCCCGCTCAGAAGCGAGAATTCCTCATAGGGAGATAGTTGCTCAGTCAGCGTCTCCCGAAGATCGTCGTCGTCGTCCACCAAAAGGATAGTGCGAGCCGTCATTCGGATTCTCAGCCTTTCTTACTTTAGCGCATCGGCCCAAAAATCGCCGTTGATTTTCGGAAAGCGCAATGCGTAGTTTAAAAGAGTTAGAGCATCCATTGTGCCTCCGAAATAAGGCACGGCGCTCTAATTGTCAGCCAATTCAGCGGTTTGCCGATAAAAGGTCAACCCATTGCCATGATATTACGAAGTGCTATGACTTCACGTTAGATAACCTGCAAAGCAAAATCTCGTGAAAAACATGAGCAGACAGCCCGTAAAGCAACATAAACGCGCATCGACGCTCATGGTTCGGCCGGCGCCTTTGAAAATAAGCCGGGCCATCGTTCAGCTCGGGCATCTCACCTTTCCCGCAGCGATCGGGCGCAACGGCCGTACCGTGCTCAAACGCGAGGGAGATGGAAAGTCACCGATTTCCGTCACGCGCCTGCTGCACGGATTTTATCGCGGCGACCGTAACCCCGCCATCGCCACGACATTGCCGATGCAACGGACGCAGCAATCCATGCTTTGGTGCGACGAGCCACGCAGCGCCAGTTACAACAGGTTGGTCAAGTCCCCTTTCGCACTGAGCCACGAGGAGATGATGCGAAAGGACGGCCTTTATGACGTTTGCCTCGTGCTCGATTGGAACATCACGTCGAGAAGTCGGAACCGCGGTTCGGCAATCTTCATGCATATGATCCGCCCGGGATATGAGCCGACCGCCGGCTGCGTCGCTCTCCATCCCCGCGACATGAGGCGCATTCTGCCTCATATGCGCAAGGGTACGAAAATTCGCATCCTGTAGATCAGGCACAAAAAAACCCGCCATTCTTGGCGGGTTTTTTTAAAAAAAGAGAAAGCCGGTGATTACGCGGCTTCTTCCTGAGAATCGTCCTCTTCGACGGCCTTGCCGCGCTTCGGACCCTTGGCAAGGTTGACTTCCACCAGGCGGACAGCCTCGGTTTCAGACATCTTGTTGACAGCAGCAATTTCGCGCGCCATGCGATCAAGAGCAGCTTCGTAAAGCTGACGCTCGGAATAGGACTGCTCCGGCTGGTTTTCCGCACGGTAAAGATCGCGAACAACTTCAGCAATCGCGATAAGATCGCCGGAATTGATTTTCGCATCATATTCCTGGGCGCGGCGCGACCACATGGTACGCTTCACACGCGCCTTGCCCTGCACCACTTTCAGCGCCCGCTCGACAAAATCGCCTTCGGAAAGCTTGCGCATGCCGATGCTCACGGCTTTAGCGACGGGAACTTTAAGACGCATCTTGTCTTTTTCGAAATCGATGACAAAAAGCTCAAGCTTCATGCCGGCAACTTCTTGTTCCTCGATGGCAGAAATGGTACCGACACCATGAGCGGGATACACAATCGCTTCACCGGTTTTGAAACCGTGATGTGCTGGAGATTTCTTCTGCTGGGTCGTCATTCGTTCTAAAAACTCCCTGTTACATACCCGGCAACGCCGGGGTTGGGTCGGTCAGGCCCTGATGAGACGGGGGAACCGTCAGGTGACTCCGCACTGGTCCAGCCGTGCACGCAAAAACACACCTTCCCGCATTGCGGGCTTCGATAACGTAAACGCTCGATATGTCACGGAAACCGCGTGCAAAAGAGGTGTTGCTTTCGTGGTGTTTTTGGGCACACAAATGCCACGCTGTGGATCAGTATCGTTGGTGTACCACAAAAATAGGCACAAATCAATAATTTGCTTCGACCGTGGCCGCAACATCACATGGCGGCCAAAGAACCACCTATAAATGGGCTACCGGAATACTGTCAAATGCTTCGTAACCGGTCCCTACCGTATAAGAAGCAAAAAAATTTCACTTCCCAACTGAAGAAACACGAAAGCCTCTTAAACTCTTCGTAATTACACGCCAATATCCGATTCGAATGAAAAGGCAAAATCCGCAAATTGACGGTGCTTTTTTACGTTAAAGTGTGATTTTTGGAGGAATCCACATCAAATGGGCTACAGAAATAATCCAAAACGCGAAAAACAGATCGAAAAAGCACGACAGCAGGCAATTGCCGAAAACGCGCCATTTCTTGATCCGGGTATACTCTATGGAAGAGCAAGCGCCGACGACATAGAATATTATTCCGCCGAAATGCTGGCCGCAAGCGCGGCGCACAGTTTCGAGGCTCTTTCGCGCTGGACTGGAGACGCGCCCCATATCAGCATCGCCCAGGTGGAGGGCGTCACCCCGCGAGATATTCCGGTAACGGTTCTGACGATTATCGGCCGCAATATGCCCTTCCTCTACGATTCCGTCATGGGTGAGGTCACAAGCAGCTATCGCGGCCTCTATCTCGCGGTCCACCCCATTCTGGTGCCGGATGAAACGGCGCAGGCGGGTTATCGCCTTGCGGAGCCTGATGACGATCCCGCCGGGAATATCAGCCTCATCCAGCTGCACATCGCCCCACTGACCCAGCAGGCCGCAACGGCGCTGGAAGAAAGATTGCGTTTCGTGCTGGCGCAGGTTCAGTCCGCCTACAGAGACTGGCGGCCCATGCTGTCGAAACTCGACGAAGCCCTAGACGAATTGTCAAAACGCGGCTCCTCGCGGCGCAAGACCGAGCGCGCGGAAGCCGTCGAGTTTCTCAACTGGCTTCGCAACGACAATTTCACCTTCCTCGGCATGCGCGATTACACCTATTCCGGAACGGGAAAGAACGCGAAAATCGAGCGCGGTGACGGCGTCGGCCTCGGCAGTTTGAGCGATCCGGATGTGCGGGTGCTGCGCCTTGGCAAGGACGCCGTGACGACGACGCCTGAAATCCTCGCCTTCCTCGACGGTCCGGATTTCCTCATCGTCACCAAGGCAAATGTGAAGTCCATCGTGCATCGCCGCGCTTATATGGATTATATCGGCATCAAGCGCTTCGACGAGGATGGGAATGTCATCGGTGAATTGCGCATCGTCGGCCTTTTCACCGCCACCGCCTATACGCGTTCGGTAAAGCACATCCCGCTGCTGCGTGCCAAAATTGCGGATGTCGAGCGGCATTTCGGTTTTGATCCGAACAGCCACTCCGGCCGCATTCTGCAGAACACGCTGGAAGCCTATCCGCGCGACGATCTCTTCCAGATCGAAACGGATCTTCTGATCCGCTTCATCGAGCAAATCATGGAACTGAGCGACCGCCCACGCGTGCGCGTCCTCGCACGTATCGACCGTTTCGACCGCTTCGTCTCGGCCATCATCTTCGTGCCGCGCGAGGAATACAATTCCTATGTGCGCGAGAAGATCGGCGACTATCTGAGCAAGGTCTATGACGGGCATATTTCCGCCTATTACCCGGCCTTCCCCGAAGGCGCTGTCGCCCGCGTCCATTTCATCGTCGGCCGCACGGAAGGCAAGACGCCGCGTATCGCGCAGGACAAGCTGGAGGATGCCGTCAGCGATATCGCAGCACGCTGGATAGACCATTTCGTTGCCCTTTCCGAACCGGGTGCACCGGTGCTGGAGGTGGATCAGGCCTATCAGGAAGCCTTCACGCCGGAAGAGGCGATTGGCGACATGGCGGATATTCTGGCCACCGTGAAGGGTGAGCCGGTCCGCATCGAGTTTTACCAGCAGGAAGGCCAGTCAGCTGAGACGCTGTCGCTGAAGATCTTCCATCGGGATGGCCATCTGCCACTGTCGCGCCGTGTGCCGCTGCTGGAAAACCTCGGTTTCAACGTCATCAGTGAGCGCACCTTCGACATCGGCGTCATCTCGGATGGCGAAAAGCGCGACATCGTGCTGCATGATATGGAACTCGCCGTCGCCAAGGGCGTGACGCTGGATCTGCCGCAATACGGACAGAAACTCGAAGAAGCATTCCTTGCTGCCTTCTCGGGCAAGGTCGATAATGACAACTTCAACCGGCTGATCCTCGCCTGCGGCCTAACCGTGCGCGAAGTGTCCGTCCTGCGCGCCTATGCGCGTTATCTGCGCCAGACCGGAATCGTTTATTCCCAGGAGCATATTTCCGAAACGCTCTTTAAATATCCGGCCATTTCACGGAATATTTTCGCGCTGTTCAAGACTGGCTTCGATCCGTCCATCGACGAGAAGAAGCGGCTGAAGAAACTGGCAGAGATGCACAAGACGATCGAAGCGGCATTGAGCGGTGTTCCCAATCTCGACGAAGACCGCACCTTGCGGCGTTATGTCAACGCCATCGACGCCACGCTTCGTACCAACTACTTCCAGAAAAACACCGATGGCACGCCGCGTGACCTGTTGGCGTTCAAGTTCGATCCCAAACATCTGGACGGCCTGCCCGATCCGCGTCCCTTCCGCGAAATCTTCGTCTACGGAACCGAAGTAGAAGGCGTGCATCTGCGCTTTGGCAAAGTGGCGCGCGGCGGTCTGCGCTGGTCGGATCGCGGCCAGGATTACCGCACGGAAGTGCTCGGTCTCGTCAAGGCGCAGCAGGTCAAGAATGCGGTGATCGTTCCCGTTGGCGCCAAGGGCGGCTTTTTCCCGAAGAACCTGCCTGTTGGCGGCTCCCGCGACGAGGTCTTCAATGCAGGCCGTGAAGCCTACAAGACCTATATCCGCACTCTTCTGTCCATCACCGACAATATCGTCGACGACGCCGTCGTACCGCCGGCCGATACGTTGCGGCTTGATGGGGACGATCCCTACTTCGTCGTCGCCGCCGATAAGGGGACAGCGACATTCTCCGATACGGCAAACGGCCTCGCCCACGACGCCGGCTTCTGGCTGGACGATGCCTTCGCATCGGGTGGTTCCGCCGGTTACGACCACAAGAAGATGGGAATCACCGCACGCGGTGCCTGGGAAACGGTAAAGCGTCATTTCCGCGAAATGGACACCGACATCCAGACCACGCCCTTCACAGTGGCAGGTGTCGGCGACATGTCCGGCGACGTTTTCGGTAACGGCATGTTGCTGTCGGAAAAGATCAGGCTGATCGCAGCCTTCGATCATCGCGACATCTTCATCGATCCGGATCCCAATACCGACAAATCCTTCGCTGAGCGCAAGCGGCTTTTCGAATTGCCACGCTCAAGCTGGCAGGATTACGACCGTTCAACGCTCTCTAAAGGCGCAATGATCATCTCGCGTTCCGAAAAATCGGTGACGCTGACGCCGGAAGCCGTCGCTGCCATCGGCATCGACAAATCCGTCGCTACACCCTTCGAGATCATGACCGCCATTCTGAAGGCGCCAACCGATCTTCTGTGGTTCGGCGGCATCGGCACCTATATCAAGGCGGCGGTGGAAACCAACGCCGAGGTGGGTGACAGGGCGAACGACCCCATCCGCGTCAACGCCACCGAGCTGCGCGCCAAGGTCATCGGCGAAGGCGCCAATCTCGGCATTACCCAGAAGGGCCGTATCGCCTATGCGCTGGCGGGTGGGCGTTGCAATTCCGACGCCATCGACAACTCGGCCGGCGTGAACTCCTCCGACGTCGAGGTCAATATCAAGATCGCCCTCGCCTCCGCGGTCAATAGCGGTCGCCTGACGATGCCGAAGCGCAACCAGCTTCTTGCCTCCATGACGCCGGAAGTGGCGCAGCTGGTGCTGCGCAACAACTACCTGCAATCGCTGGCAATCTCGCTGACGGAGCGGCTTGGGCTTGCAAACCGGGAAGAACTCGGCCGCCTGATGAGCGCGCTGGAGGCAACCGGCCAACTGAACCGCAAGGTCGAAACCTTGCCGAGCAATGCCGAGCTCAGCGAAAGATATGCCACCGGCAAGCCGCTGACCCGGCCGGAAATCGGCGTGTTGCTTTCCTATGCCAAGCTGACACTGTTCGACGCTCTGGTGGCAAGCCCGCTGCCCGACGAACCCTATCTCCAGCATCTGCTCGCAGACTATTTCCCGGCCAAGATGCAGAAGAACTATGCAGACGATATCAAGGCGCATCGCCTGCACCGCGAAATCGTTGCGACAGCGCTCGCCAATGCCGTGGTAAACCGCGGCGGCCCTGGCTTCGTGCAGAAACTCGCCGATGCGAGCGGCCTCCTGTCGGCGGATGTCGTCAAGGCAGCGGTGATCGTGGAGGACGGTTTCGGCCTCAAACGTCTTTGGAGCGAGGTCGACGCGCTTGACGGAAAGATCGGCGGAGAAGTCCAGAACGGACTTTATGCCACGATCACCCGCATCTACTCCGATGCAAGCAGGCTTTATTTGCAAACCGGGAGCGTGGGCGCTGGAACGAGCGACATGGCAACCGAAATCGAGCGCCTGAAAACTGCCATCAAGACGCTATCGCCGGCAGCGGCGAAATATCGCCGCGAGCTTGGGGTCACGGAAATCGACGGTGTTCCCTCTGGCCTTCTGGAAGAGCTGGATACGCTTTCCCTGCTGGTCTATGTGCCAGAGATCATGCGTATCGCCGAAAATGCGGGCACGACGCTTGCCCGCGCCGCCGAAAGCTACGCCACGGTCTCCTCGACCTTCCGTGTCGCGCGGCTGCTGGATGCCAGCCAGCGCATCACGCCGGCCGATCACTACGAGAGCCTGGCTCTTCTGCGCAGCCAGGACCAGATCGCCTTGTCGAGACGCCGGATCGTCATCTCGGCCCTCACCGAGTATGCGAAGGAAAAGGACCCGGTTCAGGCCTGGTATGCGGCCGACCGCGTGCGCGTCAATCGCATCGTCTCGGAACTCGGTGCACTGAGCGAAAGCGGCGATACCAATCTCGCCCGCCTGACAGTGGCGGCAGGGCTGCTTGGTGATATCGTTCAGACGCGCTGATCGACCATTCGACAAACGCCATCCGGGTGACTGGCCCGGATGGCCATAAATGAAGCGTTTGCGCCGGCATCACGCATTTTATCCCCCATATCCGATAGGACGATGAATGACTGTCCCCTCCCCAAATGCGGAAACAGTGGTTGCCAAACGCGGCATCTGGGGCTGGGTCATGTTCGATTGGGCGGCACAGCCCTTTTTCACGGTCGTTACGACCTTCGTTTTCGGACCCTACTTTGTCGCCCGCCTCACCGATGATCCTATTTCGGCGCAGGCGACATGGAGCAATATGGCGACGGTCTCCTCGATCATCATCGCCCTCTTCTCGCCCATCCTCGGCTCCATTGCCGACCAGTCCGGCGCGCGCAAACCGTGGATCGCCTTTTTTGCCGCCATCAAGATCGTCAGTCTTTTATTCCTCTGGTTTGCAGCACCGGGTTCGCCGATCATCCTGCCCATCGTCTGCATGATATTCGCATCCATCGCGGCGGAGTTTTCGATCGTCTTCAACGATTCCATGATGCCGCGACTGACCAATCCGCAGAATGTCGGACGCATTTCCAATCTCGCCTGGGGGCTCGGTTATCTCGGCGGCATGGTGGTGCTGATTGCCGTGGTGACGCTTCTGGCCGCAAATCCACAGACAGGGCTGACTATCGCCGGTATCAAGCCGCTTTTCGGTCTCGATCCCGCAACCGGCGAGGACGCCAGAATAACCGGCCCGATAGCTGCAATCTGGTATTTGCTCTTCATTCTGCCGATGTTTCTGCTGACCCCGGATGCGGACAGGGGCCTACCCTTCGGAGCGGCGATCCGCTCTGGTCTTGCGGAGCTCAAGACAACCCTGCGCGAACTTCGAGACAGACCCGTCCTGTTGCGGTTCCTGATTGCACGTATGCTTTATCAGGACGGCGTCAACGGCGTGCTCATTCTGGGTGGCGTATTTGCGGCGGGAATGTTCGGTTGGGCGACGATGGAAATCGGCCTCTTCGGCATCCTGCTCAACGTCGTCGCCATCGTGGGTTGCTTTGCGGCCGGGCGCGTCGATCAGAAACTTGGCTCGCGGATCACCATACTCATCAGCCTGGTTCTTCTGCTCATCGCGACGGTCGGCATCGTCTCGACAGGAAAGGGCTCGACACTGTTTGGCTGGATCCAATTGCCCACAGCGGACAATGGCGGCATCTTCGCAACCGGCGCGGAAAAGGCCTATCTGCTCTATGGCATATTGATTGGCCTCGCCTTCGGTCCCGTTCAGGCCTCGTCGCGTTCCTATCTGGCGCGCAACATCACCATTGCCGAGGCGGGACGCTATTTCGGCATCTATGCGCTATCGGGCCGCGCCACCAGCTTCATGGCGACGCTGTCCTTTTCAATAGCAACCTACCTCAGTGGCTCCGCACATATTGGCATGGCCACCCTCATCGTGTTTCTGGGGTTGGGCTTTGTTCTGTTGCTGCGCGTCCCGGAACGGGCGGCAAGCTAAAGAACCGGAGAGAGCATTTGAGGGGTCTCACCCGAAATGCTCCAGCCTCCTTCAGAGCTGATCGAGTTTTTGCTGCAATGCGCGCAGCTGCGACTTCAGCTCATCGATTTCGGATGCATTCGGCTTGCGCGTTTCCTTGGGCGCCTGCGGCATTGCAAAAGGCGTGAACCCCTGCATCGCCTGCCGGAACAGTTCGGTATTGCGGCGGATCTGCTCTTCCATCATTTGCAATGGAGCCTGGAAATTCCGGGCAAGCGACCCGTCACCGAACGCCTTGGCCATATGCTCCTGCATCTGGCTCTGCTGATCGGAGAAGGTTTTCATCGAATGTTCGAGAAATGTCGGAACGACCATCTGCATCTGGTCACCGTAATAGGAGATCAATTGCCGCAAAAACGCCGTTGGCAAAAGCGTATTGCCGGTTTTGGCTTCCTGTTCAACAATGATCTGCGTTAGAACCGCATGAGTGATGTCTTCGGATGATTTGGCGTCCTGAACCTTGAAGTCCTCGCCGCGTTTAACCATCTGCGCCAGATCATCCAGCGTCACATAGGTGCTGGTTCCGGTGTTGTAGAGCCGCCGGTTGGCATATTTTTTAATGATTGTTTCGCCGTCGTGTTTTGCCATGCCCGCCTCCTCGCGATGATGGTATTTTCTTGTTTTTTGGTGTTATTGCTCTTCCCGCGCGAAGTGTATGCGCAAAACAAGCCTCGTGACAAATGTTTTGTGCATCGCAACAGTTTGTTTTTTGCGCAGCAATTTTCCGCAAGATTCCGGCTTGATTTAGCAACATCTTTTAAAGCAACTTTCGGCATTTGACTTGTATTCAAAGCTTTGCCAGTCTCCGCCCGCAAGTGAGGAGAAACAGATGACGCCTTCAATCGTGATTGCCAGCGCTGCGCGCACTGCCGTCGGTTCTTTCAATGGTGGCTTTGCCAATACGCCCGCCCACGAGCTTGGGGCAACCGTCATCAACGCCGTCCTGGAGCGCGCCGGTGTCGCAGCCCATGAAATCGACGAGGTCATCCTCGGTCAGGTGTTGACGGCAGGCGAAGGGCAGAACCCGGCGCGGCAGGCGGCAATGAAAGCCGGCATTCAGCAGGAAGCAACCGCCTTCGGCATCAATCAGTTATGCGGTTCCGGCCTGCGCGCTGTCGCACTCGGCATGCAGCAGATCGTTACCGGCGACGCGGCCATCATCATTGCCGGCGGTCAGGAATCCATGTCCATGGCGCCCCATTGCGCCCATTTACGTGGCGGCGTGAAGATGGGCGATTTCAAGATGATCGACACCATGCTGAAAGACGGCCTGACGGATGCCTTTTACGGCTATCACATGGGCATAACCGCCGAGAACATCGCCCGGCAATGGCAGCTTTCCCGTGATGAACAGGACCAGTTCGCTGTCGCATCGCAAAACAAGGCCGAAGCCGCGCAGAGCGCCGGCCGTTTTGCGGATGAGATCGTGGCTTTCACGGTCAAGGGCCGCAAGGCAGATATCATCATCGATGCTGACGAACACATCCGTACCGGTGTTTCGCTGGAAATCATGGCAAAGCTGCGCCCCGCCTTCGACAAGGAGGGCACGGTAACGGCCGGCAACGCCTCCGGCCTCAATGATGGCGCTGCTGCCACACTTTTGATGTCGGAGCAGGAAGCGGCAAAGCGCGGTATCAAACCGCTGGCGCGCATCGCCTCCTGGGCGACGGCGGGTGTCGATCCGCAGATCATGGGAACCGGCCCCATCCCCGCCTCACGCAAGGCGCTGGCCAAGGCAGGCTGGTCGATCGGCGATATCGGCCTCGTTGAGGCCAACGAAGCCTTTGCCGCCCAGTCCTGCGCTGTCGTGCGTGAGCTTGGTCTTGATCCTGATATCGTCAACGTCAATGGCGGTGCGATCGCCATCGGCCATCCGATTGGCGCATCCGGCGCCCGTGTGCTGAACACGCTGATTTTCGAGATGCGCCGCCGCAACGTATCGAAGGGGCTCGCGACGCTCTGCATCGGCGGCGGCATGGGTGTTGCCATGTGCATCGAGGCGCTCTGAAAACCGCCGTGCGGCCTTCCAAAAAGCAATTCCGGTTCAGCGGCCAATAGGGTAGAAGCGGTCTCCCATTGGCCGCATTTCTGTGGCCGTTGAGCACGGCTAAAACAGTTCAGGAAATGGAGGCCATATGAGCCGGGTTGCGTTAATTTCGGGCGGGACAAGCGGCATAGGCGCAGCAATAGCCCGCGCCTTGCAGGCAGCCGGCTACCAGGTGGCCGTCAATTACGCCTTCACGACCGATAGGGCAGAGGCCTTCCAGAAAGAAACCGGCATCCCCGCGTTTCAATGGGACGTGCGAGACTATGATGCCTGCGTGAAAGGCATAGCCCAGGTTGAAGAGGCCTTCGGCCCCGTCGAGGTTCTCGTCAACAATGCCGGCATCACCCGCGATGCGATGTTTCACAAGATGACACCGCAGCAATGGCGCGAGGTGATCGACACCAACCTCACCGGCGTCTTCAACATGACGCATCCAGTCTGGCCGGGTATGCGCGACCGCGGCTTCGGTCGCATCGTCAATATTTCCTCCATCAATGGCCAGAAGGGCCAGGCAGGCCAGGTCAACTATTCCGCCTCAAAGGCTGGCGATATCGGCTTCACCAAGGCGCTCGCCCAGGAAGGCGCAAGCCGCAACATTACCGTCAACGCCATCTGCCCCGGTTACATCGGCACGGAGATGGTGAGGGCTATACCGGAGAAAGTGCTGGCCGAGCGGATCGTGCCGCAAATCCCGGTCGGGCGCCTGGGCGAACCGGAAGAAATCGCGCGCTGCGTCCTGTTTCTCGTGTCGGACGAGGCTGGTTTCATAACCGGCTCCACGATGACCGCAAATGGCGGGCAATATTTCGCCTGAGATCGGCACCCTTCTAACGGGAAGGAAGCAGGTAAACTTTTCGTGATATTTGCCCTGATGATATCGCCACGCACAAAAACTTGATCGAAAAATACCGCAATATAGGAACTGCTAAACTAATGAAAATACGACAGTTTTCGTATAGTTTAGAATGAATCCAGAGTTCACTTTCGGATATCCTCGGAGGTTTTTCTTGACAGTGGGTGTCCTGTTTTGGTTTAAGAACGAAAACAACGTGTTGCGTCATACAGGCAGTCGATCATGCTGGTTTGCAGCTGCAATTACATCACCGACCACGATATCCGGGACGTCATTAACGAACTCCTCGATGAGGACTGTTGGCAGCTTATCGTTCCGGCAAAAGTGTATCATGCCATGGAAAAACGTGGCCGCTGCTGCGGCTGTTTCCCGACTGTCGTCGACCTGATCATACAGACAACTGAAGAATATCACGCCCGTCGCCACTCGACGGAAGCAGATGTTTTTGATTTTATGTCCCGCTTGAAGCGATTCCATGAAGAGAACAGGAGAGCGGACATTGAAAGGCGACACAAGAGTCATCGAGCGGCTTAACGAAGCCCTTTTTCTAGAACTCGGTGCGGTAAACCAGTATTGGCTTCACTACCGACTTCTGAATGACTGGGGCTACACCAAGCTTGCAAAGAAGGAGCGTGCGGAATCCATCGAAGAGATGCAGCACGCCGACAAGATCATCGATCGTATCATTTTCCTGGAAGGTCATCCCAACCTCCAGACCCTGGCTCCCCTGCGCATCGGTCAGAACGTCAAGGAAGTGCTCGAAGCCGATCTGGCGGGCGAATATGACGCACGGACGTCCTACAAGAAATCGCGCGACATCTGTTCCGAGGCCGGAGACTATGTCTCGATGAAGCTGTTCGAAGCACTGCTGATCGACGAGGAAGGTCACATCGACTTCCTTGAGACCCAGCTCGAACTGCTCGGCAAGATCGGTGCGGAAAAATACGGCCAACTCAACGCCGATTCCGCCAACGAGGCAGAATAAGCTTTCGCAATCGACCAAAGAAAAGGCGGCCAGTGGCCGCCTTTTTTATTACTTGCCGGCAAGGTGCCGGAATTCCGCAACCACTTTCTCGTAGACCGCGCGCTTGAAGGGCACGATGAGCTCTGGCAGGCTTTCCATCGGCTTCCAGTCCCAGGCGTCGAATTCAGCCGTATGCCCTGTTGGAGGTGGGTCGATCTGGATTTCGCTTTCGTCGCCATCGAAACGGAAGGCAAACCAGCGTTGCGCCTGCCCGCGATACTTGCCTCTCAGGCCGATGCCGATCAGTTCGGGCGGCAGATCATAATGGATCCAGTCGCTCGCTTCCGCCAGCAACGTCACCGTTTTCATCCCCGTCTCTTCGTAAAGTTCGCGAATGGCGGCCGTCAAAGGCCGTTCACCGTCATCGATGCCGCCCTGCGGCATCTGCCACAATTGCGGTGAACCGTCATATTCCGAATTGCCTTCCCTGATGCGCCGGCCGGCCCAGACAAGGCCTTCGGCGTTCAGAACCATAATCCCCGCACAGGGACGGTAAGGCAAATCTTCTGCTTTGATTGTCATTGGAAACCCGCACTGTCTGCGCGCCGAAAAGGCGCTAAGGAATGGCCGCGCAGAAGGTTTACTGCCCCGCCTGCTGCGAAACAAGCGCAGAAACACCAACGATCTCAATACCACGACCGCCCGCCTCCCGCGACCACTTCGAGATTGCAGCGATGCTTTCGTCAAAAGCCGAGGCAACGCCGATCGCCTGACCGTTACGTCGCGCGATCCGCTCCAATTCGTCCAGCTTGTGCAGGATAGTGGCTTCGGTGACCTCACCGTCAAGCAGAACATCGGCAAAGCCCTGCGGCGCGGAAATGGCTTTGGCAATCCCGCCGCTCAGCGACTGCGCCGAAGAGGCATCGTCCAGAAAAAGCAGCCCGCGCTTGCCGATATCGCGCATGACCGGCTCGAGCGCCGCCTGCTCGGAAAGGAAACGCCCGCCGAGATAATTCATGATGCCAGTATAATTGGTAATTTTCGCCATGGAGCGATGCAGCCGGTCGATATTGACCTTCGCGGGATCGCCCGCCAGCAGCGTGTCCGGGCCGGGATTGGTGCCGGGATACCCGAAGGGCTCCAGCGGTATCTGGAGAAGGATTTCATGCCCCTCACGGCGTGCTTCCTGCATCCAGCGCTGCAGGCTGTTACCGCTTGCAGCAAAACCGAGCGTCACCTCCGGCGGCAGTTCCCGGATCGCCTTTTGCGAACCCGTCTGGCTGAGGCCGAGACCACCGACCACGATCGCCACCCGGGTGCCGCGTGCGCCGGACCATGGCCGGGCATATTGCTCCATCGGCCGCAAACCATCGGCACCGACGACCGGCAATCTGCCGAATGCGGTTTCTTCCAGCAATGCATCATTCGGCCGCGTGGCCATGCGCGGATCCTGACCGTAGGTCTGGCCGCTCATCAGCACCGGTCCGTCGCTGTCACGGGGGCGAGGAGAATAGACCGATACCACATTGCCATCCGGCATCGTCGCCCGATTTATATTCGCGCCGGAGCGGCCGCTTTCCGGCTTCAGACCAGCCGTATCGTTGGGATCCGCCACATCGGCTGCTGCCGTTTTCGGAGCATCTTCGGGGAGCTGGGGCTGGGTGTCCGGCCCGGAAGCCGTCTTCTGCAGATTGCCGGGCGACAGGGCCGTATAGACGGAAAGCCCGCCGATCGTCAGAACTGCAAGCGCGGACAGAACCATAATGACGGAAAAGCGCCGGTTGATACCGGCGCTTTTTTTCTGTCGACCCAGAAGCGGTTTTCGCAGGTCAGAAGGCAATGAACGATCCGTCCAAACGGTTAGGCAATCGAGAAAATGCGCCGGCTGGCCGGCGCATCCATCTTACTGCTTGTTGACCACAGCCTTGTCCGGGTTCGGCGGGAACGACGGATCGGTCTTGGCACCGCGCAACAGGTCCAGCGCATAATTCAGCTGGATATCGTCCTTGGCTTCCGGCGGAACGTAAGCTGAAGAACCCGAACCTTCGTCCGTTTCGCTCTGGCCCTTTATATGGCCGGTCAGGCTGGATTCACCTTCGGTCGTGACACGGCCCTGCAATTCCGGCGGCAGCGGCTGTTCGACCTTGATATCAGGCGTAATGCCCGTGCCCTGGATCGATTTGCCAGACGGCGTGTAATAAAGCGCCGTGGTCAGACGCAGCGCGCCGGCCTCGCCGAGCGGGATGATCGTCTGGACCGAACCCTTGCCGAAGGAGCGCGTGCCGACCACAGTCGCGCGACGCAGATCCTGCAGCGCACCGGCGACGATTTCAGACGCCGAAGCAGAGCCACCGTTGATGAGCACGATAACCGGCTTGCCATCGGTCAGATCGCCAGCCGTTGCATTGAAGCGACGGGTCTCGTCCGGGTTACGGCCACGGGTCGAAACGACTTCGCCACGCTGGAGGAAGGCGTCGGAAACATTGATCGCCTGATCGAGCAGACCACCGGGGTTGAGACGCAGATCGAGCACGTAGCCCTTCAGCTTGTCAGCCGGCACATCCGTCTTGATCTTCTTGATCGCCTTTTCGAGATCGTCATAGGTCTTCTCGGTAAATGAGATGACGCGGAGATAACCGACATCGCCCTCGACACGGGACTTGACCGCGCGTACGGCAATGACATCACGCATGACGGTGAATTCGAGCGGTTTGTCGGCGCCCTGGCGGATGATCGTCAGCTTGATCGGCGTCTTGACCGCGCCGCGCATCTTCTCGACCGCCTGCTCCAGCTTCAGACCGCGAACCGGCGTACCGTCGATTTCCGAAATATAGTCGCCGGCAAGAATGCCTGCGCGCGAAGCCGGCGTGTCGTCCATCGGCGAGATGACTTTGACCAGTTCATTTTCCATGGTCACTTCGATGCCGAGACCGCCGAACTCACCCTTGGTCTGGGTGCGCATGTCGTTGGCGTCCTTGGCATTCATGAAGCTCGAATGCGGATCAAGCGAGCTGAGCATGCCGTTGATGGCGTTTTCGACCAGCTTCTCGTCATCCGGCGGCGTCACATATTGCGCACGCACACGTTCGAACACGTCGCCAAAGATTGACAGTTCCTTATAGGTCGAAGGCCCGGCCGCCTGTGCCGGCATGCTCGCCGAATAAATCACACTCATCGCCGTGGCGCCCATAAGCCCACCGATAAGGAGAAGCGAAACCTTACGAATCATTGTGCGCCCTTCCGGTATTTTTTGCGGTCCACCAAGGTTGGGAATCAACCGGCACACCATCTTTCCTGAACTCAATGTAGAGCGTTGGCCGGTCGGTTTCCAGCGCCAATGCTGCTGCACTCGCTACTCTTTTTGCACCCATGGAGGCGATTGGCTCTCCGGAGAACACAAACATTCCCTGTCGTGTCCTCACATTGTCCATTCCCGTCATGACCACATGGTATCCGTCACCCGTATTGAGGATGATCATTCGGCCGTAACTGCGAAAATCTCCGGCAAATACAACAAAGCCGTCTGCGGGTGCCGTCACGATGGCCTCAGGTCCGGTCGCGACGACAATTCCCTTGGAAAAGTGGCCCGTACCATCCGCATCGCCGAACCGGCGCAACACATCTCCAGCCACCGGCAGGTCCAGCTTTGCCTTCAAACTCGCGAAGGGATATGCGGGCGCAATACGGTTTTTATCGGGCATTCCCGCCTCGGCTGCGGCACGCTCCTTCTCACGTTCCGCTTCGGAAAGACGGGCCACGCGCTGCTCTTCCGCACGCGCCCTTTCCATAGCTTCCCGCACCGAACTGATCTCACTTTCAAGCGAACCGACCAGACCCTCAAGGCTGGTCGCCTTGCTTGCAAGCTCCTCGGATCGCTTACGTTCCGCCTCCAGCGCCGCGGCCGTCTGCGAATTTCTGCGGTCGTTTTCAGCAAGCAGCAGGTCGAGGCGTTTTTCCTCTTCCAGACTTGCCGTCATCATACCCGTAAGATCGTCCTTTTCGCGAGCGATTGCCTGCCTGACGTCGGTCAATTCTTTGAGAGCAGAAACCAGCTTGTCGGTCTCACCGCGAATGCCGGGCACGACGGCGCCGAGAAGAATGGCGCTGCGCACCGAAGCCAGCGCATCATCAGGCGAAACGAGAAGGGCGGGGGGAGGGTTTCTGCCCATACGCTGCAGCGCCGCCAGAACCTCCGCCAGCACGCCACGCCTCTCGCGCAGTGATGCCTTGACGCCATCTTCGCGGACCGAAAGCTTGGCCAGACGATCCTCGCCATCGCTGATCTTGGTTTCCAGTGCCTTGCGGCGCGCAGCCGACGCTATCAGCTCGTCGCGGATACGGGCGCTATCCTGATTAAGGGAAGCAATGCTTTCCTCGAGATTTCGCGTCTTGTCTTCCGAAAGTCCGATGCTGTCGACCAGTTCTTCCAGATCCTGGCGGTTCTGATCACGGCGCTTTTCCAGCGTCTGAAGCGCCTCCGGCGACGAATCACCCTCACCAGCAGGCGCGGCACCCGCATCGTCGCGCGAAAAGGCGCGTTCAACGGGGGAAATCCCCAGGACAAGGACAGCGAAAACCGCGCCCGCAAGGGCAGCGTGGCGTTTTCGTTGAGACCTCTTGTCCATTTGAACTTTCTTTGATGCCGAAGCAGGAGCGCCGATATTAGGGATTTTGCCCCAATCTTCCAAGAGGCCAGAAACAGGCTGGCTTCAAAGCCTTCCACGCCTTTCCGTCTCGCGAAGCTTCATGTTGAAATTGAGACAATTTTCCACATGAAGATCACGCTCAAACGCGATGATAGGGATGACCGGAGAGGATGGTGACGGCGCGGTAAAGCTGTTCGGCGATCAGAATACGAACGATCTGGTGCGGCCATGTGAGCTTGCCGAGATTAAGAACGGCCGCCGCTCTGTCGTAAAGTGCAGGATCTAGGCCGTCGGCGCCACCAATCGCGATCACGAGGTCGCGCTTGCCGCTATCACGCAGATCGCCAAAAAATGAGGCAAAGGCCGGGCTATCCAGCGCCTTGCCGCGCTCGTCCAGCAGCACAAGCACGGTACCATCAGCCAGATGTTTTTCCAGCATCGCCGCTTCTTCGCGCTTGCGCGTCTCCGCGTTCGATGCCCGGCTTTCCGCGACCTCGATCACGCGCGAAAACTCCAACCCGATCGCCGGGCCGGTTTTGGCAAGGCGTTCGATATAACGGGTCGCAAGATCCTTTTCCGGGCCGGATTTCAGCCGTCCCACCGCAAAAATCGAAATCCGCATCGCAAACCTGCATCCATCGTGACCCAACAGGGTCACGCTCTTAACAGCATAGCCTACGGATTCCTATGCGGCCGGCTTGCTTTCCGACCACACACATCGACCCGAAATCAAAAATGATATTCGGGAGGCCCGATGTGCGACGTCAAAGGCTCACCGCATCAATGCAGCGTGTCTTCCGGCATTTCCGGCGTCGCCCACATTTTTTCAATGTTGTAGAAGACACGGATTTCCGGACGGAACACATGAACGATGATATCGCCGGTATCGATCAGCACCCAATCTCCGGTCTCGAGACCTTCGACGCGGGCGCTTCCAAACCCTTCATCCTTCATATCCTTGAGAAGATGCTCGCAGATCGCCGAGACATGCCTGTTCGATCGCCCGGAGACCACCACCATGTAGTCCGCAAGCGCCGATTTTCCGGCAATGTCGAGAGATACGATATCTTCAGCCTTGGAGTCCTCGAGGCTCGCGAGGACGGTTTCGAGGGCGTGGTCGGCGGCATCGGCGCCACTGTCCTGACCCTTCGGGATAGCAACAAATGCTCTTCCCTTGGCGTGTACTGTTGTCAGAGGTTTTCCCTTTCCAAGAATGACAAAACAGGCACTGGCGACGCGAATCTGTGCGTCACCAGATTAAGGTGGCACCAAAGCATTAACTTTTCAAGATATGGAGCCTTCAACGGCTGTCGCATACATCATTTGTGATTATTGCGGAGCGCCGTCGAACTGAGCGTGGAACGCGGACCATGGATAAAGACCCAGGCAGGCGCCTTTTTTTTCCACAAAACACCCGCATCATCCTCATCGATCCGCGCCTGGCTATAGGCCTGCGCCATGGTGGAGGAGAGGTAGGAGAGGGTGGAACCCGGCCGGTCGATCACCGCAATCGGAAAGGTCTCGGCGATCCTTCGCCATTGTTGCCAGCGATGGAAGCTTTTCAGATTGTCGGCTCCCATGATCCAAATGAAGCGAACATGCGGATTTTTTGCTTTCACCTTGGCAAGCGTATTGGCCGTGTAGCTGATCCCCAGCGATTTTTCAAAAGCTGTCACCTTGATGCGGGGATCGCTGACCAGCCTTTCGCAGGCAGCGATACGATCCTCCAGAGATGCCAGCTCCGAGCGGCTTTTCAGCGGATTGCCTGGCGTCACCATCCACCAGAGCTGGTCTAGACCCAGCCTGCGAAGCGCTATTTCGGCAACAAGGGCATGGCCGGCATGCGGCGGATTGAAGGAGCCGCCAAACAGCCCGACGACCATGCCGCGCTCCACATGCGGCATGGTGAGATAACGTCTGTCGAGGCGTGTTTCGACCAGCAACTATCAGGTCCGCGTCTGACCGGTGCCATGCACGCGGTATTTGAACGAGGTGAGCTGCTCGACACCAACCGGGCCGCGTGCATGCATCTTGCCCGTGGCGATGCCGATTTCCGCACCCATTCCGAATTCACCGCCATCGGCAAATTGCGTGGAAGCGTTATGCAGCAGAATGGCCGAATCGAGTTCGTTGAAGAAACGCTCGACCACCCCTGGGTCCTCGGCGATCACCGCCTCCGTGTGGTTGGACGAATAGGTGCTGATGTGCTCGATCGCGCCGGAAATACCGTCCACGACAGCAACCGAAATGATCGCATCGAGATATTCGGTGCGCCAGTCATCTTCCGTTGCGGCTTTCAAGCCCTCGACAACATTACGCACGGCCTGCGAACCGCGTACTTCACAACCGGCCTCGATCAGGCCCTTGACGAGCGGTTCAAGATGCGTGGCAACAACAGCGACATCCACCAGCAGCGTTTCCGCCGCGCCGCAAATGCCGGTGCGGCGCATCTTGGCATTCACGACGATGCGTTTCGCCATGTCGAGATCGGCCGATCCGTCGACATAGATATGGCAAATACCTTCCAGATGCGCAAAGACCGGCACACGCGCCTCGGACTGCACCCGCGCAACCAGGCTTTTGCCTCCGCGCGGCACAATCACGTCAACCGCGCCATTCAATCCACCAAGAAGCGCGCCCACGGCAGCGCGGTCGGTGACCGGCACCAGCTGAATGGCATGCTCGGGAAGGCCGGCGATCTTCAGGCCCTCGACGAGGCAGGCATGGATAGCACGCGATGAATGTTGCGAATCCGAGCCGCCGCGCAGGATGACCGCATTGCCCGCCTTGAGGCAGAGCGCGCCGGCATCTGCAGTCACATTCGGGCGGCTTTCGTAAATCACGCCGATGACGCCAAGCGGCGTGCGCACGCGCTCGATCTTCAGACCGTTCGGGCGATCCCAGGCGGCAATAACTTCGCCAACCGGATCAGGCAGCGCGGCAACCGAGCGGATGCCTTCGGCGATGCCGGCGATCCGCGCATCTTCAAGCGTAAGCCTGTCGATGAAGGAAGCGGCAAGGCCGCTATTATCCGCCGCCGCCAGATCTTTCCTGTTGGCGGCAAGGATCGTTTCCCTCGACGCCTCGATGGCGGACGCCATGGCGAGAAGCGCACGGTTTTTCTGATCCGTACCTGCGATGGACAACGGTCGCGAAGCAGATTTTGCCTGTGCACCGATGGTCATCATCAGTGCATCAATATCATGGCTCTGCTTCACGGCCTGTTCAGGCATGGACCTCATCCTTTTCAGTATTTTTAACTTTCACGGCGGCACCCGTCATTACCAGATCGTCGCGATGGATCATCGCCGCACGCCCCACATAGCCAAGTATCGCCTCGATCTCGTTGGACTTGTGACCGATGATAAGACGCGCCTCTTCCGCATCGTAGCCTGCAAGGCCGCGCGCGACCTCTCGGCCTTCAACGCCGATAATGGCAATCGCATCGCCGCGCCCAAAATTGCCCTTCACCACCCGCACGCCCGCGGGAAGCAGGCTTTTACCGGCATAGAGCGCTTTTTCCGCACCCGCATCCACATGAATCTCACCTGCCGGCTGCAACTGACCGGCAATCCAGGTCTTTCGCGCCGTCACCGGTGTGCCTGATGGCGCAAACCACGAGGAGCGGGCGCCGTTTTCGATGGCCTTCAACGGATTGAGCGTCTTGCCGGAAGCGATGATCATGCCGCAGCCTGCAGCGGTCGCGATCTTGCCAGCATCGATCTTGGTGCGCATGCCGCCGCGTGAAAGCTCGGAAGCCGCACCGCCTGCCATGGCCTCAATCTCGGGCGTAATATCTGCAATCGTCTCAAGGAACTTCGCATCCGGATCAAGATGCGGCGGAGCCGTGTAAAGCCCGTCAATATCAGACAGCAATACCAGAAGATCGGCACCGGTCATGGTGGCCACGCGGGCGGCCAGACGGTCATTGTCGCCGTAGCGGATTTCGGTGGTTGCCACCGTGTCGTTTTCATTGATGATCGGAATGGCACCGATCTTCAGCAGCTGGTTGATGGTGGCGCGCGCATTGAGGTAACGGCGGCGCTCCTCGGTGTCGGACAGCGTCAGCAGAATCTGGCCAGCGACGATCTCATGCCGCGACAGGCTTTCCGACCAAGCCCGCGCCAGAGCGATCTGGCCGACGGCCGCCGCTGCCTGACTTTCCTCCAGCTTTAATGCGCCGGAGGGCAGACCGAGCACCGTGCGGCCGAGCGCGATGGCGCCAGAAGACACCACCTGAACATCTGCGCCGTTTTTCTTCAGCGCAGCGATGTCCTCGCAAATGGCGTCGAGCCAATCTTTCTTCAGCCCGCTTTTCCGGTCCACCAGAAGTGCCGAACCGATCTTGATAACGATCCGGTGGTGGCTACCCAGCGGTTTGCGGGTGAGGCTCATAGGCGATCGTCCTCTTCCTCGGCCTCGCTATCCACAGGCATTGAGCGGTCGGGAAGGGCGGTCTCGCCGCCATTGCTTGCCGAGACGATGATATCGCGAAGGGCGCGCAGCGCCTCCGTCATACCGATGTGGGCAGCGGCAGACAGAAGGAGCGGAGGACGGCCGCAGGCCTTTTCCAGTTCCTTTGCCTTCTTTTTCAGTTCTTTTTCGTCCAGCACGTCGATCTGCGAAAGCGCCACGATTTCTGGCTTGTCGGTCAGCCCGCCACCATAGGCATCCAGTTCGGCCTTAACAGTCTTATAGGCCTGCCCGACCTTTTCTTCCTGAGCGGAGACGAGATGCAGAAGCACACGGGTGCGCTCCACGTGGCCGAGGAAACGGTCGCCGATGCCAACACCCTCATGCGCGCCTTCGATCAGGCCGGGAATATCGGCCAGCACGAATTCACGGCCATCGATGGTCGCAACGCCGAGGTTCGGATGCAGGGTCGTGAAAGGATAATTGGCGATCTTCGGCCGCGCGCGCGTCACGGTCGCGAGGAATGTCGACTTACCTGCATTCGGCAGACCAACGAGACCGGCGTCAGCGATCAGCTTCAGGCGAAGCCAGAGCGTCTTTTCTTCGCCCGCAAGGCCCGGATTGGCATGGGTCGGCGCCTGATTGGTCGAAGACTTGAAATAGGCGTTGCCGAAACCGCCGTTACCGCCAGCGGCAAGACGAAAACGCTGGCCTTCCTTTGTCAGGTCGACGATCAGCGTCTCGTTGTCTTCCTCGAAAATCTGCGTGCCGACAGGCACTTTCAGAACCACGTCGGAACCCTTGGCGCCGGTGCGGGTCTTACCCATGCCGTGCTGTCCGATCGAGGCCTTGAAATGCTGCTGGAAGCGGAAGTCGATCAGCGTGTTGAGACCGTTGACCACCTCGATCCAGACGTCGCCGCCGCGTCCGCCATCGCCGCCATCAGGGCCGCCGAACTCGATGAATTTTTCGCGCCGGAAGGAAACGGCGCCCGCGCCGCCATCACCGGACTTGATATAGATTTTTGCTTCATCGAGAAATTTCATCGGACTGCCGTTCTGTCGGTTTGCGGGCACATCAGCTCAAGGCGTTGTGCCAAACAAAAATATCGTCGTTTCGAATACAAGCGCTTCTCCACAAGGTCAAAGACTATCGTGCGGGAAGCGCCTGCGTGAGACAAGGCCGGTTTGCGGAAACCGGCCTTGTTTTGATTGTCAGCGGTGCTGCTGAACGAAATCCTCAGCCGTGATCGCCGTATCGATATGCGCCACCATCGCAGCACGCGCCGTGGCGTAAATCTGGTGGCAGCCGGTCACCCGGAAGCCCAGTTTTTCCTGCACGCGCAGCGAAGCCGGATTATCCGCAAACACACCGGAATGGAGAACCACACCGGGCATGCGGCGGAAGAACCGCTCGACCACGGCGGCCACCGCCTCGGTCATATAACCCTTGCCCCAGTAGAACCGGTTCAGCCAGTAGCCGAGATGCCACTCGCCGTGCCGCAATTCGACCGAGACGACGCCGATGAGTGTATCGTCACCGCTTGTGATGGCGAAATCCCAATCGGGCAGGGTGCCTGAAGTACGCAGGACCAGCCATTCCAGCGCATCCTGTCGATGATACGGCGCGGGAACACGGGCAAGCATCCTGGTCACGGCAAAATCGCCAAGCGATTCCGCAATGCTGCCAGCATCGGAAAGCCGCTGCGGACGCAGCACCAGACGCGACGTCTCGATGACCGGGCAGGGGCCGGGCGGCGCGACCGTCGCAGTTGCCCGGTGACGGATAAGCTCGATCGTGCTCATCCCATGTCCCCCCAGCTCTTTAGCGAAACCCAGGTCTTGCGGTCCAGCCTGTACCATTCTACCGGTACCATGCCGCCCAATGCCAGCGAACCGACCATGCCGGAGCCCTGGAACTGGAAACCGCACTTCTGGATGACCCGGCGCGAGGGGATGTTGGTGACCCGGCAGCGGGCATCGATCTGGTCGATTTCACGCGTGCGGAAGGCCATGTCGATCAGCGCATGCGTGGCTTCGGTCATGTAGCCCCGGTTCCAGTAGGGTTCCCCCAGCCAGTAACCGATTTCCAGCGTCTTTTCGTCTTCCTGCGGCTCAAGCGCGCAGCAACCCAGAAACTCGCCATTGTCCATGCGGGTAATCGCATAGACGCACTTGCCGATCTCGCCAGCATTGGTGCGTCGCACGAAGTCCGCGGCGTCTTTGGCCGTGTACGGGTGCGGCATACGCGACACCATGGTCGCGATATTGGCATTGTTGGCAAGATGGGCAAGGGCGTCGATGTCTTCTTCGTGAGGCTTGCGTAAAACCAGCCTCTGCGACAGTAAAACGGGGCAATCGCTCCTCGACCGATCGGGCCTCGGCCGCTCTTCGGGTGACCGTGATTGGTCAACCCTCAACAATTCAGCTTGCATGGTTCAGTCCCTCCTGGGGGTTAAAGAAAAAGGGGAGTTGGGTGGTACCCCATCTCCCCTGTTTTCTTGACTGAACCTGATACGTCTCAGCCGGGTCGATGGGACACCGGCTGCATATGACGCTTACCGGCTTATTCTGCGGCTTCCGCTTTCGGGGCCACGGATACGAATACGCGGCCGTTGGCCTTCGTACGGAAGTTCACGTTACCTGCGGTCAGTGCGAAAATCGTGTGGTCCTTGCCGATGCCAACGTTGGCGCCCGGATGCCACTGGGTTCCGCGCTGACGCAGAATAATGTTGCCTGGAATGACAGCTTCGCCGCCGAACTTCTTTACGCCAAGGCGCTTGGATTCGGAATCGCGACCGTTACGCGATGAACCGCCAGCTTTTTTGTGTGCCATTGGAGTTCTCCTTTAAACCTTGTTTCCCGTGTCGCGCCTATCAGGCAGCAACGATGTCCGTGATGCGGACGACAGTGTGATGCTGACGATGGCCGCGCGAACGCTTGGAGTTCTGACGACGACGCTTCTTGAAGGCGATGACCTTCTTGCCGCGATTGTGCTCGACAACTTCAGCCTTGACGATGGCACCCTTGACAAAGGGAGCACCGAACTGAGCGTCGGCGCCTTCGCCGATCACGAGAACTTCGGTGAATTCTACGGTTGCGCCTGCCTCTGCTTCCAGCTTTTCGATGGTCAGCACGGCATCGGCCGCTACGCGGTACTGCTTACCGCCGGTCTTGATGACTGCGAACATTTGTTATCCTTTCATGTTCGTTCCGGCTCTGCCCGCAAAGCAAGCTGGCCGTCTTTTTATCAGTCGGAGTAGCGGAAATCCGTCAGGACTGAATGCCCTTTTGAAAGTCTGCCGGTGAAGCCGCCTTTGAAGGGCGGAATAAACAGAAGGCGCAATACGCCATCAATTTGGGTGCGAATTACGCGAGACATCAGTTTATGTCAAGATGACGGATGTTTGAAAAGTAACTCTAACGCCAAGAATTTCATACTTTTTTGGCAAGCGACGCAGTCAGGTCTCGAAATTTGCGCAGCAAGTGTTTATATGGGCCTTCAACAAGGAGCAGAAATGGCCCGCATAGACCAGACCGACGATTGGCGGGACCGCCATGCGCCGACACTTTCCGCCTTCGAGTCGCTTGCGATCGAGGCATATGGCCACCTGCCAGAAGAATTCCGTGCATTGACCAAGGATCTCGTCATCGAGATCTCGGATTTCCCGACAGACGAAGTGTTCGAGGACATGGCGCTCGAAACACCGTTCGACCTGCTGGGATTGTTCGAGGGGCGCGGTATCTCCGAACGTTTCACCATGGAAACCGGCGAGATGGTGAACCGCATCACGCTTTATCGCCGCCCCATTCTCGACTACTGGGCCGAGAATGAGGAAACGCTGGGCGACATCATCACCCATGTCCTCATCCACGAGATCGGCCATCACTTCGGCCTGTCGGACGACGACATGGAGCGGATCGAGGAAAGCGCCGACGAGGCCGCGGCGGAGCGCTGAGCCCGCCGACAGCCACGCCTCTTATTGCTCGCCGAGCTTCATATCCGGGTGGTATTCCTTGCCCTCGACCACCTTGGTCACGGCCTGGCCGCAATGCATGACGCCGCTTGCGGCGTTGAAGGCGTAGCTGGGCGAACCGGCAAGTTCCCACCCCTTGTTCAGAGCTTCGGTGACCCGGTGACAGAACTTCGCGTCATCGGGACCTGTAATGAAACGATAGACCTTCACGTCTTTTGCGCCTTTCGTTGTGCGATGATATCGGCCATGGCGACCAGCCTTTCGGCTTGGCTCACATGCAGCCGTTCGATCATCCGCCCGTTCATGTTGATGACGTTCAATTCCACAGATTCGGGTTTTGCGAAAGCGTCAATAATCGCCCTGGCTTCAGCGACAGCGGCCTCATCGGGGCCGAAGTGGCGATTGGCGGGCTCGATCTGGGCCGGGTGGATCAGCATCTTGCCATCGAAGCCCATGGCGTGGCCCTGCTCGCACTCGGTGCCAAAAGCCGCGATATCGCGAAAATCATTCGACACGCTATCGATGACATCAAGCCCATAGGCGCGGGCGGCAAGCACCACCTGCATCATCCATGGCACGAGGTAGGTTCGCCCGGGCACGGAAGGAACCCGTGTCTCCTTGCGCAGATCGTTCAGTCCGAGGACGAAAGCGGCAAGCCGTCCATCCGGCGTATGGGCAGCGTCAGCAATGGACGCTGCGTTCAACACACCGAGCGGCGTCTCGATCATCGCCCAGATTTTCAAGCCCTGGGGCGCATCGGCCTCCGCCAGAAGGTCGGCCACATCGTTAATATCGGCGGGCTGCTCTACCTTCGGTAATAATACCGCATCCGGCCGGCAGGAAAGCACGAGCTTTAAATCCTCCATACCATCCGGCGTTGACAGCGGATTGATACGGATAATGATCTCGCGTCCCGCAAAAGGCGCATCCGAAAACAGCCTGCCCAGATTCTCTCGCGCTTCGCCCTTCACATCGGGTGCAACGGAATCCTCCAGATCGAGAATAACCCCATCGCAATCGAGATCGCGGATTTTTTCGAGCGCGCTGACATTGATGGCCGGAACCGACAGCAGTGAACGGCGCGGTCTCACAGGAATATTTTCGAAAAAATTAGTCATGCCGCACTTGTGTCAAGCTTTTGTGACATCTGCAACACGACAATCCACTGAATCCTCTTGCAAGCCGGAAGAAGAAGGCCCACATTCGTCTGGAAAGAAAGGTTGAATCATGCAAGGCATCCGTTCATTTTTCATTGCCGCATCCGGCATCGCACTTCTGGCTTTGGTGGCTCTTTTTACCGCCTCGCTTACGGTCGCTTTTATCGGCGTGCTCGCCGTTCTCAGCGCCGCCCGTCTGCTTTCGGCGCGTATGAAGCCGGCACCCATTCCGGTCAAGCCCCGCAACCAGCGCGACATGCGCGTCTGGAACGACGGCAAAGGCACGATCATCGATCTCTGAGATCGTTAATCCTGTCAAAATGCGAGAACGCTGCACGCGGCGTACCGAAGAATGCGGGTTTGCGCTTCTAAAGCGATCCGTTTTGCAGTATTTCCCGACAGAAAATATCCGGCGGGCGTCAGTCCACGCCGGATTTTGTGACCAGGGAAACACGGGAAGCGACAGATGGAAAAATTCACCAAGCTGACGGGCGTTGCTGCGCCCATGCCGGTCGTCAATATCGACACCGATATGATCATTCCCAAAGACTATCTGAAGACCATCAAGCGCACGGGTCTTGGAACCGGCCTTTTTGCCGAGTCGCGTTATCTCGAAGATGGCTCGCCCAATCCCGATTTTGTGCTGAACAAGCCCGCTTACCAGAACGCCCAGATCCTCGTCGCGGGCGATAATTTTGGCTGCGGCTCTTCGCGCGAACATGCACCATGGGCGCTTCTCGATTTCGGCATCCGCTGCGTGATCTCCACCAGCTTCGCCGATATCTTTTATAACAACTGTTTCAAGAACGGCATTCTGCCTGTCGTCGTCAGCCCCGAGAATCTCGAAAAGCTGCTGGACGACGCCTCGCGCGGCTCGAACGCCGTTCTGTCCATCGATCTGGAACGTCAGGAGATCAGCGGCCCTGATGGCGGCACGATCACCTTCGAGATCGATGAATTCAAGCGCCATTGCATGCTGAACGGCCTCGACGACATCGGCCTGACACTGGAGCATTCCGGCGCCATCGACACGTTCGAAAAGGCAAATGCCTCGGTCCGCCCCTGGGCCTGACCGCACTTCTATCCTCTTTTAAAAGCCGATCCCGTACAAAACCGTACCGGATCGGCTTTTGCTTTGCTTGAAAAGCCGTTGAGGCGGGGATAAGAAGCCCCCGATCCCGTTCGGCTGGCGATGTGACTTGTGAGGCGGCAGGACGGAAACGAGTTTGACGCCGCGCTCGCCGCAATCGAAAACCCTTCATGATGGTTTCCGGCGCGCCGCCCAAGGAGGGTTCTCATGACAGTCCGCACGCTTTTCCTTCTGCCCGGTGACGGTATCGGCCCCGAGGCCATGGCCGAAGTCCGCAAACTGATCGACTATATGAACAGCGCGAAAAATGCCGGCTTCACCACGCAGGAAGGTCTGGTCGGCGGCTCCGCTTATGATGCCCATGGCGTCGCGATTTCCGACGCAGATATGGAAAAGGCCCTTGCCGCCGATGCGATCCTGTTTGGCGCCGTGGGCGGCCCGAAGTGGGATGGCGTTCCCTACGAACACCGCCCGGAAGCCGGCCTGCTTCGCCTGCGCAAGGATCTCGAACTTTTCGCCAACCTGCGCCCCGCCATCTGCTACCCGGCACTTGCCGAAGCCTCCTCACTGAAGCCGGAGCTGGTAGAGGGTCTCGATATCCTCATCGTCCGCGAATTGACGGGCGGTGTCTATTTCGGCGAGCCCAAGCAGATCATCGACCTCGGCAACGGCCAGAAGCGCGGTATCGACACGCAGATCTACGACACCTTCGAGATCGAGCGCATCGCCAGCGTCGCTTTCGAACTGGCACGCACGCGCGATAACCGCGTCTGCTCGATGGAGAAGCGCAACGTCATGAAATCTGGCGTTTTGTGGAACCAGGTCGTCACCGAAACCCACGCTGCGAAATACAAGGACGTTCAGCTGGAGCATATGCTGGCCGATGCCGGCGGCATGCAGCTGGTGCGCAAGCCCAAGCAGTTCGACGTGATCGTGACCGACAACCTCTTCGGCGACATGCTTTCCGACGTCGCCGCCATGCTGACGGGTTCGCTCGGCATGCTGCCGTCGGCATCGCTTGGTGCGCCGGATGCCAAGACCGGCAAGCGCAAGGCCATGTACGAGCCGGTGCACGGTTCGGCACCTGACATTGCCGGCAAGGGCATCGCCAACCCCATTGCCATGATCGCGTCATTCGCTATGTGCCTGCGCTATTCGTTCAATATGGTTGATGAGGCAACGAAGCTCGAAACTGCAATTGCGAACGTGCTCGACAAGGGCATCCGCACCGCCGACATCATGTCCGACGGTTCCCGTCAGGTCAGCACCTCCGAAATGGGTGACGCGGTTCTCGCAGCATTCAAGGCGCTTTCGGCGTAACACTCACCGAAACCGGTTGGGCAGGCGTCACGGTCGCTTGCCCATCTTCCTTTGGCAAAAGATGTTCATATCTTTTGTCAGTCAGCGTCTTCAAAAAGGCGACGATGGCGTCCACACGCTTGTCGTCCAGCGCCGGTGCGGAAGTCAGCTCTGTCATGGCGATGTTATCAGGCACTTCCGGCGCATCCCAGGTTTTACCCGTTTCAGGGTTGATCTGCCGGCTGGGTTTCTTGCTTTTGTATTTCACGTAAAACAGCACCACCGTGCGCAGATCCTTAAACACGCCATTGTGCATGTAGGGACCAGTGACAGCGACGTTGCGAAGGGTAGGCACCTTGAACTTGCCGCGCTGAGCCGGATCGCCGGCCACTGCGGGATTTTGCGCCAATCCGAGATCGACCGCATCCGGCTTGGAGCCGTTGGCTGCCCTGACCGACGTGTTGGCCGGAACACCGATGTTGAAATATTTGTGGTTGGTGAAGAGGCCGTCTTCCAAACCCTTGGCGCCACGGATTTCATGGCAGGTATTGCAATTGGTGAACTGTGTCGAGGAGATCAGAACCCGGCCCAGCTCCTCCTGATCGGTCAGCTTTTCTTCGCCGCGCAGGAAACGGTCATACCTGGAATCGAAGGTGGAGAATTCATCGGAACGCTCGAAGCTCGCCAGCGCCTTGGTCATCGCAGCAAAGGCGCCTTCGTCACTCTGGAAAACATCGCTGCCGAACTGTGTGCCGAACGCCGCAACATAATCAGGGTTTTCCTTCAGCCGTTTGACGACAGAGGCTTTATCCGGCATGCCCATTTCGATCGGGTTGAGCGGTGGTCCACCCGCCTGGTCTTCCAGCAGGGAGGCACGACCATCCCAGAATTGCCCGCCGACATACTCTCCCGCAGCGTTCCTGCCGAATGGCGGCGTGAACCGGGCATAGGCTGCAGTCGGCGCATTGCGGTCGCCCAACGACATCCCGTCATCGCCGAGAGAGACGTCCCGGCCGACCTTGTCGCTTTCGCGCGCATCGGAAAAACCCACCGCCTGCATATGGCAGGTGGAACACGCCATCGTGCGGTTCATGGAAAGATTGGCATCATCAAACAGCGCCGCGCCGAGTTTTTCAAGCGTTGCATAATCTTCGCCGCCGTGAGCCTGCATTTGACCAGCACCGATCTCGAGCGGAACCGGTATCATGGCCACGGCAAGGGCGGCAGAAATGAATAGGCGCAGTCTTTTCATTGAAATAGCGTTTCGGAAACTCGGGATGATAGTGGCTATATAGCACTTACCTATCGCACCAGACTACAAACTTTCTCAGCCCGCTCCACTTTGACGCAACCCCGCATCCGGACGCCAAATTGCTTACCCGGCTTTGGCTATCGCGTGGAAGAAAGTGCCTGAAACAAGACCCCGCCTGCCACCGGAGGGGCCGAGCGGACGACCCTGCCCGTCAGCAATCTGAGCGAAAGGCTCATCGTGACCCGGATCGATAACACGCGCATAGTGAAACTCGTGGCCGCGCAGAACCTCGCCCGCTTTGCCCAGCGGCCCATCTGCCACGATTGCAGCCTGCCGGTAACCGAGGTTCATCTTGCGCGTGGCGAAACTGGTGGCATGTGACAGAAGCCCGGTCATGGCATGGGTGACGCCATCGGCGTCTTCCAGCGCCGCTCCCAAAACCATATAGCCGCCGCACTCGCCATGCACCGGCTTCGTCTCGGCAAAACGGACAATGCCCGCTTTAAACCCGGCAGCATCGGCAAGCCTTCCAGCGTAAAGTTCGGGATAACCACCTGGCAGCCAGCAAATGTCGCAGGTCTCATCGGGTGCCTCGTCGGCCAGCGGTGAGAAGGGCACGATCTCCGCCCCCGCTGCATGCCAGTGGTTCTTGAGGTGCGGATAAAGAAAGGTGAAAGCCGCGTCGTCTGCAAGCGCGATGCGCTGGCCGGGCGGCGCAATCGCTGCCTCCACCGAGCCGGAGGGCACATCCACAGGCGCAGCGAGCGAAAGCAAGGCATCGAGATCAATGGACCTTTCCATCGCATCCGCCAGCCGTTCTATATGCGCGTCGATTTCCGGATGTTCGCTGGCCTGCACCAGCCCCAGATGCCGTTCCGGCAGGATGAGTGACGGATCACGCATGACGCATCCTGCGACAGGCAGACCGATTTTTTCGATAGCCTCCGTGCACAGCGTCCGGTGTCTTTCGCTGCCGGCGCGGTTCAGCACCACCGCCGCCATGGTGACAACAGGATCATAGTGGGCAAAACCATAGGCAACAGCAGCGGCTGTCTGCGATTGACCCGACACATCCAGCACCAGCAGCACGGGAATGCCGAACAGCCGGGCCAGATCCGCCGCAGAACCAGTGCGGTTTTCCGCCACGGGGATACCGTCGAACAGGCCCATGGCGCTTTCGATCAAAACGAGGTCAGCACCATCAGCCTGTTGCAACAACAGGTGTCGAAGCAATTCCGGCTGCATGGCCCAGCTGTCGAGATTGAGGCCGGATGTGCCGGTGGCGAAGGCATGGAAGCCGGGGTCGATATAATCCGGCCCCGTCTTGATGCCGCGCACGTTGATGCCGCGCCGGGCAAAGGCCCTGAGCAAGCCGATTGTTACGCTGGTCTTGCCGGATCCAGAGCGCGGTGCGCCGATGATGATTGCCCGTGTGGTCATAAGGTCGGCACCCCAAGTCGGTCGCGCATCGAAACGATCTCGCCAATAACGATCAGCGCCGGCGCCTCGAATTTTTCCCGTTTTGCATCGTCAGCTATGCTTTCCAGTGTGCCGATGAAAATTCGTTCCTGCGCGGTCGTTGCCGACATGATGACGGCGACCGGCGTCTTGCCTGAACGACCGCCCTGCATCAGAAGACCCGCGATCGAGCCTATGTTCTTAAGCCCCATATAAACGACGATGGGTTCCTGTGTCTTCGCCAGTGCCAGCCAATCCAGATCCTCTTCGGTCCCGGCGGCATGGCCGGTGGCAAGCGTGACAGCGCGGCTGATACCGCGCATGGTGGCGGGAATGCGCGCTGAAGCAAGGGCTGCAAGCGACGAGGTCATGCCCGGCAAGATACGAAATGGGATGCCGGCGCGGACAAGCGCCTCCGCCTCTTCGCCGCCACGCCCGAAAATAAATGGATCGCCACCCTTAAGCCGCAACACCTTCTTATCCTGTCGGGCGAGATCAATCAGCGAGGCAGTGATGTCGTCCTGTGTTGCCGACGGCTTGCCGCCGCGCTTGCCGGCAAACACGATTTCAGCCTGGGGCCCGAGGGAAACGACATCGTCGCTCACCAGCGCGTCGCGCACGATCACATCGGCCTGCGAAAGGGCGAGCGCCACTTCGAGCGTCAGATAACGCACATCGCCCGGACCCGCGCCTGCGAGCCAGACATGCCCGGCCTCAAAGACCGGACCTTTTGCGGCGATGCTGTTCAAAACCTGCGCTATCGACATTCTTCTCGGCTGCTTTTTTAACGATGACGGAAATAGCCGTCCCGGCTATAGGAATTCATATGGAAACGGATGGAAAGACCCTTCGCCGCGGCTGGACCACGGGCACTTGCGCGGCAGCCGCCACGAAGGCGGCCTGCGCTGCCCTTCTGACCGGCGAGTTTCCTTACCCTGTCGAAGTCGAACTTCCAAGCGGCGCGAGGCCGGCATTTTCTCTCGCCACCGAGGAAAAAGGTGAAAACTTTGCAAGAGCCGGCGTCGTCAAGGATGCAGGCGACGATCCCGACGTGACCCATGGTGCGCTGATCGAAAGCACCGTGCGACGGGGAAAGCCCGGCAGCGGCATAACCTTCAAGGCCGGAAAAGGCGTCGGCACCATAACCCGGCCTGGATTGCCCCTTCCGCCGGGCGAACCCGCGATCAATCCCGTACCGCGCAAGATGATCGAAACCGCCATTCGCGAAGTAGCCGGTAACGATGCCGATTTCGAAGTCGAGATTTCCGTTCGGGACGGCGAGAAAATCGCGGAAAAGACCCTGAATGGCAGGCTCGGTATTGTCGGCGGCATTTCCATCCTTGGCACCACCGGCATCGTCATCCCGTTTTCCTGCTCGGCATGGATCCACTCCATCTGGCGCGGCATCGATGTGGCGCGCGCCACCGGCTGCACCCATCTGCTCGGCGCGACCGGCAACACCTCGGAAAAGGCGGGGCAGGCAGTGTACGGCCTGCCAGAGACCGCACTGATCGACATGGGTGATTTTATCGGTGGCATGCTGAAATATCTGCGCAGCCACCCCGTCGAACGGGTAACCATTGCCGGCGGCGTCGCCAAGATGACGAAGCTCGCCCAGGGCATGCTGGACGTGCATTCCAAGAAAGGCCTGGCCGATCTTGATGCGCTGGCGGTACTCGCAACCGAGGCTGGCGGAGATGAAAATCTTGCCCTCGCCATTCGTCAGGCCAACATGGTTGCTCACGCCTTTGAGCTGGCCGAACGCGCGGGGATAGACCTCGGCGCGATCGTTGCGGAAAAAGCCTGGGTAACAGCGGCTGCCGCTTTGAAGGTGCCCGGCATCGAGCTTGATATTCTGGTGTTCGATCGTCAGGGAACGCTGAAGGGACGCACCGCCTCCACGCCGTCGCATCAGCCCTTCGCATCTTCCTTCGGGGAGCGGAACCGCCGGACATAATCGGTACTATAAAGTGCGCTCTCGCGAAAATCCGTCGAGGCAAGCCCGTGCCCGACGAAGATCAGCGCCGTCCGCTCCACCGGTTCGGCCGCCAGTTTTCCTTCGATGTCGAACAACGTGCCGCGAATGACCCGCTCATCCGGCCAGGAGGCGCGGACAACGATGGCGACTGGGCAATCGGAACCATAAAGCGGCGTCAGTTCTTCCACCACCTGGCCGATGGCATGGATGGCGAGGTGGATGGCAAGTGTCGCCCCCGTCGCACCGAAGGCTTTCAGCGTCTCGCCCTCGGGCATTTTCGAAGCGCGGCCCGAAATACGGGTCAGAACAAGACTTTGCGCCACTTCCGGCACCGTCAATTCCCGCTGCAGGGTGGCAGCGGCAGCAGCGAAAGAGGGCACACCTGGAGTCACGGTATAATCGAGACCCAGCCGTTCCAGCCGGCGGATCTGTTCACCCATGGCGCTCCAGACGGACAGATCACCGGAATGCAGCCGTGCCACATCCTTGCCGGCCTTTGCCGCCGCAACGAATTCCGCCTCGATCTCATCAAGCGACAGTGCTGCCGTATCGACAATGCGTGCATCCGTCGGGCAATACTCGATCAGCGCCTTCGGCACCAGCGAGCCGGCATAAAGGCAGACCGGGCAGGCAGCGATAAGATCGCGCCCGCGCACCGTGATGAGATCGGCGGCGCCCGGACCGGCGCCGATGAAATGAACCGTCATTGTTGTTCTCCATGTTCGATGGCGCGGCCATTTCGCGCGTCGCTCGTCGTGGCGATGGCTACCGTCACATCGCCAACCACGAGACGCGCCGCGACCAGCCGCGCATTTTCTCCGGCGGCAGCAAGTGCCGCCGCTTCACTGACGCTGGGCGTCCCGACATGATCAAGGCTTGCCTGTGAAAATGTCATTGTTTTCGAAGCAGCCGCCTCGAGCTGTTCCTTCGATACGATTTCAAGCGGCAGCGCCAGACGTTTCGCCGCTTCCACAAGACCAGCTTCTTTTGCCTTGAGCGGCGCAGTCGCCAAGCATTCAACGGTCATGCCAAAAGCAAGCTCGGCAGCGTGCACGGCTGCAATAATTGCATCTGAACCCGTGCCCTTGCGGCAACCGATACCGGCCACGGTCACCATGGCTTAATCCAGCTCCATTGCGTCACCGGCATGGCCGAACGCCAGCCCGACATGGAGCCGACAGCAACAACGCGCGACACATCGAGACGGATCATCGAACCGCCGAACCTGGCATGGGCCGCAAGCAGCACCGCTTCCATTTCAAGCGTCACCGCATTGGCAACCAGCCGCCCGCCCGGTTTCAGGGCCTCCATAGCGCCTTCCAGCACACCCGTTTCGCTGCCGCCACCACCGATGAAGATCGCATCCGGTTGAGGCAGGCCTTCAAAAGCCGCAGGTGCTGCACCAATCATGACTTCAAGCCCCGGAACGCCAAACGCCTCGGCATTGCGGGCGATACGCTCTGCCCTGTCGGGATGCTGCTCTATGGCGATGGCACGGAGCGAGGAGTGCGACAGCATCCATTCAATACCAATCGAACCCGAACCGGCACCGATATCCCACAGCAGCTCCCCCCGGCGCGGAGCCAGCGATGAAAGCGTCACGGCACGGATTTCACGCTTGGTGATCTGCCCGTCATGTTCGAACAGGTTGTCATCCAGCCCCTGCACAAAAGGCAGGACGCGTGCGCCCTCAGCAGCGAGGACATCGATAGCCACGACGTTCAAAGGATCGATGTCGTCAAAGGTAAAATCGACCGCCCTGATTTGCCGCCGCCTCTCCCGCTTTCCGCCCAAAGCTTCGAGCAGGACAAATTCCGACTGGCCGAAACCGGATTGAGACAGCAATTCCGCAATGAGAGCGGGCGCGCGCTCATCAGAAGTAAGCGCGATGATCCTCGCTCCGGGATGCAGATGCGGTCGCAAAAGATCGATGGAACGCCCGTGCAACGACACGCATTCGGTCGACTGCAAAGCCCAGCCAAGCCGCGCCGCGGCTTGGGAGAAGGCTGAAGGTGAGGGATAGCAGACTGTCTCCTCCGACGGTATCCGCCGCAGAAGTGTGACGCCGGCGCCATAAAAGAACGGATCGCCGGAGGCGAGCACGCAGACCCGTCTACCTCGCAACGCCACGACATCGCTCATCTCCGCATCGAACGGCACCGGCCAAGGGCGCGCCTCACCACGAATGGCTGCAGCCGCCAGTTCCAGATGGCGTTTGCCACCGAAAACAATCTCGGCCGCCTCTATTGCCGCCACGGCATTGCGACCGAGCCCATCCAGCCCATCTTCGCCAATGCCGACGATGAAAAGCCATGGCTTGCCTTTCTTTTCAGTGGAAGCCTTCTTTTGAGTGGAAGCGTTGCCCGTTCCGGAATATTCAGACGTCATGACACGCTCCATACTCATCCTTGGCGGCACGGCGGATGCCCGCATTCTGGCCGGCAAGCTGGCGGTGGACTCCGGCTACCGAATCCTGCTTTCCATGGCCGGGCGTACGCTTTCGCCAGTGGAACAGCCTGTGCCGATGCGCAGTGGCGGGTTCGGTGGTGCTGCGGGTTTGGCGGATTTCATCCGCACAGGGAATTTCGATATTCTGGTCGACGCCACCCATCCCTATGCGGCGAGGATTTCCGCAAATGCCGTGGAGGCGGCGAGACTTGCCAAAGTTCCGCTTGTAGCACTTTCTCGCCCCGCCTGGGACCGCCAACCGGATGACAAATGGCAGAGGGTCGATACCGTCGAACAGGCTGTTATCGCGCTCGGCGATGAAGGCAAGCGGGTGTTTCTGGCGCTCGGCCGGCAGGAACTTCTTCCTTTCGAGGCCGCACCCCAACACAGCTATCTCATTCGCAGCGTTGATCCGGTAGAGCCGCCGCTGAAGGTGCCGGATGCTCGCTATATTACAGCGCGCGGCCCCTTTGCGCTGGATGGAGAGATCCGCATGCTGGAGGAAAACCGTATCGGCACTGTGGTTTCCAAGAACTCCGGCGGCAACGCCAGTTACGGCAAGATCGAAGCGGCGAGGCGGCTTGGCCTGCCGGTTATCATGATCGAGCGGCCGCCACAGCTGAACGCCGCAATCCTCAATGGCGCGAACGTGCCGGATATAACGACTGCGCTCACCGCCATCCGCCATCAGCTTTCTCTTTTCGAAAAACGTGGCGAATAGACCAGCGGGTCTTTATCGGAACGTTCAATCAAACGCGTTTCCACCGAACCGACGATGATGCAAGTGGCCATATCCGCCATGTCGCTCGATGCTTCCGACAAAGGCACGACCCGGATGCGCTCATCCGCACGGCCTGCCGCACGGCCGAAGATCACCGGCACCGAGCCGGGCAAATGTCCGCGCAAAAGATCGAAGGCGGTGCCAAGCTGGTGCGGGCGCGCCTTGCTGACGGGATTATAGAAAGCCATCACGAATCCGGCTTCCGCAGCCGCGATCAGCCGCTTTTCAATAATGCCCCAGGGCTTCAAATTGTCCGACAGCGAGATGGCGCAGAAATCATGCCCGAGCGGCGCGCCGGCTCGTGCAGCAACCGCAAGCATGGCCGTCACGCCCGGCACGACCGAGAAGTCTATTTCGCGCCACTCGCGCGGGCCATGTTCAATCGCCTCGCAAACAGCCGCCGCCATGGCAAAAACGCCGGGATCGCCGCCCGAAACCACGCAGACCTTGCCGCCCCCGGCTGCAAGCCGCAGAGCCTGTTCGGCACGGGAGATTTCCTCGCGATTGTCAGAGGCATGGCGACGTTGGTCGGGTCTGAGCGACAGCCGATCGAGATAGGGAATGTAACCGAAGAAATCCTCCGACGCCTCAACGGCGGCGAGCGCCTCCGGTGTCACCTGCGCAGAACTGCCAGGGCCAAGGCCAACAACGACCAGCCTGCCGGTCATGGCGCTTCACCGCCAGCGGGTCTGGTTTTCCAGCCAGGTACCAGAACCAGCGAAAAATAGGGGGCGGGCGATGCGTCCCGCTCGATCAGCGGCACCGCATGGCTGTTCGCCATGGTGCCGCGCTCGACATACAGCGCTTCATTAAGCTTGCCGGCCTTTTCCAGCGCCCGGCGGATCTTCGGCAGGTTGCGCCCGACCTTCATGATCACGGCGCCATCCGTGCCAGACAGACGCTCTGTCAGAACATCTTCGGCCAGCGTGCCGGGAAGCACGCTCAAGATATCGTCACCCTGCACCAGCGGTAGACCGGCCATCGACCAGCAGCCGGACATGGCGGTAATGCCGGCAACGACCTCCGCCTCATAGGAAGGCGCAAGCCGCAGATGAAGATGCATATAGGAACCGTAAAACAGCGGATCGCCTTCCGACAGCACGGCGACATTCCGCCCGGCATCAAGATGAGCGGCAATATCCATGGCCGACTGATCAAAAAATGCGGCGATCGCACCGCGATAATCCTCGCCATTTTTATCGCTCTCGACGGTTACCGGATAGACCAGCGGCATTTCCAGTGTGCCCGGACGAATGAAGGCCTCAACGATACCGCGACCATTGCCGCTGCTGCCTTTCTTGCAGAAGAAGGCGAGGACATCGGCATTTTCGATGGCGCGCACGGCTTTCAGCGTCAGAAGCTCTGGATCGCCTGGGCCGGTGCCGACGCCCACGAGTTTACCCCTGGAATTTTCGAAAAGAGCCGCGCTCACAGACCTGCCCTCGCAACGGCGTTGACGGCAGCGGCCGTCATGGCCGATCCACCCATACGTCCCTTGACGATGGCATAGGGAATGCCGAGCAAACTAGCCTCCAGCGCATCCTTCGATTCCGCCGCACCGACAAAACCGACCGGCATGCCGATAATGGCAGCTGGACGTGGAGCGCCTTTTTCAAGCATCTCCAGAAGATAGAACAGCGCTGTCGGCGCGTTGCCGATAGCAACGAGAGCACCGTCCAGCTTTTCCGCCCAGAGATCGAGCGCGGCGGCGGAACGGGTATTGCCAATCGTTTTCGCAAGCTCAGGGGTGCGCGGATCGCGAAGGGTGCAGATCACGTCATTATTGGCCGGAAGGCGGGCGCGGGTCACGCCGTGGGCGACCATTTCCGCATCGCACAGAACGGGCTTGCCCGCCAGCAAAGCACCACGTGCAGCGACAACGAAATCCGGAGAAAAACGGAAATGGCTGGCCGCTTCCACCAGCCCGCAGGCATGGATCATGCGAATGGCGATATCCGCCTGATCTTCGGTAAAGGCGGACAAATCCGCTTCCTCGCGAATGATGGCGAAGGAGCGCTCGTAAATCGCATTGCCGTCGCGAATATAATCATGGTCGGTCATCGGTCATCCTGTCGAAGCGCGGCAACGATTGCCTCCTTACCCAGACGGGCAAGCAGGTCGGCAGCGTTTTCCCCGGGCTTATGTTCTTTTTCGCAAAGACGGGCAAGCCGCGAAAGCGCCGTCCTCTGTTGCTCGAAAGGTAAAATACCGTCCTGCGGGTCGCAGGCGCGGCTCGAAAACGAAAAGGCCAGACCATCGGCGGTGCCGGAAAAGGTCAAAAACGAGGGGGCGGGATGCGCGCAACCCTTTCCGCAGCCGGAGAGATGCAGTGTGAAGGAGCCATCGAGCATGGAAGCTAGTTCCCGCGATGCAAAGGCCGCCAGATCATGTGTGGGAAAGAAAGCCGAAGCGCATCCCGGCGTGCCGGGACAGACAGCGATGGAAGACCGCGCATCACCTGCCCTTGTGATGAAACCGGCACTGTCCGCAGTTTGCATCAGCGCATCGCAAGCATTCCGCGACCCGAAAAATAGCAGGCTATGATTGAGCGACGGCCGCAATGTTTCGATATCAAATGCGCGCGCCAGTCCACAGAGCCGCGACAGATCGGAAGCACGAACTTGCGCGAAAGCAGGAGTGATACCGGCAGCAAAGGTACCATCACCGGCCGCCATCAGCCCCAGGGGCGAGGAAGGCGCAGGCATCTCGCCTTGGCTCTCGCTATCTACCAGGCGGTCTCCGCAAATCGCCTTTATCGTCCGCAAATCCAGATCGCGGCCACGGGCAAGCGGTCCTTTGCCGGCCAGATGGACGAGCAGCAACAGGACCACATCGGCTGCCTTGTCGGCCTCAACAAATCCCGCGCGCAACGCCTTGCTCTCCGGACCTCCGACAAGCAATTGCCAGAAAACTCGATGATCGAGCCGCACCGCCTTCAGACGGATATCGGCCAGCAAATCGCACATGGAAAGACGGCCGCCCCCATCGATGATGACGGACATTTTGGCGGCGAGCTTTTCATGCAGCGCCAGCGCAGCAGCCTCTCTGCGAATCTCATCCGCAATGGCACTGCCATCGGCGATTTCCCGATCGTCCCGACCGGCAAGAGGTGAGGTCTCGACTGCCAGCCCGTCGCGAAGCGGCAAACCGAGCGCCAGAACATCATTCTCCAGGTCGCAGGCGCTTTCCCGCGTCAGGCCGCGAAATTGCAGGCTGCCGCGTGCCGTGATGTCTATCAGACCGTTGCCGTGCTGCTCGGCAAGTTCGCAAAGTGCTATCATATCATGGGGCGCAATATCCGCCTCGAATGCGATGCGCGACAGGTATCCGTCACCGGTCAGCATCGGGGTCGATAAGGCCGGACACGTCCCACGGCGGCCAAACGGCTGGACCGGATCGGAAGGGGCCGTCCTCATGCGCCGACCCTTTCAGAACGGGGCAGGATCAGCATTTCAAGTTCCGCATCCACCGCATTGCGGCGGCTGTGCCACAACCCGCGACGACGGGCGGATAAAAAGCGCGTCGCCATGACCTCCGCCGCCTTCGGATTTTCCCGCAGGATGAAATCGCGCACGTCCTCATTGCCGAAATAGGCGTCGTAAAGCGCCTCGATCAGCGAGGAAGATACCGCATGGGTGGTTTCCGCAAAACCGATCAGCCGGTCAACCGTCTCGGCAAATTCCGCCGCCCCGCGCGGGCCGTGCCGCATCTGGCCGGCAATGAAGCGCGGATTGACGGCGCGGGCCCGAACAACGCGCGTCAGCGCCTGCGAAATGGATCGCGCGCGCGGACGCGCGGGATCGGTCGTATCCAGCGCCACAATATCGGCAACGCCGCCAAGGAGTGCTTTTGCGGCGGAAAACCCACCGATGAAGGCGACATCGGAAGAGCCGTCGAGAAGATCGCGGCCCGGATCGTCACCGGTGTGAACGAGAAGATCGGCACGGCGCACCAGCTCGACAAAACCGGCATCCTCGAAAATCTCAAGCCCATCCGCACCACCAAAGGCATGGCTTGCCGCATCCAGATACGCCTGGCCCAGTTCCTCGCGTTCTTCCCATTTTCCGCTGGCGAGTTTCTCCTCAGTGCCCGCACCATAGGTGCCGGGTGCCGAACCGAAGATGCGTGCGGGTATATGCCCGAGTGCCACCGCCTCTTCCGCCAGCGGATTGTCACCCGGCGCTTCATCCCGCCGCGCGACAGCCTTGGCGGCGGCGTCTAGAAGAGCGATCAACGCCGGAAACATGTCGCGGAACAGGCCGGAAATCCGGAATGTGACGTCGACACGCGGCCGCCCGATACTGGCCGGCGGCAGAACCTCGATGCCTGTGACGCGGCCCGTCGCCAGGTCATGGATCGGTCTCGCTCCCATCAGATGCAGCGCCTGCGCCACATCCTCGCCGCCATTGCGCAGGCTGGCGCTGCCCCAGAGATCAAAAACCAGATGTTTCGGCCAGTCGCCATGGGATTGCAGATGGTGCCGAAGCGCTTCTTCGCCCGCCATGCGGCCCAGCTCGAAAGCCGTCGGCGTCGGCATGGTGCGCGGATCGGCAGCATAAAGATTGCGGCCCGTCGGCAGGACATCGAGACGCCCGCGCGCGGGTGCGCCGGAAGGACCGGGGACAATATGGCGGCCATCGAGCGCGGCAAGCAGCGCCGTTTTTTCCGCCGCAGCACTTTCAAGCCTCAGAAGATCGGTCTCGCCTTCGGGGCTGCGGCCAAAAACATGCTGGCCATCCTTGATAGCGAAGTCCTTGAGGTCGCAGAGGAAGGCGTCGATGCGCGACAGCGCCGCATCGGCATCGTCCTTTGCACCGACACCGGCATCCGCCGCAAGACCGGTTTCCAGCGCCTTCTCTACGATCAGTTTCGCCAGCCGGTCGCGGCGGCGGCGGTCGAGCCCATCTGCCTGCGCATATTCGTCGACGAGCTGTTCAAGAGCCGATTGTTCCGGCGAAAGCCCGGCATCTACCAGCACAGGCGGAACATGGCCGATCGTGACAGCAGCGATCCGCCGTTTGGCAACCGCCGCTTCGCCCGGATTGGAAACGATGAACGGATAGACCACCGGCAAAGACCCGGTGACGATTTCAGGAAAACAATCGCGGGAAAGCGCAACTGTCTTGCCGGGCAGCCATTCCAGCGTGCCATGCGCACCGACATGCACAATGGCATGCGCCCCTGCGACACGCTGCATCCAGGCGCCGAAAGCGACCAACGCATGACGTGGCGGCAGGGCAGGGTCATGGTAATCCACCCGCCGATCCTCATTTCGCCCACGATCCGGTGCCAGGGCCACGAATATCTGGCCGAAACGGGCGACGCGAAAACGGAATGCGCCGTCGGCTAGTGCGTCGTCCTGTTCGGCCGAACCCCACGTGCTATCCACGGAGGCGGCAACCCCTTCAGGCAAACCCAAAAGAAAATCACGATAGTCTAAAAGTCCGACAGCCGCTTCCTGCTGCTCGACACAATCCAGCAAAGCCCGCGCCGTTTCGGGAATATCCGAAACCACATATCCTGCCGCGGCCAGATCGCGCAGCATTTCAAGCACGCTTTGCGGCACATCGAGACCAACGGCATAACCCGTGCGCCCCGGCGCAGCACCGGGATAATCCGGCATCAGAATGACGATCCGCCGTTCCTGTGGCGTGGACTGTTTTAATTGCAGAAAGGCAGCGATTCGGTTTGCCACCTGTTCGACGCGATCAGCCTCCGGTACATTGATGAGGCTGATACCGCCATCAGTCCGCACCTGCTTGAACGAGATTGCGCCAGCAAGAATCCGGCCATCGAGTTCCGGCAGAACCACATGCATGGCAAGATCGGAAGGGTTGAGACCGCGCGCATTTTCCGCCCAGCCGTCCCGTCGCGTCGTCGCCATAACCACCTGAAACACCGGCACGCCGAGGCGGTCAAACAGGGTTTTACCGCTGTCGTCCATTTGACTGGCAAAAGCCGTGGCGGCAACGATGGCGGCGGGCTGGAGTTCGGGCAGTACGGTTTCGAGAAAGCGGATCGCCTCCCCATCCTTGAGGCCGCTGACGAAAATCGGCAATGGCGCAAAACCGCGCTGAGAGAGCGCGTGAAAAAGCGCATCCACGGGCGCCGCATCGGCAGCAAGAAGCATGGAGCGGTAAAAGAGAATGGGAAGGACAGCTGCACCGGCGGGAAAACCGGCGCAGGCTTCCGCCTGATCCACGACGCCGTTACCCGGCCGGTAAAAGCCGGCTTTCGGCAGCGGTTGAGCCTCGATATCTGGCCATGCGCCACCACTTACAAGGGCAGCAAGACCAATGGCAAGCCGGTCCATATTTTCCCGCCCACCCTCGCGGAAGAAGGCGAGGACGGACGCCAACGTCTGGCGATCAACAGTCGAGGCCGCTTCGAGCTTTTCGTCTCTCTCACTGCATTCACCCGGCAGGAGCATAAGTTTTATGCCACGTCGCCGCGCCATCGTGCTGAGCTGATCGACGCCATAGCGCCAGCGTTCCGCGCCGCCGAGAATCCGGATAAGGATGACACGGGCATGTTCGGCCGTCTTTTCGATCCACAGATCGACCGACATCGGATGCCGAAGCTCGGAGAGGTTGGCAGCGGACAGGGACGGAAGCGCGCCCTCTGCCTGCCGCCATGCCTGTTCCAGCCCGGCAAGATCGCTTGCCGAAAAAGACAGCATCACCACATCCGATCGCGGCTGGTTGAGATCAACCGGCTCGATCAGGTCGTCCAGAGACGAAGATGTGGTGGCGAGAATGTGCATTTCTATCAGGCGGCCAGCATCTGTTCGATCTTTTCGCGGTTGAGGCCCTTTTCGCCTATGACGACGAGGCGGCTGCGGCGCTCTTCACCGGCCGCCCAGGGACGGTCATAATAATGGTTGACGCGGCTACCGACTGCCTGCACCTGCAGGCGCATCGGCTTGGTGGATACTTCGACGAAACCTTTGATGCGCAGAACATTTTCCGCAGCCGCCGTCTCGGCGATACGAGCCGCCAGCGCTTCCGGATCGGTCACGGCCGGCAGGTCGATGACGAAGCTGTCGAAATCGTCATGTTCGTGGTCGAGTTCACCATCGTGATGGGTGCGGCGGTTTTCGATATCCTCTTCAACCGCAAGACCGAGGCCGATCAGCACGGCCGGATCGATGACGCCATTCGAGGCGACGACGATCTTTGCGGCCCGCGGCAAATGCTCGAGAATATGAGCCTTCGCCTTTTCCAGACCGGCGCTATCGAGCAGATCCGCCTTGGTCAGCACGATAAGATCGGCACAGGCGATCTGGTCCTCGAAAACCTCTTCGACCGGATCGTCGTGATCGAGGGCTTCGTCATTTGCGCGCTGGGCGGCAAGGGCTTCCATGTCATGCGCCACCTGACCCTCGGCAAGGGCAGCGCCATCCACCACGGCAACCACAGCGTCAACCGTCACGCGGCTCTTGATGGCCGGCCATTGAAATGCCTGCACCAGCGGCTTGGGCAGGGCAAGGCCGGAGGTCTCGATGAGGATGTGCTCCACCTTCGGCTGGCGGCTCAGAATCTGTTCGATGGCCGGCTGGAAATCATCCGCCACCGTGCAGCAGATGCAGCCATTGGCCAGCTCAACGATGTTTTCCTCCGGGCAGCTCTCAATGCCGCATCCCTTGAGGATATCGCCATCGATGCCGATATCACCGAATTCGTTGACGATGATGGCAAGCCGCTTGCCATCAAGCTTTTCGAGGAGACCGCGCAGCAGCGTGGTTTTTCCAGCCCCCAGAAAGCCGGTGACGATGGTGCAGGGAACGCGGTCCAGAAGGGTGCTCATGATCTCTCCTCGGTAAAATCGAATGGGGGAATGCGCGCCACCATGCCGCGCTTCAATGTGTCGGGGCGGCAGCGCCAGGGCATCAGGCCATCTGCGGAGGCGGCCAGCATTTGTGCGCCCGTGAGCAGGTCTTCCGCATCGTTGGGCGTCAGCCCGCCGAATACATAGGACCAGCCATCGGCACCGCGCAGCACGGCACTGAGGCCTCGTTTGCAATTGGCAAGGCAATTGACGGAGCGAACATCGATGCCGGAGTCACGCGCTTTTGCGATGGCAGCTTCCGCAAGGATGGTGCCGGGGCGCGGCTCCGCATTGGGATCGGTGTCGTCGCGACAGCTTCGGCAGACAAAAACGACCACGCCGGAAGCTGTGTTGACTTCCATTGTCCCGTCCGCACAAGAAGATGTTGTGGTAATATCCAAACCGTTCCGCTTTCCGCGCCTTTAAACTCATCGGGGTGCGGATGTCGAAAACAGCGCACTGAAAAGCGCGGCTGCAAATCAATTCGACCGGCTGACCGGAGCACCCCGCCCGGGAGACGTTTTTTCCTGAAACGGCAGGTCTCCTGGCTTGCGGCTTTAAAACACCCTGCACCACCTTCCCGGGCCAATTTTATGGTCCAGTGGCTTCATAGTGCGGGCTTACCGCTTACAGTTGCGGGGGCAGCCACGGAATGACCCGTTATGGGGTGGAACCGTGTTCCCTCTTAGCTTTTCCCGTTGCCGGGAAAAGACCGTCAGTGCCTTACCCTTAGGCTGAACGGGCGTGACGGTCAATGCTGCCGGCTTGTCGATTGCCGGGTGCGGCAAATTGAGTATAGTCGCCGCTCCGAATGGCGGGGCATACGGTCCCGCGCCGCTGGACGAGAAGGAAAACGCGATGACACGCGATATCAGCGACAGCGAAGCCGAACGCCACCGGCAGAAAATGGTCAACCGCAAGACGGTTCAGGATGCCGAAGTCGCGGAAAAGACGATCGAAAAAGGTCTGCTGATGATCAATACCGGCCCTGGCAAAGGCAAATCCACGGCCGCTTTCGGCCTTGCTTTGCGCATGCTCGGCACCGGGCGGCGGGTCGGCGTCGTGCAATTCATCAAGGGCGCATGGTCGACGGGTGAACAGCAGGCCCTGACTTTGTTCGGCGACAGGGTGGAATGGCGCACCATGGGCGAGGGGTTTACCTGGGACACGCAGGACCTGAAGCGCGATGTCGCGGCAGCTACAAAGGCCTGGGAGGAAGCGAAAGCACTGATGGCCGACGAAACGATCGGATTGCTGGTTCTCGACGAACTGAACATTGCGCTCCGCTATGATTACCTGCCGCTGGAAGAGGTCGTCGAAACGCTTTCCAACCGTAGATCCGATCTGCATGTCATCGTTACCGGCCGCAACGCCAAACAGCCGTTGATCGACGCTGCCGACATGGTGACGGAAATGACCCTCGTCAAACATCACTTCAAGGCGGGCGTAAAGGCGCAGGCCGGGATAGAATACTGACATGACTGCACGTGTGCTGATGTTTCAGGGAACCGGCTCGGATGTCGGCAAATCGCTGATGGTGGCTGGCCTTGCCCGCGCCTTCATCAGGCGTGGCCTGTCCGTCATGCCGTTCAAGCCGCAGAACATGTCGAACAATGCGGCGGTCACCGCCGATGGCGGCGAGATCGGTCGCGCGCAGGCGCTGCAGGCGCGGGCGGCAGGCGTTCCGCTGTCGGTTCACATGAACCCGGTGCTTTTAAAGCCGCAGAGCGAAACCGGCGCACAGGTCGTCGTACAGGGCAAAATTGTCGGCAATGCCAAAGCTGCCGATTATCAGCACATGAAAGCCGGGCTGATGCCGCGTGTGCTGGAGAGCTTCGAGCACCTGAAACAACAGGCCGATCTGGTGCTGGTGGAAGGGGCGGGAAGTGCTTCCGAAATCAACCTCCGCGCTAACGACATCGCCAATATGGGTTTTGCCCGCGCCGCAGATGCTCCCGTGATTCTGATCGGCGATATCGACCGGGGCGGGGTCATCGCCAGCCTCGTGGGCACAAAAACCGTTCTCGAACGTGGTGATGCCGCGATGATAGAGGGCTTCATCGTGAACCGCTTTCGCGGTGACCCTATGCTGTTTTCAGACGGCATGCGGATGATCGCGGAAAAGACCGGCTGGGCGTCCATCGGGCTATTGCCGCATTTTTCCGATGCTGCGAAATTGCCAGCGGAGGACGCCCTTGGGCTTACTGGCCCAGCGCAACAAAAGCCCGGCGCGAAAATCCGCATTGCGGTGCCGATCCTGCCGCATATTTCCAATTTCGACGATCTGGATCCGCTCGACATGGAGCCGGATGTGGAACTGATCCGAGTGCGGCGGGGCGAGACCATTCCCGCCGATTGCCGGCTGGTTCTGCTCTGCGGTTCGAAATCCACCATAGCTGATCTCGCCGTGCTGAAAAATGCAGACCTCGACATCGACATCAAGGCACATGTGCGCCGCGGCGGTTATGTTCTCGGTCTCTGCGGCGGATACCAGATGCTTGGAAAAACCGTTGCCGACCCTGACGGCATCGAAGGACCACCAATGACGGTCGAGGGGTTGGGCCTGCTGGATGTGACGACGGTTTTGACCGGCGACAAGAGGCTCGTTTCCGTGCAGGGACAGAGTTTCGACGGAATTCCCTTATCCGGCTATGAAATGCATGTTGGCGAGACGACGGGTGCTGCGTGCAACCTGCCATTTTCGACCATTGACGGGCATGCCGATGGCGCAATTTCGCCCGATGGCCGCATCTTAGGCACCTATATCCACGGCCTGTTTGCGGATGACCGCCAACGCGGGGCGTGGCTTGAGCGGCTTGGTGGGCAGGGCACTGAATTGAACTATGATGCGCAGGTGGATGCCGTTCTTGATCGCCTGGCGGCCCATATGGAGAACCACCTCGATCTCGACAGACTGCTTTCTATAGCGCGATAAGGATTGCCAGCAATCCGAACAGCGCGATCAGCAGGAAGTCTGCGATCCTCGCCAGCCTGAGCGCTGTGCGAATATCGCCAGCAACCAGTGTCGCTCTTCCGCCTTCGCCCATGAAACGAGCCTCGATCATCTGCCCGCCATAGGAGCGCGGCCCGGCCAGCGCAAAGCCCAGTGCCCCGGCCAATGCCGCCTCCGGCCAGCCGGCATTGGGAGAGCGGTGATGCCGCGCATCGCGGCGTATCGCGGCAATTGCCCCTTTCGGTGATGCACCCTTCACGAAAAACGCGGCGACCACGAAAAGACCGCCGCTCAGTCTCGATGCCGGCAAATTGACCAGATCGTCCAGCCGGGCCGACGCACAACCAAAGGCCTCATGGCGTGGCGAGCGATGACCGATCATGCTGTCGGCCGTGTTGATTGCCTTATAACCCGCACCGCCTGGCAGCCCCAGAAGACCAAGCCAGAGGGAAGGGGCGACAATGCCGTCAGAGAAATTTTCAGCCAGGCTTTCAATCGCCGCCCGGCAGATTGCCGCCTCATCCAGCGCCTGCGGATCGCGCCCGACGATCATGGAGACAGCTTTGCGCCCGCCGTCAATCCCCTCGCGTTCCAGCGCAATGGCGACGGCCTCCACATGCTGTTCCAGACTTTTTTGGGCCGGAAGTGACGCCCCAAGCACCGCAACAAGCAACAGACCAAGGGGCAATAAAAGCAGAACCGATTGCACTAACCATGCAACAAGCACCGTCAGCGCCAGAAAAACGGAAAGCGCCACGACGCCTGCCGCCTTGCGCTGCGAAAATGAAGCACTCTCCCGGTTCCATTTTTTGTCCAGCAGCGCGATAAGCGAACCGATCCAGGTGACGGGATGACCGATGCGTTTGAACAGCCAGTCCGGATATCCAGTCAGGCGTTCGATCAAGAGCGACAGAAAAGCGAGAGCGAAGAACATGGGCGATAAGGTACCGGAAAAGGCGCAGGCTACGATCCGTCACGGCGGCAATCTCGGCAAGGCGCGTCTGATGTTTCCTGAAGCGCCGGAACCGTGGATCGACCTGTCGACCGGGATCAATCCGCACTCCTACCCGCATTCTCCCGTTCCCGCCAGCGCATTTGCCCGCCTGCCGGAGCCTGACGCGGCCGAAGAATTGAAAAGGCTGGCCGTCGCCTCTTTCGGCGCACCATCAGCCGGGCATGTGGCTCTGTCCCCCGGCACCCAGATGCTGATGCCATTGCTGGCTCACCTGGCACTCGAACGCGGAGCGAAAAGCGGAGCCGTGCTCTCCCCCGCTTATGCCGAACATGCCCGAACCGCGCGCATGGCCGGACTGGCAGTGACCGAGGTAGACCATATCAGTGGTCTGTCAGCTTACGACTATGCGGTGGTGGTCAATCCCAACAACCCCGATGGTCGCATCACGGATCGAGAAGCTTTGTTGTCGCTGGCCGAGGCGATGCGCCGCAAAGGCGGCCTGCTCGTCGTAGACGAGGCCTTTATCGAGACGGGACATACGGAAAGCCTTGCAAATGCCGCAGGGCGCGACGCGCTGGTGGTACTGCGATCCTTCGGCAAGTTCTATGGCATGGCAGGGGTCCGGCTCGGTTTTGCGCTTGCGCATCCCGACATCGCTGCCGAACTGGAGGCAAGGCTTGGCCCCTGGGCAGTATCCGGGCCGGCGCTCAATATCGCGATGCAGGCTTTGGCGGACAGGGAATGGCAATCATCCATGCGCCTCCGGCTTGCGGCAGAAGCACAGCGTATGAGTGAATTGCTGGAAAAAGCGGGCCTGAAGATTGCCGGCGGTACGTCCCTGTTTACCCTGGTGCGGGACCACCGGGCCAAAGAACTGTTCGATCACCTTGGCCTGCACGGCATTCTGGTGCGCATTTTTGATGAAAGGCCGAACGACATGCGTTTCGGCCTTCCCGGCAGCGAAGCGGAGTGGCAGCGCCTCACGGAAGCGCTGTTATCCTTCAATCATCCCTTGAACGTGTAGGTCGCAATAGAATCCGGCTTCATTTCAATGGAGAAACCGGGCAGCTTCGGCGGCATGTACGCGGCATTGCGAATATCGCAGGGTTCGATGAAATGCTCGTGCAGATGGTCGACATATTCGATCACGCGGCCTTCCTTGGTGCCGGAAACCACGAGATAGTCGATCATCGACAGATGCTGCACATATTCGCAAAGGCCGACGCCACCGGCATGCGGCCAGACCGGCAAATTGTATTTGGCAGCAATCAACAAAACCGCCAGCACCTCGTTGAGACCACCCATGCGGCAGCTGTCGATCTGCACGACGTCGATTGCACCTTCGGCGATGAACTGCTTGAACATGATACGGTTCTGGCACATTTCGCCGGTTGCCACCTTCACGGAGCCGATGGCTGCACGGATCTTGCGATGGCCGGCGACATCGTCCGGGCTGGTCGGCTCTTCAATGAAGAAGGGCTTGGCGAAGGCAAGTTGCTTGACCCATTCAATCGCCTGATCCACTTCCCACACCTGGTTGGCGTCGATCATCAGATAACGGTCGGGGCCGATCACCTCGCGGGCGATGGTGAGGCGGCGGATATCGTCTTCGAGATCACGGCCAACCTTCATCTTTACATGGTTGAAACCGGCATCTATCGCTTCCTGGCAAAGACGGCGCAGCTTGGCGTCGTCATAACCGAGCCAGCCGGCTGATGTGGTGTAGCAGGCGTAGCCTTCGTTCTTCAGCGTCTCGATACGTTCCTTTTTGCCGCTTTCGGCTTTTTTGAGGATCGCAAGCGCATCGTCCTTCGTCAGCACGTCAGTTAGATAACGGTAATCGACGATATCGGCGATTTCTTCAGGGCTCATATCGGCAACAAGCTGCCAGACCGGCTTACCCGCCTTTTTGGCCAGCAAATCCCAGACAGCATTGACGACAGCGCCGGTGGCGAGATGCATCGCGCCCTTGTCCGGGCCGATCCAGCGAAGCTGGCTATCACCAGTTAGGTGGCGCCAGTATTTGCCGGGGTTCTCGGTCACCGTCGCCAGATCGGTTCCCACCACCAGATGGCGCATCGCCTTGATGGCCATGCAGCAAATCTCATTGCCGCGGCCAATGGTGAAGGTCAGCCCGTGACCTTTCAGTTCCGGTTCGTCGGTGTCGAGAATGACGTAAGCCGCCGAATAATCCGGGTCGGGGTTCATCGCATCCGAACCATCAAGGCTCTGGGAGGTCGGAAAACGCAGGTCGAAAACTCGCAGATCAGTAATTTTGGTCATGGCCGTTCACTCGCGGTCAGTGTCAAAGGAAATCGTTCAGTCGTGATGGAAGGTTTCTTCCATCATTGCCCACCACTCGCCTTCCTTGCGGCTTTCGAGTGGTTGCTGGCAGGGAATGGTGAAAGACCACCATTCCTGGTTCTTTGGGCTTGCCGCCATCTTCGCCATATCGGCGCTGAAATCGGTGCCGTGATATTCCCAATATCCGAACAGCAGATTTTCCGGTTCGCGCAGGAAGATCGTGTAGTTGCGTATGTTGCAATCGCTGATGAGCGCCAGAATTTCGGGCCAGACGGCGGCGTGCAGTCTTCTATATTCCGCAATCATGTCCGGTTTGACGCCGATGACCATTCCCATGCGCTGCATACAAAACTCCGTTATTGCTTGATGGTGGCGAGCGCCGCACGCAGTTTCTGCTGCGGCACGTTTAACCCCAGACGTTCCGCCGCTGCGATGACCGGGACAAAACGACGGCGTTTCTTTTCATCGTGATTGCCTGAAATGTCCGCGAGCCGGTGGGCGAGAAAGGGGTTCAGGAAACGCTCCCGCACAGCAAGGATATAGGCTTGCGCTTCTTCCCCCATGCCTTCTGCGGCAAAGACCGGCAGAACCTCGTCCCGCCAGAGCGTTTCCAGATCTCCCGAAAGCGCATCGTCGGCCATTGCCTGCCGCACCGTCTCGTCTTTCGCACGGGCATCCCGCAACCATCGCTCCGCCAGATAGGAATGACCAAGATTGAGCAGGAACAGCTTCAGCTTTTCATAGTGGTCGAGATCATCAGTCAGCACCACCGCAGGGTGGGTGCAGGGCAGAACAAGGCCCTCCTGCTTCTCGATTGCCCAAAGCGCATAGGGCTCGGCAACTGCGCCAACCGGATCGATCGGCTCGGAAACGATGCGGTCTACAAGGCTGTTGGCAAAACGGCATTTCTCATTCAGGTAGAAGCCGAAACCCGCCGGCAGCTGCCATTCGTCGGCAAGCTGGCGAACAACCTCTTTCAACCGGTCGCCGTTGCGCGGAACAAGCTCGCAAGGAAAGATCGATACAGGGGCTTCCGGATTGGTCTGAAAACGTTCCAGCAGCAACAGGCAGAGCTTTGCAGGAAAACTCTTTGGTACAAGCGTGAAGTCGTCGGCAAGACCCGGCCCGTCGAACGAATCCAGCTCATAACCGCGGTCACCCGTATTGGACAGAATGACCCCTGCCCCGCAGGCGATGCGCCTCACCTCGGCCCAGTCGGCCGCCGCCGTCAGCGCGCGCGCGACAGCCTTACCTGGAATTTCCTCATCCACCTCTTGCCCGTCGCGAATGCCGCGAATGCGCACCGGATAGGGCGTGCCATCGTTCAATGCTGCCACACGCTTCAGGCTCTCAGCATTGCCGGTCGTCTGGACGATTGCGATGCGCCCGAGAGCCTCGCCTTTTTCCAGCGCCTGCGAAATGAACAAATCCGCATGGGCCAGAAGAAAGCGGCTGGTACCGAATTGCAGGATGGGTGTGTCGGTCGTCATGCGACCTCCACCATGCCCTTGATGACTCCGGCTTTCGGATCAGTCAGCCCGGCGAATTTGGAAGGCACATCGGCAAGTGTCATGCGGTGAGTGATGAGTGCCTCCGGTACCTTGCCTTCCCGCAGCGCCTGCAGCACCCGCTCGAAATCCTCCGGCGTGGCGTTGCGGCTGCCGAGCAGCGTGGTTTCGCGCTTGTGAAACTCCGGATCGTTGAAGGAGATGTCGCTGGCAACGATGGAAACCAGCACATAGGAACCGCCGTGGCCGACGAAGGAAAAGCCACGCTCCATGGCTTTAGGATTACCGGTCGCATCAAAAACGGCATCGAAGAAATCGCCGCCGGTGATATCCGACAGACGATCCTTGTCGCCCTCGCCAAGCGTCACCGTATGGGCAACGCCGAGATGGTCCTTGCAGAAATCCAGCCGGTCGGTGCGCCCGTCAATCATCGTCACCTCGCCGCCATCGAGAACGGCGAAAACCGCAACCGCCATGCCGATCGGACCGGCACCGACGATCAGGACCTTCTGACCCTTTTCCACCGACCCACGACGCACGGCATGCGCGCCAATCGCCAGAAATTCGGTCATTGCCGCCTGATCGAGGCTCAAGCCCTCCGCCTTCAGCACGAATTGCTGCGGAACGCTCAGATATTCGACCATGCCGCCATCGCGATGAACGCCAAGCACACCGATGTTGCGGCAGCAATTGCTCTTTCCTTTACGGCAGGCGCTGCACTCACCACAGGAAATATAGGGTATGACGGTAACCACATCGCCCGCCGAAAGATGGCTGCCTTCCGGTGCCTCTTCCACCGTGCCGGAAAGCTCGTGGCCCATGATGCGCGGATAAGAAAGATAAGGCTGATTACCGGTGAAAATATGCAGGTCCGTGCCGCAGACACCAATGCGACGAATACGCACCAGCACTTCACCTTCGCCACGGGCGGGCTTTGGTAGTTCCTTGGGGACAAGTTGACCGGGGGTCTCGCAGAAAATCGCCAGCATGCATCACCTGTTGGGAAGGGAATAAAAACGAACGGCGTTGCCGCCAAAGACGGCCGCATGGTCGTGCTCAGGCACGATTTCGCGGCAGAAGTCCAGCCATTCCTGATAGTCGCCAGCCAGCCGCAATACCGGCCAGTCGCTGCCGAAGATCACGCGTTCGCCGCCGAACAGTTCCAAAATGGTTTCGGCATAGGGCCTGACGGCTTCCGGTCTCTGCTCGCCACGCTCGGTCAACAGGCCGGACAGCTTGCAATGGAGGTTGGGAAGGGCCGCCAAAGCTGCCATGTCCCTGCGCCAGTCGCCATATTGGCCCGTGGCGATAAGCGGCTTCGCCCCGTGATCGATGACAACAGGCAATTGCGGATGGCGGCGCGCGAAGGCGAGAAGATGCGACAGATGCGGCGGCAGGACCAGCGCATCGAACACCAGTGCATGTTTCACCAGCGCATCCACAGCGGCATCGAGCGCGGGATCGTCGATCCAGGTCACATCTTCCATGCCTTGCAGCATCGGCCGTACGCCCTTGAAGGCCGGATGTTTTGCCCGCCGGGAGATTTCCGCCGCAGCATCCACGGACTTCATGTCCACCCAGCCGACAACGCCCTTGATGAAATCGGTGCTGCCAGCCAGATGGAGCATGAAATCCGTATCGGCCGCACTTTCCATCGTCTGCACCAGCACCGTTCCGGAAACTCCGGCCTTTGCCAGCAGAGGAGACAGATCCTGCGGAAGAAAATCCCGGTAGATGGCAGCCAGAGACGGTGGCGGCCATTGCCCGGCACGATCCTTCATCAGCCAGAAATGCTGGTGGGCATCGATGATCATCGCTTCAGGCCTTTGTGCCAGGCACAGGTGCGCCTTCGGAAATCAGGCCACGCTTTTGCAGCTCCGACCAGAATTCGTCCGGAACAACCTGTTCGAACCATTCGATGTTTGCGGCAAGTTGCTGCGCATTGCGCGCGCCGGATACGACCGTGACCGAAGCCGGATGCCCGAGCGGAAACTGCAGCGCAGCCGCCTGCAATGAAACACCAACGTCGTCACAAACGCCCTGAAGCGCATTCACCCGCGTGATGATGTCGGCAGGCGCATCGGCATAGTTGAATTTGCGGTTGCCTGCCAGAATGCCTGAATTGAAAGCACCGGCGACCACGATCGCAACACCGGTTTCCGCGCAGCGGTTCATGAAGGCAAGGCTCTGCTGCTCCAGAAGCGTATAACGGCCGGCAAGCATGGCAACGTCGATGTCGAAAACATCCATGGCGTCGCCGACGATTTCCCACTCGTTCACGCCGAGGCCGATAGCACCCGTCGACCCTTCCTCGCGCAGCTTGCCGAGTGCCCGGAAGCCGCCGCCGGTGGTCAGCTGCTCCCAGTAGTGCTGGTGCTTTTCGCCATGCGTGAAAGAGCCGATATCGTGCACATAGAGAATATCCGGCTTCAGAACGCCGAGCCGCTGCTGGCTCGCTTCGAAGGAGCGTAGAATACCGTCATAGGAATAATCATAGACCGGGCGGAAAGGCAGCGGCGCAATATAGGCGTCCTCTTCCGGGCCCACAGTTTCATCAGGAACCATGACGCGACCGACCTTGGTGGAGAGGGTGTATTCGCTTCGGTCATGCTCCGTCACCATGGTTCCAAGACGACGCTCCGAACGCGTGTAACCGTAAAAAGGTGCGGTATCGAAATAGCGAATGCCGCTTTCCCATGCCTTGTCAAACGCGCCTTTGGATTCCTCGTAGGGCGTAACGCGGTAGAGATTACCCATCTGCGCGCAACCAAGACCCATGATCGTGACTTCAACGGCACGGCGCGGCAATTTACGTGTATCGGAGACTTTCATCGCAAGGGCTTCCTGAATTTTTCGGTAGAGCGGATGTTGAAAACCGTATGCGGTATTGACTGAAATCCCGCTTCTGAAATTTGTGATGCGCGCCGCTCAAAGAGCGGCGCGCCGTCATGCGTTAATAAAGAACGTTCTTGGCTTCCGGCTTCTCGATATTGTCCTTGGTGACAACAACAACGCCGGTGTCGACGAACTTTTCGACCTTTTCCTTGCTGATGAGCTTGGAAACGGTCTGGATGCCCTTTTCGCCCATCTGATACGAACCCTGAACGACGATGCCGGCCAGCGTGCCGTCCTTGACGAAGCCCTGAAGGTCCTGGTTACCATCAAAGCCGATGCCGACAACCTTGCCTGCCTTACCGGCCTGGGCGAGCGCGCGGCCTACACCGATTGCGGTGGGTTCGTTGGCGCCGAAGATGCCCTTGAGATCGGAATTGGCGGCCAGAACGTCGGTTGTCTGGTTCAGCGCCGTCGCCATCTGCGACTGCGAATAGAACGGACCTACGATCTTGAGGTTTGAATGCATCTGGATATAGTCGGTGAAACCGCCAACGCGTCCGATTTCCGAACCGGCACCGGCGACGTAGGACATCACGGCGATCTTGCCTTCCTTGCCAACCTTGTCGATCAGCGCCTGAGCAGCCAGTTCGCCGGCTTTCTTGTTATCGGTCGCCAGGAAGGACTGATAATATTGCTCGGAACCCTTGGCGAGCTGTGAGTCGATCAGAACCACGGGAATGCGGGCTTCCCAGGCTTTCTTGACAGCCGGAACCAGCGCATCAGGATCGGAAGGAGCAAGAACGATACCCGAAACCTTACGGTTTACAGCGTTTTCAACCATGTTGACCTGATCGGCGATGGCCGATTCAGAAGCCGGACCCTGGAAGGTCATGGTGTTGCCGGCAGAGTCCTTCATCGCCGCATCGGCGCCCTTCTGAACGTTCTGCCAGAAGGTGGAGTTGACGGTCTTGACGATGACGGCGATTTCGCCGGCCTGCACGGTGGAGACGCTCCACAGCGCGATTGCGGATGTCAGAAGGGCGGTCGTAAGCTTGTTCATTTCTTCCTCCGTGATGTCGGCATACCGGGCCTCCCGTGCCGATCTTGTTTGCGGATAGGGTCCGCAGCCCTGTATCAGCGACGGTTGCGCAGCTGGTCGATCCAGACGGTGACCAGAATGACAAGACCGATGATGATCTGTTGCGTGAAGGCGGACACGCCATTCATATTGAGACCGTTGCGCAGGATGCCTATGACGAAGGCACCGATTGCCGTGCCTGAAATCGTACCCACGCCGCCGATGAGCGATGTGCCGCCGATAACGGCGCTGGCAATGGCGTCCAGCTCATACATCACGCCCTCATTCGGCTGGGCTGTGACGAGGCGCGACATCAGCACGCAACCGGTCAACCCGGCGAGCGTACCGGACAGGATGTAGGTGAAATTGGTGACGCGTGCGACGTTTACCCCGGACAGACGCGCAGCATCCGCATTCGAACCGACGGCATAGATGTGACGGCCAAGGATGGAGCGGTTGAGCATGAAGGAAACAGCCAGCGCAATAACCACCATGAGGATGACGGGGTAGGGAATGCCCGGAAACACTACGTTCGGAAAACCGTCATCACCGATATTGACGATGCGGAAGAGGGCGCCGTTGCCGAGTTCACCGAAGGATTCGCCGAGGCCGGAAACCGCTCGCGCGCCGGTGATCTGCAGTGCCACGCCACGGGCGATCAACATCATGCCGAGTGTCGCGATAAACGGTGGCAGCTTGAAGCGCGTGACCATGAGGCCATTGATGAGACCGCAAAGCGACCCCGTCAGAATGCCAAGCAGCATGCCGACCGGCACCGGCATACCCAACTCCTTCACCGCAAGCGCGGCAACGACACCGGCCAGAGCAAGCACCGAACCAACGGAAAGATCGATGCCGCCGGTGATGATGACGCAGGTCGCACCAATGCCGAGAAGGGCGATGGAGGTCACCTGAAGCGCAATGGTCATGGCATTGTTGACGGAGAAGAAGGCGCTGCTGGTGGCGGAAAACACCATAACCAGCACAACGAGACTGCCAAGAGCCGCAAACTTCTGGATGATGTCCTTCTGGCGGTCGCTGAAAGCGAAGCTCTTCTTGGGTTCTGCAATATTAGCCATGTCGTTCCTCACTGCGCGGCCCGGCCGTAACCGGACGCGTACCGCATGATTTCTTCCTGATTGGTCTTGGCGGTCTCAAGCACGCCCGTGATCCGGCCCTGGTGGAAAACGGCGATACGATCCGTCAGTCCCAGAATTTCCGGCAGTTCCGAACTGATGAGAATGACGCCGATGCCCTGTGCAGCCAGCTCGTCCATGATCTTGTAGATCGCGAATTTTGCGCCGACATCGATGCCGCGCGTCGGCTCGTCGAAAAACAGCACGCGCGACTGCCGGAACAGCCATTTGCCAATGATGATTTTCTGCTGATTGCCACCTGAAAGCAGCCGCACCGTCTGTTCGATCGAAGGGGTACGGATGTTGAGGAGATCGACGTAACGTCTGGCGACATCGTCGTGCTTCTTGAAGTCGATCAGCCCGAAGCGGTTGGAGACCTCGCCGATATTGGCAAGCGTCGTATTGGCCGCAACCGACATCTTTATCGCAAGACCATCGCTTTTGCGGTCTTCGGACAGATAGGCGATACCCTCTTCGATGGCATCTCGCGGGGAACTGATGGAAAGCTCCCGCCCGTTGAAAACGACCTTGCCAGCATCCAGAGGATCGGCACCGAAGATCGCCCGTGCGACTTCCGTGCGACCCGCACCCATCAGTCCGGCAAAGCCGAGAATCTCACCGCGCCGCAGCGAGAAACCGACATCGTGGAACACACCCTTGCGCGTCAGCCCTTCCACAGAGAAAATAACATCATCCGTAGGGCGCGACGTGCGTTCCGGGAACTTCTCCTCCAGCGAACGCCCGACCATGCGCGTGACGATATCGTCAACGGTGATCGATGCAAAATCGTCGGTGGAAATATAACGCCCGTCCCGCAAAACCGTCACGCGGTCGACGATTTCGGCCATTTCATCGAGCCGGTGGGAAATATAGACGATGCCGACGCCAGAAGCCTTGAGATCGCGGATCACCTTGAACAATAGCCGCGTTTCCTGCTCGGTCAGCGAGGAGGTCGGCTCATCCATGATGAGGACTTCAGCATCCAGGGAAAGCGCCTTGGCAATTTCCACCATCTGACATTGAGCGACCGAGAGGCCTCGGACAATCTGGTCAGGGTCGATATCGACGCCCAGCCGATCGAGACAGCGCTTTGCATCAAGCCGCAGTTTCTTGCGGTCGACGAGGAAACCACGGCGCGGCTCGCGGGCGAGATAGATGTTCTCGGCAACGGAAAGATGCGGAACGAGGTTGAGTTCCTGATGGATGATGGCGATGCCGGCGGCTTCGGATTCCAGCGGCGATGCATATTGCACTTTGACGCCCTTGTGCAGGATGGTTCCGTCGCTTGGCTGGTAAACGCCGCTGATGATTTTCATCAGGGTGGATTTTCCGGCACCGTTTTCGCCGCAGACAGCGTGAACCTCGCCGCTGCGCAAGTCGAAATGCACATTCGACAACGCTTTGACGCCCGGAAATTCCTTGCTGATGTTTTCGAGACGCAGGAGGCCTGAACCAAGGCCGCGCGCCGTCTCCTCAGGCGAAAAATCGCCTCGAATTGTCGATGCGCCCTGCGACATCAAGAAACCTCCACCCGCGCTCCCCGCTCCACCGGGGGCAATAATGAGCCAAATGGTTAGGCCGCTTTTTTAAAATGGTCAAGCCAATTAGCCCAAAATTTGAATCCCGCGTCTGGTACATGCAAAATCATCTCAAAAGACTTCTTGAAATAACACTGTGAATTCATGTATTTAAGTAATTTCTTGCGTATTGATGCGCTTGGCGCTACGGTAAGGCCAAATTCAGATAACAGACAAGGTTCGTCAGAAAACACATGAATGGTCAGGCCAAAATAGCGGAACCACGCAGGCTTTATCAGCAGATTGCGGACCAGATACGCGAGCTGATCGATCTGGGAGAGTTTCTGCCTGGAACACGACTTCCCGCCGAACGGGAACTGGCACAGAAGCTCGGGGTTTCGAGACCATCACTGCGCGAGGCACTGATTGCGCTTGAAATCGACAACACCGTCGAAATCCGCATGGGTTCCGGTGTCTATGTGTCCACCGAGGCCCTTCAGACAACCCACAACACCAAATCCTTGGGCGACAGCCCCTCCGAACTGATGCAAGCGCGCGCAGCGCTGGAAGGCGCAACAATCGTACTGGCGGCGAGCCGCATGACCGATGAAACGATTGCAAACCTTCGCCAGATTCTCAACACGATGCAGCAGGAAATCGAGGCCGCGCGCAAACCTCTCGATCAGGACCGGCTTTTCCACGTCACCATTGCCGAACAATCCGGTAACAGCGTTCTGGCCCGGCTGGTGGCAAACCTCTTCGATGAGCGCCACAGCCCGATTTCGGCACAATTGCGTGTGAAATTTGAGGATCGCGATACCTGGACCCACGCCCTTCAGGAGCACGAGGCGATTTTGGCGGCCCTGGAGTTGAAAGATCCGCTGCTGGCGCAGGCGGCCATGCATACCCATCTGGAAGGTTCCAAGAGACGCTGGGTAGACGGCTGAATTCAAAACATAGCAGGCAATGTACCGGGGAGGAGAAAAACCCGTGAGTGAGAATTCCGAGGCAACCATTTTGCTGAACGCCAACGACAATGTCGCGGTGGCACGCCGGTCGATACCGGCCGGTGGTGCGACGGGCAGAGGCGATCTGACAGCCCGGGAGCTGATCGGACGCGGCCACAAGGTGGCCCTGACGTTTATCAGATCCGGAGACGAGGTCCTGAAATACGGACAGGTGATCGGCATCGCGACACAGGATATCGAGCCTGGCCGGCATGTGCATCTGCACAATCTCGCCATGGTGCCTTCCGAACACACGCATCAGTTCAGTGTCGATATCGAGGAAAAAGGCATGCTGCCCGAGGGCGAGCGCCGGACCTTCAAGGGTTTTGACCGGGGTCTCGGTGGCGTTGGCACACGCAACTACATCGGCGTCATCGCATCCGTGAACTGTTCCGCCACCGTGTCGCGTTACATCGCCGATTATTTTAACAAGCAGGGCGGCCTTGAAGGGTTCGACAATGTCGACGGCGTTGTGGCACTGACCCATGGCGGCGGCTGCGCGCTCAATACGAAATCGGAAGGTTATCGTCTTCTGATCCGCACCATTCAGGGTTATGCCCGCCACCCGAATTTCGGCGGTATTCTGCTGATCGGCCTCGGCTGTGAGACCAACCAGATCGCCCCCATCCTCGAACATTACAAGATGGAGGAGGGCGAACGGCTGCGCACCATGACGATCCAGCAGCACGGCGGCACACGAAAAACGATCGATGCCGCCATTGCCGAGATTAAGGCGATGCTGCCAATGGTCAATGCTGCCCAGCGCACTGAACAGCCGCTTTCGAAACTGAAGGTGGCGCTGGAATGTGGCGGTTCGGATGGTTACTCCGGAATATCGGCAAACCCGGCCCTGGGATATGCATCAGACCTCATCGTCCGCAACGGCGGTACAACGGTTCTTGCCGAAACGCCGGAGATTTACGGTGCTGAACACCTGCTGACGAAGCGTGCCGTCACGCCTGCTGTTGCCGAAAAGCTTTTGCAGCGCATCGACTGGTGGCGGGATTATACCGCTCGCAACGGCGATGAGCTGAACAACAACCCATCGCACGGCAACAAGCTTGGTGGACTGACCACCATTCTGGAAAAATCGCTGGGCGCAGTGGCCAAAGGTGGCTCCATGCCACTGAAAGCGGTCTACGAATTCGCGGAAACCGTTACTGAGCAGGGCTTCGTCTTCATGGATACGCCCGGTTACGATCCTGTTGCCGTCACCGGCCAGGTCGCCGGCGGCTGTAACGTCATCTGTTTCACCACCGGCCGCGGCTCCGTATCGGGATTCAAGCCGGCACCCTGCATCAAGATCGCCACCAATTCCGAAATGTATGAACACATGAAGGAAGACATGGACCTCAACTGCGGCGAGATCGTTACCGGCGCGGAAACCATCGAGGAATCCGGCAAACGAATTTTCGAGCACATTCTTGCAGTCGCTTCGGGAGACAAGACCGTCAGTGAGATTTACGACTACGGCGACAATGAATTTGTGCCGTGGCAGGTGGGCGCGGTTACCTGACCCGCTTCCAATATGTGCATCGGACTGTCCCACGTGAAACAAAAGGCCCGGAAATCACTTTCCGGGCCTTTTAAATTCTGTGCGCCGTTTCTGCTTAATGGCGGAAGTGACGCATGCCGGTAAAGACCATCGCCACATTGTGCTCATTGGCCGCATCGATCACCTCCTGGTCGCGCATGGAACCACCAGGCTGAATGACTGCGGTGGCACCTGCTGCAATAGCTGCAAGCAAACCATCGGCGAAGGGATAAAACGCTTCAGAAGCCACGGCAGAGCCCCGCGTCAGCGGCTCAGCAAGGCCGAGTGCCTTGGCCGCATCTTCCGCCTTCTGGGCGGCGATACGGGCGGAATCCACCCGGCTCATCTGTCCGGCGCCGATACCTGCCGTCTGGCCGTCCTTGGCATAGATCACCGCATTGGACTTCACGTGCTTGGCAATCTTGAAGGCGAACTTCATGTCTTCAAGTTCCTGAGGTGTCGGCACACGCTTGGTGACCACCTTCAGTTCCAGATCCTCGACCATGCCGTTGTCACGGCTCTGAACCAGAAGACCGCCGGAAACCGTCTTGGCCGTAATGCCGGCAGCGCGCGGATCTGGCAGGCCACCAGCTGCCAGCAGTCGCAGATTGGGCTTGCGGGCGATAATGGACTTTGCCTCTTCCGTCACATCGGGTGCAATGATGACTTCGGTGAAGAGCTTGACGATCTCTTCTGCCGTTTCCGCATCGAGCGTGCGGTTCAAGGCGATGACGCCGCCAAAGGCCGAAACGGAATCGCATGCCAGCGCGCGCCGGTAGGCTTCTGCAAGTGTAGGACCCGTCGCAACACCACAGGGGTTGGCGTGTTTGATGATCGCTACAGCCGGCGCATTTTCCGGCAGGAATTCCGCTACCAGCTCGTAGGCTGCATCCGTATCATTGATGTTGTTATAGGAAAGCTGCTTGCCCTGAAGAAGCGTCGCCGTGGAAACACCGGGGCGCTTTTCGCCGGTCAGGTAAAAACCGGCGCTCTGGTGCGGGTTCTCGCCGTAACGCATTTTTTCCTTCAGCGCACCGCCGATGGCACGATAATCCGGCGTTTCGATAGCCAGCGCCTCAGCAAACCAGTTGGAAATCACCGCATCATAAGCGGCGGTGCGGGCATATGCCTTGGCGGCGAAGGTCTGGCGCAGCGCGTAGGAGGTTTGACCGTCATCGGCCTGCAGGGCTTCCACCAGCGCAGGGTAGTCGGACGGATCGGTGACAACAGTGACATAGGCGTGGTTCTTGGCCGAAGCGCGGATCATTGCCGGGCCGCCAATATCGATATTCTCGACCGTCGTGGGGTAGTCGCCACCCTTGGCGCGAACCTCCTCGAAGGGATAGAGATTGATGACGGAGAGATCGATCGCCTCGATACCGTGAGCCTTCATTGCCTCGACGTGATCAGCATCATCCCGGATAGCCAGAAGTCCACCATGCACGTTGGGATGCAGGGTCTTGACGCGACCATCCATAATTTCCGGGAAATTGGTCACATCGGAAACATCCGTTACCGGCAGTCCCGCGTCAGCGATGGCCTTTGCCGTGCCACCCGTCGACAGCAGCTTGACGCCAAGCTTGGACAGGACAGTCGCCAGCTCGATAATGTCCGTCTTGTCAGAAACGGAAAGAAGGGCTGTACGGATTTTGACTTTATCGGGAGCGGGGATTTTTTTGGAAACGACAGCCATCGGGCATACTCCGTTTAACGGGGAGGACAGGCTGGACTGGGATTGATCCAGCAATTGCCGCCGCGTTAACACAGCTTGCCATATTAATAAACAGCGGGGACGCGGAACGGCGAAAACTATGGCGGTTTTTGCCTGAAACTCGCCAGGAATCCTCTACGCCTTGCGTTCGATGATCCAGCGGATCTCCCGAGTATTCGCCAGATTGAATGGCAGCTCGATCTGCTGCGAAGGCCGCATGCCGGATGCATCCGCCATAAAAACATCCTCGGTCACGAAAAGCTCCAGTCCCGGCGCCGAAAACAGCCAGGTCGTTCCATCCGCTGCCTCCAGATAAACCGACTCCTCGTCCTGTTGGTATAGCTGGATGTGCGGGTGGATATGGAACCGCGATACCGCCGATATGGATTGCAATTGCGCCTTCACCACATTCTCGTCGGCCCGAAGCAGATCACGGCCCTTTATCTTCGTACCGGCAACATTCAGCTCAATTTCCCGATCGTGATAGCAACCGAAATTCTGCAAATAACCGTCATGCGACGCCCACAGGACATCATTGCCATTTGCATCCGTTCCGCGGCGGCTCTCCACCTGACTGACACCGGAAACCATGATCGGCCCGAGCAGTCTCGAGCGGGATAGTCTGCAAGACGACGTGTCGGCCAGCGTGACCGTTGAATGGGCCGCCGTCGAGCGGCTCGCTCGCTGATATTCGGGTGCTGCATTTTTCGGGAAGCCCGAATTGACGATGAACCGGCTCTTGCCACAGGACATCTCAAAGGACAGGCAGCCCGAATGGGCGTTACGCGAAAGCTCCGCCGAGCCTGGATGACCAGTGTCCACGATGATGACCGTCTCATCGGTTGCAAGACGATGATAATTGACATCCGGCAGCATTTTGGACGGCCGGCCGGCTGTCTCATCGTAACGAAGTACCGACACAAGTTCATTGGCAAGCGTGGCGGTGGCGCCATTGAACAGCGCCAGATCGCCGCCCTGATGGCGGAAAAACCGGATGGCCGGAAACATCCTGTCAATCGCCGGCACCAGCCCCGAGGGCAGATCGTGACCGAGATTGATGTAGCTTTGCCTAAGCGGCAAAAGATCGAGCAGCAAATCCAGCATGACCCTCGGATTGCGGGAAACATGCCCGCCATCTGGAAGAATCTGGCGTTCCATTTCCTGCGCCAGCTTCATTCCGTGCCGAGTAATATGGGACAGGCGGGTCGGCATGGCTATGGATGCGACGGCCAGCGCAATCCTGATCCGCAGCCTCGCTTCGCCATCCGGCGCATGTTTGACGATCCTGTCGAGATAACGCACGTGAAACGCAAGACTTTTCAGGAAACGACGATAAAAACCCGCATCGGCCTCATGTAAAACGACGGGAGAATGGGACAGCCAGGCAATCAGCCTCTGTGCCGCGATCTCCGGAGACCAGGCGATCCCCGCAACCCGCTTGCCGTGAATAGTCATCCATTCGGCAACGATACGGCGCGCCCGCTTGCTGGCCTCACTCGATCTGTCGGAACGGATATGCCGCAGCCAGCCGAATGCATGCAGCCGCTCTTCAAAAACCACCGAGGGATAGTCCACCTGAAATGGCGATAGACCGCCGGTTTCTACGACGCGGCCGGCGAGCGCAATCCGGCCCCGCAGCAATTCCTCGGCAAAATACGGATCGATTGCCCTCAGATCAGTCGGCGCCGCCACGAGAACATCGGGAACGCGATTGGCAAACCGGGATATGCGCAGGCGCAAAGGAGCGAGGCCCACACACAGATGACGATACGCCATCCGCGAGAGAAGACCGGCGGCATTGATGCTGCCTGCAAAGGACCCTGACAAGCTGTGTTTCCCGTTTCACATGTTTTGTTTTTATGAGTGAACCGTGATGATCGGAACGTATCGGCAATTATCCAATGATTCGCGGAAGCTTGGCTTTTTTCTACTTCTTACGCAAGACACTGCTAAAAAACCCATCGATGCCGCCGAACATATCCGGCGTTGTACGAAGATCGCCTTCGGCAGTGACGGCGGCTTCCATTCCCGGCCAATCGTCCTTGCGAACGGCAACACGCTCGAAGTCCGGGTTTTCCGCCAGGACCTGTGCAATCATCGCTTCCCCTTCAGAGGGATCGAGCGAGCAATTGGAAAACACCACAATGCCGCCGGCTCCCACCAGCGTGAGCGCGTGTCGCAACATCTGGCCCTGAAGAGCGGCAAGCTTGGCAATATCATCCTCGTCCTTCGTCCAGCAGACATCGGGATGTTTACGCAACGTGCCGGTAGACGAGCAGGGGGCATCCAGAAGAACGGCGTCGAAAAGCTGTTCCGGCTGGTACTTTAGCATATTGGCTTCAACGGTTTCGGCGTGAAGACCAAGCCGGTCGAGATTTTCCCTGAGGCGGCGAAGACGATTGCTGGACTGGTCCAGGGCAGTCACCTTCGCACCGGCAAGCGCGAGCTGGGCGGTCTTGCCGCCCGGAGCTGCACAGAGATCGGCAACACGTTTGCCGGAAATATCGCCCATCAGCTTGACAGGCATGCTGGCCGCGAGATCCTGAACCCACCAGGCACCCTCGGCAAAGCCTTCAAGCGAGGGAATCTGGCCTTCAAATTCACCGAGACGGACACTGCCATTCGGCAAAACCGTACCGCCCAGCTTTTCCGCCCAGACCGCCGGATCGTTCTTCACCGTGAGATCGATGGAAGAGGGCGTCAGCTGCGCTTCGGAAATCCGTTTGGCAACCTCATCTCCGTAAGCTGAAACAAGCCGAGCGTAGAACCAGTCCGGCAGCACGGGCACATCCGCGATCGCCTTTTCGATTTCTGCTTTTTCCCGGCCCAATCGCCTGAGGACGGCATTCACCAGCTTGGCAAAACGCCTGTTGCGCGGGTCGCGATGGGCCTGTTCCACGGCAAGATCGACCGCAGAATGATCGGGGACATCAAGGTGAAGCACTTGCGCTGCGCCAACGACAAGGACGTGATGAAGCGACCGGGCGCCCTGCGGCAACGGTCCGTCAAGCAGCATCGACAAGGCGGCTTCGATACGCGGAAGGTGGCGAAGCGCGCTGTTGACGATCGCTCTCACCAGCGCCCGGTCCGCAAGGGATAGCGCGCGATAGACGGGATTGCCGTTTTCGCTGTCCAGCATACCGTCCAGCGAGGTTTTCTTTTCCAGAACGGCCGCCAGAATGCGCGTTGCGGCAACGCGTGCAGCAAGGCCGGGTTTATCCTGGAAAGACGAAGGGCCGTCTTCGCGGCCCCTTGCATGGTCCTGTCCCGGTTTTTTAGACCGGGACGGCTTATTTTGAGTATCGGATGTCAAGACCACGGTCCCTTGCGCTCGTTTTCTTTGCCTCGTCCCCAGCCCGTATTGGGAACGGAGCCTGATTTGCGCTGAGGTCTATCACCCGATGGCGCTGGCGTCGATCCTCGCGGGGAAAACTCCTGTGCCATAGCGTGAAGTGCCGCCACCCGGTTTTCCGTATTCGGATGCGTAGAAAACAGGTTGTCCATGCGCTCACCGGACAGGGGATTGATGATGAACATATGCGCCGTCGCCGGGTTACGCTCCGCATCCTCATTATGAATGCTCTGCGCCATGCCCGAAATTTTCTGCAGTGCGGAAGCAAGCCAGAGCGGATTGCCGCAAATTTCCGCTCCCCGCCGGTCGGCAGAATATTCCCGGGTACGGCTGATCGCCATCTGCACCAGCATCGCGGCAAGCGGCGCCACGATCATCGCAACCAGTACGCCGATAAAGCCCAGCGGATTATTGTTGTTTTCACGATTGCCACCAAAGAAAAATGCGAAGTTGCCGAGCATGGAGATGGCGCCTGCCAGCGTCGCGGTCACAGTCATCGTCAGCGTATCGCGGTTCTGCACATGGGCCAGCTCATGCGCCATGACACCAGCCACTTCTTCAGGGGTGAGGCGCTCCAGCAGGCCCGTCGAGGCGGCGACAGCGGCATTCTGCGGGTTTCTTCCCGTCGCGAAGGCGTTCGGCTGCGGGCTATCATAAATATAAACCTTGGGCATCGGAAGATCGGCATTATGCGAGAGATCGCGGATCATGTGGAAAAATTCAGGCGCATTCGCCTCATCGATCTCGCGTGCACGATAGGCCGACAAGACCATCTTGTCCGAATTCCAGTAGGAGAAAAGATTCATACCAGCGGCAATAAGCAAGGCAATCATCATGCCGCCCTTACCGCCGATCAGAAAACCGACACCCATGAACAATGCCGTCATGAAGGCCAGAAGCATTGCCGTGCGCATCATGTTCATATGTCAAATTCTCCTTGTTACCACTCAGGAAATATTCCGGGGTTTATAAAGCCCATCTGTTTATATAATCTGGTGAACGGCAAACATATTTCAATATCCCGTCATAGGGAGGATTACTCATGCAGGATGCGGATAATGACAACGGCGCAGAAATGCTCAAGCGGCTTTCGCCGGCGGCGGAACGTGCGTTAAAGGAAGCGGAAGAACGGCGCAAACAACAGGCGGATCTTCAATTGCCGCAGGAAACCGGCGGTCGCGGCGGCGCGGAACCTGTTCGTTTCGGTGACTACGAAATAAACGGCCGCGCTATCGACTTTTGAGCACCACGGCATAAAAATACCCGCTAAACGCGGGTATTTTATCAATTAAAACAGATACTTGCTTATTTTTGCTCCAGAAGCCGGCACACGGCTTCCAGCTGCTCTAGCGTGCGGTATCCGATGCGGATTTGTCCCGATCCGCCTTTGTGGCTAATCTTCACGTCCAGACCGAGAGCATCCGAGAGGCTGCGTTCAAGCGCGACCGTATCGGAATCCTTCTCAGCCGAAGGCCGCTTCTCCAAGACGTCACCCTGCGACTTGATGTCGTTTTGCGCCAGGCGCTCGGCATCACGCACCGAAAGCCCCTTGGAAACGATAGTCCGAGCCAGACCTGACGGATCGGAAGTGGAAACAAGCGCGCGCGCATGGCCAGCGGAAAGCGAACCATCCGCCAACATGTCCCGAACCGGATCGGGAAGTTTTAAAAGACGAAGGCTGTTTGCAACATGGCTTCGGCTCTTGCCGATGATTTCACCGAGGTCGTTCTGGGTGTAGCCATGTTCGGCGATCAACTGCTCATAGCCCATCGCTTCTTCAAGCGGATTCAGATCGGAACGCTGGACGTTTTCGACGATAGCCAGCTCCAGAGCCGTGCGGTCGTCTACATCCCGAACGATGACAGGAACGTCCGTAAAACCGGCCAGCTGTGCCGCGCGCCAGCGCCGTTCACCAGCGATTATCTCGTAACGGTTGACGCCAATCGTTCGCACGACCACAGGCTGAACAATCCCGTGCTGACGAATGGATGAGGCAAGATCCTGCAACTCATTTTCGTCAAAGTGTCGACGTGGGTTTCTCTGGCTGCGAGCGATGAACTCGATCGGGATGGCGCGATCCGCACTAACGGCGCGCTGCGGTTCACCCACCGGCACAGGCTGATCCATTTCGCCGATCAACGCCGCAAGACCGCGTCCGAGTCGACGCTTGGAAAGATCATCACTCATAAGATATTACTCCATATAGTCCGGCAAAACGTCAGGCCGCCTTGCGCAGACGCTCTCTCTGGATCACTTCGGACGCCAATTGCAAATAAGCCTGGCTGCCAGCGCATTTCAGATCATAAAGAATTGCCGGTTTACCATAAGACGGCGCTTCGGAAACCCGAACATTGCGCGGAATGAGAGTGTGGTAAACCTTTTCTCCCAGATGCATCCGCACATCGGAAACCACCTGCTGCGCAAGATTGTTGCGCGCATCGAACATCGTGAGAACGATACCCTGAATATCAAGCTGCGGGTTTACCGAACCACGTATCTGGCTGACCGTATCCAACAACTGGCTGAGACCTTCCAGCGCAAAGAACTCGCACTGCAACGGTACCAGCACAGAATGAGCAGCGGTCATGGCATTCATCGTCAAAAGATTAAAAGAGGGCGGGCAATCTACCAAAATATAGGAATAGTCTCTGGCTTCCTGCGTCTCCATGGCGGTACGCAACAGAAAGACGCGGTTGGCAACATTCGCAACCTGCATCTCAAAGCCCAGAAGATCCATCGTTGACGGGACGATATCGAGGTTCGGAACTGCTGTCGGAACCGCAACTTCGGCAACGGTATGATCACCCACCAGAAGATCATAGGAAGAAAGCTTGCGCTCTTTGCGGTCGATTCCCAATCCTGTGCTGGCATTACCCTGCGGATCGAGATCAATGATCAGCACACGCTCTCCAATAGCCGCCAACGCGGTAGCCAGATTGATGGCCGTCGTTGTTTTGCCAACGCCACCCTTCTGGTTTGCGACTGCGATAATCCGGTTTTTTTCAGAAGTCATACCGCACCTGACCAGCTCGTCAGTGCCTCTTAGTGAGGTTACTGATTTCAAGAACAACAGAATCTGCCTCAATGGCACTCTGGTGTTTTATCAGATCAAACTGCCAGCGGCCATGCGCTTTCTGCAGTTCGGATTCATAATCCCTGCCTTTATTGAAATATGCCCTGAGATTTGGATTATTTTGCGCCCACGGGTGAATATATTCGAAAAGTAAATTCATCTCGGCGAGGGCTCTTGCCGAAACCGCATCGCAATTTTCAACGATTTCAGGCGCTTTTTCAATTCTGACTGGATGAACCGCGCCTCTTGCGCCGGTTTCTTTCAGCGCAATTCGCAAAAACGCAGCCTTTTTATTGTTGCTCTCTACCAGATCGACCCAACCATCACCCAGTTCCGCGAGAAAAATCGCTGTAATGACGCCCGGAAAACCGCCGCCGCTTCCCAGATCAATCCACTTTTGCGGTTGAGGGGCGAGCTGAAATATCTGTGCGCTGTCCGCGACATGCCGACTCCAGAGCTCAGTGAGAGTCGAAGGCGCAACCAGATTTGTGGTTTTGTTCCACTTCTTGAAGAGCTCGACGAAATGCTCGAGCCTCTCCTGTGTTTCACGTGAAACACTCTGGCCGTTTATCTTCATGGTCCGACTCGCTATTGGTGCATGCGCAATTTTTCACTTCCTGATGCGGAGCCTTTCCGCAGAAGTGCGAGAAGCAGCGATATCGCAGCAGGTGTCATACCGTCAACACGCGCAGCCTGGGCAATGTTCTCTGGACGTGCCTTTTCCAGCTTTTGTTTCAGTTCGTTGGAGAGACCGGATAAAGACTGAAAATCGAAATCATTGGGAATTTTTCTGTCTTCGTCTCGCTTGATATCGACGATATCCGCGTTTTGACGCTGCATATAGACAGCGTAACTCGCTTCGATTTCCAAAACCTCAGCGACCTTGGTATTAAGCGCCCGTAGCTCCGGCCAATGAGTGGTAAGAGTTTCCATCGTGATATCGGGGTAGGCGAGCATTTCATAAACCGAACGACGTTGACCGTCCTGGTTGAGTTTCAATCCCTGTTTAGCAGCCTGGGAGGGACTGATGGAAATGCTCTTCATCAGCTCGCGACCCCGATCCAGATCTGAGATAAAATCTGCGAAGCGTTTTTGGCGGTCATGCCCGATAATGCCAGCCATCTGACCAATAGGTGTAAGTCGCAGATCAGCGTTGTCAACGCGAAGTGAAAGCCGATATTCGGCTCGCGACGTAAACATGCGATAGGGTTCGCTGACACCTTTGGAGGTGAGATCGTCGATCATCACACCGATATAGGATTCGGTACGACTGAAATGGATAGGGTCTGCATTGCCTGCATATAGCGACGCATTCAACCCGGCAACCAGACCCTGGGCGCCTGCTTCTTCATAACCCGTCGTGCCATTGATTTGCCCTGCCAGGAACAATCCCGGAATTTTCCGGCATTCCAGAGAAGGCTTCAGCTCACGCGGATCGACATAGTCATATTCAATCGCGTAGCCGGGCTGAATGATGTTGACTTGCTCAAGGCCGGGGATGGTGCGGATAAACTGCTCCTGAACTGAGGCAGGAAGCGACGTCGAAATTCCATTTGGATAAATTGTGTGGTCATCAAGGCCTTCTGGTTCCAGAAATATCTGATGACCGTCCCGTTCACCGAAGCGTGTAATCTTGTCTTCGATCGACGGACAATAGCGCGGACCAACACCCTCGATCTGTCCCGAATACATCGCTGACAGATGAATATTATCCTGAATGATCTTGTGTCCAGCCGGCGTCGTTCGGGTTACGCCGCATTCGATCTGTGGATTGACAATGCGATCCGTCATAAAGGAGAACGGAACAGGATCTTCATCGGCCGCTTGCCGATCCACAGCGTTCCAATCGATCGTGCGACCATCAAGCCGGGCAGGGGTGCCAGTCTTCAGCCGGCCCATGGCGAGGCCCAGACGGCCAAGCGTTTCGGAAAGGCCAAGAGACGGTTTTTCACCAACCCGGCCTGCGGGAATCTTTTCGGAGCCGATATGAATAAGGCCGCGTAGAAAAGTGCCGCTCGTCAACACAACAGCACCACAAGGAATCCGGCTACCGTTCGCCATTCTAACGGCAGATACCCGACCATTGGTCATGTCAATATCGAATGCATCGCCTTCAATAATGCTAAGGTTTTCAATCGCATTGATTTCCCGCTGCATCGCCTCGCGATAAAGCCGTCGATCAGCCTGCGTGCGCGGCCCGCGGACGGCGGGGCCTTTTTTGCGATTGAGCATACGGAATTGAATTCCCGCTGCATCAGCAACCCGGCCCATCAAACCGTCCAGCGCATCAATTTCGCGGACCAGGTGTCCTTTACCGAGACCACCGATTGCCGGGTTACAGGACATCACCCCGATCGTCTCTCGCTTATGGGTAACGAGAGCGGTTTTAGCGCCATGTCGTGCAGCGGCCGCCGCAGCTTCGCTGCCGGCATGTCCACCACCGATAACAATGACATCAAATGACTGGTGCATATCCCTGCGCCTTATCCCAAATCATCGGCTTTGCCGTATTGGCCACCAATGTTTCACGTGAATCATTTTCCTATGCAGAATTCCGAGAAGATCACGCCCAGCAAATCTTCCACATCGACGCGGCCAGTAATGCGTCCAAGCGATGTTGCTGCGAGTCTCAAATATTCCGACCTTATCGTAAGGTCCATGGTCTCGGAATTGAGCGCATCACTAACATAGTTCAGCGTCTCTTCAAGTCGTTTTTTGTGCCGGGCGCGGGCAGGGACCAATGTCTGCGCAACACCAACCCTGCTTTCAATCTCTCGCTTTATCAATAGACGCAATTCGTCGAGACCGACGCCTTCCCTGGCGGAGATGGCGAGATCAAAAACAGCGTCAACTGTAGAAGAGGAAATTGCGGTTTTTGTCCGTAGATGCAAATGGCGAGCATTTTCCAGCGAAATGATCGATTGTTTCGGAGTCGAATCGTTATCTTGCAATATCAAAATAAGATCCGCGGTTTCCGCTGTCAGAACGGCCCGCCTTACGCCTTCCTTTTCGACCAAATCCTGCGTCTCCCGAATTCCGGCCGTATCGAATATGCGGACCAGGTAACCGTCGAGATTAATATCAACGCTCAGCACGTCTCTGGTCGTACCAGCAATGTCAGTGACAATAGCAACGTCACGGCCGCTCAGAGCATTAAGAAGCGTAGACTTGCCAGTGTTAGGCTCCCCTACCAGCGCCACCTTGAACCCGTCACGAATGATCTCGCTGCTTCCGCCGTTCTGGAGATGGCTGGTAATTTCACTATGAAGTTGCATCATCGCGTCCCACACCTGCGCGGCAACGGAATCCGGCACATCTTCCTCGTCGGCGAAATCCAGCTCCGCCTCGATCAGGGCGCGAGCACGCGTCAACCGGCCTGCCCAGCCATCGTAGAGCGCTGACAGCTTACCAGTGCTCTGCTCAACCGCTAGCCGCCGCTGCATCTCCGTTTCAGCCTGCAGCAGATCCGCCAGACCTTCGATCTCGAGAAGATCCATCTTGCCGTTTTCAAACGCACGGCGGGAGAACTCGCCGGCATCCGCAGGCCGAAATCCTTCAAGCAGTTCGAGCTCGGCAAAAATTGATGCGACAACCGCACGGCTGCCGTGGCTGTGGATTTCGATGCAGTTCTCACCCGTAAAGGAATTGGGTCCAGGGAAAACGACCATCAGCGCCTGATCGATGATCTCATTGTTTCGGTTTCGAATCGAACACAAAACCGCCTGCCGCGGTGCGGGAAGGTCACGACCGGTCAACGTCACAAAGGCTTGGAAGGCTGCGGGCCCACTGATCCTGATAATAGCGACGCCGGCCGGCAATGCTCCACTGGAGAGCGCATAAATGGTATCGGCGGAAGCTGGCATCATTCACCTCGGTTAAAACAGTCAAGCCGCATCCGAATGAACGGATGCGGCTTTAAAGCTTTGTCGATGGAACCGGTAAAACTCCGGATCAGGTATTCATCGATTCGAAGAAATCCGAATTTGTCTTGGTCTGCTTCAACTTGTCGATCAGGAACTCGATGGCATCCATCGTTCCCATCGGCGCGAGAATTCGACGAAGCACGAAAATCTTCTGGAGATCCTGACGCGGCACGAGCAGGTCTTCCTTACGTGTACCGGACTTGAGAATATCGAGCGCCGGGAAGATACGCTTGTCAGCGACCTTACGGTCAAGCACGATTTCCGAGTTACCCGTACCCTTGAATTCTTCAAAGATGACTTCGTCCATGCGGCTGCCGGTGTCGATCAGCGCGGTCGCGATAATCGTCAGCGAACCACCTTCTTCGATGTTACGTGCGGCACCGAAGAATCGCTTCGGCCGCTGCAGCGCGTTGGCATCCACACCACCGGTCAGAACCTTGCCGGAAGACGGAACGACCGTGTTATAAGCTCGGCCGAGGCGGGTGATGGAATCGAGCAGGATAACGACGTCGCGGCCATGTTCGACAAGGCGCTTCGCCTTTTCGATGACCATTTCGGCCACCTGGACGTGGCGTACAGCTGGTTCGTCGAAGGTTGACGACACCACCTCACCCTTGACCGAGCGCTGCATGTCTGTGACTTCTTCCGGACGTTCGTCGATCAGAAGAACGATCAGGTAACATTCCGGATGGTTAGCCGTGATGGAATGCGCGATGTTCTGCAAGAGAACAGTTTTACCGGTACGCGGCGGGGCGACGATCAATCCACGTTGGCCCTTGCCAAGTGGCGCGACCAGATCGATCACACGCGACGACAGATCCTTCGATGTCGGAAGCTCCAGCTCCATCTTGAACCGCTCATTCGGATAAAGCGGCGTCAGGTTATCGAAGTGAACCTTGTGACGGATCTTTTCAGGATCGTCAAAATTGATCGTGTTGACTTTGAGAAGCGCGAAATAACGTTCGCCTTCCTTGGGTCCACGGATCGGCCCCTCGACAGTATCGCCGGTCTTCAGAGAGAAACGGCGAATTTGCGAGGGCGAAATGTAGATATCGTCCGGACCCGGCAGATAATTTGCATTTGCGGACCGTAGAAAACCGAAACCGTCCTGCAGGACTTCAACGACGCCTTCGCCGATAATTTCGATGTCCTGGCTCGCGAGAACCTTGAGGATTGCGAACATAAGCTCCTGCTTGCGCATGGTGCTCGCATTTTCAACTTCCAGGGATTCAGCAAAAGTTAGCAAGTCGGTAGGCGATTTGCTCTTAAGTTCCTGAAGCTTCATTTCAGCCATGAAGGAAAGACCGTTTGATAATGTAATGTCGGGGGAGGGCGTGTTCGCGAATCAGATGCTGAGGGAGAAGCCGCAGATGACTGAATAATTCACATGCCACGAGATGAGTGGTCCGAAAATAGCGATTGAATAGGGCTACTGCAAGAGGAAAGCACGAATTCCGCGAAATTTATCGTTGCGACCTCTTAACCGAAGGGTTTCACAACCACAAGTATGACTATGAGGATCATCAGTACCGTCGGAACCTCGTTCATCAACCGCCAGTGACGGGCAGGCTTGATATTTTCATCCCGGGCGAACCGTTTGGCACTGCGGGTGAAATAGACGTGGGCGATGGTTAGAAGCACCACCAGTGCGATTTTCGCATGTAGCCAGCCGCCGGAAAAACCATAAACCGACCATGCGAGATAAAGCCCCAATATCCAGCTTATCATCATCGCCGGGTTCATGATGACCTTGATCAACCGCTGTTCCATCACCTTGAAGGTTTCGGATTGCTGCGAACCGGTGGGTGCATCGGTGTGGTAAATGAACAGGCGCGGCAGGTAAAAAATCGCCGCCATCCAGGAAATCACCGCGATGATATGAAGCGCCTTGATCCACAAATAGAGATCGGCCGGATCGGCGTAAAACAACAGCGCGACAAAAGCGGCAAAGACACCGAGCGCCATACCTGCGCGAAGGGCAGCCCTGTTTCCTGAGCGGGCGGAGGTCTGCTTCTCGCCGCTCATGCCCCGGCTCCGCCGGCACGCACCCGCTGCACCAGCCTTGCAACGTTTTCCGGATCGGCCTGCGGCGTGATGCCATGGCCGAGATTGAAGATCAGCGGGCCCTGTCCCAGAGCCTGCAGCACAGCGTCGATACCGTCCTCCAGAGCCTTGCCACCCGCCACCATCAGCATGGGGTCCAGATTGCCCTGTACCGGGCCTCCCTTCTGCAAGTCCCTTGCGAAACCGAGTGGCACCGACCAGTCGAGCCCGATGGCGTCTGCGCCCGTTTTGCGGCGATAATCCTTCAAAAGATAACCGGCCCCCTTGGCAAAGGCGATGATCTTCGCGGAGGGGCGGCGAGCGCGCACCGAAGCGATGATACGGGCGACGGGTTTTACCGCATATTCCTCGAATTCCTTCTCGCCAAGCACCCCGGCCCAGGAATCAAAAATCTGCACCGCATCGGCCCCGGCATCAATCTGCGCCACAAGGTAGTCGGCGGAAACCTCAGCCAGCAAGGCAAGAAGCTTTTCCATGGCTGCCGGCTCCCGATAACCGAACAACCGCGCCGGCGCCTGATCAGGCGTTCCGTGGCCGGCAATCATGTAGGTTGCAACCGTCCAGGGCGCACCGCAAAAACCGAGAAGCGTCGTCTCATCAGGCAAGGTCTGGCGCAAACGTGAGACGGTTTCGAAAACGGGTGAAAGATGCGCAATCACGTTGCTCGCATCCAGCCTGTCGATACCATCCACATCGATCGGATCCATGGCCGGACCTTTTCCCTCGCTGAAGGAAACATTGCGATCAAGCCCATCCGGTATCACCAGAATATCGGAAAAGAGGATAGCTGCATCAAGACCGAACCGGCGAATGGGCTGAAGGGTCACTTCGGTTGCCAGTTCGGGATTATAACAGAGATCGAGGAAACTGCCGGCGTTCTTTCGCGTTTCCCTGTACTCCGGAAGGTAACGCCCTGCCTGCCGCATCAGCCATATGGGCGGAGGTGTGACCGTCTGCCCGTTCAACACCTTTAAAACCTTACGCTCGCTCATGCCACCCAACTTCCAAAAAATAAAATCTAAGAGATTTAAAAGATTTTCTATTTCTTAGAGTCGGTGAGTAGCAAGGATTAAAATCTTTCCAGTCGATATGCCGCAGTCGGGTGTAAGCGCCAAGACCTGAACACGACATTTCATCGCTTCATCGCAATAAATGGGATAATAGATATTTATATAATATTTTCAGCTATTTAAGTTCTATCCTCTGAAGCCGTTGCCTGTGGATCATCTGTGGACAGTTTTGAACAAGTTCAGAGTTTCCAGACAATTCACAGGCATGCCTGATAGCAAGGACGCCACTTGCGGATTGTGGAAAAAACCCACTTTATCCACGAGGCGGCTCGGCCCGCGGAACAATTCGGAAGTTTGTCCCGGTTTATCAACAGCGAGAGAAAAACAGCGTGGAGAACAAAAAAAGTTTCTTCCATTTGCACCTGATTTCGGACTCAACCGGAGAGACTCTCATGTCGGCCGGTCGTGCCGTCTCGGCGCAGTTCCACGCTTCGATGCCGGTGGAACATGTTTATCCGATGATCAGGAACCAGAAGCAGCTCGCCCAGGTGGTGGATCTGATCGACAAGGAACCGGGCATCGTTCTTTATACGATCGTGGATCAGCAGCTGGCCGAGTTCCTGGATTTGCGCTGTCACGCGATCGGGGTGCCCTGCGTCAACGTCCTCGAACCGATCATCGGCATTTTCCAGACCTATCTCGGCGCACCTTCGAGACGGCGGGTCGGGGCGCAGCACGCGCTGAACGCGGATTATTTCGCCCGGATCGAAGCGCTCAATTTTGCGATGGACCATGATGACGGGCAAATGCCGGAAAGCTATGACGAAGCCGATATCGTCATCATTGGGATCAGTCGAACGTCGAAAACACCGACAAGCATCTATCTCGCCAACAGAGGCATAAAGACCGCCAATATACCGGTCGTTCCAAACGTGCCGTTGCCGGAAAGCCTTTATGCCGCCACCCGTCCTCTGATCGTTGGTCTTGTCGCGACATCGGACCGCATATCGCAGGTACGTGAAAACCGGGAACTCGGCACGACCGGCGGATTTGACAGCGGGCGCTACACGGATCGCGCTACCATCATGGAAGAGCTGAAATATGCGCGTGCGCTCTGTGCCCGTAACAATTGGCCGCTGATCGATGTTACACGCCGCTCCATAGAGGAAACGGCCGCGGCAATCCTTGCCCTTCGCCCGAGGACACGATAATCCGGATCGCAACATTCGGAGCAGACAGTCGATGAAACAAGAGTTGATCCTCGCCTCGTCCAGCGCATCCCGTCAGATGTTGATGCGCAATGCGGGGCTGACCTTTTCGGCGATCCCGGCGGATATTGACGAGCGCGCGCTCGACGAGCAGCTGGAAAAAAATGGCGCAAAGCCGGAAGAGGTTGCGCTGGAACTGGCCAAGGCGAAGGCGCTCTCGGTAAGTGCCCTGCATCCGCAAGCACTCGTTCTTGGATGCGACCAGACGATGGCGCTCGGTGCCCGGGTGTACCACAAGCCAAAAACCATGGCCGAAGCCGAAGCACATCTGCTCTCATTATCCGGCAAGGTTCATCGCCTGAACAGTGCAGCCGTTCTTGCCCGCGGCGGTGATGTCGTATGGCAGACGATTTCCAGTGCCGAGCTTTCGGTGCGAAATTTGAGCGCCGAATTCGTCTCTCGCCACCTGCAACGCGTGGGTGAAAAGGCCTTGAGCAGTGTCGGTGCCTATCAGCTCGAGGGCGAAGGAATCCAGCTATTTACTTCGATAGAGGGGGATTATTTCACCATTCTTGGCCTGCCGCTTCTGCCTCTCTTAATGAAACTGCGCGACATGGATGTCATCGATGGCTGATTCACGTGAAACATTAACTATAAACGCCTTCGTTGTCGGTTATCCGATCAAGCACTCCCGGTCACCGATCATCCATTCCTACTGGCTGAAGAAATTCGGGATACCCGGCTCCTATAAGGCCATTGAGGTTGCCCCCGATGACTTCCCCGATTTCATCACGGCACTAAAGGACCAGGGACCTGGTGCAGCGGTGGGTGGCAATGTTACCATTCCGCACAAGGAAGCGGCCTTTAAGCTGGCGGATAGTCCCGACGAGCTGGCGGAGGAACTGGGTGCAGCCAATACCGTCTGGATGGAAGAGGGCAGGCTGCATGCCACCAACACGGATGGCTATGGCTTCGTTTCCAATCTCGATGAGCGCCATCCCGGATGGGAGAAAACCGACCGGGCGGTGGTGTTCGGAGCCGGCGGTGCAAGCAGGGCCGTCGTTCAGTCGCTACGGGACCGCGGCATTGCCGAAATCCATGTCCTGAACCGCACGGTCGAACGTGCCCGTGAAATGGCTGACCGTTTCGGTGCACGGGTTTTTTCTCATCCTCAGGGCGCGCTTCATGAAGTCATGCAGGACGCCGGGTTGTTTGTGAACACGACATCGCTGGGTATGGACGGAACGGAAGCGCCCGAGATTGATTTTTCGCCGCTCGCTGCAAGTGCTGTTGTAACCGATATCGTCTATGTGCCGTTGAGAACCCCCATCCTCCAGATGGCGCAGACACAGGGTATTGCGACGGTCGATGGGCTTGGCATGCTCCTTCATCAGGCAAAACCCGGCTTTAAAAAATGGTTCGGCAAAACGCCGGAAGTTGATGACACTCTTCGTTGCCTCATCATTGAGGATATGGAGAAACATTGATGATCGTCATCGGTCTCACCGGCTCGATCGGAATGGGAAAAACGACCACGGCGAAACTGTTTGCCGCGGAAGGTATACCGGTTCTCGATTCTGATGCGGTTGTGCACGACCTCTATTCAGCAGAAGCCGTGCCGATGATCGAAGCCGCCTTTCCGGGCACGACCATTTCCGGCACGGTCGACCGTCTTGAACTCGGTAACATCCTCAGGGAGAATCCGGCTAATTTTAGAATGCTGGAAGCAATCGTCCATCCGCTTGTTCGTGAAAGACAGGAAGCTTTTCTCCGTAAGGCGAGAGAGGAAAATCAAAATTTCGCCGTTCTCGATATCCCGCTACTGTTTGAAACCGGCGCGGAAACGAGGGTCGATAAAGTAGTCGTTGTTAGTTGCGCGCCGGAAATACAGCGCCAGCGGGTTTTGTCCCGTCCCGGCATGACGGAAGAGAAATTCGAAATGATATTGGCCCGGCAGATGCCCGATGCCGAAAAGCGCCGGCGCGCCGATTTTATCATCGATAGCGGAAATGGTGTCGAAGCTGCGCGGGATCAGGTAAGAGAAATTCTGCAGAGACTAAGTGCCGGTTCGGGCAACGGAGAGAAAAATGCGTGAGATCATTTTCGATACGGAAACCACAGGCCTTGAATCGAAACTGGACCGCGTGATCGAAATCGGCGGAATCGAGCTCAACAACCATTTTCCGACCGGCCGCACATTGCATATTTATATCAACCCGGAAGATCGCAAGGTTCACCCGGACGCGCTTGCGGTGCATGGCATCACCGACGACTTCCTGAAAGACAAGCCGAAATTCGCCGAAGTCGTCGACGAAATCCGCGAATTTTTTGAAGGTGCCCGATGGGTGGCGCATAATGCGACATTCGACATGGGTTTTATCAATGCGGAATTTGCCCGCCTCGGCATTGCGCCGGTCTCATCTGAATTGGTGACGGATACGCTTTCGCTTGCACGCCGCAAGCACCCGATGGGTCCGAATTCCCTCGACGCACTTTGCCGGCGTTACGGGATCGACAACTCCCACCGCACCAAGCACGGCGCGCTTCTCGACTCCGAACTGCTCGCCGAAGTCTACATAGAAATGATTGGTGGGCGCCAGACAGCGCTCGGTTTCGGTTCCGGCTCCAAACAGCAAGCGGTCACTATCGAGGATGATGATGTCCCAAATGAGCCGTTGCAAAGGCCGCATCCTCTACCATCAAGACTGGATGCGGAGACCATCGCGGCGCACGGCAAGCTCGTTCTCGGCATGGGCGACAAGGCGATCTGGAACCGTTACCAGAATTAAGTGCGCCTGGCGCTTAGATGCGCCGTTGAAAAATGACGACAACCTCAAATAAAAACCCGGGCGCTGAACCCGGGTTTTTTTTGTCTGAACTCTAAAAAGAGCGGCGTCTCGTGCAATTCAGTTCGGTACGGCCTGAACCTTGGCTCTGGCCTGTTCCTCGGCAACGCGCTGCGAAAACATCTGCGCGAAATCGATCGGATCGATCATCAGCGGCGGGAAGCCACCATTGCGAGTGACATCGGCGATGATCTGGCGTGCGAAGGGGAACAGCAGGCGCGGGCACTCAATGAACAGCACCGGCAGCATATGTTCCTGCGGGAAACCGGCAATGCGGAACACGCCGCCATAAACCAGCTCGGCTGCAAACAGAACCTTGTCGCCATCCTTGGCTTCGGCATTCAGCGTCAGCACAACGTCGAAATCCGAACCAGAAATCGGGTTTGCGTTGACATTGACATTGATGTTGATCGACGGCGCATTGTCACGAGCCTGAAGCGAACGAGGAGCACCCGGATTTTCGAAAGAAAGATCCTTGATGTACTGGGTAAGAATGTTGAGGGAAGGACTAACTGCGCCCTGTGCGCCATTTTCAGCGGTCATTACGTTTCCTCGCGGCGTGATTTCGTGGAAGGCGGTCTATCATTTCGACTTGAGCCTTACAACCCTCGTGCTCTCGGCTCCCTAACCCTTTGCCGTGCTTCAGGGTTTGGGCAGGTTGCGATCATCCGGCTTTTGGGACCAGGGAGAATCCTTGGGCCCTTCGCGGTGAAACTCCTGTTCGTCGAGGTCCACGACCTTGGAGCTACCCTTATTTCCCTGACCATTGCTGAACCCGGAAAAGTCACCGGGTTGCGGCCCGGTCTGGCCGCCGGGTTGACCCGACTGGCGAAAAGAACCGGCCACGACGACGCGGGGTCCGAGGATCTTCCAGAAAAAACGTCTCACCGTTTTCGACAGAAGCAGGAGACCGAGTATATCGGTGATGAAACCCGGGATGAACAGCAGGATGCCCGCCACGACGCGCATGGCGCCATTGACCAGCTCATCGGCAGGCTGGGCGCCGGTACGACCTGCGGCCTGAAGATTTCTCACCATGCCGATGCCGCCGAGCCGCAGGATCAGCAACCCCAGAAACGACGTGAACAGGACGAGCGCCAATGTCAGCCACAGACCGATTGTCTTGCCGACGATGATGAAACCGGCAATTTCCAGGATTGGCATCATCAGGATGACGATGGGGAGAAAGGAAAAACGCATCTTCTAGCCTTGCGTGTGCATCTCTGGCAGATTGCCGGTTCCCGAGAACACCGATGATTGAATCTGCACATTTGAATGATGATAAGATGCAGACTATATGATGTTCAGGTTTTTGAATTTAAATGGCGGTTTTGGTAAAAGATGGGCTTTAGCGACTTTATCACATTGTTTTTTCTCGTTGCAGCGGTGCTGATCTTTCTTCAGCTGCGCAGCGTTCTTGGTCGCCGAACCGGCAATGAGAAGCCGCCATTCGACCCTTACACGCCGCGCGATGTCGCGAAAGGCCCCGTCACGGACGATAACAAGGTCGTGACCCTGCCCAAACGCTCTGAGGCGGAGGACGAAAACCGCTTTGCCGAGGCGGATGCTCTGGCACCCGTCGATACTGCCTTGAATACATCCCTGCGCGAGCTGATGACCAAGGACCCGACCTTCCGCCCCAAGGAATTCCTGAACGGCGCCCGCATGGCCTATGAGATGATCGTCATGGGTTTTGCCGATGGTGACCGCAAGACGTTGAAGAACCTTCTGTCGAAGGAAGTTTTCGACGGGTTCGAGGCGGCCATTTCCGAGCGGGAAAGTCGCGGCGAGGTGGTCAAGTCCACTTTCGTGGGAATAGAGAAGGCCGATATCACCCAGGCCGGTATCCGCGATTCCGAAGAGCAGATCACGCTCAGAATAGTCAGCCAGCTGATTTCGGCCACCTATGACAAGGATGGCAAGCTGGTGGACGGCGATCCCGATGCGGTTGCGGAAGTGGACGACATCTGGACCTTCTCGCGTGATGTCCGCTCGCGCGATCCCAACTGGAAGCTGATCGCCACTGAATCCGAGCAATGAACACGCCCTTTTCGTTCGAAGAAGTTTCTTTCGGTGATCTGCCGGGATGGCAGGACGACGATCCGCGTAAGCTGTTTCCGGCGATGCGGACGATCCTGTCACATCTTCGGAATTCAAAACCCTACAGGACCGGCGCGCTGGGTCTCACCGCCGGCGAACTGGCCTCGCTTCTGGAACTGGCCGATGAGGAACAAGCGGATAGTCCCCAGCAGGCCCGCCGGTTTTTCGAGACGAATTGTGTACCTTTCAAAATTTCACCACCCGGCGGAAAACGCGGTTTTGTAACTGCCTTTTATGAACCGGAGCTTGAGGTATCGTCCGTCCGCGACGATGTCTGGAAGTATCCGGTCTACCGCCGCCCACCGGAGCTGGTGGATATCGACGACGAAAATCGCCCGAGCGGTTTCGATCCGTCCTATGCTTTTGGCAGAGAGGGTGAGGACGGCATTTCCTATTTTCCCGATCGCCGCGCGATCGACGAAGGATATCTGCAGGGCAGGGGGCTTGAGATTGCCTGGGCGAAATCGAAGGTCGATCTGTTTTTCGTCCACGTTCAGGGTGCTGCCCGTCTTCTGTTTCCTGATGGAGAGGTGAAACGCATCACCTATGCCGCCAAGGCCGGGCATCCGTTCTCGCCGATCGGTCGGTTGCTTCTGGATCGTGGGGAACTGGATCCGAAAACGATCTCGATGCAGACAATTCGCAAATGGCTCGCCGACCATCCGGATGAGGTGGATGGGGTGCTATGGCATAATCGCTCCTATATTTTTTTCCGGGAGGCTGATGTTGCCGGCCTGGATATGGGACCGATCGCCGCCGCCAAGGTGCCGCTGGTCGCCGGGCGGGCGCTTGCGGTGGACAGGCTCATCCACACCTTCGGTTTTCCCTTCTTTATCCATGCGCCGTCATTGACCCACCTGGATAATGGCAAGCCCTTCGCGCGGTTGATGCTGGCGCTCGATACCGGCTCGGCCATCGTTGGCCCGGCACGCGGCGACATTTTCACCGGCTCGGGTTTTGAAGCCGGGGAACTTGCAGGCACAGTGCGCAACGACGCCGATTTCTATATGCTGCTGCCGCATGTTGCTGCGAAAAGGTATCGGCGATGAAGGGCAGTCGAAAGCTTGGCAAGGAAGAACGCATTCTGTGGGGTAAGGTCGCAAGAACAGCCCGACCCATCTCCGGCAGGCTGGAGGATTTGCTGGCTTTCGACGATATCGAGGAAGCCGCGGCGGAACCTGTCGTCCCGCAAACGGCAAACGCCGTCTTCCCTAGGATGCTCGCGGAGCCGGTGGACGTTTCGCCCTTTACGCCGGACAAGAAGCCAAAAATTCATCAACCGATGGAAAAGCCGATTAAGCGCAAGTTGACGCGCGGGCGGTTGCCGCTGGAAGGACGTATCGATCTGCATGGCATGTTTCAGAGCGAAGCCCATGCGGTTCTGCTCGACTTTCTATTGCGGGCGCACGAACGGGGCCTCCGGCACGTGCTCGTCATCACCGGCAAGGGTCGCTCCATCGGCAGCGATGGTGCGCTGAAAAGGGCCGTGCCCATGTGGTTCGCCAAACCGGAATATCGTTACTTGATTTCGTCCTATGAGGATGCATCCGCCAATCACGGCGGCGATGGCGCTCTCTATGTCCGGTTGGCGCGCCGCAAGGGTGAAAAATCATGACGCCCTTTGCAGAAGCCGTGCGGCTGCTTCGTGAGCGCAAGGGTGTGACACAGAAGGAGATGGCGGCGGCAATCGGCGTTTCCCCCGCTTATCTCTCGGCACTGGAGCACGGCAAACGCGGCAAACCGAGCTTCGATCTCCTCCAGCGCATCGCCGGATATTTCAACATCATCTGGGATGAGGCGGAGGAATTGTTCTTTCTCGCCGGCTCCTCCGACCCCAAGGTGGCGATCGACACGGTCGGTCTGCCGCCGCAATATACGGCTTTTGCCAATCGGCTGGCGCGGGATATTCGCAAGCTGCCGCTGAGTGTGATAGAGGAACTGTCAGCGGTGCTACAAAAAAGCCGTTCTTGCGATTGAAACCCCTCTATCCCCTGCTTTATGCAGCGTTCTGAGGCATGTGGCCTTTGGGATTGAGTGTAGAATTTCTATAGTCGTATGTCGGATTTGAGTGATTCGCGGGCTTCAGGCCTTCTCACTGAAACTTGGCCAGGAAATTTTGGAAAGAGTACTTATGACCGAAACATCGTCAAGCGAAGTCGGCGCCAACACTGAATACGGAGCCGATTCGATCAAGGTCCTGAAGGGTCTTGATGCTGTGCGCAAACGGCCCGGCATGTATATCGGCGATACCGATGACGGCTCCGGTCTGCATCACATGGTCTACGAGGTGGTCGACAACGCCATCGACGAGGCTCTTGCGGGTCATGCCGATCTGGTGACGGTAACGCTCAACGCCGATGGTTCGGTGACGGTAACGGACAACGGACGCGGCATTCCGACTGATATCCATTCTTCCGAGGGCGTTTCCGCCGCGGAAGTCATCATGACCCAGCTTCATGCGGGCGGAAAATTCGACCAGAACTCCTACAAGGTTTCCGGCGGTCTGCATGGCGTGGGCGTTTCGGTCGTAAATGCGCTTTCGGTTTGGCTGAAGCTCAGAATCCGCCGCAATGGCAAGCTGCACGAAATCGGCTTCACCCATGGGGTTGCCGATGCTCCGCTCTCGGTCATTGGCGAATATGAGGGCCGCTCCGGCACGGAAGTCACCTTCCTGGCGAGCCCCGACACCTTCACCATGACGGATTATGATTTTGGTACGCTGGAGCATCGCCTGCGCGAACTGGCGTTTTTGAATTCCGGTGTTCGTATCGTGCTCACCGACAAGCGTCATTCTGATATCAAACAGGAAGAGTTGCTCTACGATGGCGGTCTTGAAGCCTTCGTGCGTTATCTCGACCGGGCCAAGAAACCGCTGGTGGACAAGCCGGTCGCCATTCATGGCGAAAAGGACGGCATCACGGTTGAGGTCGCGCTCTGGTGGAACGACAGCTACCACGAAAATGTGCTCTGCTTCACCAACAACATTCCCCAGCGCGACGGCGGCACCCATATGGCTGGCTTCCGCGCGGCGCTCACGCGTCAGATGACATCCTATGCCGAGACTTCCGGCATCATGAAAAGGGAAAAGGTCAGCTTGCAGGGTGAGGACTGCCGCGAAGGACTGACGGCAATTCTTTCCGTCAAGGTTCCCGACCCCAAGTTTTCTTCGCAGACGAAGGACAAGCTCGTTTCGTCTGAAGTGCGCCCTGTCGTGGAAAGTCTCGTCAATGAGGCCCTGTCCACCTGGCTAGAGGAACATCCGTCCGACGCCAAGATTCTTGTCGGCAAGGTGGTGGAAGCGGCCATTGCCCGTGAAGCCGCCCGCAAGGCGCGCGAACTGACGCGCCGCAAGGGTGCGCTCGATATCGCCTCTCTGCCCGGCAAGCTCGCCGATTGTTCCGAACGCGATCCGGCGAAATCCGAACTCTTCCTCGTCGAGGGTGACTCCGCAGGCGGTTCGGCCAAGCAGGGCCGCTCGCGCGAAACGCAGGCCATCCTGCCACTACGCGGTAAGATCCTGAACGTTGAGCGCGCCCGTTTCGACAAGATGCTGTCCAGCCAGGAAATCGGCACGCTGATCACCGCGCTCGGCACGTCGATCGGCAAGGACGAATTCAACGCAGACAAGCTGCGCTACCACAAGATCATCATCATGACGGATGCTGACGTCGACGGCGCCCACATTCGTACCCTGCTGTTGACCTTCTTCTTCCGCCAGATGCCGGAACTGATCGAGCGTGGCCATCTCTATATCGCCCAGCCGCCGCTTTATAAGGTGACGCGCGGCAAATCCGTGCAGTATCTCAAGGATGAGAAGGCGCTGGAAGAATATCTGATCTCGATGGGCATCGAGGATACGTCGCTGACGCTCGGCTCCGGCGAAGTACGCATCGGCGCTGACCTTCGTGAGGTCATTCTCGATGCGGTGCGCATGCGCACGCTGATCGACGGTCTGCATTCCCGCTACAGCCGCTCCATCGTGGAACAGGCCGCCATTGCGGGTGCCCTGAACCCCGAGCTTTCGGCCGATGCTGCCCGTGCCCAGGAAACCGTTGCCGAAGTGGCCCGGCGTCTGGACATGATCGCGGAAGAAACCGAACGCGGCTGGTCCGGCCTGGTGCTGGAAGATGGCGGCTTGCGCTTCGAGCGCATGGTACGCGGTGTCAAGGAAATCTCGACGCTCGATATGGGCCTGATCGGTTCGGTCGATGCCCGTCATATCGATCAGCTCGCGGCCCGCACGCGCGATATTTACGTCACTCCGCCGGTTCTGCAACGCAAGGACGGCACTATGGAACTGGCCGGACCGCGTGCGCTTCTGGATGCTATTTTCGCCGCCGGCCGCAAGGGTCTTTCCATGCAGCGTTACAAGGGTCTCGGTGAAATGAACGCCGAGCAGCTGTGGGAAACCACACTCGACGCCAATGTACGTTCGCTGCTGCAGGTCAAGGTCAACGATGCCACGGATGCCGACGGCCTGTTTTCGCGCCTGATGGGCGATGAGGTGGAACCGCGCCGCGACTTCATTCAGGAAAATGCGCTCAGCGTTGCCAATCTCGACATTTAATCCTGTGGGACGTCTCGCGTGACGATTCACGTGAAACGAAACTTTAACGAAAGGCCCGGCGGTCAATTTTCCGCCGGGCCTTTTGTCATCTGTGTTGTCGGATATCAATCGGCCTTGCCGCTGAACCGCCCCTTGAAAGCTACGTCCGAAAGGGGGAGGCGCTTGCTGGGCACTTCCCGTTCTGCCAGATCGTCAGGAAGAACAGCCTTGTCGGTCAATGTGCCGATGGCAACTGCGGCCTCCACCTTATATCCATCCGGAACATCAAGCTTTTCCACGATCTGGTCTTTAAATATGCCTGCCATGCCATGGGCGTGGTAACCGAGCAGATGCGCCTGCATGGCGAGTGAAAACCATGCCGCACCGGCATCGAAGGAATGGGTCGCTGAAGGCTTTTTCTCACCCTCTCGTGAAATATTGTGGTCGCGGGAAAGGACGAAGAGCAGCACTGAGGCATTTTTTGCCCAGCGCTGGTTTCCTTCCATCAGCAGTTCCACGAAGAGCGGCCAATCCTCGCTATCTTTGTGCGCGTAGACAAACCGCCACGGTTGCTGGTTGGATGCCGATGGCGCCCAATGCGCGGCATCGAGAATGGTCAGCAGATGCTCGTTTGGCATCGCATCTCCATCGAATGCGCGAGGAGACCAGCGATCGAGGAAGAGTGGATCGACGGGATATTCGGATTGCCGGGAATTGCTATTTGTCACGGGCGTGTCCTTTTGATTGTCGGGAGGGAAAAGGTATTTTTCGAAAGTCGAAGCAGTCAAGGGGTGACAAGTATGAATGTATCGTTCATATATGCATCACCTTGTCTGACAACCGGGAGAGAGTTCCATGAAATTGATGCGCGTTGGCCAGCCTGGCCAGGAAAAACCTGCGATCCTCGACGCGGAAGGAAAAGTCCGCGATCTGTCTGCTCATGTCAAAGACATCGGCGGTGAAGCCATTTCTCCGGAAGGCCTGAAGAAGATTGCCGCCATCGACCTCGGCACTCTTCCCGTAATCTCCGAAGAGCGCATTGGCGCTTGCGTTGCCGGAACCGGAAAATTCATCTGTATCGGCCTCAATTTCTCTGACCACGCCGCTGAAACCGGTGCGACCGTACCGCCGGAACCGGTCATTTTCATGAAGGCGACCTCGGCAATCGTCGGTCCGAACGATAACGTTGTCATTCCGCGCGGTTCTGAGAAGACCGACTGGGAAGTCGAACTCGGCGTCGTCATCGGCAAGACCGCGAAATATGTATCTGAGGCCGATGCTCTCGACTACGTCGCCGGTTATTGCGTTTCGCACGATGTTTCTGAGCGCGCGTTCCAGACGGAGCGTGCCGGACAGTGGACCAAGGGTAAGTCCTGCGACACCTTCGGTCCGATCGGCCCCTGGCTGGTCACGAAGGACGAAATCACCGATCCGCAGAACCTCGGAATGTGGCTGAAGGTCAACGGCCAGACAATGCAGGACGGCTCCAGCAAGACCATGGTTTACGGCGTCGCGCATGTCGTTTCCTATCTCAGCCAGTTCATGTCTCTGCATCCCGGCGACGTCATTTCCACCGGCACGCCTCCCGGCGTCGGCATGGGCCAGAAGCCCCCGCGTTACCTCAAGACCGGCGATGTCGTTGAACTCGGCATTGAAGGCCTCGGTTCCCAGAAACAGACCTTCGTTGCCGACATCTGATTATCAACAAACGTTCAACTGAAATTGAGGCGCCGGAGGGAAACCACCGGCGCCTTCGATTTTGTGCAGTTGCGAAAAGCTGCTATGGTCAAAAAAAGAGCTTGATCCGCGAGGAGGCGTAATCAGTGTTCTACCACCTCTATGAAATGAACCATGCGGCGATGGCGCCACTGCGCGCCGGTGCCGATATGATGCGCCAGGCATGCAGCAATCCTTTGAACCCGCTTTCCAGCACCGCCTTCGGGCGAAGCCTCGATGCAGGCTTTGAGGTATTCGAGCGGCTGACGCGCCGTTACATCAAGCCGGAGTTCGGTTTGGCGACTACCACCGTCGATGACCGGACCGTTGCCGTCACTGAAGAGATCATTTGGTCGCGTCCCTTCTGTAATCTCGTTCATTTCAAAAAAGAACTCGATGCGGCCCGCAAACCAGATCCGAAGGTGTTGCTGGTGGCGCCTATGTCAGGCCACTACGCCACATTGCTGCGGGGAACGGTCGAGGCGCTGCTGCCATCGGCGGATATCTATATCACCGATTGGATCGATGCCCGCATGGTGCCAGTCACCGAAGGGACATTCGATCTCGACGATTACATCAGCTACGTCATCGATATGCTGCGCGAGATCGGGCCCGGCGCCCATGTGGTCGCCGTTTGTCAGCCTTCGGTTCCGGTTCTGGCCGCAGTGTCCCTGATGGAAGCCGATGGTGACGGTTTCGCGCCTGCATCCATGACGCTGATGGGCGGTCCGATCGATACGCGCATCAATCCCACAGCTGTCAACGGTCTGGCCACGGCCAAGCCAATCGAATGGTTCCGCGACAATGTCGTCATGCAGGTACCGTGGCCGCAGCCGGCTTTTGGCCGGAATGTCTATCCCGGCTTTCTGCAATTATCCGGCTTCATGTCCATGAACCTCGACAAGCACATGACGGCACACAAGGATTTCTACCTGAACCTCGTCAAGAACGACGGCGATTCCGCTGAGAAGCATCGCGATTTTTACGATGAATATCTGGCCGTGATGGATTTGACGGCGGAGTTCTACCTGCAGACAGTGGAAACCGTCTTCATCGAACACGCGCTTCCCAAGGGAAACATGCAGCATAGGGGCAGGGCGGTCGATCCCGCTGCCATTCGTAACGTCGCGCTGTTCACCGTGGAAGGCGAAAACGACGATATTTCCGGTGTGGGCCAGACCAAAGCCGCGCACGATCTTTGCCGGAACATCCCCGATGAAAAGCGTGCGCACTACATGCAGCCCGACGTCGGTCACTACGGCGTTTTCAACGGGTCGCGTTTCCGCAAGGAGATTGTGCCGCGCATGGTGGAATTCATCCGCAAGAATCAGACTGTCTAGCGCTGGAAGCCAGGCGATGCCGCGCATTTGCGTGGCCAAGCCGGTGTCGAATCGGCTATGAACAGTCCATGTTTTCGTTCCTCAGAAAATCCGTGAAGTCGCCGGCGCCGAAAAAGGTAGCGCCCAGCCAGCGCACCGTCGAGGTGGCTGGCCGTCATGTGCCAATTACGGTGAAGGAAAACCCGCGCGCCACGCGCATCACCTTGCGCATCGAACCCGGCGGCCGGGCTCTGAAGCTGACGATCCCGATGGGGCTTCACCATGGCCAGGTGGATGATTTTCTCGAAAGGCATCAGGGCTGGATTGAAGGCAAGCTTTCGAAAATCACCCCAGATGACGGTTTGCGTCATGGTGCGTCGGTTGATATTCGCGGCGTATCCCATCGTATCCATCACACTGGCAGCCTGCGTGGCCTGACTCATATCTCCAAAGACGAGGACGGCACGGCGGTATTGAAAGTCAGCGGAGCGCCCGAACACCTCCGCAGACGGGTGGCCATGTTTTTGAAAAAGGAAGCGAAGGCTGATCTGGAGAGGCTTGTTGCGGTTCACGCGAGCGCGGCCGGAAAGCCCGTGCGATCCATCAGCATGAAGGACACCCGCAGCCGCTGGGGTTCGTGTTCCCATGATGGAAATCTGAGTTTCTCGTGGCGTATCGTCATGGCTCCGGAAAAGGTCATCGATTATCTCGCAGCCCACGAGGTTGCGCATCTGCGGGAAATGAACCACGGCCCGAAATTCTGGGCCCTGTGCGAAAAACTCTGCCCGCATACGCAGGAAGCCAAGGAATGGCTGAAACGTCACGGCTCTAAACTCCACGCTATCGATTTTGATTGAAAGTGGAGGCGTGCATCGCCATCTGGATTCACGTGAAACATTCCATGGAAAACGGGTGCGATTTGGCTCGACTCTTGTCGCATTTCGTGTCAGGTCGCGGGTATGAAACCGGATATCAAGATTTGCGGATTGAAGACACCGGAAGCGCTGGAGCGTGCCGTCAGGCGCGGCGCCTCCCATGTCGGCTTTATTTTCTTTGAAAAGAGCCCCCGCAACATCGAGCCCGATATCGCCGGCAGGCTGGCGGAAGCCGCCCGTGGCGCCGCAAAGGTTGTCGCCGTTACCGTCAATGCCGACAATGATGATCTGGACGAGATCGTCGATCTGCTGAGACCGGATATTCTGCAATTGCACGGCAGTGAAAGCCCGGAGAGGGTGCTGAACATCAAAGCACTCTACGGACTTCCGGTAATGAAGGCGCTTTCCGTTCGCGACGCCGCTGATCTTGCCAAGATTGATCCCTATATAGGCATAGCCGACCGTTTCCTGCTGGATGCCAAGGCGCCTGCGGGTTCCGATTTGCCGGGAGGCAACGGAGTATCCTTCGACTGGACCATCCTGCGCTCTCTTGACGGAAGTATCGATTACATGCTTTCCGGGGGATTGAACAAGGACAATGTCGCGGAGGCTCTGGCCGAAACCGGAGCTGGCGGACTGGATTTGTCGTCCGGTGTGGAGAGCGCGCCGGGCGTCAAGGATCTTGCGATGATTGATGCATTCTTCGATGTGGTGAATGATTGGTCGAAAGGCCCAAAGGGAGCTTGAAGTGAACGACGCGCCAACACCCAATTCTTTCCGCGCCGGTCCCGATGAGGACGGCCGTTTTGGCATTTACGGAGGCCGCTTCGTTGCCGAAACGCTGATGCCGCTTATTCTGGATTTGCAGGCGGAGTGGGAGAAGGCAAAGACCGATCCCGAATTTCAGGCAGAACTCAAATATCTCGGCGCTCATTATACTGGCCGCCCGAGCCCGCTTTATTTCGCGGAACGCCTGACGGCCGAACTGGGCGGCGCCAAGATCTATTTCAAGCGCGAAGAGCTGAATCACACCGGCTCGCACAAGATCAACAATTGCCTTGGCCAGATCCTGCTTGCCAAGCGCATGGGCAAGACCCGTATCATTGCCGAAACCGGTGCCGGCCAGCACGGCGTTGCCTCGGCGACCGTCGCCGCGCGCTTCGGCCTGCCCTGCGTCGTTTATATGGGCGCGACGGATGTTGCCCGTCAGGCGCCGAATGTTTTCCGCATGAAGCTTCTGGGCGCTGAGGTAAAGCCGGTAACGGCCGGCCACGGCACTCTGAAAGATGCCATGAACGAGGCGCTGCGCGACTGGGTCACCAATGTCGATGACACCTATTACCTGATCGGCACAGCTGCCGGCCCGCATCCCTATCCGGAAATGGTTCGCGATTTCCAGGCCGTCATCGGTGAGGAAGCAAAGGCACAGATGATGGAGGCGGAGGGCCGTCTTCCGGATATGGTCATTGCGGCTGTTGGCGGTGGCTCGAATGCCATCGGCATCTTCCATCCTTTCCTTGATGACAAGAGTGTCCGTATCGTCGGCGTCGAGGCTGGCGGCAGGGGTCTTTCGGGTGAGGAGCATTGCGCTTCGATCACGGCCGGTTCGCCGGGGGTTCTGCACGGAAACCGCACCTACCTTCTTCAGGATGCGGATGGCCAGATCAAGGAAGGCCATTCCATCTCCGCAGGTCTCGATTATCCCGGCATCGGCCCTGAGCATTCCTGGCTGAACGATATCGGCCGCGTGGAATATGTACCGATCATGGACCACGAGGCGCTGGACGCCTTCCAGATGCTGACGCGCCTCGAAGGCATCATTCCCGCTCTGGAGCCAAGTCACGCGCTGGCGGAAGTCATCAAGCGCGCACCGAAGATGGGCAAGGATGAGATCATCCTGATGAATCTCTCGGGTCGTGGGGACAAGGATGTCCACACCGTCAGCAAGTTCCTCGGAATGGAAATGTAAGACCATGACTGCACGTATGGACAAGCGCTTTGCCGATCTGCGCGCTGAAAACCGCCCGGCTCTGATTACCTATTTCATGGGCGGCGACCCGGATTTCGAAACCTCGCTCGGCATCATGAAGGCCCTGCCGGAAGCAGGCGCCGACGTTATCGAGCTCGGCATGCCGTTTTCCGACCCGATGGCGGATGGCCCGGCGATCCAGCTGGCAGGACAGCGCGCGCTGAAAGGCGGCCAGACGCTGAAAACCACGCTCGATCTCGCCCGCGAGTTCCGCAAGGAAGACGACGCGACCCCGATCGTGATGATGGGATATTACAATCCGATCTACATCTACGGCGTCGACAAATTTCTGGACGATGCGTTGGCGGCTGGCGTCGATGGTCTGATCGTGGTCGATCTGCCGCCTGAAATGGATGATGAGCTTTGCGTGCCCGCCTTGGCGCGCGGCGTGAATTTCATCCGTCTCGCCACGCCGACGACGGATGGCAAGCGCTTGCCGACCGTTCTTAAAAATACCTCAGGTTTCGTCTATTACGTATCGATGAACGGTATTACCGGTTCCGCACTGCCCGATCCCTCGTTGATCTCAGGCGCGGTCGGTCGTATCAAGGCGCATACGGAACTGCCGGTTTGCGTCGGTTTTGGTGTCAAGACGGCCGATCATGCCAAAGCGATCGGTGCCGTGGCGGATGGCGTGGTGGTCGGTTCGGCCATCGTCAACCAGATTGCCGGCAGTCTGACGAAGGACGGGCAGGCAACCGCCGATACCGTGCCATCCGTCACGACGCTGGTAAAAGGACTTTCAACGGGCGTGCGTGCGTCGCGCCTTGCCGCTGCGGAATAAGCGCGCGGCCCAGTCAGGAGTAGTCAGTTGAACTGGATCACCAATTACGTACGGCCCCGGATCAATTCCATGCTTGGCCGCCGCCCGGAGGTTCCTGAGAACCTGTGGATCAAGTGCCCGGAAACGGGCGAGATGGTCTTCCACAAGGATCTGGAAGATAACAAGTGGGTCATTCCCGCTTCCGGTTACCACATGAAGATGCCGGCAAAGGCGCGTCTCGTCGATCTTTTCGATGGTGGCGTCTATGAGGCCTTGCCGCAGCCGAAGGTAGCGCAGGATCCGCTGAAGTTCCGCGATTCCAAGAAATACACCGACCGTCTGCGCGACAGCCGCACGAAGACCGAGCAGGAAGATACTATCCTTGCCGGCGTTGGCCTCCTGAAAGGCCTGAAGATCGTTGCCGTTGTGCATGAATTCCAGTTCATGGGCGGTTCTCTCGGCATCGCGGCCGGCGAAGCCATCGTCAAGGCGTTCGAGCGCGCCATTTCCGAGCGTTGCCCGCTGGTCATGTTCCCGGCCTCCGGTGGGGCCCGCATGCAGGAAGGCATTCTGTCACTGATGCAGCTGCCGCGCACCACGGTTGCTGTCAATATGCTGAAAGAAGCAGGCATGCCCTACATCGTGGTTCTGACGAACCCGACGACGGGTGGTGTCACTGCTTCCTACGCCATGCTGGGCGACGTGCATATTGCCGAGCCGGGCGCCGAAATCTGCTTTGCGGGCAAGCGCGTGATCGAACAGACCATTCGCGAAAAGCTGCCTGAAGGCTTCCAGACATCGGAATACCTGCTGGAGCACGGCATGGTGGATATGGTGATCGATCGCCGCGAAATTCCCGATACGCTGGCAAGCCTTCTCAAGATCATGACGAAGGCTCCGGCAGAAGCAAACGCGGTCATTCCGCTTGCGGCTTCGGCCTGACGGAAAAATATGTCGCCCGGAGGCGGGAAGCGCCTTCGGGATGACGTTACACGTTGCATGATTTCATCTCGGGTGCGGCGGACAAATGGCCAATACAACGCCTGAAAGGCGAACAGAAGATATGACGAAGCCCGCAATCGGCGAGGCCGAACAGATCATCGAAAAGCTGATGCAGCTTCACCCCAAGGGTTTTGATCTTTCACTGGACAGAATTTCCCGTCTTCTGGAAAAACTAGGCAGCCCTCAGAAAAGGTTGCCGCCGGTTATTCATGTCGCAGGCACCAACGGCAAGGGTTCGGTTACGGCCTTTTGCCGCGCATTACTGGAGGCGGCAGGACTTTCCGTGCACGTTCACACCTCTCCGCATCTCGTGAACTGGCATGAACGTTATCGCATCGGCGTTTCCGGCGAAAAAGGCCGTTATGTCGATGATGCCGTCTTTGCGGATGCGCTGCGCCGCATCGAAGCTGCCAACGGCGGCCAGATGATAACGGTTTTCGAAATTCTGACCGCCGCGATGTTTCTGCTCTTCGCGGAGCATCCGGCAGATGCTGCCGTGGTCGAGGTTGGACTCGGTGGGCGCTTCGATGCGACCAATGTGATCAACAACCCGGCCGTTTCCGTTATCATGCCGATATCGCTCGATCATCAGGCCTATCTCGGCGACCGGGTGGAATTGATTGCCGCTGAAAAGGCCGGCATCATGAAGTCGGGTTCCCCTGTCGTCATTGGTCATCAGCAGTATGATGCGGCGCTGGATACCCTCGTTTCCACGGCTGAGCGTCTTGGTTGCCCGGCATCAGTCTATGGGCAGGATTTTTCCGCCCATGAAGAATTCGGCCGTATGGTCTACCAGGATGAATTCGGCCTGACCGATGCGCCGCTGCCACGTCTTCCCGGTCGCCACCAGCTTGCCAATGCCGCTGCCGCGATCCGGGCCGTCAAGGCTGCCGGTTTTGAGGTGACGGAGCGGATGATCGAAAAGGCCATGACAACAGTGGAATGGCCCGGCCGTCTTCAGCGTGTCCTAACCGGAAAAATCGCTGAAATCGCTCCGAAGGATGCGGAAATCTGGATCGATGGTGGTCACAACCCAGGCGCGGGCGAAGTCATTGCCGAGGCAATGGCGGGGTTTGAAGAAAAGACACCGCGCCCGCTCTTCATCATTGCCGGCATGATCAACACCAAGGATCCGGTGGGTTATTTCAAGGCTTTCGCCGATATCGCGGAGTATGTCTTCACGGTTCCAATCGGCGGTACAGATGCCGCGATCGATCCCGTCGTGCTTGCCCATGCGGCCTTTGATGCCGGTCTGGTTGCGGCACCTACATCTTCGCTGACCGAGGCGCTGGACGAGCTATCGCGTCGCTTCGATCCCGAAGGGCCGCCGCCGCGCATCCTGATTGGCGGCTCGCTTTATCTTGCCGGAAACGCGCTTGCATTGAACGGTACGGCTCCCGAATAAAAAAGCCCGGCATCGCTGCCGGGCTTTTCTTTATTCCATGGAAAATTGCTTACGCGGCGCCGGAAATCCAGGCCGAAAGCGCTGTCTTGGGCGCAGCGCCGACCTTGATGTCAGCCACTTCGCCGCTCTTGAAGATGGCAAGAGTCGGGATGGAGCGAACGCCGAACTGGGCAGCCAGTTCCGGGTTTTCGTCGATGTTGAGCTTTGCGACCTTGACCTTGCCGGCAAGCTCGGACGAAATTTCTTCAAGGCTCGGCGCGATCATTTTGCACGGACCGCACCATTCGGCCCAGAAATCCACCACGACGGGTTCGGAGGATTCGAGGACTTCGGACTGGAAGTTGGCGGCGTCGACTTTTACGGTAGCCATATCTGGCTCTCCTTTCAGTGAATCTTTTCCACTATCGATGTGATGCGGGCGCGTCGAAATTTCAATGCCCCGGTATCTCACTTTGTCTTTATTGCGGCAAGGGCTTGCATCATGGCATCGTCACCAACCGTCATAAAAGCGGCATTTTCCGTATAAATCAGCGCGCAGACAAATTCCTTGCCGGGATAAAGCGGTGACAGAATTTCGCGATAGATGGCAAGCTGTGCCGTGTGGGAGAAGGGTATCTCGTGCGCGTCGCGCGGCGGAACTCGGTTCGTCTTGTAATCGACCAGAATGACGCGGTCGCCATCCACTGCCAGCCGGTCGATACGGCCGGAAACCGCATAATGCTGCCTGCCGATCGTCATGGTCCCCATAGTGGAAACTTCTGCGCGGCTATTGGGCGAAAATGCCGGCTGCACCGCTGGTTCGGACATGACCCGCAAAACCGCCCGTATCAGATGTTCGCGCTCGGCAGTCGGCCAGAACCGTGCGGCGCGTTCGGCATAGCGGCGGGCTGCCTCTTCCCGCTCACTCTCGGCAAAATCCGGCAGGGCCTGCAGCATGCGATGCACCAACCGACCGCGTTGCAATGCCAGTGAGGAGACATCGGCTTTTTCGCCGAAAAGCGGCGAACGCACAGCAAGATCGTCCGCACCGTCATCAATGATGGTGCCCGCGCCGGAAGGGCTGAGTGGCCTCGGCAATGATGGCAGGGCGGGCAAGGGGGTAAGAAGCCCCGCCGGGAGAGCATATTCTTCTTGCGTCTGTGGTTCAGGCAGCCTTTTCGGAGCGGGGGTCGAACGAGCATCGGACTTGCGCCAGACAAGCCCCTGCCACTCTTCACCATCGGCCATAAACTGTTGCGGTTGGCAGTGCTTTTCATTGTCGGCGAGTGCTGCCTTGACGATGGCGTGCCAGCATTCGGGATTTTCCTTCTGGCCGCGATAACCGCAAACGACCAGATGATCGGCGGCACGTGTCATCGCCACATAAAGCAGCCGGCGATATTCGTCTTCCGCGGCCGTCTTCAGGCGTTCCTCATCGGCGCGAATGAGATGATTGGAAAAACCGCTGCCAGGCAGCCAGACGGGGAAGGCGTCCCCGTCTGCTTCGACGAAGCGCAGTTTAGGGACATGGCTGTGGTTGAAGGCCTTCGAACCGCCATCGACCACAAAAACGACCGGCGCTTCAAGACCCTTGGAGGCGTGCACGGTCATGATCCGCACTTCACCGCGATCCTTGTCCTGTTCGCGTTTCACCTCCGGCGAATCCGTTTCCAGAACGGATAGGAAGGCTTGCAGGCCGGGCAAGCCGGTCCTTTCATGGTCAAGCGCAAAGGACAGGAACTCGTCCAGAACATCGCTCGCCTCGTTGCCGAGACGACCCAGGAATTTTTTGCGCCCGTCATGCAGGGTCAGAACCGCAGCGAAGAAATCATGCACCGTTGCCGTTTTCGAAAGCCCGATAAAGTTCTTAAGCTTGTTGGCGACTGCGAAGAAGCGGCTGTTCTCGTCTTGCGAAAGCGTCTGCAATCTTTGCCACACGCTCTCCGTATCGGATCGCGTGGCAGCGACATCGAAAACATCGTCTTCGGAGAGATTGAAAAGCGGGCTTTTCAACAGCGCGGCCAGAGAAAGGTCATCCTCAGGCAGCACGACAAAACGGCCAAGCGCCAGAAGGTCCTGCACGGCGATGTGATCGGTCAGGCGAAGACGGTCGGCACCGGCGACTGGAATATTCTTGCGCCGTTTCAGCTCACGGGTCAGCGCATTGACGAAAGCATGGCGTTTTCTGACCAACACAAGAATATCGCCGGGCTCAATAGCGCGTTCCACGCCCTTTTCGATGATTGTCTGGTTGCCGATCATGCCGGCAATGCGCGCGGCGATCCGGCGGGCAACGATGGTGGCCGGCGCGCTTTCCCGAAGTGCATCGAAAGGTGCCGTCCAGTCTTCTTCGTCCTCGGCGGTTTCCGGCGCCACCATATCCCAGACTTCCACGGTGCCGGGGTGGCCGGCGCGGTTGGAGCGGTGTTCGACTGGCTCGTTATCGGCGCTGAGGCCGCTGGCATTTTTAGGGTCCGAAAAGACCTGATCGACGGCGGCCAGCACATCTTCCGTGGAACGGAAGGACAGCGGCAGGCGGATGCGGTGAAATGCCTGCTCCACCGAATCGACACGCCTTTTGGTCTCGTCGCGCTCCTGCGAAAACCGCTCCGGTCGTGCGCCCTGGAACGAATAGATCGATTGCTTTTCATCACCCACGGCAAAAAGCGTGCGCCGCCCCATGCGGGCGCTCTCGCCGCTGAAGAAGTCCGCCGCCAGCGACTGGATGATCGACCATTGCACAGGGCTGGTATCCTGCGCCTCATCGACGAGAATATGGTCGATACCCTGATCTAGCTTGTAATGCACCCAGGCGCCCGCCGTATCGCGGTTGAGGAGATTGGCGGCGCGCTCGATCAGATCCTCAAAATCGAGCTGGCTTCGCTGCTTTTTCAGATCCTCGAAATCGCCGATCAGTCTCTCAGCCAGAACAAGCGCGCATTTCGTCGCCTCCAGCATTCGCACCAGACGATAGCGGTTGCGACAGGCCACGACATGGTCCCGCGCAAGCGTCAGCGCGTCGACGAGATCGGGTGCGGATTTCTGCATGCCCTTGTTGATGACATAGGCATCGGATTTTTTCTCGCCCTTGGCTGTCAACAGCGCAGCTTCGATGAATTCCATGCGCCGCACGGAATCCGTCTGCCGTTTCGCTTCCCGCAGGGCATAAGCGACATCTATGACGCGCGATCCGCCCACTTCATCGGCAAGCGTCAGATAGGTATCGAGGGAAAGCCCCGAGAGACCTGGCAAGGGCCAGAATGCCGCCGCTGCCGTTTCTTCGGTTTCACCCGCGTCTATCTGCATTGCCTGCCGCAATTGGGCATCGATGCCATCAGCCTGTTTTGCATCGATCAAAAAGGCACGAAGGGCGCTGCGATTGGCGATGATGGCGGTGAGTAGCGATTCGAGCCCGCTTTCGTCCGCCAAATCAAGCACATAAGCGAGAGACTGCGCGAGATCGGTGTCTCCCTCCGTCGAAACCGCCGTTAAAAGCGACCGACGTGCCTCGGCCAGCAGGGTTGTTGCGGCGCGGTCATCAAGGACGGAGAAGTGGCCGGCGACATTGGCCTCCAGCGGGAACTGATGCAACAAGGCTTCGCAGAAGGCGTGGATCGTCTGGATCTTCAGCCCACCGGGCGTTTCCAGCGCCTTGGCGAACAGCCGCCGCGCTTCGGCCAGCTTGATGCGATCCGGCATCTTTCCTTCGATGGCAGCGACGCGATCCCCAAGATCGTTATCCGGCAACGTAGCCCATTCCGCCAGACGGTCGAAAACGCGGCTCGACATTTCGGACGCCGCTGCCTTGGTATAGGTGAGGCACAGAATTGCGGAGGGTCGGCACCCGGCCAGAAGCAGACGGATGACGCGCTGGGTCAGCACATGGGTCTTGCCGGAACCGGCATTGGCCGAAACCCAGGCGGAACTTGCCGGATCGGAGGCGAGCCGCTGCCGATCGCTCGTCCAGTCTATCCAGCTTTGCGGGGTGTCCGTGGCAGGCCCGTGATCGATAGGGTCAATCATCATCGCCGTCTCCCGGTTCTGCCGTCGACCATTCCGAAACGCGGGCGAGGTGGTCATATTCCCCACCGTAGGATTGCTGCTCCTCCGGCACCAGCCGCGAGGCAAAGCCGTTTTCGCCATCACGCAGCGAACGCACGAACTTGGCCAGCTGATCGATTGATTCGGTTGCCAGCTCGATTGCCGATTTCGGTGCTTTTTTGCCACCCCGGTTGGAGTGTTCGTTGTTCACCTGGTCGGCAAAAAAACGGGTACCCGGCCGCAGGCGCACATAGATAAGGTTCTCCGGCGTCTGCGAACCCGCCTCGCGGAAGGCGCCCCGCATCAGTGCTGCCGCTTCCAGCGCGAGCTGCGGGTCGAGCAGCGCGCGCGCCTGATTGACTGAAGGCGCAAGCCCCGTTTTGTAGTCGATAATATCCGCCTGACCGCCGGTCTTGATATCTATGCGGTCGGCGATGCCGGTCAGCCTTATGCCTGCCTCGGGGATTTCCTGTCCGGCACGCGCCTCGAAAAAGCTGCGGCGGATGGATGGATGTCGTTCTTTCTCCCAGTCGATAAAGGCGCGTGCCACCGCCTCGAATCGCGGGCGCCAGATGACATCGACATGTGCAGGAAGATCTTCCGCGTCGAAACTTTCATCCAGAATACGCTGCATGGCCTCGAGCGATGCCGGTGTGCCGGGAATATGCCCCTCGCGGGAATAGCGCTCGATGATTGCATGATAGAGCGTGCCACGGTCGGCGGCATTGGGATCGCGGTTGAAGCCATCAAGCGGGTTGAGCTTCAGGATACGCCGCGCGTAGATCGAATAGGGGTCACGGCGCAGCCTGCCCACTTCGCTGAAGGAATAGCTCTTCGGCTGCAAGTCAGCCGGCGGTTTGGGGGCAGGGCGCTTTGCTGCTTCCTGGTCGATGCTCGCATCCATCAGTGCCGCCCAGTGGCGATAGGTCTCGCCGCGCTTCTTCAGCTGGTCGGCAAAATCCTCGCCGCCGAGTGCCAGCAACCGTTGCAGCCAGCGCGATGCGACTGCGGGTGTCGAGCCCTGTCTGAGCGCGCGGCTGTAGAAAATCTGCCGTGTCCCGTTCGCCATCTCGAAATCGTGCGCCAGCTGGCCGATGCGCCGTTCCGGCGGTTCCAGGCCGATGGCTGTCTTCATGTTGCGGGACAGAAACGGGTTGTTTGCCGTCTGGCCCGGCCAAAGCCCTTCATTGAGACCGCCGATCACGACAGTGTCGACGCTTTGCAGTCGTGCCTCAAGGGCACCGAAAATGAAAATGCGCGGATGGCGCATGGATCGCGGCTTGATCGATTCGCCAGCAACCAGTGCCGCGAAGATATCAGCCCATTGCGGACCATCCGCATCAAGGATTTCGCCGCTTTCCATCAATTCGCCAAACAGGCCGGAAAGCTTGTCGCCTGCCTCGCCGGACCAGAGAGTGGCAAGATCGTTGTTGTCATCCGCGCAGATGGCTTCGATCACCCGGCCCGTCCGCTCGGCCCAATCGGAAAGCGGCAATTTGTCCGTGAAAGACCGGCCTGAGCGGTCGCGACGAACGAATGCGCTGCCAAGCGGCTCTGTCGAAACGGCGATCCGGCGTGCCAGATCGCGCGCGGCGTCTACGCTTCCCTCAGGCAGTGCCAGCCTCCAGGCAGGCGGATGCCGGTCATCGCGCTGTGCCGCCAGTTGCGCATCGAGAACCGCCTCCAGATTGCCGATTTCGGTTTCGACGCGGCCGCCTCTAAGTGCGATCAATTCCAGCGCCTTTGATGCTTTTGTAAAAGCCTCCAGCGAAAGCCCGAAACGGCTGAGCGGATGTTTCAGAAGGGAAATGACCGGCACCGGATCTCCGGGCCTGAGGATAGCTTCCAGTGCGAGTTGCGTCAGTCCGGCCTGCGGCGTGGCGGAAAGCGGCGTACCGGCGGAATCGTCGGCTTCGATACCGAAGCGCTGCAATTCCGTCGCCACGCGCCTGGCCAGTCCGCGATCGGGCGTGATCAGCGCGGCCTGAGACGGGCGGCCAGCGCCCGGCGCTTCAAGCGCCAGCCGCAGCGCCACCGCAATTGCGGTTGCCTCTTCGCGCTCGTTGGCAGCTTCTATCAGGGTCGCTGCCGCAAAAGCATCGTCGAAAAATCCGGGTTGCTTGTCCTCACGCCAGCGGTTCCAGTCACTGGTGGATTTGGCAGGAGCAAGTGCTGCCGAAAAAACCGCCGCGCGTTTTTCAAGATCGCTATCGATAGCGCCAATCTGAACGACATCGTCTCGCATGATATCGAGCTTCTGCAACAGCATGTAGAGCCCGTATTGCGAATGGGTGCGGCTTGAAGGATCGGTAGGGTCCTCGGCAATAGCCTCCCATTGCTCCTCCGGCATCGTGAGATCGAGGCCCGGAAGCACGACGACGCCTTGGGGCAGGGAGGCGACAGAGGCGATAAGGTCTGCTGCTGCCGGAATTGAGCCCGTGGAGCCCGCAACGATGATTGGTCCGGTGTCCGGCAGGTTGGCAAGCCGGTTCGCCTCCGCCCTCAGGATGCCGTTGCGATGTCGGCCTGCGGAAGTTCGATTGAGTTCGGCAAGACGGGCGGGCCAGAACACGCTGGCGATTTTCAGGAAATCCGCCGTCAGTTGCCACCATTGGGCGTGATCGCCGGTATCGAGATGCGCGAGCGCCTCCCATTCCTTTTCTTCCGTATCCATCGCATCGATCACTTCGCCAAGCGCGCGCGCCAGCCATATGGCGTCGGCAGGGCTGGCGGGGGCGACAAGTGGTGAGTCCGAATGGATGGCCCTGATGGCGTCCGGCAGGCTGTTGCGCCATGCCAGAATGAGGCGCGCCAGCTCGATTTGCCGGCCGGTGCCGGAAATCGGCGGCGCCAGATCCATGATCTCAGGATTTTCGATCTCGAAGAAGCCGCTGTCGTCATCGGTTTCGCCGAGCGGCCGGATCAGTGGCAAAATGGCGGAACGGCCGCCCAGAAGATCGACAAACTCTGAGCGCAGCACGCGGGCGGAGCGCCGGGTCGGAACATAGATCGTCACCTTGGCAAGCGAAAGCGGATCCGCAGGGTCGTATTTATAGCCGGCTGTCAGTGTCCCGTCACACAGCGTTTCCGCGAGCGTTTTGAGGAACGGTGTTCCCGCAGCGATCGTCAGGACGCGCTTTGCGTGATGGGTCAAAGTCATGCAGAGCGCTTTTCCCTGTATTGCCGGATGATACTTTCGGCATCGTCTATCGCATCGGGAGTGCCGACGGTGATCCAGTGGCCATCCAGTGAAAGCCCGAAAAGCCGGTCTTTCTCGATGGCGCTGTCGAAATAGATATTCAGGTTGAAAGCATCCCCCGGCGCATCGTCCAGCAGGTGCGAATCCATGGCAATGGCCCCGGCATAAACCACCGGGTTCGTGTCCCCGTCGCGATACCGCGCCAGTCTACCATCCGAAGAGAGGTTGAAATCCCTCTTGCCGTTATGACCGGTGGTACGGTCCATATCGACGCAGAGCATCGCCATATCCATGCGCGTCGCATCGAAGAATTGTGCAAGCTTGCGCAGGTTGCTGACGGCATTCAGCTGCTCGCCAATCCAGAAAAGATCGGCATTCATGACGAAGACGGGACCTGGCTCCAGAAGTTTCAGGCCCTTGGCAAGTCCGCCACCGGAATTCATCAGCTGCGACCGCTCGTCGGAAATCAGGATTTCGGCGTCGGTACGGGTTTCAAGATGGGAGATCATCTGATCGGCATGGTGATGGACGTTGACGACGATCTTCTCGGCGCCGGCCTCGACAAGGGCGTCGAGCGCGTAGTCGATCATCGGTTTGCCGGCGATCTTGACGAGCGGTTTCGGGATCGTATCCGTGATCGGGCGCATCCGGGTGCCGAGCCCGGCGGCCAGCACCATCGCGTTCTTGATCGTCATCGTGGTCAACCGTCTTTCAGTCTTTAAAATTCCATGCCCATATGGACGCACCAGTCTTTGAGCGGTGCAAGTTCGGGATGCGAAAGCGCTGCGGAAAGATAGCGAAACGTCCTTGGCATATGTTTCATATAACCGGGTTTGCCATCGCGTTCCAACAGCCTTACCCAGATACCGGCCAGTTTGCAGTTGCGCTGCGCCGACATGATGGCGAAAGCCTTGAGAAAGGACGCCTCATCGAAGGACGGCTCGTCTCGTCTAATGTCGAGATAGTGCGAAAGCAGGCGTTCCTGCAGTTCGGGCGAAATGGTAACCCGCGCATCCTGCACGATGGAGGCGAGATCGTAGGCCGTCGGGCCGATCATCGCGTCTTGAAAATCGATCAGTCCGACTTGCCGGATGCCTGCATTATGCTCTTGCCAGAGAATGTTGGGCGAATGGAAATCGCGCAGAAGTAGCCCGCTTTCGCAGCCACTGAGCGCGTCTATCAGGCCGTCCCAAAGAGCATAATAGTCACGCTTCTCGGTATCGGACAGTGATTTGCCGCGTTTGTGGGGCAGATACCATTCCACCAGCAGCGACACCTCGATCTTCATCGCCGGTCGATCGAAAGGAGGCACTTCGTAGGTGCTGCCGTCACCAACTGGCAGCTTGCGCGGTGTCGGAGCTTTATGAAGGGCGGCGAGGCAGGCGACGCTTTGCAGATAACGTTCCTCAATCGGCGTTCCGTCGGGCGCAAGCACCCCCTCCCGCCCGAGGTCCTCCAGGAGAAGAATGCCCTGATCGGTATCCGCCGCCAGTATTTCAGGCGCGCGAAAGCCGCTATTTCGCAGATAATTGCCGATCGCCACGAAGGAACGGGCATCCTGGGCAAGATGGGCGATTTCCGCATAGGTCTTGCCATCAGCAACGATCGCACCTCTCAAAGGGCGTCGCCAGTCCATCAGGATAAGGTCCGGACCATCGGTGGAAATGGTCTCATAGGCGCGTGTGGAAGCATCGCCGCTTAGGAAATGGCGGGTCGCATCGCCCTTGCCATTTTTCGCAAGAAAATCGCGAATGGCGAAAACGCGCTCAAGCCGTGCTTTCTGTTTCGCGGGAGCATCGATTACAGCCCGACGCCCGTCACCGGAGTGTTCCAGTCGCAGGCTGATGGTCTGGTTTTGCGGGAGGATTTCGGCGGCGATATCAGGCCACTCGATCAGGCAGATACCGTCTTCCAGCATCTCGTCGATGCCGAGTTCGTCCAGTTCCGAGACGTCAGACAGTCGGTATAGATCAAGATGGGCAACGGGAATACGTGTTGGATAGGTCTGGATGATCGTGAATGTGGGGCTTGGAACTTCAAGATCACGTGCATCCGCCATCGCCCGGATGAAGGCGCGGGCGAGAGTGGATTTGCCCGCGCCGAGATCTCCGATCAGCGCGAGGCAATCGCCAGCTCCCAAAGCCAGCGCCAGATCTTCGCCTAACCGGATGGTGTCCTTTTCCCCATTGAGGGAAAGGGTGATCGGCAGGATATCGTCACTCATTCTGCGGCGATGGAATGCGGGTGCACACCCGAAGGAATGCGGCAGGTGACGATGGTCCCGTTGCCGGGCCGGCTGTCGATGCTGACAGTGCCGTGATGCAGGCTGACGAAGCTTTCCACGATAGAAAGGCCAAGGCCAGCGCCGGTCCGCCGCCCGCCGTTACCGCGCGTCTCGAAGCGGTCAAACACGGCCTTGAGCATGTCTTCGGGGATACCCGGTCCCTTGTCCGCCACCGAGAACAGGAAGTCACCCTCGCTGCGCTGGCATGAAAGCTGAACGGAAGACCCTTCCGGCGCAAAATTGATTGCATTGGTGAGGAGCTTGATGAGGATCTGCTTCAGGCGCTGGTGATCCGCCACCAGACTGCCGAGATGCGCGGGTGCGACGATCTCGAGCGAAATACCGCTTTCCTGTAGCCGGTCGGCAATCTGCACCGAAACGTCGTCGAGCAATTCGTTGAGATCGTTTTCCGAATAGTTCAGCTGCATGATGCCAGCATCGACGGTCGCGAGATCGAGGATGTCGTTCACGATGGTCAGAAGAACCGAGGAAGAGGTGGAAATATGGTCGAGATATTCCGCCTGCCGGTCCGTCAATTCTCCAATACCCGGGGTCTTCAGGAGATCGGTGAAGCCGATGATATTGGTCAGCGGCGAGCGCAACTCATAAGAGACGTGCTGCACGAAATCGTTCTTCAGCTCGTCGGCCTTGAGCAGTGCGTCGTTCTTTTCCTTGAGCGCCCGCTCGGCCCGCACGCTGTCAGTCATGTTGACGAATGTCAGCATGGTCTGCGCATCCGGCAGCGGAATAATGGCGTAGTCGAGGACCAGGCCGGAGAGCAGCTCCAACGTTCCCTGTCTCGACGGGCGTTCATCGTCAAAGCTGGTGATGAACTGGCTGAAAGAGCGCCAGCCATCCGGCTTGTCGTAGGATTGCGTGCAGGCGGCCTCAACGGCGCGGATATGGGTTCCAGTTTCCGCCTGCTCGGCGGTAACGCCCCAGAGGGCCCTGAATGCCGGGTTGGAAAGGCGAATACGTCCGTCCGCACCAAACACGGCGACACCTTCGGCCAGATGGTCGATGGTTTCGCCCTGCACCTTCACCAAGGTGTTGTAACGCATCTGTAGATCGACCTGTTCGGTCAGGTTCTCGAAGACCCATGTCGCGCCGCCCTGCGGGTGGGCGGTCGCGATAACCCGCAACGTCTGGCCGTTGGGCAGGTGCCACAGATCGGTCTTGGTATCGAGAGAGCGGTAAACGGAGAGTGCCGTCTCTTTCCAGTTTTTCCAGTTCAGCTGCTCGGGCAATTTGCCGGCGGTGCGCAGCCTGTCGAGAAGCTCGGAATTATCTGGGCCGGATTCCAGAAAAACCAGATCGAAGCCCCACAGGGTGGCAAAGGCCTGATTGTAGAATTGCAGCCGCTGCCGGCCGTCGAAAATGGCGACGGGCGTTGCGAGATGATCCAGCGTTTCGGCGTGGCTTTTCAGAACCCGCTTCATTTCCTCGCGGGTGGTTTCCGCTTCGGTGGCATCGATGGCGATGCCTGCAGAACCGCCCGCCGTCTTGATATCGACAACGTCGAAGAAGGTACGGTTTCCGGAAACCACCGTCGAAATGCGATCGTGGTAGGGGGAACTCGGCGTGGCAGCCGCACGTATCTTCTGCCGGGTAACGGTGTTCAGAAGCTCGCGTTTCTCCTGAATGGTCTGTTCGGCATCGCGCGCATCCACAGCGTGCGCATAGGCGTGGTTCACCCATATGAGTTCGCCTTCGCCATTGCGCCGCCAGACGGGCTGTTCGATCGAATCGAGAAGTTCCTGAAAGGTGGAGACCGAGGCGATCAGGCGCTCGCGCTCCACCTGCAATTCGGCCAGTTCGGCGCGCAGGTTGTTGAGGGCGACGAAACGCGCGAAGGCATTGCCGCCGGAAACCCGGCCTTGAACTTCAATGACTTCGCCGCGCTGCGTCTCGATCGTCAGATCGAAACTCTGTGCGTGGCTGCGAAGTTTTTCGAGGGATTTTTCAAGCTGGCTCGCGGATGATGGCTTCAGCCAGCGCCCGAAGGCCAGAAAATCGTGATCCGCCTGCGGTGCGCCCGTCTCTACGGGCAGCTGCCCCAGAAATTCGGGGCGCTTGTCCACGCCGTCCCAGATGACGATGCGCCGGCTCTTGTCGGAGATAAGCGCCTCGTATTTCGCGATCTTGTGGTGGGATTCTGCCAGCGCCTTGCGGTATTCACCGCTCTCCGCCTCGATATTACCGCGCTGGCGCACCAGCCAGACGACGGAAAACAGCGTTGCCGAAAGCATGCCGACAAAAAGCGAATAGGTGATGGTTTCTCCGGATGAAAACAGCCGCGCGCCGGTCTTTGCGACAAGACCGTCCTGCGCCAGCGCCACATTTGCAGAGCCGGCGAGAACCGTGCCGGACATCAGGACGGGAAGCCGCGAAAAGCCTGTCCGCACAGCACTGATCGCCAGCCGGCAACGCGCCATGGCCGCGCCCAATGCCACGCCAGCATGCGTGTTTTCAACGCGTTGAACTGTCTGCTCGCGCAGATCCGAATTGTGAACCGTCATCCCCGGTCTGTCTCCGTCCTATGTGCCGCATCTTCGACAAGACATCCCATTTCGTCCCCGCCGCCCTTTGGCGTGTCCGAATCAAGTTCGATGACAATACCGTCTTCATAAATCTGCGGAAAGGGAGCGCGCAAAAAAGATGCCGCGCGCTTTGTCAAGCGCACGGCATCTACATATTGTGTAATTTCAGTGGATATTAACTATGAAATTAATATCTGTAGTGTTCTGCCTTGAACGGACCCTGCTTCGAGATGCCGATATAATCAGCCTGAAGGTCGGAAAGTTCTGTCAGGCGCACGCCAAGCTTCTCGAGATGAAGGCGTGCGACCTTTTCGTCGAGGTGCTTCGGCAGCACGTAGACTTCGTTCTTGTATTCACCCGGCTTGGTGAAAAGCTCGATCTGGCCCAGCACCTGGTTGGTGAACGACGCCGACATGACGAAGGAAGGGTGACCTGTGGCATTGCCAAGGTTCAGCAGGCGGCCTTCGGACAGCAGGATGATGCGGTTGCCCTTCGGGAACTCGATCATGTCGACCTGCGGCTTGATGTTTGTCCACTTGAGGTTACGCAGCGAAGCGACCTGAATTTCATTGTCGAAATGGCCGATATTGCCGACGATGGCCATGTCCTTCATCTCGCGCATGTGCTCGATGCGGATAACGTCCTTATTGCCGGTGGTGGTGATGAAGATGTCAGCGGAAGACACAACGTCTTCCAGGCGAACGACCTCGAAACCGTCCATGGCGGCCTGAAGCGCGCAGATCGGGTCGATTTCCGTGACCTTCACGCGGGCGCCAGCGCCCTGCAGCGAGGCGGCGGAACCCTTGCCGACATCGCCGTAACCGCAGACCACGGCAACCTTGCCGGCCATCATCACGTCGGTGGCGCGGCGAATGCCGTCTACCAGCGATTCCTTGCAGCCGTATTTGTTGTCGAACTTGGACTTGGTGACGCTGTCGTTAACGTTGATGGCCGGGAAGGGCAGGAGGCCCTTCTTGGCAAGATCGTAGAGACGATGAACGCCTGTCGTCGTTTCTTCCGTCACGCCCTTCAGCGCGTCACGCTGCTTGGTGAACCAGCCGGGGGAAGCCTTGAGGCGCTTGTTGATCTGCGCGAAAAGAATTTCCTCTTCTTCCGAACCGGGGTTGGAAAGAACGTCCTCACCGGCTTCGGCGCGCGCGCCGAGCAGAATGTACATGGTGGCATCGCCGCCATCATCGAGGATCATGTTGGAGAGGCCGCCATCGGTCCACTGGAAGATCTTGTCGGTATATTCCCAATATTCCGTCAGGCTCTCACCCTTTACCGCGAAAACAGGAATGCCGGCCGCTGCAATAGCTGCTGCGGCATGGTCCTGCGTCGAGAAGATGTTGCAGGACGCCCAGCGGATGTCCGCGCCCAGTTCCTTCAGCGTCTCGATGAGGACACCGGTCTGGATCGTCATGTGAAGAGAACCGGTAATACGTGCGCCCTTCAGGGGCTTGCTCTCGCCGAATTCCTTGCGGCAGGACATAAGGCCAGGCATTTCGGTTTCGGCGATGTCCAGTTCCTTGCGGCCGAATGCGGCAAGGTTGATATCGGCGATGATGTAGTCCTTCTCAAGGCTCATGAAGTTCTCCAGATCAGAAATGCCATGCCTGCTGGCCCGGCTTTTAAACGTAGCAGCGGTTTAGCAGGCCAAAAACGATCTGGCAATAACGATATAAAGAAGTCTTTATGTCTTTATATGGAGGTGGGGTCAGGCTTCTTCGCCGAAGCGGTCGGCAACAAGTGCCTCGAGTGCGGCGAGCGCCTCTTCCGCCTGGTTGCCGCTCGCCTCGACATAGACACTGCATCCCGGGCTGGCCGCCAGCATCATCAGACCCATGATGGAGGTGCCGCCAACGGTCATTCCGTCCTTCGACACCGTAATCGTCGCGTCGAAACCCTCGACCATCTGCACGAATTTTGCAGATGCCCGGGCGTGGAGACCGCGCTTGTTGATGATCGGCAATTCCCGGGAGTGAGGCGACATGGGGCTGACTTCTTATTTGCCGCTTAAAACGCGGCTGGCGACGTTGATGTATTTGCGACCGGCGTCGGATGCGTCCTGGAGCGCCTTGTCCATGTTGTCTTCGCTGCGAACGCCTGCGAGTTTTATCAGCATGGGAAGATTGACCCCGGCGATGACTTCGACATTGCCGTTGTTCATGACGGAGATGGCAAGATTGGACGGTGTGCCACCGAACATATCCGTCAGAATAATGACGCCATTTCCATCATTGACGCGCGTAACGGCGTCGATGATATCCTGCCGGCGCTGATCCATGTCGTCTTCGGGACCGATACAAACCGTCTCGATCAATTTCTGGGGACCGACGACATGCTCCAACGCATGGCGAAACTCCTCAGCCAGCTTGCCATGGGTGACAAGCACTAGTCCGATCATGAAATGCTCCCTTGCACACGCACTCTCATTGCCGACTATCGCAACGCGGCAATCCTGTCCATCGGTGGGATTTCATCTTGATGAGGAAAATGCGAATCGCAAGCCTAAAATCGCCTGAATCATGGTCACTTCACGTTCGTTTTAAAAAGATTTTGAGCAAGTGCAGCAAATTTTCCATAGGGCGTAAGACTGGAAAGCGGAATACGCAGAAGCGGAAGATGCCCGCCGCAGGGCAGCAACAACACCTCGTCATCTTCCGGAAATCTTGGATTTTCCGGTGAAAGAACTGTCGTAACAGCGAAATTTAGTCCGGCGCTCGGGACGCTGTTGACGTTAACGATGCCGCTGCCGCGCAATTCCAGTAGTCCGGCAATCGCTTCCGGCCGCTCGGCGATAATGTTTTCGCCGTCGCGATACACGAAAATCTGATCATCCGCGATCAGTGCCGCCGGCAATCCGCATCGTTGCGCCTCCGTCAGAAAGCTGAAGGCAAGCTCGCTTTTGCCGCTGCCGGACGGTCCGGTGAAGAGAATGCCGGTGTTGTCGACGACAATGGCGGTTGCGTGCAGGTTGAAGCGTTCAGCGTTCATGGGTTTCGGCCGCCGGCAGCGACAGGGTGAAGCGCGCGCCTGATATCACGCCGTATTTGTCGACGACGTTTTCTGCCCTCAGGCTGCCGCCATGGGCTTCGGCGATCTGGCGGCTGATGGAAAGGCCAAGGCCGGAATTCTGGCCGAAACCTTCGCTTGCCGGTCGGTCGGTGTAGAAGCGCTCGAAAATCCGGTCGATATCCTCGGCCTGAATGCCGGGGCCATTGTCTTCCACCTGCACGATGCAGCGGTCCTTGTGACGGGAAAGGCGCACGGTGATGCGGCCGCTTTCCTCGGAAACGAAAGAGCGCGCATTCTCGATCAGGTTGGTGACGATCTGCCCGATGCGAAGATCGTGACCGTTCACGACGAAGGAGGTTTTGGCTCCCGCCTTCCGGTCGGCGACATAGTCGATCGCCACGCTCTTTTTCTTTGTGCTGATCTGGCGGGAGATATCCACCAGACCCTTCATAAGAACGTCGAGATCCAGCGGCGATGCATCGACACGCGCCAGTTCGGCATCGAGCCGCGAGGCATCCGAAATATCGCTGATCAGGCGGTCGAGGCGGCGGACATCGTGGAAGATGATCTCTGTCAGCCGCTGTTTGGACTCTTCCGTCTTGGCACGCGGCAGGGTTTCCACGGCGCTGCGCAGCGAAGTCAGCGGGTTCTTGAGCTCGTGGCTGACATCGGCGGCGAAACTTTCGATTGCGTCGATACGGTCGTAGAGCGCCGTCGTCATTTCACGAAGCGCTATGGAAAGGTTGCCGATTTCATCCTGACGCGCCGAAAAGTCCGGTATCTCCTCGCGGGTTCTCGCTCCGCGACGAACGCGGATCGCAGCCGCCGAAAGCCGCCGGAGCGGCGTGGCGATGGTGGAGGACAACAGCAGGGAAAGTACGATGTTGACGAGCGTGGCGATGCCGAACACGCGCATGATGGCGAGGCGCTCCGCATGCACGATCTTGTCGATATCGCCGGCCTGCGTGGACAGGAGCAGAACCCCGAGCACGGCCCGGAAGCGCTGCACCGGAACGGCGACCGAAACGATTAGCTCACCCTTTTCCGTAACGCGAACGACTGCGCCGCGCACGCCGGTCAGCGCATTCATCACCTCCGGATAGATCGAGCCGTCGCCACCTGGCGCTTCCTTGTATTGCGGTAGGCTGCTCGGTTGCAGCATGCGGTTGAACATGCTGGTGAACCATTCACCCCAGGTCTGGGTTTCCGGCGTCACCGGCGGCAGATCGAAGCGCAGGACCTGGCCGCGGGAATAGAGATGGCGAGAATCGAGAAGCAGGTTGGCATCGGCGTCGAAAAGCCGAGCGCGGGTCCGTGTCGGCGAAATCAGCCGGCGCAGCACCGGCGCCACCCGTTCCGGATTGATCGGGAAACTCAAGTCCTCGTCATTGGGGGCGGGCGTGATGCTTTGCCCCGCCTGCAATTCCAGCAGCTTTTCCGGATTGATGGTGATGGAGTTGGTATCCACCGAGGCGGAGGCCGAGATGGCGCCGGCGATGATCTCGCCCTGCGTCAAAAGACTTTCCACCCGCGCATCGATCAGCCCCTCGCGGAACTGGTTGAGGTAGAGAATGCCACCGACCAGAACGACCGTCGCGGCCACGTTGAAGAAAAGGATGCGGCGCGTGAGGCTGGAAAACACCGCATTGCCAAAAATGCGTCGGACGATCGTCAGCGGATGGATACGATGGCGGCGTTCGCTGCCGCGATCTTCGACATCGTCACTGTCCGAGACGGTTTCCGGCGTTTTCTTCAACAAGTCTATGTCCTCGCCACCACAATTCCGGTGGTCTCTCCCGATTGCGGCTCGTTCAAGCCGCTTCGCGGAAGCGATATCCTACGCCATAAAGCGTTTCAATCATATCGAAGTCACCATCGACCAGTTTGAACTTCTTGCGAAGGCGCTTGATGTGGCTGTCGATCGTGCGGTCGTCAACATAGACCTGTTCGTCGTAGGCCGCATCCATCAGCGCGTCGCGGCTTTTCACCACGCCTGGCCGCTGTGCAAGCGAATGCAGGATAAGGAATTCGGTAACGGTCAGCGTCACCGGCTCGCCCTTCCAGGTGCAGGTGTGGCGTTCCTGATCCATGGCCAGCTGGCCGCGTTCGAGCGTACGCGCCTGTTGATCAGCCGTCGGCTTCAGCGTGCTGCCGCCGGTCGCAGCGGAAGCCTCGCGGCTGCTGGCGCGGCGCAGGATGGCCTTGACGCGTTCCACCAGAAGGCGCTGCGAGAAGGGTTTTGTGATGAAATCGTCAGCACCCATCTTCAGGCCGAACAATTCGTCGATCTCTTCATCCTTGGAGGTCAGGAAGATAACCGGAATATCCGATTTCTGGCGAAGACGCCGCAAAAGCTCCATGCCGTCCATGCGCGGCATCTTGATGTCGAAAATGGCGAGCTGCGGCGGACGGGCAATCAGTCCGTCAAGCGCGGAGGCGCCGTCCGTATACGTTTCGACCCGGTAGCCTTCGGCTTCGAGCGCGATCGATACCGAAGTGAGAATATTCCGGTCGTCGTCGACAAGCGCGATCGTCTGCATGTAGTTGGTCTCCATCGTCATTTTCTCGTAACTCCCGACATCCACCCAGCCAAGGTTGCGCGCCGCGAGCCACTCTCATGAGTATAAAGGTGGAACAAATTGTGGCAAAGGAAAACTCACAACCAAATCGCCTGGTGTGACTAGGCCAATTCCGGGAAAACGCCGCAGCTGGATTCTAATGCGTCTTCAACCGATTTAAAAAGAAATAAAATCTTTTAAATCGATTAATATATTGAAATCACTAAGTTATTTAAAGTTTCACTCTTGCGTTTCTAAAAGCCGCCACGTATTTTCCGTGAAAATTTCAACGGCCTTATCGTCATTTACAAGGAACGCGTCATGAACGAGCTTGGGGTTCATAATCCTGCCAATGGAGTTGCGGAACTCGGACTGGGCGAGGCCTCCCGCGTCTTTTATAACCTCAACGAAAGCGAATTGTACGAAGAGGCGATCCGCAACGGCGAAGCCGAGCTGACGGCGGATGGCGCACTTCGTGCCGTTACCGGTCAGCATACGGGCCGTTCTCCGAAGGACAAATTCGTCGTCCGCGACGCTTCCACCGAAGACACTATCTGGTGGGACAACAACAAGCCGCTGTCGCCGGAAAACTTCGAGCTGCTGCGTCAGGACATGCTTGCGCACGCCGCCGGCAAGACGCTCTATGTTCAGGACCTGATCGGCGGTGCCGATGAGGAAAACGCCCTGTCGACCCGTGTCGTCACTGAGCTTGCCTGGCATTCGCTGTTCATCCGCAACCTGCTCATCCGCCCGAAGCGGGAGAAACTGGCAGGCTTCAAACAGAAGCTGACCATCATCAATCTGCCGAGCTTCAAGGCTGATCCGGCGCGTCACGGCGTCCGTTCGGAAACCGTCATCGCCTGCGATCTCACCAATGGTCTCGTCCTTATCGGCGGTACCTCCTATGCCGGTGAAAACAAGAAGTCGGTCTTCACGGTGCTGAACTACCTGCTGCCGGCCAAGGGCGTCATGCCGATGCATTGCTCGGCCAATGTCGGTCCCGAGGGTGATTCCGCCGTGTTCTTCGGCCTGTCCGGCACCGGCAAGACCACGCTGTCGGCTGATCCGTCGCGCACGCTGATCGGCGACGATGAGCACGGCTGGGGCGAACACGGCATCTTCAATTTCGAAGGCGGCTGCTACGCCAAGGCGATCAAGCTGTCGGCCGAAGCCGAGCCGGAAATCTATGCCGCGACCCGCCGTTTCGGCACCGTTCTCGAAAACGTCGTGCTGGACGAAAACCGTGTTCCGGATTTCAACGACAACTCGCTGACGGAAAACACCCGCAGTGCCTATCCGCTGCACTTCATTCCGAATGCATCGGAAACGGGCATTGCCGGTCATCCGAAGACGATCATCATGCTGACTGCGGATGCCTTCGGCGTGCTGCCGCCCATTGCCCGGCTGACGCCGGAACAGGCCATGTACCACTTCCTTTCCGGCTACACGGCAAAGGTTGCCGGCACGGAAAAGGGCGTGACTGAGCCAGAAGCTACATTCTCCACCTGCTTCGGCGCACCCTTCATGCCGCGCCACCCGGCGGAATACGGCAACCTGCTGCGTGAGCTGATCGGCAAGCATGGCGTGGACTGCTGGCTGGTCAACACCGGCTGGACCGGCGGTGCTTACGGCATCGGCAAGCGTATGCCCATCAAGGCGACCCGCGCGCTTCTGACGGCAGCCCTCACCGGCGAGCTGAAGGGTGCCGAATTCCGCACCGATGCGAATTTCGGTTTCGCCGTGCCCCTGTCGCTGGAAGGCGTCGATGCCGCGATCCTCGACCCGCGTTCGACCTGGGCCGACGGCGCAGCTTACGACGCGCAGGCGAAGAAGCTTGTGTCGATGTTCGTTACGAACTTCACCAAGTTCGAAGATCACGTCGACAGCAAGGTGCGCGATGCAGCACCGGGTCTGCTGCTTGCTGCAGAATGAATAAGCCTCGTTTATGATGAGGAGGGGAACCCGGCCTTGTGCCGGGTTCTTTCGTTTCGTGCCTTGTTTTCATTTTTCTCGATCTGTGGCATCACCGGCGCGGAGAAAAAACATGGCCAGCGCCCCGCTTTACATCAGCAACCGAATTACCATCGCCGGCTGGGAGCTGACGGAGCAATTCGTGCTTGCCGGCGGGCCGGGTGGCCAGAATGTCAACAAGGTCTCGACGGCGGTTCAGCTGTTTTTCGACATCGCCAATTCTCCCTCCCTGCCGGAACGGGTGAAGGCGAATGCCCTGCGTCTGGGCGGGCGGCGTGTTTCGAAAGAAGGCGTGCTCATGATCGAGGCGAGCCGGTTTCGAAGCCAGGAGCGCAATCGCGAAGACGCGCGTGAACGGCTGAAGGAACTGATTCTTGAAGCGGCAGCGCCGCCGCCGCCGGTGCGCAAGGCTACCAAGCCGACCAAGGGTTCCGTCGAGCGCCGCCTCAAGGCGAAATCCGGCCGGTCGGATGTCAAGAAAATGCGTGGCAAGCCGTCAGGCGACTAGGTCGCAGCTGGATGGCAAAATGTTTCGCACTTGTCATAGACCTCCAGATATCGTCTGGTAGACCTCCTACAACCAAGGAGGGTGCTATGGGTCTGTTCAATTTCATCAAGGAAGCGGGAAAGAAGCTTGGTATCGGTGGAGATGATGCCCCCGATGTCGAAGCCGTCAAAAAAGAACTCGCTTCCCACGATCTCGGCACCGACAAGGTTCAGGTCGAGGTGGTGAACGATAAGGTCGTTCTGAAGGGCGAAGTGGCCGACCAGTCGATTTTCGAAAAGGCAGTCATCGCCGTTGGCAATACGCTCGGCATTTCCAAGGTCGAGGCCGGCGAACTGACGGTGGCAGAAGCGCCGGCGAAGGAACCCGTTTTCTACACGGTCAAGAAGGGCGATAATCTCTGGAAGATCGCTGAGGCCCAGTACGGCAAGGCAAATGGTGGCAAGAACAACATCATCTTCGAAGCCAACAAACCGATGCTGACCCATCCCGATAAAATCTATCCCGGTCAGGTCCTGCGCATTCCTGACCTTGCCTAATAACGGATTTTAACCGCTGCGATGGAGATGCCGCTTTTGCGGCATCTTTCACAACTTGCGAAGGGCCACCGTGTCGATCAGGTGGTTTTTGCCCTTGCGCAGGATAAGATCGGCGCGTGGACGCGTGGGCACGATGTTCTGGCGCAGGTTCTTCAGGTTGATGTTCTGCCAGAGGCCCTCGGCAATGCTGAGCGCCGCCTCTTCGCTGATCGACGCATAGCGATTGAAGAATGAATTCGGGTCTCGGAAGGCGGTTTGTCGCAGATTCATGAACCGGTTCACATACCAGTTGTGAATGAAGTCCTCATCCGCATCGATGTAGATCGAGAAATCGAAGAAGTCGGAAACGATCGGCACTATCCGCCCGCCCGCCGGCAGGTCGCGTGATTGCAGCACGTTGATGCCTTCGAAGATGAGGATATCCGGCTGGTCGATGACAGTGAATTCGTTGGGCAGCACGTCATAGGTCAGATGCGAGTAGCGTGGCGCCTTCACATTCGGCTGGCCCGCCTTGATCGCCGAGAGGAAACGCAGCAGCGCACCGATGTCGTAGCTTTCCGGAAAGCCCTTGCGCTCCATCAGGTTTTCGCGCCGCAGCACCTCGTTCGGGTAAAGAAACCCGTCGGTGGTGATGAGATCGACCTTCGGGCTGGAAGGCCAGCGGGCCAGAAGCTCCTTCAAAATACGCGCCGTTGTCGATTTTCCAACCGCCACCGACCCGGCAATGCCGATGACGAAGGGCGTCTTGTTGACATCCGCCATGTTCAGGAAGCGGTTGCGCTGTTCGAACAGCAGCTGCGATGCTTCCACATGCGATGACAGCAGGCGCGACAGCGACAGATAGATACGCCGCACTTCGTCCAGATCAATCGGGTCGTCCAGCGAACGCAGTCTTTTGACCTCGTCGGCGGAAAGGGTGAGTGGTGTGTCGGCGCGAAACTTTGCCCATTCTTCCGAGCTGAAGAAGTGATAGGGCGAATATTCATCCGGGCGGAAATGATCGAGTGTGCTCGGCATGCCTCTCTCCCCGCTGCCTGCCTTCACATTCATGATGTCGGCCTCGCTGCCTTTTCCGCAAGTCCGGTCTGTCCGGTCCGGCGCTCCAGCTCCGCAAAGACGTCGGCAAGGGGAATGTCGGCGATCTTCAACACCACCAGCAGGTGATAAAGCAGATCGGCGGCTTCGTTTTTCAGCCCGTCGCGGTCTTTCGCGATGGCGGCGATCACGGCCTCAACAGCCTCTTCGCCCAGTTTTTTCGCCGCACGTTCCTGGCCCGCCGCAACAAGTTTGGCCGTCCAGGATTCATCGGGAGAGGCGGCGGCGCGTGTCGCGACGATGCGTTCCAGATCGGAAAGGGAAAATGCGCTCATGGAAAGGTTCCTGCAATCAGTCGAGACGCATGGCGATGCCATGCTCGGCCATGTAGCTCTTGGCTTGCCCGATCGAATAGGTGCCGAAGTGGAAAATGGAAGCGGCAAGCACTGCGGTCGCATGGCCATCGCGAACGCCGGCTACCAGATCATCCAGCGTTCCGACGCCACCCGAGGCGATGACGGGCACGCGAACCTGATCGGCAATGCTGCGTGTCAGGCCGATATCGTATCCGCTTTTGGTGCCATCGCGGTCCATCGAGGTGACGAGCAATTCGCCGGCACCGCGTTCGACCATCTTGATGGCAAATTCCACGGCGTCGATTCCGGTTGGCTGACGTCCGCCATGCGTGAAGATCTCCCAGCGTCCGTCTTCCCCGTCCTTCGAAACCCGTTTGGCGTCGATGGAGACGACGATACACTGGTTGCCGAATTTGTCGGCAGCCTGCGCGACGAAATCAGGATCTTTCACCGCTGCGGAATTGATGGAGACCTTGTCTGCACCGCAGAGAAGCAGCTTGCGGATGTCAGCCACGGCGCGGACGCCGCCGCCGACGGTCAGCGGCATGAAGCAATGGTCGGCCGTGCGCGATACCACGTCGAAAATCGTGTCGCGATTGTCGGACGAGGCGGTAATGTCGAGAAAGCAGAGTTCGTCCGCTCCCGCCGCATCATAGGCCTTCGCCGCCTCGACTGGGTCGCCGGCGTCGATAAGATCGACGAAGTTCACACCCTTGACGACTCGGCCGTCTTTTACATCGAGGCAGGGAATAACGCGGGCTTTGAGGGTCATGCGCTTATCTCCTTCGCAGCCTTGATGAGGGCGAGCGCCTCGGCAGGATCGATGCGCCCGTCATAAAGCGCGCGGCCTGAAATTGCGCCCTCTAGCTTTGCGGCATCCGGCTGCAACATGCGCTTGATGTCTTCGATGGAAGCAAGGCCGCCGGAGGCGATGACAGGGATCGACACGGCATCTGCCAGTTCGAGTGTAGAGGCCCAGTTGATGCCAGCCAGAATGCCGTCGCGATCGATATCGGTGTAGATGATGGCGGCAACGCCGGCACCTTCGAAACGTTTGGCAAGTTCGATGACGCCGAGTTCTGAGGCTTCCGCCCAGCCCTCAACAGCAACCTTGCCGCCTTTGGCGTCGATGCCGACAGCGACCTGACCGGGGAAACGCTTGCAGGCTTCGATAACCAGAACGGGATCGCGCACCGCCACGGTGCCGAGAATGACGCGGGCAAGCCCACGGCTGAGCCACGCCTCAATATGATCGAGAGTGCGGATGCCGCCGCCAAGCTGCACCGGGTTTGTCGTGGCCTTGAGAATGGCATCGACCGCTTCGCCATTCACCGTCTGGCCCGCGAAGGCGCCGTTGAGATCGACGACATGCAGCCACTCGAAGCCTTGGTCCTCGAAGGACTTCGCCTGTGCGCCGGGGTCCGTATTGTAAACGGTTGCCTGCTCCATATCGCCGAGTTTCAGGCGAACGCACTGGCCGTCTTTAAGATCGATTGCGGGAAAAAGAATCATGTCAGGGCTTCCAGCGCAGGAAATTGGAAATCAGGGCGAGGCCGAGCGTCTGGCTTTTTTCCGGGTGGAACTGCGCGCCAGCCATATTGTCGCGACCAACGAAAGCCGTCATCGCGCCACCGTAATTGGTGGTAGCTATGACATCCGCCGGATGTTTCGCCGCCAGATGATAGGAATGCACGAAATAGGCATGCAAGCCGTCAGAGCCGGTTCTGATACCGTCGAACAGGGGATGCTGATGCCGGATTTCCAGCGTATTCCAGCCAATCTGCGGGATTTTAAGCGCCGGATCGGAGGGCGTCATTTCAATGACATCGCCTTCGATCCAGCCAAGCCCCATGCTGACAGTCTTTTCGAGACCGCGCGAAGACATCAGCTGCATTCCGACGCAGATGCCGAGGAAGGGATGAGCTTTTTTCTCGACGGCTTCGATAAGCGCCTCATGCATGCCGGGCACAGCTTCGAGACCGGCGCGGCAATCGGCATACGCGCCGACGCCTGGCAGGACGATGCGGTCCGCAGATGCGACGTGATCCGGCTTATCGGTCAGGTCAATGGTTGCATTGATGCCGGCTTCGCGGGCGGCGCGCTCGAAAGCCTTGGTGGCCGAACGCAGGTTGCCAGAACCGTAGTCGATAATCGCGACGCGCATGTCAGCGCCTTCCATTCAAGTCGAAAAGAAACGATCCGGAGGGATCGTTGACGAAGTTTTTGTCACCGCTCTTCTGCGGCGAGGGGGTCCATACCGGCTGCGACAGCTGTCCCGACGACTCGGTATTTTCGGAAAGATCGGAGAAATATATCTCTTCGGCACTCGAAAGATCAGGGGCGGAAATGACCGAGGTCATCTTCCAGCCCTTGCCTATCAGGTGCCGGACGAGAAAATCGCGCCCCTCCAGTGCAGTGATGAGGGCAATGGCGACGCTGCACAAAATGCCCACCGGTTCGAATCCGGGTAACATTGATGCGAAACCGGCCAGAACGAGAACTGCAAATACGACGATCGCGGCCAGCCACAGCCGGTTTACGGCCAGCCACAGCCAGGGCGCAATAAGTGCCAGCCAGACGAAACGGTCTGCTATGAAGCGGGTCGTCTTGTGGTCCCTGTCCGGCCCGTTGGGGGCTTCCAGAACGAGATAGCTTGTCATGGGCTTCCTGACAGCTTTGGCGGTCAGGCCAGCATGCCCTTTGTCGAGGGAACGCGGCCTGCTTGCCGGGGGTCGATCTCGGTTGCCGCGCGAAGAACGCGGGCAACGGCCTTGAAGCATGTTTCGGCGATATGATGGTTGTTGGCGCCGTAATGGTTCAGGATATGCAGCGTGATGCCGGCATTCTGGGCCAGCGCCTGAAAGAATTCGCGCACAAGCTCGGTGTCGAATGTGCCGATCTTCGGCGCGGAGAAGTTGACATTCCACACAAGGAAGGGACGGCCGGAAATATCCACGGCAGCCTTGGTCATCGTCTCATCCATGGCAAGATCGAGCGAGGCGTAGCGGGTAATGCCGCGCCTGTCACCCAACGCCTTCGCGATGGCCTGGCCGATGGCGATGCCGGTATCTTCGACCGTATGGTGATCATCGATATGCAGGTCACCTTGAACCTCGATATCCATGTCGATCAGCGAATGGCGGCTCAGCTGGTCCAGCATATGATCGAAAAATCCCACCCCGGTGGAAATTGTCGACTTGCCGGTGCCGTCGATATCCACGCGCACCGAAACCGAGGTTTCGTTGGTCTTGCGGATGATCTCGCCTTTACGTTCTGCCATCTTTGGCCGCTCCGTGAAAATGTCGCCGTTCCTTATCAGCACGAGACACAAATATCCAGTTGTTCCATCGTCTTGAATGATCTGCGCAAAACAGTGCCGTGCGGGCAGGATTTGCAATCGTGAAAAGCAAACTTACATAGATGCCGAGAAGGGCCGGATGCCGGCCCGTTAACCGCAGGCCCGGTAGGGCAGACAGGTGTTTGATGACAACGATTATTACAGTCAGGAAGGGCGGCAAGGTCGTCATGGCTGGCGATGGTCAGGTAAGTCTTGGCCAGACCGTCATGAAGGGCAATGCCCGCAAGGTTCGTCGCATTGGCAAGGGTGAAGTGATTGCCGGTTTTGCCGGCGCAACGGCGGACGCCTTCACGCTGCTCGACCGTCTCGAAAAGAAACTCGAGCAATATCCCGGTCAGCTCATGCGCGCAGCCGTAGAGCTTGCAAAGGACTGGCGCACGGATAAATATCTGCGCAACCTCGAAGCCATGATGCTGGTGGCCGACAAATCCACGACACTCGCCATCACCGGTAATGGTGACGTGCTGGAACCCGAACATGGTGCGATCGCCATCGGCTCCGGCGGCAACTACGCCTTTGCGGCTGCCCGCGCCATGATGGATACGGACAAGTCGGCAGAGGAGGTGGCGCGCAAGTCGCTCGATATCGCCGCCGATATCTGCGTTTACACCAACCATAACCTCGTCATCGAAACCCTCGACGCCGAGTAAGCATATTTCTCACCCAAGGGTCCTGTGGGCCGGGCCAGAATGGCCGGCCGGAACAGGAAAGCCGAGAGGACAGAATGACCACTTTTTCTCCCCGGGAAATTGTCTCGGAACTGGATCGCCACATCATCGGCCAGCATGATGCGAAACGTGCGGTCGCGATTGCGCTGCGCAACCGTTGGCGTCGCCAGCAGCTCGATGAGAGCCTGCGCGACGAAGTGATGCCGAAAAACATCCTGATGATCGGACCGACCGGTGTCGGCAAGACGGAGATTTCCCGCCGTCTCGCCAAGCTTGCCGGCGCGCCCTTCATCAAGGTCGAAGCGACCAAATTTACCGAAGTCGGTTATGTCGGTCGCGATGTCGAGCAGATCATCCGCGATCTGGTCGAGATCGGCATTGGCCTCGTGCGTGAAAAGAAGCGCGCGGAAGTACAGGCCAAGGCGCATCAGAGCGCCGAAGAGCGGGTGCTCGACGCACTGGTCGGATCGACCGCGTCACCCGCGACACGTGAGAGCTTCCGCAAGAAGCTGCGCGATGGCGAGCTGGACGACAAGGAAATCGACATCGAAGTGGCCGACAGCGGTTCGGGCATGCCCGGCTTTGAAATACCCGGCATGCCGGGTGCCAATATCGGCGTTCTCAACCTGTCGGAAATGTTTGGCAAGGCGATGGGCGGACGTACCAAGAAGGTGCGCACCACCGTCTCGAAATCCTATACCGATCTCGTTCGCGACGAATCCGACAAGCTGCTCGATAATGACATGATCCAGCGCGAAGCGGTGAAGTCGGTGGAAAATGACGGCATCGTCTTCCTCGATGAGATCGACAAGATTGCTGCGCGCGATGGCGGCATGGGTGCCGGCGTCTCGCGTGAAGGCGTGCAGCGCGATCTTCTGCCGCTCGTTGAAGGCACGACTGTATCGACCAAATACGGGCCGGTGAAAACCGACCACGTTCTGTTCATCGCTTCCGGCGCGTTCCATGTGGCAAAGCCGTCCGACCTTCTGCCGGAGCTTCAGGGCCGCCTGCCGATCCGTGTCGAGCTGAAGCCGCTGACGAAGGAGGACTTCCGCCGTATCCTGACCGAGACGGAAGCAAGCCTCATCCGCCAGTACAAGGCGCTGATGGCGACGGAAGAACTCGATCTCGACTTCACGGACGATGCGATCGACGCTCTGGCCGACGTGGCTGTTCATCTCAACTCGTCGGTCGAGAATATCGGTGCGCGCCGCCTGCAGACGGTGATGGAGCGTGTTCTCGACGAGATTTCCTTCAACGCACCCGATCGTGGTGGCTCTGCCGTCAAGATCGATCAGGAATATGTCAAAAAGCACGTCGGCGATCTTGCCGCCGATACGGATTTGTCCCGCTATATTCTCTGAATATCTTGGAGAGCAACGACACGAGAGTGCGGCCACATTTGCCGCACTCTTTTATTTTATGGCCTTGTCTCGCATTCAGCCCCCTTTTTGTTTATGGGAAAGGCTGCATTCCGGTTGGAACCGCTTTATGGAATGGTCCGGTTTTCTCTTGGTTCGGGAGAGGTCGGCTTGAGAAAAGGCATTCGCTCGTGCGCAAAACTCTTCTGGCATTTGCCGCCGCTTTGACGTTCACCGTTGTCTCGTCTTCTTATGCCGAGGCCGCGACGGTCGTCCCGCCTGGCAATCGCAATGCCGAACAGCCGGGCATTCCGGGGGCTTCCGCACGTCGAACCAAGGGTTCCAATACGTCTTTCGAGCGTAAATACCAGAAGGTGATCGACCTCCTGTCTTCCGACAAGGCACTGATCGGCAAGATCAAGTCTACTGCCGGGCGCTACGGTATCGATCCGATCCACATGATCGGGGCGATTGTCGGCGAGCATACCTATAACGTCGACGCCTATGACCGCCTGCAATCCTACTACGTCAAGGCCGCCTCCTATGCCGGCAGCAGCTTCCGTTTCGGCTACAAGGACGAAACCATCGCGCAGTTTCTGACGCATTCGCAATTCGCCAGGTGCCAGTCGAAAAAGGATTCCTATAGCCTTTGGAACTGTCGGGAAGACGTCTGGGACGACAGCTTCCGCGGCAAGACGGTAGATGGCGTTGCCTATCCGAACAATCGTTTCAGCGCTGTATTTTTCCAGCCCTTTTATGCCGGACAGACCTTCGGTCTCGGCCAGATCAATCCGCTCACGGCATTGATGTTGTCCGACATGGTGTCGAAAACCTCAGGTTATGAGAAGCTCGACGAAAACGATGCGACCGCCGTTTATACCGCGATCATGGACCCGGATCGCTCGCTCGCCTTCATGGCAGCTTCCATCCGCAAATCGATCGACGACTACAGGTCGATTGCCGACATGGATGTTTCCAAAAATCCTGGTGTAACGTCCACGCTTTATAATGTCGGCGGATCCGCGCAGCGCGCTGCCGCTCTCGCCCAGAAAAATCGTCAGCGCGCCGCAGGTGGAGAACAGCCGCTTTTGCCGGAAGAAAACTATTACGGCTGGCTGGTGAACGATCGCATCAAGGATTTGCAGGCGCTTTTGTAGAAAAAGACGATTATCGTCGGCATTATTTCCAAAACGGAAATAATATTTGGTTGCCTCTCGCAATTGACGAGCGCCTGCCTCAGCGTCCAATCTGCGCCCTTAAGATAACGAGGAGGCGCATGTGAGCCGCACCAATAAATTCGGTCTTTCCATTGATGACAGGCTTTATGCTTTTTTGACGGATGACGTTCTGCCGGGCACGGGTCTTGATGCAGAAACCTTCTTCGAAGGCTTTTCCGCCATCGTCCACGAGCTTTCCCCTAAGAATCGTGAATTGCTCGCAAAGCGCGACGCCTTGCAGGAAAAACTGGATGGCTGGTACCGGCAGAATGGCGCCCCGACGGATTTTGATGTCTATGAGGGCTTCCTGAAGGAAATCGGCTATCTGCTGCCGGAAGGACCCGGCTTCAAGGTCGAAACCAGCAACGTCGATTCGGAAATTGCCGCTGTCGCAGGCCCGCAGCTTGTCGTGCCGGTCATGAATGCCCGTTATGCGCTGAACGCCGCCAATGCCCGCTGGGGTTCGCTTTACGATGCACTTTACGGCACGGATGCCATTTCTGACGCCGATGGTGCGGAAAAGGGCAGGGGCTATAATCCGAAACGCGGCGAAAAGGTCATTGCCTGGGCGCGGAACTTCCTCAACGAATCAGCTCCGCTCGAAACGGCAGGCTGGTCGGATGTGACCGGATTCAAGATCGTTGACGGCCTCTTGCAGCTTGCAATCGGTGACAGCAAAACGGGCCTGAAAGATGCCGAGCAATTCAAGGGCTTTACCGGCGATGCGGAAAAGCCGGCAACGATCCTGCTTGGCAAGAATGGTCTTCACACCGAGATCGTCATCGATCCCTCGACGGAAATCGGCAAGGGTGACAAGGCGGGCATCTCGGATGTCATTCTCGAATCGGCACTGACAACCATCATGGACTGCGAGGATTCCGTTGCCGCTGTTGATGCCGAGGACAAGGTGCTGGTTTATGGCAACTGGCTTGGCCTGATGCGCGGCGACCTGACGGAGAAGGTGTCCAAGGGTGGTAACACCTTCACCCGTAGTCTCAACCCGGATCGTTATTACACCGCCCCCGATGGTGGAGCACTTACTCTGCCGGGGCGGTCCCTGATGCTGGTGCGTAATGTCGGTCACCTCATGACCAATCCGGCGATCCTTGACAAGGATGGCCGCGAGGTGCCGGAAGGTATCATGGACGCCGTCGTCACAGCGCTGATTGCGCTTTACGATGTCGGCCCCTCCGGCCGTCGCCAGAATTCCCGTGCCGGTTCCATGTATGTCGTCAAGCCGAAGATGCACGGGCCGGAGGAAGTCGCCTTCGCCAACGAGATTTTCACGCGGGCCGAAAAGCTTGTCGGCATGGCGCCGAACACCATGAAAATGGGCATCATGGACGAGGAACGCCGCACCACGGTCAACCTGAAGGAAAGCATTCGCGCGGCAAAAGACCGGGTCGTCTTCATCAATACCGGCTTCCTCGACCGCACGGGCGACGAAATTCATACCTCGATGGAAGCGGGTCCGATGATCCGCAAGGGCGATATGAAACAGGCGGCCTGGATTGCGGCTTACGAGAACTGGAACGTCGATATCGGTCTGGAATGCGGCCTTTCCGGCCATGCGCAGATCGGTAAGGGCATGTGGGCCATGCCTGACCTGATGGCCGCCATGCTGGAGCAGAAGATCGCGCATCCGAAGGCAGGCGCCAACACCGCCTGGGTACCTTCACCCACGGCTGCGACGCTGCATGCCACGCATTATCACAAGGTCGATGTCGCAGCCGTTCAGGACGACCTGAAAAGCCGGGGCCGGGCAAAACTCTCCGATATTCTATCGGTGCCGGTCGTGCCGCGTCCCAATTGGACGCCCGAGGAAATCCAGCGCGAACTCGACAACAACGCGCAGGGTATTCTGGGATATGTCGTGCGCTGGGTCGATCAGGGCGTCGGCTGCTCCAAGGTGCCTGATATCAACAATGTCGGACTGATGGAGGACCGCGCCACGCTGCGCATCTCCGCGCAGCATATGGCCAACTGGCTGCGCCATGGCGTGGTTACGCAAGAGCAGATCGTTGAGACCATGAAACGCATGGCCGCCGTGGTCGATAGCCAAAATGCCGGAGATCCGGCCTATCTGCCGATGGCGTCCAACTTTGAAGGATCGGTCGCTTTTCAGGCCGCCGTCGAACTTGTGCTGAAAGGCCGGGAGCAGCCTAACGGTTATACGGAACCGGTTCTGCACCGCCGTCGCCTCGAACTGAAGGCGAAGCAGGCGGCTTGAGGCCGACAGGCACTCCAGAGCACGTCTTGTCTGAACGCAATGTTCGACGTGCTCTACCTTAAAACCGCTATGCACTTTTACTGGGAATGCTCCAGAAACAAAAAAGCCGCCGGGAATTCCACGGCGGCTTTTTCTTTGTCTGGTATCTGATCTTACTGGATCACGACAACCTTGGTGCTGCGGCCGGGACGGACGCGGCTGTAAAGGTCGATAACGTCCTGGTTGATCATGCGGATGCAGCCGGAAGAGGCGGCGGTGCCGATCGATGCCCATTCAGGCGAACCGTGGATACGGAACAGCGTGTCCTGTCCCTTTTCGTTGAAGAGATACATGGCGCGCGCGCCGAGCGGGTTGGAAAGACCCGGACCCATGCCTGCCTCGACATACTTTGCGACTTCCGGCTTGCGGTCGGCCATTTCCTTCGGCGGATGCCACATCGGCCATTCCTGCTTCCAGGCGACATAGGCTTCGCCGGCCCAGGCAAAACCAGCCTTGCCAACGCCGATGCCGTAACGAACTGCGCGGTTGCCGGGCAGGATATAATAAAGGAAACGCTCACGCGTATTGACGATGATCGTGCCCGGCCGTTCGTTATTCTGGAATTCGACGATCTGACGACGGAACTTCTCGTTCACACGATTGATCGGGATGGCGGGCAGCGCATAGCCCGCGTCGGTCACAGGGCCGTAAACATCGTTGAAGATCTGGACGGTTTCGACCTTTGCCGGAACCGGGTTAGCGACCGGCACTGACGCCGCTACCTGGCCGGATGATTGGGATGTGGTTTCGGCGCAGCCGGCCAGAGCCAGTGCTGCCGTCAGACCGAGTGCAGTCAATGAGGTACGGATGCGCATATCGTTCTCGCGGAAAATTCGCCAAATTGTGCGAAGGAGTAGGCTTAATTGGATAAATCGGTTATTTTCCATTAAGCCGTTCTTGGCAAGCCGATACGCTGCTGCAGGACGAATGTGACTTTAAAATTGCCGGTTGATTGCCTTTTTGCAACAATAGGCCAAACGCCTCAGTAGCCTTTATCCATGACTATTCTTTCGCTTACCAACAATAATCCGTTAATCGACGGTCGCCAGTCGGACAAGGCGATGCTGGTGCGCCGCGGCGTTCAGGTGCTTTTGCACGAGATGCGACATTCGGTTTTGCCGGAACTGCCGCTTGCAAGCGGACGACGGGCCGATCTCATCAGCCTTTCGGCAAAGGGTGAAATCTGGATTATCGAAATCAAATCCTCGATCGAGGACTTCCGCGTCGATCGCAAATGGCCGGAATACCGCCTGCATTGCGACCGGCTGTTTTTTGCCACCCATCCGGAAGTGCCGGTCGAAATCTTTCCGGAAGAATGTGGGCTTATCCTGTCGGATGGCTATGGCGCCCATATGCTTCGCGATGCGCCGGAGCATAAATTACCGCCCGCAACCCGCAAATCGGTGATGCTGGATTTCTCGAGAACCGCTGCAACCCGGCTGATGCTGGCGGAGTGGACGACCGGGCGCAGCTTCGGAGAGTGATACCCGGTTCCAGACCATATCCAGACGTAAAACCGCTTCTCACTTATACTGTAAATGCTCTACTTCGGCGCGCGTTTCGCCAGAATGCGCTGCAGCGTTCTCCGGTGCATGTTAAGCCGGCGGGCGGTTTCCGAGACGTTGCGCTCGCACATTTCATAAACGCGCTGAATATGCTCCCAACGAACCCGGTCGGCCGACATCGGGTTTTCGGGCACTTCAGTCTTTTCTCCCTTGCGCTGCGTCAGCGCATTGAAGACATCGTCCGCATCGGCCGGTTTGGCAAGATAATCCAGCGCCCCAAGCTTCACGGCGGTAACGGCGGTTGCGATATTGCCGTAGCCCGTCAGGACGACAATCTGCGTATCGTCCCGGTACTGCCGGATGGCTTCGATGACCTCGAGACCATTGCCATCCGTAAGCCGCAAATCAACGACCGCATATTTGGGCGGCGCAGCCTTGGAACGGGCAATGCCTTCGCTGACCGTCTCGGCGGTATCGACGATAAATCCGCGTGTTTCCATGGCCCGGGCAAGCCGGCGCAGGAAGGGACCGTCGTCATCGACGATCAGCAGCGATCTGTCAGCTCCGATCGGGTCGTCGTCATCCGTTGTCGCGCTGATGGGGGTCTGGTCTTCTGTCGTCATGTCTCAGGCCTTTCGGCAACTTAGTCGGTTTTTTCTTCTTATCGCCGCTTCCACGTGGATGGTAAAGTCAACGGTCTCTTTTATCGTCCATAAGCGCTCGAGGCCAGATGATTGTGACCCGCGCTCCGGTTCCGCTCAAACCGCGATTTTCGAAGGTAACGGTGGCGCCGGAGCGTTCCAGCAATGTCTTTGCAATGAAAAGCCCGAGTCCCAGCCCTCCCGCCCGGGTATCGTTGTGACGTTCGGTCACATAGGGTTCACCAATGCGGGCAAGCACGTCATGGGCATAACCCGGTCCATCATCCTCAATGGTGACGGCGACATTCTGCGAATCGTAGTCCACGGTCACGGTCACTTTTTCCCGCGCATAGTCCACGCCGTTTTCGATGAGATTGCCCAGCCCGTAAATAACGCCTGCATTCCGGATGCCAACCGGCTCGTCGATCCGGTTGTTCTTTTCGACGAGATCGAGACGGATGCCGAATTCCCGGTGCGGCGCCATCACCTCCTCAATCAGCGAGGAGAGCGGCAGGCGGCGCATATGTTCTTCATCATCGGTGGAAAGTGATGTAAGGCGGCGCAGAATATCCCGGCATCTTTCGCTCTGGCTGCGCAGCAGCGCTATGTCTTCGCCAAACCTTTCATCATTTCCGAGTTCCCGTTCCATTTCCTTGGCGACGACGCTGATTGTCGCCAGCGGCGTGCCCAACTCGTGTGCCGCAGCGGCGGCCAGACCGTCTAGCTGCGAGAGATGTTTTTCCCGCTCCAGCACCAGTTCGGTCGCAGCCAGCGCATCGGCCAGCTGATTGGCCTCGTGTGAAACGCGATAGGCATAAAAGGCCGCGAAAGAGGTCGTGGCAATGATCGCGACCCAGGTGCCCACATGCAGCAGAAGCTGGATCGGCAGCACCTCACCGGGATACCACGGAACCGGAAACGGCGAAAAAGCGATTGCCGTCGAGCAGATGACGGCAAATGCGAGCAGAATAAGCGAGTGCCGAAGCGGCTGCGACGCGAAGGCGATGATGACCTGCACGCAGATCAGCGGTGCGAAAGGATTAGAAAGACCACCGGTGATGTAGATGAGCGCCGTCAATTGCAGCAGGTCGAATGCCAGCAGCAATGTCGCTTCCCACGGCTCCAGACGATAGGTGGAGGGAAAACGCGCAGTGAGAAACAGGTTGGCAAGCGCCAGTGCACCGATCAAAAGGCTGCAAGCCAGAAGTGGCAGGGGGAAGTTCAAGCCGAAAGCAACAAGCAGGATCGTCGCACTTTGCCCGGCCACCGCCAGCCAGCGCAACCATACGATGGTTTGCAGCCTTATCCTGCGGCTGGCGCGGCCAAGCCTTGTTGTTTCGATCGGATGGCCAGCCACCTTCATCTCCTTTGTGCTTTTGATCGTCATCACGTTCCGCGCGGTTTTGCGCGGCTGGTCGGCAATGCCGATGCCGGGTCCTCAGGCCATGGATGGCGCGGATACCTCCCGCGCATGTCCGCCCGCACATCTTTCCACGATCCTGCCCAGAAACCCGGAAGATCGCGTGTCGTCTGTATCGGCCTGTGCGCCGGCGAGGTCAATTCCAGCAGCAGCGGCAACCGCCCCTGCGCGATGGCGGGATGAGCCGTCAGCCCGAAAAGCTCCTGCACACGAATGGAAAGCGTCGGTTCGCTGGCATCGTAACGAATAGGATGCCGCTGGCCCGTCGGCGCTTCGAAATGCGTCGGCGCAAGCCTGCCGAGATCGCGTGCGACCTCATAAGGCACCAGGGCTAAAAGTCCCTCGGAAAGGCTGCCGGGCCGGATATCCTGAAGGCTGCGGGCGCCGTGCTGGAAGGGCACGAACCATTCATCCAGCCGTAAAAGCAATGCAGCATCGCTGACATCCGGCCAGGGGTCGCCGATGCTGGCATTCAGAAAGCCTATCCTGTCGCGCAACTGCTGGGTTTCTTTTGTGAACGGAAGAATTCCGACACCAAATTCCCGAACGCCGTTGGCAAGTGCCTGCGCCGCCTGTTCACCCTCCGGGCGGGGCAGGGGCGTTTCGTCGAGGATGATGGCGCCTAGGCGCGTGACGCGGCGTGCACGCGCCTGACCGCTTGCCTTGTCAAACAGCAGCTGGTCCTGCTGCACAATAAGATGCGGCATCCGCTCTTCTATATCGGTGCGCTCGATGCTTGCTGCGGAAAGGATGCGCGGCTGTGCCGCACGCCCGGTAATATCGGCAACCACCAGCATCCTGCTCGCCGCCAGCCGTTCGGTTTCGGCAAGTTCTGCACCCCGGCCGTTCGCCATCACATAACGACCGCGCGCTCCTCGCTGAAGCGCAATCCGGTCCGGATAGGCGTGGAGCAGCAAGGGGCCAGCCTCGCTTGGCTGTTCATTCATAGTCTGCGCATCGCCGATCGCATCTAGAAGTCTCGAAGCCAGCTTGCGTGCCGCTTGCGCTCTTTCGCTTCTCTCGGAAAGAAAGCGGCGCAATCTTTCATCGAGATCAATGTCGGTTCCGCCCAGTCCCTGTTCCGTCAGCATGACAGCGAGCATCGCCGCCTTTTTTCCCGCACCTTCGCTCCCCGCTGCAATTACCATTGCCGCAAGCCTTGGCGGTAGTGAGAGGCTGCGCATCAGGTGGCCGCGTCGCGTCAGCGCGCCGCTTTCATCGAGTGCGCCCAGATTTTTGAGAAGCGCGATCGATTCCTTCAATGCCGCTTCGGGAGGGGCATCCAGAAATGAAAGCGCGGAAGGATCATGAACGCCCCAATGGGCGAGGTCGAGTGCAAGGCCGGAAAGATCACTCGCCAGAATTTGCGGTGGCGTGAAGGCGTTGAGCGCTGCCGTCTGTCCCGGATGCCACAGGCGGATCGCAACGCCGGGTTCCGTTCGTCCGGCTCGGCCCGCCCGTTGGTCGGCGGAGGCGCGCGAAACCCGCACTGTCTCCAGTCTCGTGATTCCCGTTGCCGGTTCGAAAACCGGTAGTCGCTGCAACCCGCTATCAATCACCACACGCACGCCATCTATGGTGATAGATGTTTCTGCGATCGATGTGGCAAGCACGATCTTGCGCCGTCCGGCCGGTGCCGGCTTGATCGCCGCATCCTGCTCCTTTTGCGAAAGATTGCCGTAAAGCGGGATGATATCTGTATCGTCGGAAAAGCGCCCCTCCAGCCGGTTGGCCGTGCGAGTAATTTCTGCCTGCCCCGGAAGGAAGGCAAGAATGGAGCCTGTTTCCGATGCATGAGCTTCGGTAATCGCCTTTGTGACTTTCTCGTCTACAGGCACACCCTGCCAGCGGTCCTCGTAGCGGATGTCGATTGGATATGTGCGGCCGAGGCTCTGAATGACAGGGGCATCGCCCATCAGCGCACTGATGCGTTCCACATCAAGGGTGGCGGACATCACGAGGATGCGCAGATCGTCTCTCAGTCCCTCCTGAACGTCGAGCGCAAGTGCCAGTCCGAAATCGCCATCGAGTGAACGTTCGTGAAACTCGTCGAAAATCACCGTCGAAACGCCGGCAAGTTCCGGGTCGTCCAGAACCATCCGGGCAAAGACACCCTCAGTCACCACTTCAATCCGGGTTCTTGAGGAGATGCGATTGTCGAGCCGCATACGATAGCCGACGGTTTCTCCAACATTCTCCTGAAGAAGATCAGCCATGCGTCCAGCCGCGGCCCGGGCGGCAAGCCGGCGTGGTTCGAGAAGAATGATCTTGCCGTCGCCCCGCCATTCCTCACGCAGGAGATGAAGCGGCACCAGCGTTGTTTTGCCCGCACCCGGAGGAGCCGATAGAACGGCACGCTTTGACCCGTCCAACGCTTGGGCAATCTCGGCCAGAACGTCGCTGACGGGAAGTACGGGCAGATCGATCTTTATATGGGCTGGCGTTCTGGTCATGCAAACAGGCCTGGGGCAATCGGGTTGATGTCTAAGCGTCTCTTTTGCCGTTTCTAAAGCACGGCCCGGTGCTTTGACAGCCGGCGGAGAGGGTTTCGCAAGAGCTCTTCCGGCAAAATTGCGGTTCTTCGCAAGCTATCTGTCGTGAAGGGTGGGAAGGGGTTCCCGCATGCGCCGCCAAAAGAGACGAGGATTCCGTCCTTTCTATGCCTCCCGTGCGGTCCG